>JBGSIO010000047.1:0-2822 GCA_041742455.1 Nitrospira sp. | reverse complement strand
TAGCCAAGCGACGTCGTTTGCGTTGGTGGCGGCGGTGGTGGGGCCGATGTTCATTCTGCCGAACGTGGGGTTGAATGAGTGGGGCCATGCGTTCTGGTTTGTCGATGAGCTGTTCTCGGCGCCGTTGCACTGGGGCTTTGTGACGTTGGGCTGGTGCGGGTTGTTCGGGGCGGCCGGCGGCGTGGCGGCGCAGATCGTAAGCCGCATGTCGAACCTCGCGGACGTGATCTGGAACAATGCGCCCAAGAGCATCCTGGATCCGTTCCCCAGCCAGGTGAACCCCAACGCCAAGGCGGGGTACTAAGCTGGAGTTGGTAGTCGTGTGAGGATTTGGCCCGGAACTACGACAAGTGGTCCCGGGCCATGTCGTGTCTGTCTCAGCTAATTCATTCTGTCACCATTGTTTTAGATGAGCCTCAGACAACCAGCTGGGAGTTCAATCTGACGAAGTGATCGCTTTTCTCGTAGGAGGAATGGGAACGTCATCGAGAGAGATTCTTGCCAGCTATTGGGATACGAAGGAATGGGCTTGATTGCGGGGAAAGCCGCCTACGGTCCTTGCTCCTGTGAGTCTCATTTGATATTAGAGGGGTTGCGGTGGAGGCATGAAGACACGTCGAATAACCAAAAAAAGAGATCGCGCCAAGCCAAGAACGAGCCATACCAGCCACGCTGCCGACGCGGCTCGGCTTGAAAGGCCGAAGAATTCTCCACTGAGGTCCGTTTACAGCCATTCAGGTCATCCGTCGATCTCCTTGCGGTTCGAAGTCAGGCGACCGCCTTCGAAGAATGGTCAGGGCGCTTCGAATAAAACCTCTTCGCGATTTGAAGCAGCATATACACTCTTCAGGCAGAGACATCCCAACAGTGTTCCTATAACCGGACGGCAAATCCCTCCGGAGGACTGCTCTCCTCTTGAGTATGTCGAATGGGCCATCTGGAAGGCGAGAGAGCGATGGAGTGACGCAATATGGGATAACTGGTTCTTAGGCTTCTATGAAAATCTGGTCAAATCCGAGTCGCTCAAGGAGGTGTGCCAGGATCAATGCCAATCCACCGATGCCGCGTATGCACTGCTCGGACTATTGCTGTGGGATGCCGACCGTTCCGAGCTTGAAAAAGTGGCGGGAGAACACGTCGATGAACGAGGAGAGCGTATTATTCGCCAGGAACAAGCGCGGGAAGCCCTATGGCGAACGTCAGAGCCCGATGCAAAGCAATTGCTCACGATCCAAGAGTTAGTGAAGGGTTTAACGTTCGATTACACCTTGGAGGTGAACGAAGCCTGCACACCCGCCTTCGAACATAAGCGGCATCATCGGAAGACACTCGCTGAAATTATCGACGGTTTCGTGGATGTTTTTACCGAAGAAACTAAAGACAGGGCGCAAGTCTATTCCGGCACCCCTAAACCGGGCTCAAGGCGACCAGAGGCTGGCCTGACCTCGCGGGACATGTTCTGTGCGTTGGTGAGCCACTTTGTCAAAGAGGCATTCCGAGGGAACCATATTGGGCCAACCATTCTTATCATTAAAGACTTTGCGCCTGGTCTGCTGAAGGACAACCACGCTGACCCCATGAAAGAGGCCAATGCATTTGTTCAACGGCTCAAGGCCTTGAGAACGAAAAACAGTGCGATCAAGGAGTTCAACTCGCTTGTCGCTCTCTACAAGACAGATCGCTCCTTCCCATCCATCATGAAGACCTTTCAGCCCGAATAGATGTACGAGAAGTAGCTCCGGAACTCTTCGCGATGGGTGGCTCAGTGATGCTCTATTATTGACCCAGATCGTTGATCGGAGTGCACAACTCGGCTTGCCGGAGGGCCGAGACGATCGGCTCTTGTGGGAATGTTGACCACTTCCTCGATCCACTCCTATCGTCAAGGACCCCCTCAGCCATCATCTTACTTCAGTCTTAGAGGGCCGTCGTTTTAGGGGCGAAATCTTGAAGTTCTGGCGAGTGTTGCCTAGACCGCGTCGCCATACTACACACGAATCATGGATCAGTTTGGACTTCCGATCAATTGGGACAGAGTTGAGATAGTTGGGAGGGAACAAACAAGGAAGATTGGTTGCGGGGGAGAGGATTTGAACCTCTAACCTTTGGGTTATGAGGCCGTAAAGACGAATTTCGTAATACCCTGATTTTTCGTCTGGTTTCTCGCTTTTATAAATGAATCAATGACTTATAGCATTCTATCTATTGTGATGGCTTCCATCAGTTTCAATGTTTTTGACGACTTTTAGCACAATTTTAGCACATACGCTGTACGTAAAGCGTAAAAGTATGATAGGTTGGATCTCGTGATTCGTGGGTTTTGTGACAAGGCGACGGAACAGTTCTTCGCTGGCAAGAGCGTGAAGGAGTTTTCTAGTTTTAGAAACGTGGCTGAGCGGAAACTTACGATTCTCGACAACGCGGCCGATCTAAAAGATCTCCTCTCACCGGCGGGGAATCGACTTGAAAAATTAAGGGGAGACCGGCTCGGACAACACAGTATCCGAATTAATGAGCAGTGGCGGATTTGTTTTGTCTGGATGGGTGATGGTCCTCACGACGTCGAGATCACCGATTATCACTGATGGAGAGCAGATCATGACTAAAAACGGCATGCGCCCCATTCACCCCGGTGAGATTTTGCTGGAAGAGTTCCTGAGGCCGTCAGCCCCGCCGATTAATGCTAATACTCTCGCCAAAGCCCTCGAAGTGCCGGCGAATCGGATCACGGCCATCATCAAAGGGCAGCGTGGCATCACGGGAGATACGGCGGTGCGGTTGGCGACCTTTTTCAATACGACGGCTGAATTTTGGATGAATCT
>JBGSIO010000046.1:0-6699 GCA_041742455.1 Nitrospira sp. | reverse complement strand
GTCGATATCGATTCCCTGGCGTAAGAGCAGCGTCAGTTTCGACTCGTGAAACGGCGTGAGAAGGCGCTGCGTAAATTCTTCCCCTTCGATCGGGGCGATACTGATCGTCGGGTTCTCAGCTACGCTTCCCCCGATGACGGGCAGGATCGTTCGACTGGCGTCGCCGGTAAGGGCCGGCGTCGCACCGGCCGTGAAACGAAAATCGAACGTCGCAGCGATATTGGACACGCCGGTAAAGTGAATCGGTTGATGGTGTTGCGCTCTCGCGATGTTCACGAGCAACTGCTTCGATTGCGACTCGGTAATGGCGTCGTCATAGGCGATGACGGCCCTGGTCAAGGTCACCGGTGAGAGGCAGCCAGATAGCGGCATCACGTAAACGAGCGCGAAGAAAACGAAGGGCGCCGAGGCGGAGAATTTGTGCATCATCGTGGCTGTTTGCTATACGAGCGTTCAGTATAATCGGAGGCGAGTTGTACCATATCACCCTAGCAGTCTGCTGAAAAACCCCTCGCCAAGCGGTGCGGAATATGATTCTCTGTTTTCAGGAAACACGGAGGGGCAAGCATGCGCGGAGCATTTGACGATCAGGGACGATTATTTTCGTATATTTCGCCGGAACAACGGGTCCCGGCACGGCACCCGCTCCGTACCATCCGCGAGCTGGTGCGTGAGGTGCTTGGCGAGCTGGACCCCGACTTTCGCACGCTGTATTCAATGACGGGGCGTCCGTCGATCCCGCCCGAACAGTTGCTGAGCGCACTGCTCCTGCACGTGTTTTACGGCGTACGGAGTGAGCGACAACTGATGGAGCAGCTGGACTACAATCTTCTGTACCGTTGGTTCGTTGGGCTTTCGCCGGACGACGCGGTGTGGGATGCGACAACGTTTACGAAGAATCGCGAGCGATTGCAGCACGGCGATATTTTTAATCGCTTCATGGAGAAGCTGTTGCATCACAAAGAGGTCACGCCCCTGTTGTCGGACGAGCATTTCTCCGTCGACGGCACGCTGATCGAAGCGTGGGCCGGTCACAAAAGCTTCAAGCCGAAGGACGACAAAGACGGCGACGGGGAGCACTTCCACGGCACGACACGCAAGAACGTCACGCATGCCAGCACGACCGATCCCGACAGCCGCCTCTACCGCAAGAGCGAAGGCAAGGAAAGCAAACTCTGCTACATGGGCCACGCCACAATGGAAAACAGGAACGGTCTGGCCGTCGCGGGGCTGGTCACGCAGGCCAGCGGCACGGCGGAACGTGCGGCCTCGGAGGAGATGCTGGAGAAGAAAGCCTCTCCACATGCACGCATCACGGTCGGCGCGGATAAGGCCTATGATGTTGAAGCCCACGTTGCACACCTGCGGGCGAAGAACATCACCCCGCACATTGCCGTCAACACGTATGTCACGAAGACTGGAACGGTGCGCAAGACCTCCATCGACAGACGAACCACCCGTCACAAGGGCTACACCCTATCGCAAGGCAAACGCAAAATGATCGAGTGTCTGTTCGGATGGGGCAAGCAGCACGGCACCATGCGCAAGACGAAACACAGAGGGGTGGCCGCAGTCGCCGCCGACTTCCTGCTCAATCTGATCGGCTACAACCTCATCCGTATCCCGAAACTGTTGGCACAGAGGGGATAGATGCGTCCGAAAACACGAACACATCCTGTTACGGCACAAGAATTCACGAACTCTCGAAAACATAACGCGTGGTTATCTCAAAAAACAGAAACTTCCGTCAAAAAAGAGGGTTTTTCAGCAGACTGCTAGAGTTGCCCAGCAGAGAAATGAATGGGTGTGTAGAGTCGTCCGGCAATGGGGCCGCGGTTCCAGGACGTCGATTCGGTGCACGATCATCTGGACTGGGACATTGGGCGTAAGGTCATGCGCGGTTAAGGTCGTTCATCGAGTCTACAGACGAGAAAGTGGCTACGGTCAATGGGGCCTGGCCTGAAATTCAGCCGGTCATTGTGTCTTGAGAAATGCGAACTGCTGCGTGAGTGTTTGAATCTTCCTAATGTACATCTGTACATCATGGTCGCCGCACCGCTGATGGACACCGAAACGATAGTTACGCCGTACATAGTCACGGCCGAATCCGGCGCCACAGAGGTGGATCACAGCGGCGAGATCCTGCTTCTGTTTGGGAGTGGCTGGCTGGTTTCCGATGGCTCTGTTCACGTATCGGTCGAGGTGCACAGCGGTCAATTCAATCGCATGGCTCGGGACTACTCGCGTGTAGAGGCTGTTGAACCAGCAGGATTCAAAGTCATACCATGGGCCATCTTCGACGACCTGGTGATTGTGGACGCAGTAGCGCTTGCCTTCTTGAAAGGTGCCATTCGTGATCTGAAACATGCCGACGGCCGTTGAGGCAGGTTGATACCACTCCAGAGGATTCCATGAGACAAGTTGCCAACGCCAATAGGTTCGCGCCACTGGATTCCCGGATCCTTCGGCTTGAGCCAACGCCGCCAGCAATTCAGACGTAATGGTGGATGTGGAATGTTTGTCGAAGAGTACACCGTATTCCCGCCAGGTTTCGCGCGGACTTTTGTGAAGCGCCTTCTCCACCGGGAAAAATAATTCTGTGGGCTTGTAAAAGGCATGGTATACCCAGTTGACGGTGAGCGACACAATGACAAGGATGGCGAGGCAGATTCCCAACTGTACCGTAGACGGAGCCTTTCGGACGACGCGGATAAATAGCCTCAGCTCGTCCCATCGTCGCTGTGTGAAACGTATGAGCCGGCTGGAGGGATGGCGGGGGCGGGAGCGTGAGGCGCGAGAACGGGGAGTGCGGGTATGGCGACGAGGCGACATGTTCTGTAGAGTAACAGAAAGGAGTCGAATGCTTCATATGGTCAGACCAGTGAGTGCGCTCTCACGCGATGCACCGGATGCTTGAATGATCTTGCATTGTGATAAGTACAAGATCAAGATGGCGAAGCATATGCACGCTCTCGTCATC
The DNA here is from genome assembly GCA_041742455.1 of Nitrospira sp. Lineage (GTDB taxonomy): Bacteria > Nitrospirota > Nitrospiria > Nitrospirales > Nitrospiraceae > Nitrospira_D. The sequence continues at coordinate 3,719 of JBGSIO010000046.1, read as the reverse complement.
GAAGGTGTTTCTTCATCAGTGGGAGATTTGTATGCGACGTTATAGTATGCCGGCTGCCGTTCTGATGGTTGTCATGATTGCCCCCGCGCTCGCACTGTCCCAATCGTTCACAGACAAAGCCAAAAAGGACAGCGCAGTGGAGATGAGCGACGAGGAGCCGGCGATGCAGAAGGCAATGGAACGTGCGCGGACGGGTTTAGACGATTTTCTTCGAAAGGCTGGGTCTCCACCGCCGGAGACTGAATACTATTCGGTCAAGGTGAGAGTTCGGGAAGGAGACAGTCTGGAGTATTTGTGGCTTTCAAACTTAAAAACGCAGGGCGAGATGTGGTCCGGTCGGATCGATAATGTTCCGATGATCCGTTCAGTTAAAAAGGGACAATCCTACTCCTTCGCCAAGAGCGAAATCGTGGATTGGACGTATATTGATAAGAGCCAGAAGAAGGTGGTCGGGAATTTCACCACCTGTGCCATCCTCACGAAAGAACCACCCGACGTGGCGCAGAAGATTCAGAAGCAATATGGTCTGGACTGTGATCGATAACGGACACGTCCAACCCCTTTGCGTCCTTGCAACCACCTCATGCAGCTGCCAGGTCTCTAAACTGATCTCTCCAGCTGATTTCTACGCAAGCCGTGCCAAATCTCGATCCTGGTGATACTGTGATCTCACAGTATCTCTGGGATAGTTGTGAATGGAACCGGCACGACTGTATAAGCTGTTCTCTTCTTCTGACTTGGAGGACTTGGATTCTGCCAAGTCCCGCGACCCCTTTCATATAGCCCGAAGCCCTAAGCTCGATGCCAAGAAGCAGGCGATCCGTGATCACTTTGATGCCTGTGCAGCTCGGCGTGCCTACTGGGAACAGAAAGCCGGTGTCTACTACGAAGATCAGGCCCGTTACTACAAGTTTCTCATACCCGAAGGGTTGCGTGTCTTAGAGATTGGGTCGGGGTTGGGAAACCTATTGGCCGCCGTGAAGCCCTTTCGCGGAGTCGGTATCGACCTGAGTCCGGAAATGGTGAAGGAAGCGACTCGGCGACATCCCACCTTAGACTTTCGTGTCGGAGATGCGGAAACGCTGGACCTCGACGAGAATTTTGACATCATTATTCTGAGCGATGTGGTCGGCCACTTGCTCGATGTAGAGGCTTCCCTGAAACGGCTCCGTCATGCCTGCACGTCGCAGACGCGGATCATCGTATCGTACTACAACTATCTGTGGGAGCCGATCCTGCGGCTCTCTGAGAAGTTGAGTTTGAAGATGCCGCAACCCGAGCAGAGCTGGCTTTCACCGACCGATATCGCCAATCTTCTACATTTGTCAGATTTCGATGTGGTGAAAGTGGAACGACGGCTGTTATTGCCGAAACGAATTCCTGTTCTCTCCGCGTTCTTCAACAATGTTATGGCTCATCTCCCGGTTTTTCGAGCCCTGTGTCTCTCTCAGTATGTGGTGGCACGACCGCGGTTGCGACGACCGGAGCGTCCGTACTCGACGACGATCGTCGTCCCATGTCGGAACGAACGAGGCAACATCGATGCCGCTCTGAGGCGTATCCCTCGGTTCGGTGGCCGGCAAGAGATCATTTTTGTCGACGGGCATTCGAGCGACGGAACGCCGGAGGAAATTCGGCGCGTGATGACGTTCTACCCGGGCAAGAACATCAAACTTCTGGTGCAAGACGGAAAAGGGAAGGGTGATGCGGTTCGCAAAGGTTTTGATGAGGCGACGGGCGATGTGCTGATGATCCTCGATGCGGATCTGACGGTACCGCCCGAATCCCTCCCGAAGTTCTATGAGGCCATTGCGAGCGGAAAAGGTGAGTTCATCAATGGCTGCCGCCTCGTCTATCCCATGGAAGCACAGGCGATGCGCCTCCTCAACCTGATGGGGAATAAGTTCTTTGGCCTCGCTTTCTCCTGGCTGTTGAACCAGCGGATTAAAGATACGCTGTGCGGGACGAAAGTCTTGTTTCGACGCGACTATCAACGACTGGCTGCCAGTCGGCAGTATTTTGGAGAATTCGACCCCTTCGGCGATTTTGACTTGTTGTTCGGGGTATCGAAATTGAACCTCCATATTATCGAGATCCCCATTCGATATCACGCGCGATCCTACGGCAGCACGAACATTCAGCGATTTGCCCATGGGTGGCTGCTGCTGAAAATGACGGTATACGGATTCTTTCGCCTGAAGGCCGTGTGATGTCTCATGAGGTCATGCATCGCCATTGCGCTGTCTGGGAACAAAAGCCTGTGCTCCGTCAGTTGTATGCAGATTGGTATCGGGCGATAGGAGCGTGGTTGGTACCTGGTCCGACAATAGAGCTTGGCGGTGGAACCGGCAATCTAAAAGAACAACTACCGAGAGCCTATTGTACGGACGTGGTGGTATTACCGTGGTTGAATCTAGTCGCAGATGGGCAACGACTCCCGTTTCGGTCTGAGTCGCTGGCAAATTTGGTGCTCTTTGACTGCTTACATCATATCGAAAACGTGGCACTCTTTTTCGATGAAGCCCAGCGAACTCTCCGGGTGGGAGGTCGGATTATTATCATGGATCCCTACCTCTCGTGGCTCTCATGGCCGATTTATCGGTGGCTCCATCAGGAGCCGGTGGATTATACGGAGGACCCGCTCCTTCTCAAGCCGCCTCAGGCCAACCGCCGATCGTTTGATGCGAATCAAGCCGTCGCAACGATCTTATTCGAACGTAATCACGCTGGCTTCCATAGCCGTTATCCAGGATTTTCTATCCAACATCTGCGGCGACTGGCCTGCGTTGCGTACCCGCTGAGTGGAGGCTTCGACCATCCTTCCCTGTTACCGCAGTGGTTGTTGACGCCGATGCTCCGGTTGGAACATCAACTGGAGCGGTTGGGCCGGTTTCTCGCTTTTCGTATGATGGTCGTCATTGAGCGTCGAGCGTGAGTTGAGTGAAGATGGATGAGAGTTCATTCGTTGTCCCGTTGAATGCTTGCAAGGCGAGAGAGGCCATCTCTATAATGGGCGCCGTTTATCATTTGCTACCTTAACTGTCTGGAGGAATTGTAGACATTATGAGCGAACGAACGTTAGCCATCATCAAGCCTGATGCCGTGAAGAAACAGGTCATTGGCGATATCATCCATCGATATGAGCAGGCAGGGCTGAAGCCCGTTGCGATCAAAATGCTCCACATGTCGAAGTCGGTTGCGGAAGGGTTCTATGCCGTACATAAAGCACGACCGTTCTTCGGGAGCCTCTGTGACTTCATGTCTTCAGGCCCAGCTGTGGTCCTGGTACTACAGGGCGACAATGCCATTAAGAAAAATCGCGAACTGATGGGTGCGACAGACCCTGCGAAAGCCGATGCCGGGACCATTCGTAAAGCGCATGGCACGAATATCGAGTTCAATGCTGTTCATGGCTCCGATTCGCCAGAAACGGCGCAGTTTGAGCTCGGCTATTTCTTCCCTGGCATGGAAGTCTTTCAGTGAAGCGTGCCTGCTGGAAGGCCTGATCTTCAGGCCTTCTGGATCTGGTCATGCGAGAGAGGAGCAGCGTTGGTACGGTTCCTCTCTCGTCTCTCCGACTAGCAGTCTGCTGAAAAACCCTCTTTTATGACAAACGTTGCTGTTGTTTTGAGATAACCACGCATTATGTTTTTGAGAGGTCGCGGATTGTTGTGCCATAACAGGGCATGGTTGTGTTTTCGGAGGCATCTATCCACTCT
>JBGSIO010000045.1:0-18241 GCA_041742455.1 Nitrospira sp. | reverse complement strand
GTGGAGGCAGCGCCCGTTTGCGCCATGGATGAGTCGGCCCCTGTGTGACCGGCCGGTGCCGGCGGGACTCCGGCTGCGGTACTGCCGGACGTCCCGGACGTGCGGCGATGCGGGCATAGGCGAGCCCGTGACCCTGATGCGTGATGCGCAGCGTCCCATCGACCCGTTCTTCTATGACCACCTGTGTCGCCCGCACGTTGGTCTGGACCTGATAGAGGTGCCCGTTGTGGGCGACGGTCCAATCGCGCCGCAGGACTCGCTTCGTCTTGATGCACAGGATGCGATCCAGTTCGTCGCGAGCCGGCCTTGGTCGATGCAGATCGGCTGCCTGGGCAGGCGGCACGGCGAAGCGCCGATTGTAGATCGGCAGATAGCTCTTCAGGAACGCATTGGCCGCGTCCAGCGTGGAGACCTCCGCGAGCCGCAGCTCCTTGATCACCCGATCTTGAAAGGTCTTAAAGAGCCGCTCGACCCGCCCCTTAGCCTGCGGAGAATGGGCCGCGATCAGTTCGACACCCAGTTCCTCCAGCGCTCGCCCAAACTGACTCTGGGGCGCGGCCCCCGCCAATTGCTCCTCGATCGTTGGCTTGGCGGGCGACCGGTACGTCGTATGCTTGTCGGCATAGACCGCCAGCGGGATCCCATGCTGCCGAATGTAGCACTGGAAGCTGTCCATCGCCGGGATCGTGCCCTCGTACGCATCGAACCGCGCAAAGACTCGACTACTCGCATCATCGATGTAGGCCATCAGGACACAGCGGGGCCCACGCCCCTCGAACCAGTCATGGTGTGAGCCGTCCAGTTGGATCAGTTCCCCCACATGCGCTCGTCGCTCCCGCCAGGCCCGATGCGGGCGCTTCCGTCGTCGAAAATGATCGACCCCGTTCTCCAGCAACCAGCCCCGCAGCGTCTCGTCGCTGATCGTAATCCTGTGGCGCTCGGCCAGCTTCTCCGCCGCCAACGTCGGTCCAAAATCGCCGTACCGTGTCGCGTACAGCTTCAACCCCTTGGCTTTGACTGTCGCCGGGATCCGCCGGTTCGACGGCTTCCCCCGTCCCCGATGCGCCACCCCCCGCTCTCCCTCGTGCCGAACCCGTTGGATGAGGCGCCGCACCTGGCGCACGGTCAGCCCCAGGAGCTCCCCCGCCTGCTGCTGGGTCAGCTTCTTTTCCAGCGCCTGTTGAATCACAGGCAGCCGTCGCAATTCCTTCACGCTCATGATGACCCTGTCCTCTCCGACCATCTAGCCCTCCTGGTGAGAGCCGGCAGTCTACCAAGCAAGAGGACATTTCTATCTTGGTCAAAGCGGACATTATCATTTTGGGATTACAGCGATCCTTCGGCTACCATGAATCGAAACTGATCGGCTCTTCTGCGATCCAGACCTCGATACCATAGTGCCACTTCAGGCGTCGTGCGACTGCTCGCAAGGCGTACTCGTCTGCGTGGCTTGGATCGAAGGGATCCGTGATCTTCTGAAACTTTTCTTTCTTCAGCGGAAGGGGGTGGCCAAGGTCTTTCATCGCAAGCGCCAACACGTTTAACTGGAAGATGCGAGGCATTTGGTTCAGTTCCATCAGGACGGCCTCCGGTGGCCCATCTGGGGACCTATGGGCTTTAAAGAGGTCAATGGCCCGGCCCTTCAGCTGAGCGCGTTGTGCTTCCGTGAGCTCAGGTAGGACCAACTCAACCAGGAGAGCGTTGGTGGCGCCGTTGAACGACGGCATGTTGAACAGTCTACTCAGGATCCCCATGACATTCCCTATTAAGAAGTGGATAAGAGGTTCAGGGACAGCTCTTCAGTCTAGCAAGGCGGTTGTAATCAAAGCAGAGTGTACTGAAACTCAGGTGGAATTTTCCACCTCTATGCCTCCGTGTCTTTCGCCACGTCGGGGCACGCCCTTCCTTGACCTTCCTCTCCAGCGGCACCTATAATCCCGCTAACAGCCGCCACAACATACTGATTCAACGGACAAAATGGCTGAATTCACCCACTTCAATGAGTCGGGACGGGCTCGGATGGTCGACATCAGCGCTAAGGATTCGACTGAACGACTAGCCACGGCTCAGGCTAAGGTCTTTTTGCGTCCTGAAACGCTTGAAAAGATTCAACGCGGCAAGATTGCGAAGGGCGATGTGTTATCGGTAGCCCAAGTGGCCGGTGTGATGGGGGCCAAGAAGACACCGGATCTCATCCCGATGTGTCATCCGATTCTGCTCACCAGTGTTGATATTGCATTCAAGGAAGAACCTCACCCGGACTCTCAGGGCCGCTGTTCGATCACCATTACGGCTACGGCAAAGACGACTGGGCCGACGGGAGTCGAAATGGAAGCGATGACGGCTGCGTCTGTGGCGGCGCTGACGATTTATGACATGTGCAAGGCGGTCGATCGAGAACTGAGCTTCAGTGAGGTCTGTCTTCTTACCAAGTCGGGTGGGAAGTCCGGCACCTATATCAGGAAATCGTGAGGATCAAAGACGATGCTGACGGTTAAGTTGTTTGGCATGACGAGGGTGATGGCGGGGAATCAGGGTTCTTTGTCGTTGGATGTGGTCAATGGTCAACAGGTCAAGGATTTAGTCGGCGCGATTGAGATCGACTATCCCCAGATTGGTGAATTGATTCAGAAGAAAAAAGTAATTATCTCGGTGAATCAGGAAATTGCCCACGAAGACACGGTCATCAAGGAGAGCGACGAAATTGCCTTGCTCCCGCCGTTTGCCGGAGGTGCATCGGATCAGGCTGATGATCAGTTTGTCCGTGTCCAGCGTGAAAATTTTTCCATTGATCAGGAATTGGATCGGGTGCGCAGTCGCTCCAAACGAATCGGTGGAATTGCCACGTTTTTGGGTATTGCCCGTGATCGATCTCGAGGCCGCGATGTGGACAGCATCACATTCGAGCACTACGAAGGGATGGCGCAGAAGACGCTGTTCGAGATTCGAGAACGGGCGTTGAAAGATTTTGATATCTTGGAGCTGCTCATCGTTCACCGATATGGAGACATCACGATCGGAGAAAACATCGTCCTGATCATTGCTGGAGCCGAGCATCGTGCCGATGCGTTTACTGCGTGTCGGTGGGCGATCGATGAGCTTAAGCAGATCACGCCGATCTGGAAATTGGAACATACCCCGGAAGGGGAAGTATGGGTGGAAGAACACCCCTGAGTCTGGTGAAACGTGAAGCGTAAGAGGACATGCCGGCAGTTGAACATAGGATCGGGCATAGGGCGGTTCAAGTTTCTTGCATAGTGCACATTCAGCTGTGAGTGTTGCGAAGTTGAAGTAAAACGCGATGGATGAACGTATGAAAAGCGCGGCGCGAGCGGTGGTACAGGATACGTTCGGTCGGCCGCTCGGCAGTCTGCGCCTGTCGGTCACGGATCGCTGTAATCTCCGCTGCAGCTACTGTATGCCGGAAGCCGAGTACGTCTGGCTTCCACGAGCAGACATCCTGAGTTTTGAAGAAATGGCGACGCTCGCCGGATATTTCGCTGACCTGGGTGTGGACAAGGTCAGACTGACCGGCGGTGAGCCGCTGTTGCGGCAAGATCTTGCGCGGCTCGTACGGCTCTTGCGGCAGGATCGGCGGATTACCGAAGTGGCGTTGACGACGAACGGGGTTCTCCTGGCCGATCACGCACAGGAACTCTACGAGGCCGGACTTGACCGTGTGACGGTCAGTCTCGATACGCTCAGACCTGAGCGGTTTCGTCAACTCACCGGCCGCGACGAATTTTCTCGCGTCCTTGAGGGGATTGAGTCCGTGGGGAAGACCGGCTTCGATAATCTGAAACTCGATACAGTCGCCATTCGTGGGTTCAACGAGGATGAACTGGGTCCGCTCGTCGAATTCGCGAAACACTATCAGGCCGAGGTTCGTTTTATCGAATATATGGACGTCGGAGGCGCAAACGAGTGGAGTTTGGAGAAGGTGCTGTCCCAGGAGAGGATCCTCGATCTCCTAGGCCAACAGTATGGACGGATCATTCCTGTTCCGGAACGAGGAACTGCCCCGGCGCAACGATTTTGCTTGCCGGATGGGACAATCTTTGGGATTATTCCCTCGACGACGGCGCCGTTCTGTGCGCATTGTGATCGTAGTCGTATGACAGCCGATGGCGTATGGTATCTATGCCTGTACGCAATCTCGGGAGTGGACTTGTGTAAGCCGCTCCGTCTGGGTGCAAGCGCAATGGAGATGCGGGAGCTGATTCGGTCGGTGTGGACGGCTCGTCACAATCGTGGGGCTGAGGAACGCAAAGCCCTTGAGCGCGTCGGACTTCGATCAGGAGGGCTCATCGATATTGATCGGCTTCGTGAAGATCCTCATTTGGAAATGCATGCCCGTGGGGGATGAGATTCTGTTCCGCATATCTGCTACAATGGGCCTCCATCCTCAATGGTTTCATTGCGATCGATCATGTGAGACCGGATCATCAATGGGTTGGGTTTCCTAGAACATGGCGCCGGAGACTGAATTGTTGACCCTCCTGGGAGTCGGTTTTCTTCTCGGACTTCGGCATGCCTTGGACAGTGATCACCTCGCAGCCGTTTCAACCGTGCTTGCCGAACGACCCTCATTTCTTGCATCGGGTGCGGTTGGTCTCTGGTGGGGGATTGGTCATACCCTGACCTTGTTGCTCGTCGGGTCGATGGTGCTGGCCTGGGGGATTCGCATTCCTGATGAATTTGAGTTTATTGCTGAGTCCGGGGTGGCAGTTCTGTTGCTCGTTCTCGGCGGGACGCTCGCCGTAAAGTTGTACCGTGAGCGATGGCATGTGCACAGCCATCACCATCACGATGGCGCTCCGCATGTTCACTTTCACAGCCACCAGCGACAGGAAGATCATCGACATCGGCATTGGATGGCCCAGTCGATCCGCCCGCTGTGTATCGGTATGGTGCACGGCCTCGCTGGCTCAGCGGCACTGATGCTGGTGATTCTGGCATCGACGAAGGAGGTCGGGGCCGGGTTGTTATCGATCCTCATTTTCGGTGTCGGCTCGATCGTCGGGATGATGCTGATCGGGCTCACAATCAGTGTCCCCGTCATGTATTCTCGCTCAATCAGTCAGCGGCTCTTTATCGCTGTGCAAGGCGTCTCTAGTTTTGCGAGTGTCTTGGTGGGCGTGTGGATGTTGGTCAAGTTGACCTTGTTCGCGGGGGTGTAGTGAGACAAGCGTCCTCCGGCCTCTTGGTTGAGAAGGAAGAGAAGACGCGAAGGGACTCACATCCTCTTGAGTTGATATCGCTCATCAGCGTGTGATGCGAAGATCTCGGATTAAGAGAGCCTACGATGGCATGGTTTAAGAAAGACAAACCGATTGCATCCACTCCACCGCCGCGTTCGAAAGGCAGTGAAGGGATGTGGCTGAAGTGTAACCACTGTCGCGAAATCGTCTATCGGAAAGAAGTCGATCGAAACAACAAGGTGTGTCCAAAATGCGAGTATCACTTTCCCATCTCGGTCACAGAGCGAATCGGATTACTGATTGATCTTGGCACGTTCAAAGAGTGGGATGCTCAGTTGGAAGCGCAGGATCCCCTGACCTTTCACGACACCAAGCCCTATCGAGAGCGACTGAAAGCGCATCAAGAAAAAACAGGCCGCAAAGATGCGCTCGTGATCGGTGAAGGCCTGGTCAATGGGCGTCGTGTGGTGCTTTGTGTTTTCGACTTCAGCTTTATGGGCGGGAGTATGGGGTCGGTGGTCGGTGAAAAAATCTGTCGTGCGATCGATCGGGCGTTAGAACTGAAATTGCCGGTCATTTTGGTGACCGCTTCTGGGGGTGCCCGTATGCAGGAAGGCATCCTTTCCCTGATGCAGATGGCCAAGACTTCTTCGGCGGTCGCGAAACTTGGTGAAGCCAAACTGCCGTTTATTTCTATCCTCTCCGATCCAACATTCGGCGGCGTGACGGCGAGTGTGGCAATGTTGGGTGATGTCATCATCGCCGAACCGAAGGCACTCATAGGATTTGCCGGGCCTCGGGTGATCGAACAAACGATCAAGCAACAATTGCCGGACCAGTTTCAGCGAGCCGAATTTCTCCTTGAACACGGCATGATCGACATGATCGTTGAGCGGAAACGTCTCAAGGAGACGGTCGGCACCCTCGTGAATCACTTTTAGCCCTCGGCGTCCTACCGGCTTGTGCATGAGCTATTCCCTCGCCATTGAGTATCTCTACGGACTTCAACAGCACGGCATCAAGCTGGGTTTGGAGACGATCCGCCTCCTGTTGGAGCAGGTCGGCAATCCCCAACGCGCACTCCGCGTGCTGCATATTGGTGGCACCAACGGCAAGGGATCGACTGCGGCTATGGCTGCAGCTATGCTCCAGCACTCCGGCAAACGTGTCGGGCTGTACACCTCACCTCATCTCGTCGAGTTCCGAGAGCGCATTCGCGTGAATGGATGCATGATCACGGAGGAGCAAGTCGCGAAGCTGGTCTCGCGCGTTCGAGCCATCCTCGGCCATGATCTCCAGCCGACATTTTTTGAAATGACGACGACCATTGCATTTCTCCATTTTGCAGAATCGAACGTCGATGTCGCCGTGATAGAGGTCGGGTTGGGTGGACGGTTTGACGCGACCAACGTTGTGCCACAACCGCTCGCCTGTGCGATTACGACGATTGGGTTGGATCACCAGGAGCATTTGGGGAAGACGGAGGAGGCGATCGCCTTTGAAAAGGGGGGGATCATCAAACCCCATGTACCGATCGTGATTGGACGAATGGGGACCCAAGCAGGTGCCGTGTTGCGCCGAATCGCAACCGAGTTGTCGGCGCCACTTTGGCAGCTCGGTCAAGATTTTCATATCGAAGCGCAGGGCTCAAATCGATTTCTGTATCGAGGAGCGAGCCAAGTGTTGGATGATCTGCTGTGCGGTCTCGCAGGACGCCACCAGTGGGACAATGCTGCCTGTGCACTGGCGCTTCTTGAGGCTGCCGATCGTGTTGGAATCCATACGAGTGCGTCGGCTGCGCGTGATGGTTTGCGGACGGTGTCATGGGAAGGTCGCCTGGAATCAATTGAAGAACATCCGAAAGTCCTCCTTGATGGTGCGCACAATCCTCCTGCCGCGAAGGTGCTGTCACAGTATCTTCAGGAATATGGCTCGTCTCACCCCACCTCTCGAATTATTCTCGTGTGGGGCATGATGCGGGATAAGGATCACCGGGAGTTCATCACACCGCTGCTACCACTCGTCTCGGAGATCGTCTTGACTCAAACTGCGCTTGCACGGTCTGCGACCGTCGATGAACTTCGTCTCGCGCTGGATACCTGGCCAGGTCCGGTGTTGGAAGCCGTCTTTCCGATGGATGCGTTGACGCTGGCCAAAGGCAGGTGCACTCCACATGATCTCATCTGCATTGCTGGATCGCTCATGCTTGTAGGGGAGGTCAAAGCGGCCGTACGTGGCTGTGGCCTATCACCGATTCGTGGTTAACATGGCGGATCCTCCCGCGTGGATCTTCCGGTGGTCTCTTCTCGTAGTTCTCCTCGCGCTCTCACCGTTCCCTGCGTCAGCCGCAGACAACCGATCCGGAGTGGGCGCTTCATCTTCCGGGTCCGATCCTCTCGATGTCACGGCAGAGCGTCTCGATTACCGCCAAGATCAAGACGTCTATGACGCCACTGGATCCGTCGTGATTCGGCAAGGCACACTTACGTTGACGGCCGACCATGTCACCATCCAGGTGCTTCCTGGAATTTTGACGGCTATCGGCCACGTGCATTTAACGGACCCCCAGGCCGATGTGACTGCGGAACGGATGCAAATCAACGTGAATACTGAAGCTGGTATTGCCACGCATGCGGAACTCTACCTTCCGTCCACGAACACGTTGGTCTCCGGTCGTCTGCTGCAAAGATTTTCCGAATACCATTATCGCGTGAAGGAAGGTAGTTTTACGAACTGCGATGCGCAAGGAGGAGAAGTGCCGGCGTGGCGATTCCGATTTAAAGACCTCGATATGGGAGTCGGAGACACCCTAGCATCGAAAGGGGGTTGGTTCTGTCTGTTCGATGTGCCGACGATTCCGTTACCGACGTTTTCCTATCCACTCACCAAACGACAGACCGGATTTCTGATTCCGACGGTCACCTATGACAATCGTTTTGGGTTTCACATGCAAGGAAGTTTTTTTTGGGCTATCAATCCGAGCCAAGACCTGACGGTCTCACCGAAGTATTACAGTGATTTAGGGTATGGGTCGGATTTCCAATATCGGTACGTCTTGGACCGACGATCCCGTGGAAAATGGGATCTGAGCTTTTTGCAACAGACGCAGCTTCCCAATGTCTCCGGGCTGGGTGAGACCGGGGCGGATGCCGAAAAGACTCGGGCTACACTCACGGGAAGCCACACGCAATTTATCACTGATACGCTCTTGCTCAGGACCAAAGCGAACTTAGTCACGGACCCCAACTTTTTTCAGCAGTTGAGCAATTCTGGTGTTCTGCGAGCGCTACCAAGTACCGAGTCCAATCTGATCGCCACGCAACGATTACCCTATGGCAATCTGTATCTCTTGGGCCTCTATCTGCAACCATTACAAGCAGGAGGGAAGGATACATTCCAACGTCTGCCGGAAGCCGGTTATGAGCTCCCGTATACGTCCTTGTTTAAGTCGCCCATCTTATTTGGGATGGAGGGGAACCACGTCAATTTTTATCGAGATCAGGGGTTTACGCTCAATCGGATTAATGTGGTGCCGGGTATTGAGACGGAGGTCATTCATCTTGGACACATGATCGGGATCCGGCCCCAAGCAAAATTTCGAGAAGTCTACTACACACGAGGCGCGCAGTCGGAAGAGGGACAGCATCGAGAGACCTTTTGGGTGGGTGTGGAAGCGATGTCGAAATTGACACGGCGCTTTGCGCTCGCTGATGGCGGAGCTGTTCTCCACACCGTGGAACCTTCGGTCATGTATGAGTATGTGCCGTCGACGAATCAATCTCAGTTGGCTCTCATCGACCAGGTTGATGATCTGCCGAAGAAAAACCTCATGACCTACATGCTGCGCAGCCGCGTCCTGGAGCAGGATAAACTCACGGCTTTCAATTGGCTTGATCTGACGGTGGCTCAAAGCTATCACGTGGGTGAGGTGCAAACGAGGGCTAGAGATTTTACGCCTGGGGCACTTCCCTTTCTGGGGTCATTGACCCAGCCACTCCAACCGGCCACAGTGGCTATACAAGGAAGAAAGTTTTCTGATATCTGGATGCGCGCCGTGATCGGGAACAATCTTCCTCCACGGGTTGGAATTTCGCAGTTGGATGCCCCCATATTTGGGAGGGCCGCGCAGGCGTGGGCGTTGCGACCGCCCATCAATCGGTATCTAACTGTCGATGCCTTCTTCGATCCATATCAGCCCGGAGTCAGTCAGTTCAATACGGACCTTCGGTTTCAGGAGGGAACCAACTGGTACTTTGAAGTCGGCCAACGGTACACAAGAGACGGCAATCGAGTGCGGAGAGGAGATATTTGGAATCCGATCTCCTTCAATGAGGTCTTTGCTCCGACGAAAGAGATTCAGTTTGTCACGATGGGCGGCGCGTTCCGAACTCCATGGGGTTGGACGTTCGGAGCCAAGGCCTATTACGACGTGAAAAACGGCCGAAGTCCTGAATTGGATGCGGTTGCGCTTTATCAGAATCCATGCAAGTGTTGGTCTATCGGATTCTATTACTTGAAGTTTCCCGATCGAGAGCAGTACAGCGCCATGCTCAGTCTCACAGGGATCGGTTGGACCGACAGCGCGGGCACTGCCGTCATGCGAACGTTGTTGAGTCCCTTACTGTGGGGCGAGCGTGGTCTCCCCTGGGCCGCACCAGGAGGACCCTATGGTCTTCCACCTCAAGCTTCGGAAGCAGAGGAGGGCTCGGTAGGAAATCCGGGTCGGCGATGATCCGTAATTGACACTAAAATCAGCGGTAGGGTACGATGGCAAGGCTATGAAAGTGAGTGTGATCTTAATATTGAAGGAGGGGAACACGTGGGTGGTGATGCCTTGAAAGTTGAAGACTCGACCTGGGATGCTGAAGTCATGAAAGCCTCCGAACTCGTCATGGTCGATTTTTGGGCCGTGTGGTGTGGACCTTGTCAAATGGTTGCTCCGATCGTTGATGAATTGGCGACGGAGTATGCCGGAAAGCTTAAAGTTCGCAAGCTCAACACTGACGAGAATCCCGAAGTCGCAGGCCGTTATCAGGTGATGAGTATCCCGACTATTCTGTTTTTTAAGAATGGCCAACCGGTTGAGAAGCTGGTGGGCGCGAGACCGAAACGTCAATTCAAAGAAATGATCGACTCACTGCTGGCTCAACATGCGGGGACTGCCTAGCACGACTTGTCGCAGCCATGCTCACTGAGCTGCGAATCACCAATTTTGCCGTGATCGAGGGCCTGAGTTTGACGCTCGACTCAGGCTTTACCGTGTTGACCGGAGAGACCGGGGCCGGTAAGTCTCTGCTGATCGATGCAGTCGCTCTCCTGGTTGGTGGCCGAGCCTCAAGTGAGCAAATTCGGTTCGGCGAAGACGAAGCACACCTCGAAGCATCGTTTGAAATACCGATTTCACATCCTATCCTTGATAAGTTGAAAGCCCAGGAGATTCTTGGTCCTGAGGACTCTCATCTTGTCATCCGACGGATCATCGCTCGATCGGGAAGAAATAGAGTCTATTTGAATGGGATACTGACCCCGGTCCATGTACTGGAGGAGTTTGCTGGTACCCTGATCGATATTCATGGTCAGCACGATCAACAATCTCTCTTGTCCAGCGTGGCTCAGCTTGAGGTGCTGGATGCGTTCGGACAAATCCGTGAGTTGCGCGACCAGTACCGAGCTATTCATCAAGCGTGGCTCGGCTCACGTCACGCGCGTGCAGAAGTCGAGACCACCATGCAGCACCGCGCGCAGCGAGAAGATCTCTTGAAATTTCAGCGGCAGGAGTTGGAGGAAGCTGGTTGTCGCATCGGCGAAGAAGAGGCGCTGCAGGCGGAGCGACAACGCTTGGGGTCCTCGGGCCGCCTGGCTGAACTGGTGTCCGAAGTACAGGAGCGAATTCACGATGACGGCCAAGGTGTGTTGACACACCTTGTGGTCGCAGAGCGCTTATTGGGTGAGCTGGCTCAGATCGACCCAGCGATGGAAGCAACGACCCGCCTCGCATCCGAGGCGAAGGTTCTCTTGAGGGAAGTTGCCGACTCTCTTCGTAGCTATGCGGAATGTGTGGACGCTGATCCTGGACGGTTAAGCGCTGTAGAGGATCGTTTGGCTGTGATTCAGAAAATGAAGAAGAAATACGGAGGGACTATCGAGGCGGTTTTGACGACCTACACTCGGGTAAAGGAGGAGCAGGAACGGCTTTCTCAAGTCGAAGGCCAACTCGCTGACTATGACCGTCTCATTCAGGAACAGCAACAACGAGTGTCTGAGTTAGGACGGCGACTCTCGCACCAGCGGAAAGAGGCCGCCAAGCGGTTAACGAAGATGGTGAGCAAGGAATTGGATGCGCTGAAAATGGGATCGGTGCAGTTTATGGTTCAGGTTGTGCCAAATGAGCAGAACGACGTCTATGGCTCAGACGGGATTGATCGTGTCGAGTTTCTTTTGGCTGCCAATGCCGGCGAACCATTGAAACCGATGTCGCGGGTGGCATCCGGTGGAGAAATCTCTCGCCTCATGCTCGCACTCAAGTCCGTGGTCGCCAATGTTGATCATGTTCCGGTTGTCATTTTTGATGAGATCGATACAGGTGTTGGTGGCGCCGTTGCCGCTACGATTGGAAAACGCTTACGGGCGTTGGGGCAGTATCATCAAGTGCTCTGTATTACTCATCTCCCGCAAGTCGCTTCTCAAGCGCACCATCACTTCTGCGTCGAAAAGTCAGAAGCGAAAGGGCGCACGGTGACGACGGTGCGTGCGCTCAGCGGGATCAATCGCGAGGGGGAGATTGCCCGAATGCTTGGTGGAGAGCGAGTGACCCCAAAGACCCGGGCGACCGCGGCGGAGTTAATTGCGGGAGCACATGAATAGATCACGCGGCGGGAACGACGGCCGTCATGGGCAGAGAAGCGGCTGAATCTTTCACGACATTGAGGAATACTTCGAGTAGTTGCGGGTCGAAATGGGTACCCGAGTGGAGCGTGATCTGATGGATTGCGATTTCTGTGGAAAGACAAGACCGCCCAGGAGCATCCGCAGTCAGATGGTCAAAAGCTTGAGCGATACCGACAATGCGAGCTAGCACCGGAATATCAGCACCCGAAACCCCATGAGGATAGCCTTGTCCATTCCATCGCTCATGATGGTATGCAATGATGTCATGTACCTCTTTTGATAGCCCTAGGGTGATCGATGCTCGAGCACCTCTCTCGCAATGTTCCCGGCAGACGACTGGTTCGCCTGACAGGATGATCTGGTCCTCTGAAAACCTATATGCCGGGAAACTCGTTTTTCCTATATCATGAAGAAAAGCTCCCATAGCCAGTGATTTCTGCTGAGCGAGGGAAAGATCCAGTCGGCCAGCCATCAATGTAGCGTAGAAACTCACTCGACTCGAGTGATTTAGTAGGTGACGGTCTGTGGCTTCCAACATATCCGATAAGAGAGGGACAAGAGACATCTCTTCCTCCGGCAAAACGGAATTGCCTCGCGCATTGAGGTAGAGAGTAAAATATTCTGATTTGAGAGTATCCCACGAGCGTGCGTGTCCTTCTCCCAATCCCCATAGTTCAGGTGTAGCGCGAAGGCTCCGGCGAAGAAAATCAAGCCGGCGTTTTTTATCCATCGTCTGCTGAGTCAGAGTGATAAGCTCGTTCACGTTGAATGGTTTCAACAAATACCCTGTGGCCCCCTGTCGAATACTTTCCATGGCGGATTTTAAACTGCCATATCCTGTGACAATGACAACTTCCACATCCGGATGATCATGTTTGATATCGTGGAGAAGGTCCAACCCGTGGCGATCTGGAAGTCTCTGGTCGAGTGTAATGATGTCGACGGGTTCGTGACGAAGAACGTCCAGCGCAGACTGAGCGTTTTCTGCAGAACGAATGTTGAAAAAGGGACGAAGAATAACCTTCAGGGCATCACGGGGGCCTGCTTCATCATCAATTATTAGTACAGTAGGTTGTGTGATTGTCTGTACAGAGGTCATTTGTAAATGATAGAGGTCTGGAAAACACTAAAGAAAGAAGCAATTATTGTTCCTTTTCATATACTTACGATAGTAATCTATATATAGTATTATTGTAATGTGTAGCCGCTATATATATGTTTACAATTGTTAGGATGCCTATTCTATTCACACGCCCGTGAGGACAATATGTGTATAAATGTGACATCCTCGTGCGCAAGTGTGTCATTCTTGCACTAAAGGATCTGGTTCTGAAGGGGGAGAGCTATCCGGGCGACCGATACCCAGCGTGTCCATGCGATATTTTAACATCCGCCGGCTGATACCAAGTAGATTCGCGGCATGAGTCTGGACGTAATTGGTTCGTTTGAGGGCATCAAGAATAATTTCCCGTTCGAACTCCATCACGGCTTTTTCAAGAGACATACGCCCTGCGAGGGTATCATCTCGAAGGGATGTTGACCGAGAGTCGCTCTTGATCGACGCAGGTAAGTGTTCAGGAGTGATTTCTGTGGCATGTTGGGACCAGATAAACGCTTGCTCGACGAAGTTTTCCAGCTCGCGAACATTCCCCGGCCAGGAGTATCGAGTTAAAAGTTCCAATGCCTCCTTCCCGAATTCGATGCGGGAGCGTCGTTCCTCTTCCAGCCGTTTTTCAAGAAAGTGTTTGGCAAGCAGGGGAATATCTTCACTCCGTTCTCGAAGAGGAGGAAGAAAGAGCGCAATCACGTTGATACGATAGTAAAGATCTTCTCGGAATTGCCCTTTGCGAACCAATTCGTCAAGATTCTTATTAGTTGCCGCGACAATGCGAACATCGACTTTGATCGACTGAACACCACCGATTCTTGTAAATTCTCGCTCTTGGATGACGCGCAGAAGTTTTGCCTGCGTGACTGCGCTCAAATCGCCGATCTCGTCGAGGAATAATGTTCCGGTGTGTGCCAATTCGAACTGTCCGACACGTCGCGCAGTGGCGTCCGTAAAAGAGCCCTTTTCATGGCCAAACAATTCACTTTCGATCAAGGTTTCGGGGAGTGCCGCACAGTTCAGGGCAATAAAAGGACGATCCCGCCGTGCGCTGTTATAATGCAGAGCCTTGGCAACCAGTTCTTTACCTGTGCCGCTTTCTCCGGTAATGAGCACGGTGGTACGACTATCAGCCACCTGTTCGATTTTTGAGTAGATCTCCTGCATGCCCTCGCTTTTTCCGATCAGATTATGGAAGGCGTATCGCTGGACGACCTGCGCCCGGAGCTGCTTTACCTCTCGCTCGAGTTCGGAAGAGTTCAAGGTGCGATCAATGACAATTCGAAGCTCGTCGACATCAAACGGTTTTGCAAGGTAGTCAGATGCGCCCAGTTTCATGGCATCCACGGCCGTCTTCACCGATTTGGTGCCAGTCAGCATGATAACCGGGGTGACTTTCCCTTCCATGCGGAGCGTTTGAAGCACGGCTAGACCGTCGGTTCCTGGAAGGATGACGTCGAGAAGAACCAGGTCCGGTTCTTCCTTTCGAAAGACGTCGAGCCCCTCATGCCCATCACCGGCTTGGAGAATGTCGTAGAGCGGTTCTAGAACCATTTTAAGCGAGGTTCGAACCCGTGCCTCATCGTCGATCAACAAGACTCGCTTTTTTGCGATCACATTCTCCACAATAGCTCCTGACATTCTATGAGTGATGAGAAGAAAGCTGGATGCGAACTGTCGTGCCCAGCCCTTCCGTACTCTGAATCTGCATGTCTCCCCTGTGTTCCTGAACGATCTGGCGTACAACGGTCAGGCCAAGACCGGTTCCTTCGCTGAAGGCGCTCGACTGCTTGGTCGTAAAGAACGGGTCGAAGATGTGGGCAAGTTGCTCGGATGGGATTCCACGCCCGGTATCCTCGATTTCGATCTGCACCCACTCCTGCCCATTCGATTGCTGAAGCCGATGGGTTCGCACACCGATCGTCCCGAAACTCTCTCCTATAGCATCCATGGCATTCAAAAGCAGATTGACAATGGCCTGTTTGATCTGTTGCCGATCTAACATGCCACGGGGAAGCTCAGACGCCAACTCTTTTTCAATCTTGATCCCCCGCCTGTCTGCCTGTGCTTGGACGAAGTAAACGCATGACGAGATGATTTCATTCAGGTCCTCATCGGTCGATTGAGGC
Source organism: Nitrospira sp. (assembly GCA_041742455.1). Taxonomy (GTDB): domain Bacteria; phylum Nitrospirota; class Nitrospiria; order Nitrospirales; family Nitrospiraceae; genus Nitrospira_D. The sequence goes on along the minus strand of JBGSIO010000045.1, from coordinate 2,915 downwards.
TCCATATAACGCGCATAGTCGAAAAGTTCTTGGATTAAATGCTCAATTCGATAGACGTCCTCGAGCACAATTTGGCTGAATGTACCAATGAACTGGCTATCGTTTTTCCGTTCGGGAGCCAGTTGGATGAAGGTTTTGATCGAAGTGAGCGGGTTTCTGATCTCGTGTACAAAACCGCTGGCGATGATTTCCAGGGAGCGCAATCGATCAGTGCGACGCATCAGCGTGTGAGATCGACGAAGATTCTCATAAAGTTTCAGAGAATCCAGCGCATTGGCGGCACACTGGGCCATGGCAAGCAGGAGGTCCTTATTGAGGCTCGCGTCTAGTTCTGATTGGGCGACAACAAAAGCAATCATGCGTCCCTGAGTCACGAGTGGAATAGCTAGATTTACGGGAAAAGTGCCGAGCAGAGTGGGTGTGGCAGCGCCCATGGAAACCATAGGGGAATCGGAGGCGAGACTGGCAGGGCCCAGAATCTGGTGACATTGGACGAGTTTCTGGACAAGTGGATCGGAGAGGGGAACAACAGGGACTACAGAAATAGTATCGAGTTGTCCATGGGAACGTACATGGCGATATCTTTCATGGTCGTGGTCAAATAGGAACATAGTCCCATGAGAGCTCTGGGATATGTCCAAGAGTCCAGCAAGAATGCGCTCCGCGACGACGGGGAGGTTAGTGGGGTGCCCCATGTCATGCATGAAGTGTGTCAACTTCTGAAGCGCCCACACGTCGAATTGAAATGTGGCCGACTGAGGAGTTCTGGACGCTGTCATGGGTGTGCCAAGCAGGACATCATGTCGTCATGCAGATCACATGGTGTAAAAATTTGATTACGTATGATCACTAGTGTGATGAGTATACATGCCAAGCATCGTTTCGCCCAACGGATTTGGGATTTCGTGCAGGGGTAGGTGCTGTTAGCCACATTGACGGAGAGGAGCCTGAAGTGGATAGTGTGTCAGTAAGATTCAAGATAGATGTCGAGTGTGAGGCACAAAAAAGGAATCAAGGGTTCTGTCCAGTATCTTGAGAGGACTCCGACGGCTATCATCTCCCCTAGGCTATGAGTACGACGTATGAATCGTTTCGTACTCATAGCCTCTACACCTCAGGAATGCATAATCAATGATAATGCAAAATGAATGATGAAGGAGGATCGACTCATGAAGGTACCTCAACCACGTCAAGCAGAAAGATTCGATCTACACGGACTCAACGGCATCTCCGATCAAACGCTCGAGATGCATTTCAAGCTCTACGAGGGTTATGTGCGAGCGGCCAACAAGCTGCGGGCGCAACTCTTCGCAATCATTCAAGACGAGAAAGTGGACCAAGAGGAAATGCCCGCATATTCTGAACTCACTAGGCGGTTAGGGTTCGAGTTTAACGGAATGGTGCTCCACGAATACTATTTCAGTAACTTGAAGCGTGGATCGAATGCACAACCGGGGGCGCATGGTCCATTCGCACAAATTGTGGAGCACAGTTTTGGATCGTTCGACATCTGGAAAACCGATTTCTCCAGTGTCGGCATGATGCGAGGCGTCGGATGGGCCATCTGCTATCTGGATCCTGCAAGCGGTTCCGTGTCTAACCACTGGATCAGCCTCCACGAACAGGGAAATATCGCGGGATTTGTTCCACTGCTCGTGATGGACGTCTGGGAGCACGCCTATCTGCTCGATTATAAGCCGTCGGAGCGGTCTGATTATATCGAGGCGTTCTTCTCGAACGTGGATTGGAAGATGGTTGAAGAGCGGATGGAATTAGGTGTCCCAACGATTTAGCGATGGCGTTTCGTCGACCAGGGAGCCGTCCGCAGCCGCACAGATCTGCTGCTGCGTTGGCCCACCCTTTCAGGCCAATGCTGACATCATAAGCGGTATGTGGGGGGCCGGTTAGGCAAGGGCGCCGAGGAGAAACGTCAAAAATGGGAGAAGTCTCATGGCTATAGCAGGTGCGTTCCAACAGCCAGATCCGGATCCGTTTCCCCCTCAGCCTCCACCGGATCCATTTCCATCACCCAAGCCTCCGCCTTTTCCTCAACCAGTTCCCAAACCTGACCCACCCCCGACACGTCCGCCTATTCCGACCGTCCGCGGTGTACGTATGGGGACGAGATGGATATGTGAATGGATGAACAAAAGCGGCAGATTCGTATAAGGCCTCAAAGGGAGTGTGAGATGGCGAACAACGCAGGGGATCTCATGATGGACCTGCTATCGGAATGCGGTGTGGAGGTGATCCTCGGATTATCAGGAGACGAGATCAACGGAATGGAGACAGCTCTTGGAAGAACCCGGAACAAAACGGGACCGACCCATAAAACCGAAGGCCGTCGCATCGGACTGGAGGAAACGACTATCCAATAAGGCAATTGTCTCATCCGACTCCGGCACCATCTCGACATGGTTTGTACGACAGATCCAAGCCAAGCGAGGACAACCATTTTCACTCTCGGCACATCGGTATCTATGACCAACGGTCTCTGCTGTGCCATTGCCGCGGAGGTTGCCTATCCCGACGGTCAATCGGTGGCGCTCGTCAGAGACGGTGGGTTTTCCATGCTCATGGGAAGGGTTGCAACCGCCGTCAGGTACGAGCTTCCGATCAAAGTCATCGTGATCAAGAACAAGTCGCTCGGCAAACGTCCAGCCGGATATTGCTTGAGGAATTATCACAAGCGCTTATGCGCATAAGAGAAAGGGAGGAGTGCTATGTCCGTCGCCAAGATCATCGAGCTGAGTTCTGAATCGACTAAGGGCTTTGAGGATGCCATCACTCAGGGAATTGCCCGAGCAGCCAAGACCATCCATGGCATCAAATCAGCCTGGGTGAAGGAGCAACAGGTCGTGGTCGAGCAAGGCAAAGTCACCTTGTATCGCGTTGATCTGAAGATCACGTTTGTC
>JBGSIO010000044.1:0-1695 GCA_041742455.1 Nitrospira sp. | reverse complement strand
CCTGTGGACGAGACCGGCGACGCTCGTCCCTGGTCAGCTGTTCCAGGCGCTTCTCGAAACGCTCAAGGGCATCGGCGAAGACCTGCGCCTTGCGCTCAGTTCGCACGTTCGGGGACGGCCGCAGACGGCCCCGTTGCCCGCTCGTCTTTGTCGTCCGCTGTTGCTGCCGGGCAAGCTTGCGGTACTTATCCCAAAATCTTCTCGTTCGCGCGATTCGAGGCGCCAGTTGTGCGGCTGTATATGCCCTGATCCGTGAAGGTCCACTCGATTCAATCAGCGTCAACTCCGTAGCAGTCAACAATGCTCGATCTTGAACTCCCATTGAAGTCATTGCTTAATCCTCCTTGTGTTTCTGAATGTGTCTCAGCAAGAGCCACCCAGTTATCCCCGCGACGGTCGAGGCAATCAGAATACCTTCCTTGGCGGCCATCAAGACGGGTCCCCGGGGAAAGGCTAGCCCGGCGATGAAGAGTGACATGGTGAATCCGATCCCCGCGAGCACTCCCACGGCACCCACTTGAGCCCATGACACACCCTCCGGCATAGAGGCCAGGCCCGCACGGATCGCGATCCAGACTGAGAGGAGAATGCCCACAGGTTTACCCACGAGGAGACCGAGGCAGACTCCGAGCGCTACGGGATTCATCAGCATTGCGGCCACATCCCCGTCGAGCGTCACGCCGGCGTTGGCGAGCGCGAACACCGGCATGACCACAACGGTCACCCATGGATGGAGCGCATATTCCAATTGCTGTAAGGGTGTCCCAACGTGCGCGACAGCGGTGTTCATGCGGCGGGCAACCCGGCTTCGTTCTGGGTTGGCTAACGGAGGTTCGTCCTGCGACACAACCTCCTCGAACAGCTTGAGCAACGCCTTACCCTTCTTGAGAAATTCGCGCCGGGTGAGTCGCGTCCGTGCTGGAATCGTCATGGCCGCGATCACGCCCGCAATGGTGGCATGCAAACCCGACAGGAGAAAGGCCAGCCACAGCCCGCCGATCCCCAGGATCGAATACACGAGCAAGTGCCGCACTCCCGCCATGTTTGCGCCAATCAGCAAGATGAGGAACAGCGCGCCGACCGCCAGGCTCGTCCAGGAAATCGTCGAGGTGTAAAAAAGCGCAATGACCAACACCGCCATCAGATCGTCGGCGATGGCCAGTGCGGTCAAAAATACTTTCAGCGCCAGCGGGACACGCGTGCCGAGTAACGAGAGGATCCCCAGCGAGAAGGCAATGTCCGTCGCCATCGGGATGCCCCAGCCCTTGGCACCCTCCATTCCCGTATTGAGTGCCGCATAGAGCAACGCCGGAAGGAGTGATCCGCCCAGAGCGGCGGCCAGAGGCAATGCAGCCTGTCGCCATGAAGCGAGTTCTCCGACCAGAATTTCCCGCTTGATTTCTAACCCGATGACGAAGAAGAACATGGCCATCAAGCCATCGTTGATCCACTCCAGCAAGGTTTCCGTCAACGTGTGAGACCCGACCACGAGACTGACGGGTATGTGCCAGAACTCCGTATAGGATGCGGCCCATGGAGAATTGGCCCAAATCATCGCTGCGATCGTCGCACCCAGCAGCAAAATCCCGCCTGCCGTTTCAGCATGAATGAACCTTTGAAAAGGCTCCACCACCGGCTGGATCAGCGAGTCTGTGCTCTGGTCTTCACTCGAACGCGACATGGTTTCCTTTAGAT
>JBGSIO010000043.1:0-54665 GCA_041742455.1 Nitrospira sp. | reverse complement strand
TTTCAGTTTCATCATTTGCTCGCCGAGTTCACCGCGCTGGAAAATGCCTGCATGCCGGCGCTCGTCCAACGTCGAGAGCCAACCTCAGTCAAAGCCGACGCCACGACACTTCTCACAGAGGTTGGATTAGGGCATCGCCTCTACCACAAACCCGGCGAACTCTCTGGGGGCGAACAACAACGGGTCGCCATGGCCCGCGCGTTGATGCAGAACCCGGACTTAGTCCTGGCCGACGAACCGACCGGCAATCTCGATACCCATAGCGGGGAAGGACTGTTCCGTCTGATGCGCACCTTGAACAAAACGCGCGGAACCACGTTTGTAATCGTGACACATAATGACAAACTCTCCGCCCAGTCCGACCGCATCATTCACATGCAGGACGGACAGATCGCCTGAGTTCATCGTACGCCCCTATCACCTCCCACCCTTTTCCTCCTCTGTTCCTCACATGTGCTGGGGATGCTTGTGGTCTCCGTTCGCGCACTCTGTTGTCGTGGAATCATTTGGAACGGCTGCAATCCTTGACGAACATCCGTTCCTTCTCTAGACTCGCTAAATCAGCTCTGGCCAAGGATTTGAGATGCGCTGGTCGCCATCAGTTCGCATAGCCGTTTTGCTGGCTACCTCAGCGCTGCCACTTCAGGTATCAGCGGCAGAATTTGTCATCTCCGGCCCTCGTGCCATGGGTATGGGAGGAGCCGGCGTGGCCGTCACAACCAACGCCCTCGCGACCTATTGGAATCCCGCCGGATTGGCCATGACCCAGACCGTGGATATTCGTGTCCAGGGAGGAGGCCTGGCGATCGATCGCCTCGGCTTTGGCGACGCGCTCAACGATCTAGAGAAGTTCAACACCAGCGACACTTCTCCGACCAATCTTGTGAGGGCACAGGAGATCGCCGATCGCATCAATCAACCGGGAGCGGCCGTTTCGGTTAATGGATCCGCCGGGCTGTATGTAAAAGGACACTTCGGCGAACATGCATTCGGATTCAATGTCTCAGATGTCGCCACCGGAGGGGGATTTGTCTCAACGCCTGTGCAGGCAACCCAACCTGGAGGAATTGGCACGCCCATCACCGTCGCAGGCCAGATGGCGCTGCGTGGGCTTGAGGCCAGACAATTGGCGTTTTCCTATGCCTATGCCTTTTCCGATAAAACGTTTGCCATCGGAATTACCGCGAAGGTTATTCAAGGCGCGTCCTACAATGGTTCGACCGACCTGCAAAGCGGAAGCGGCGTCAGCACCACCGATCATTTCGGCAAGCCGACCATCTCCACAACCTATGGCATCGATATCGGAGCCATCTATCGCCCCTCATCATTGATTAGGTTTGGGATTGTCGCGAAGGATATCAATACGCCGACGTTCGATGCGGCTGGTGGAGGGGAGCTCAAACTCGATCCGCAGATTCGGGGTGGTATCGCCATTAACCCCTACTCATCCTTAACACTCACAGCCGATGTGGATGTCACCTCGAACAAAACCTTTGTGCCCGGCGTGAAGAGTCAGCTCTTGAGCTTGGGACTCGAGCAAACGATCTTGTCCGAATTTCTTTCCTTCCGAATCGGAACATTCAAGAATATGCAGGACGCGTCCAGCCCCTTCATACCCACCGCAGGGTTAGGCTTACGGTGGTTTATGTTTCGCGCCGATGCCGGGGGAGGATATGACTTCCGAGAAAAAGGTGCCTTAGTTTCTGCTTCCATTTCTTTCACTTTCTGATGGTATACTAGGTTTATGTTGTCTCGATCATACGTGCAATTCGTAGCTATCCTAGGACTTGTTCTGGTCCTCGGTGGCTGTGGCGGCTTGCAGGAAGTGTGGGAAGGCCCAGGGGCCAGGGTGTTCCGACCGCAGAGCATCGCCGTGTTGCCACCGATGTCGAGTCAATACGACAGCGCCCGAGAAGACATTCAAGAGGTATTGGCCATCGCACTCAATCGGCAAGGACGCATCGAACGGGTGGTTACCCCGGAAAACGTCACCGATATTTTTCAGGCATCAAAAGAAGCGTTCGACTCTCTCGTGTTCTATTTCTCCCGTCTCGAAATGACCGGTCAATCTGACAAAGACTCAGCCATCAAGCTTGGAAGATCGCTCAACGTCGACTCTTTTCTGGTCGTCAGGGTCAATTCCTGGGAATACATGCGTAAAGAAGGCGATAACGTCGGGCGCGTTGGATTGAGCCTGCGGCTGATCGATGCCGCAACCGGGACCACAGTCTGGAAAGCACGCCATGAACGTTCCAGCAGCTACATGTTTGTCAAGCCAAGCCTCAAAGAGATCGCCAAAGACCTGGCTGATGAAATGATCAAGTACATGCCTCCGCAAGCCAAGCCCTAGCCCAGGCTACTGCCGATTCTATCTCAAAACGGCTACGGGCATCCTCATTCATGGCGGTGAGATTCCAAGAAAAGAACCAAGACATGAAACCAGAGAGTGCAGTTGCCGCAGTAAACCCAACCGTTGCTTTCCCCGTCCATTCTTCTGACCATTCCAGTGAGGAGACAGTCTCAACTGAGGCTCTAGCCGATTCTTCATCAAAGTGGAGACGCCTCTCCTCTTTCAGGGCGCTGACTCTGGAAGAGAACCATCGAGCAACGCAACGAGACAATGCAGCGAGAGCAGTCGAGACCACGGACTCCCATATTCGGCTGGAGGGCTTACCTCTGAAAGTTGCCTAGGCCGGCGCCATCGCGGTTTTGAGAGAGCGGACGAACTCAGCAACGTGGCTAATCATGGCGGGATCTTGTTGGTGGGATGCAATTCGTTTCACGATCGCGCTACCGACGATCACCCCATCGGCCATCTTCGACACTTGCGCGGCATCTTCCGGTGTCGCTACGCCGAATCCGACGGCGATGGGAGATCCCGACACTTTCCTCAGTTTTTTGATGTTATCTTGGATGTCCCCAATATTGCTGAGTTTCGATCCTGTAATCCCCGTCAGCGAGACATAGTAGACAAATCCATGTGACTCCTTGGCGACAAGCTTGCGACGATCGGTTGTGCTGGTCGGTGCAAGCAAAAAGATGAGCGGCAGTCCAACTGCGTCTGCCGGCTTCTTGAGCGGTCCGGCTTCGTCCGGTGGCATATCGGGCACGATCAACCCATCCACTCCAGCGGTGCTCGCAGTCTTACAAAACTCCTCACAGCCTATGGCATGGATCGAGTTGTAATACAACATGAGGACAATCGGGATCTCGGTGCGCCGCCTGAGGGACTTCACAGAATCCAGAATCTTGCGCAGCGACGTACCGCTCTTCAATGCACGTTCCGCAGCCTGTTGAATCACCGGCCCGTCCGCGATCGGATCCGAGAAAGGCACACCCAGCTCAATGATATCGGCGCCTGCTTCTTCCAGCGCCAATACCAGCTGTTCGGTTTCGGCAAGTCCAGGATCCCCCGCCATTAAATAAGCGATGAGCGCTTTTTGTTTCTTCTTCCGAAGGGTCTCAAACGTGCTTTCCAGCCGTCCGCTCATAGCTCAACCCCTCGCATCTTCGCGACCTGTTGCACGTCTTTGTCTCCACGACCTGAAAGGTTGGCAATGATGAGCTGCGACTTCTTGAGCTTCGGCGCTAACTTGACGACTTCTGCGATGGCATGCGCGCTTTCGAGCGCGGGGACGATACCTTCTTCGCGCGCAAGGAGATCAAACGCCGACAAGGCTTCAGCATCCGTGGCATAAGTGTACTCAATGCGGCCCTGATCATGATAGAGACTATGCTCCGGTCCGACCGCCGCATAATCGAGTCCGGCTGAGACTGAATGAGTCAAATTGATCTGTCCGTTTTCGTCTTGAAGCAGGTAGGTCATGGTGCCTTGCAGGACACCAGTCTTACCGCCTGAAAAACGCGCGGCATGTTTTCCACTCTCGATCCCAAGTCCCCCGGCCTCGACCCCGATCATCTTGACCTTGGTATCGCGGAGGAATGCATGGAACAGCCCAATGGAATTGCTTCCTCCTCCGACACAGGCCACCAGATAATTCGGTAACCGCTTTTCCGCGGAAAGAATCTGCTTCCGTGCTTCTCGCCCGATGATCGCCTGAAAATCTCGGATCATCATGGGATAGGGATGCGCCCCTAACACTGACCCGAGAATGTAATGCGTAGTTCGAACATTCGTCGTCCAATCGCGCATCGCCTCACTGATGGCGTCTTTCAAGGTTCGGCTCCCGGCATCAACACCCGTCACTTTAGCTCCGAGCAGCCGCATGCGAAAGACATTCAATGCCTGCCGCTGCATATCCTCCGTACCCATGTAGATTTCACACTCTAGTCCGAACATCGCTGCTGCTGTAGCCGTTGCCACACCGTGCTGCCCTGCTCCGGTTTCAGCGATGATGCGGCGCTTTTTCATGCGTAGAGCCAGCAGCACTTGCCCGATCGCGTTATTGATCTTGTGTGCACCGGTGTGGCAGAGGTCTTCGCGTTTCAGATAAATCTTGGCACCACCTAATTCCTTGGTGAGCCGATCGGCTCGATAGAGGCTGGTTGGACGGCCCACATACTCTTTCAGATAATAGGCAAGGCTGGCCTGAAATCGGCGGTCCTTTTTCGCTTTCGCATATTCTTCTTCCAGCTCCAAGAGCGCCGGCATGAGGGTTTCCGGCACATACCGGCCGCCATAGGAGCCGAACCGGCCATGGGTATCGGGTAACATCGCCATCTGATCAAACCCTCCTCAATACATCGCCAGCAGTATAGTCGTGCCTATTCGGCAGGCACAAGCCTGGCCGCTTGAATAAACGCCTTCACTTTGTCTGGATCTTTTTTCCCGGGATTCTGTTCCACGCCACTACTCACATCGACTCCATAGGGACGCACCATTTTGACCGCCTGTGCAACGTTTCCAGGATTCAGGCCTCCGGCCAGAATGATCGGCGCAGATCGAGCCGCTTCCTGGGCCAATGTCCAATCAACCGTTTGCCCCGTACCACCATAGGCGTGATCGGAAAACGCATCGATCAGAAACCCTCGTACGTTCGCTCGTCCGTGAAACTCAGCCAAAGCCAGAAAGCCACCCCGGTCTTTCAGGCGGATAGCCTTGAGAGCCGGACGACCGAGGTTCTGGCAATAGTGAGCCGATTCATCGCCATGCAATTGGGCCAACGCGAAGCCACATTCATCCATAAGCGCCCGAACCTTCTCCGCTTCTTCATTGACGAACACTCCCACTGGCAGCACAAACGGCGGAAGCCCGGCGACAATGGCTCTGGCCACCGCTGGCTCCACAAAACGCGGACTTTTGCGGTACATGACAAATCCCAATGCATCCGCGCCAGCCCGCACTGCACCCTCCGCATCCTCTACATTTGTAATCCCGCAAACCTTGATTTTCATAGCGAACGCTCTAGGCGGACTGCGCGTTGCTGGCTCCGAGACCGAGCAGCTCTCGGACTTTGTCTGCGGTCTGCTCGGCGCGAATCAGCGACTCCCCGATCAACATGGCATGAATGCCTGCCTCGATCAGTTTCGTCACGTCATCCCGAGTGTGAATGCCGCTTTCACTGATGATCAGCTTGTCGGCCGGAATTCGTTTTGCTAGCCGAAAGGTGACGTTGAGGTCAGTCGTGAAGGTTTTCAAATCTCTGTTGTTGATCCCGATCATCCTCGCGGTGGGAATCCACTCCAAGACCGTATCCAACTCTCTCTCGTGATGAGTCTCGAAGAGACAATCCATCCCAAGTTCGGTGGCCAAGGCATAGAAATCCATCAGTTGGCGCCGCTCCAACGCCGCCACGATCAGCAACACGGCATCGGCGCCGTGCGCCCGCGCTTCATAAAATTGCACATCGCCGACCATAAACTCCTTGTTGAGCGCGGGGATCGGCAGCGCACGCTTGATCGCTTCAAGGTACTGGAGGTCGCCTTGAAAAAACTCCTTGTCCGTCAGTACGGAAACAGCGGACGCGCCATACTCATGATAGGTGCGCGCGAGTGTCAGATAGTCGAACTTCTCGGAAAACTCCGGCCGCAAGAGTCCTAAGCTCGGCGAGGCTTTCTTCACCTCCGCGATCAAGGCTGGGCTGGAGGAAGGCTTGGTCGCATCCAACGTGACGGCGAATCCGAGCGTCGGCGAAGCATCTCGAATCGCCGCCTTGAGGTTAGCCAGATAAGACCGACTCTGCTTATGCCTCAGTTCGGCCTTTTTATGATCGAGGATACGATCAAGGATCATGAGTCAACCGCACTGTATCGTAAAGGCAATGAGTCGCTCCAGCTTTTCTGCCGCCGCCCCCGTGTCGATCGTCTGTTGGGCGAGACGGAAGCCTTCCTTGAGCGTTCTCGCTTTTTGCCCCACGACCATGGCAGGAGCGGCATTCAAGCACACGAGGTCCCGTTTCGGACCTTTTCGACCCTGTAAAATGTCCTGTATGATCTGCGCGTTGTCCTCCGGTGTGCCGCCGGCAAACTCTTTTTTCGAGACACGAGGCAGATCGAACTCTTCAGGAGCAATAAAATAGCTCGACACCACTCCACTCTTTCCTTCGGACACTCGGGTTCGATCCGACAGAGTGATTTCATCCAGGCCATCCATGCCATGAATTACGAAACAATGCTGTGATCCCAACTCCAACAGGACCCGCCCGAGGATGTCTGTCCACTTCGCATCGTAAACCCCGAGCACTTGGTGTGTTGCGCCGGCCGGATTCGCCAATGGGCCCAACACGTTCAGAATAGTCCGGATCCCCATCTCTTGCCGCACTCCGGCACATTGTTTCATAGCACCGTGGTAGAGCGGCGCAAATAAGAAACCAATGCCGACTTCGTCGATACAATCGGCCACGCGCCTCGGCTCCAGGTCGATCTTGACCCTGAGGACGCTCAACACATCGGCACTGCCGGATCTGGACGATACCGAACGATTGCCGTGCTTCGCCACTGTAATGCCCGCTCCGGCAACGACAAACGCCGCAGCCGTGGAGATATTAAACGTGTTGGCCCCATCTCCACCAGTTCCGCAGGTATCCACCACAACCGACGAGCCGACCCTGATTTTGGTCGCTCGCGATCGCATCGCGTTGACTGAACCGACGACCTCTGCAACCGTTTCTTCCTTCTGCCTGAGCCCCATGAGATAGGCGGCTACCTGAGCCGAGGTCGCAGCACCGTCCATAATCTCCAGCATGACGGTTTCGGCCTCTTGTGCGGTAAGATCGGTTCTGTCGGCCAACTTGGCGAGCGCGTCTTTGATCATGGTCACACAGAGATGGAGTTATGAGAGTTTCAAGAAGTTGCGGAGCAGATCTTTCCCGACGGTCGTCAGGATCGATTCCGGATGGAATTGCACTCCCTCGACACAGAGCGTCTTATGACGAATCCCCATGATCTCGCCTTCGGCGGTTTCTGCGGAGATCTCACAACAATCGGGAAGATTGTTTCGATTCACAATTAAAGAATGATAGCGTGTCGCCTCAAACGGATTGGGCAAGGACTGAAAGATCGTCCTGCCGTCGTGTTTGATCTGCGATGTCTTCCCATGCATCAGACGCTGCGCACGAATCACCTCTCCTCCAAACGCGACGGCCATCGATTGATGGCCCAAACAGACACCGAGAATGGGTATCGTTCCTCCGAGCCGACGGATCGCCTCGACTGACACACCGGCTTCCTTAGGAGTACAAGGCCCAGGAGAGATCACCATCCGACTGGGGCGCAACTCCTCAATCTGCTCCATCGTAATCTTGTCGTTACGGTAGACCTGCACGTCTTCACCTAATTCGCCAAGATATTGGACCAGATTGTAAGTGAAGGAATCGTAGTTATCGATGACGAGTAGCATGGCTATACCAACTGTCTAAAATACTTGTCCAGACCCAAAGACCTTCGATCTCCACTTCTATCCGAGGCCATATGGTCCTCATTCTAATCCCTGTTCAGCCAGTTCGATCGCCTTCATCATCGCGCGGGATTTGTTGCACGTCTCTTCGTACTCGTGTTCCGGGTTTGAGTCAGCGACGATGCCGGCGCCGGCCTGAATGAACGCCCGATGTCGAGAAACGACGACCGTTCGAATATTGATGCACATATCCATATTGCCTGAAAAGCTGATGTATCCCACCGCGCCGGCATAAGGCCCACGCTTCGTCGGTTCAAGCTCCTCAATAATTTCCATCGCTCTGATCTTGGGAGCACCGGACACCGTGCCTGCTGGGAAAGACGCCTTCAGCACATCATACACGGTCTTGGTCATGCCCAACTTTCCCGTCACGTTCGACACCATATGCATCACGTGTGAGTACCGCTCAACATTCATCAACGACTCGACGCGAACCGATCCCTGTTCGGCGACGCGGCCGATATCATTGCGCCCCAGGTCTACCAGCATGATGTGTTCCGCCCGTTCCTTGGAATCGGCGAGCAGCCGGCGTTCCAACTCTGCATCCTCTTCCATTGTCGTCCCGCGACGCCTGGTCCCCGCGATCGGGCGCACCGACACCTGTCCTTCTTCGCATCGCACAAGAATTTCAGGAGACGAGCCGACAAGTTCGACTCCTGCGATACGCAGGTAATACATGTACGGCGAAGGATTCACGACACGGAGGGCGCGATAGAGCTGAAACGGTGGAGCCTGTAGATTCGTCTCCCACCGTTGCGAAAGCACACATTGAAAGATATCTCCTGCCTTGATGTATTCCTGAGCGCGAGACACCATCTTCTCAAAGTCCGTCTTGTTCATATTGGCCGTGAACCGAATCGGAGATCGTCGGCGTTTCGGCTTCACGCGCTTCAGGGGCTGACGGATTCTGCCGATCATGGCTTCGATGCGTCCCGTCGCCTGGCGATAGGCCGCGCGAATGTCTCGATCCGAGCTGGACTTGACATGAGCATTGGCCACGACCTTGATCTTCTGCGAGACGTTGTCGAAGATGAGCAGGGTCTCAGTCAAAAGAAATGCAAAGTCCGGTAGATTGAGGTGCTCCTTTCGTCGAGAAGGGAGATGCTCGAATGTCTTCACGATATCGTAACCAAGATAGCCGACCGCGCCACCGACGAAGCGCGGCAGATCCGGAACCGTCACCGGTCGATACGCTTCCATAAGCTCTCGTAGACGGTCCAGTGGCGCGCCTCGGCTAGGAATACGTCGGCGATGTGATCCCTTTTTCACACACAGGTCACCGCGATCTTCGTAGATGACTAGTGGAGAGCCGCTTCCGAGAAAGGAGTACCGCGCCCACTTTTCTCCGCCCTGAATACTCTCCAGCAAATAGGCCGATGGGCCATGATCGATCTTTGCGAAGGCCGAGACCGGCGTGTCATGGTCCGCCAAGATCTCGCGGAATAGCGGTATCAGATTCCCCTGTTTTGCGTAGGAGCGGAACTCGTCCAGATTGAGAGAATAGGTCTCAGACCGCATGTCGTTCCGCTTACTCTGCTATCAGGACGAGTTTTTGACCGACTTCAATGATGTCATCTGGAAGATTATTTATCTGCTTCAACTTGCCCATCCCAATTCCATACCGTCGACTGATGCTAAAGAGAGTTTCTCCTGCTTTTACCACGTGCAACTTTGCATCAGCCTTCGTGTCGGCGCTGCTTGGCAGATCTTCATCGGCATGATCCTTTCGATCGATATTGCTCGAGGCAGGTTTGCGGACTCCGGTTTTTTTCTGCTTGCCAGCAGGAGAATGCCCCTTCCGCTGCATGTCCTCCAAAGCTTTTCGTTCGAGCACCGTGGCCTCCCGAATTGCTTCAGCCTCTTCCTGGAGGCGACCCATCTGTTCACGTGCCATCTGCACTTGGGACGAGAGTTCCCGATTCCTTGCCTCGAATTCGGCTAGTTCAGCCTTCGCACGCCTCACCTCGCTGTCCAATTCCGCCGTTCGCTTTTCTTCTTGCGCTAGAAGACGCTGAAAATTCAAACTTCGCGCCTTTTCCGCACTGTATTTCTCTTCCAACACCACACATCCACTGATCAGCAATCCGCTGCACAGCAGTAGCGCTAAGAGAGCGATCCCGCGTACTCGCTCACGCATTGGGTGTCCATCCTTCAACATACATCATCCTCCATCACTTTTGCCTTTTGCTCGGTCTTCGTCGATTCTCAACGGACAATGAGGAGCTTAGAATAGTGGTCACCGATGCGAAAGTCAAAGTCGTCTAGGCTCAACCAGTTTGACCGTTTCTTCCCCCTGTGCTAGTGTCCCGCTCGTTCGAGCCTCTCTCCTGACTCATGCCAAACGCTGGCTGCCACTGTATCCGGAAGATGATTACCCGGGTTGCACATCGTTAAGAACGGCAATGCCACAGGATTCACTTTACCCCGACTCACCGTCCCATGCGGAGATTTCGACCGCCGACCGCGACCGACTCGCTCAACTCAAGGCCCAAATCAGGCATCATGACTACCTGTACTACGTGAAGGACCAACCGGAGATTTCCGATGGTGAATACGACCGGCTGTTCCGTGAACTGGTTGAACTCGAGCAGATACACCCCGAACTGATCACGCCTGATTCCCCCACACAGCGTGTGGGCGCGCCTCCCTTGTACGAACTTGGGAAGGTTCGGCATGAACAGCCGATGTTGAGCCTCGATTCCCTCGTCGATCCCAGTGAGGTCCTGCTATTTGATCAGCGTATGAAACGGGAGCTTGGAACGGACGTAATCGAGTATACGGTCGAACCAAAATTCGACGGCCTCTCGGTTGAGCTCGTCTATGATCATGGGAGGTTTGTTCGTGGTTCGACCCGTGGTGATGGCAGTCTTGGTGAGGATATCACCGTCAATCTCCGGACGATCCGTTCATTGCCTCTCCAGTTGCAGGATCTGACTTGTCCTGATCAGCTGGCCGTGCGTGGCGAAGTCTATATGCGTCTCGGCGACTTTCACGCACTGAATCGACGCATGACGGAACGGGGACTGGACGCGTTCGCTAATCCGCGCAATGCCGCTGCCGGCTCCCTTCGGCAGCTCGACTCCCAGATTACCGCCTCTCGTCCGCTCGTTGTCACGTGTTATGAAGTGATGGCGACGACGGGCCCCCGTCCGGAATCCCACTGGGCTGAACTCGAGGCCTTGGCTCAGTGGGGCCTTCCTGTCCCCACGCTCCGACAGCGATGCGACGACATCGAACAGGTCTTGGAGTTTCACCGACAGACGGAGCGGCAGCGAGAGAACCTTGCCTACGAAATTGACGGCGTGGTGGTAAAGGTCAACCGTGGAGCCTGGCAAGCCCGCTTGGGGATGAAATCCCGAAGCCCCCGCTGGGCCATCGCGTTCAAGTTTCCCCCGCGGAAAGAAATCACTGAGGTGCAGGACATTGCCATATCCGTGGGTCGAACCGGGACCTTGACCCCCCTCGCTCTCTTGAAGCCGGTGGAAGTCGGTGGCGTGACCATTAGCCGCGCGACTCTCCACAACGCCGATGAAGTGGCTAGGAAAGATATCCGGATCGGCGACACCGTGCGAGTGGAGCGCGCCGGGGACGTGATCCCGGCGATCGCCGAACGGATACCGCTCCCTAATCAAATTAGGTCCGACCCTTTTCAGATGCCGAGTTCCTGTCCGATATGCGGCTCCGCCGTCGCGAGAGAAGGCGCCTATTATTACTGTACGGGTCAGGCCTCCTGCTCAGCTCAACTAAAGGGCGCGATCGAACATTTTGCCTCAAAGGCAGCGCTCAATATCGAAGGCCTCGGCAAAAAGACTGTCGCTCAATTGGTGGATCGAGGACTCGTGAAGGATCTGTCCGATCTCTATCGACTCGATCGGGAGCAGCTCTTACGGCTCGAAGGATTTGCGGAACGATCCACAACCTTACTGCTGGACGCCATCGCACAAAGCAAAACGATGCCTCTCGACCGTTTTTTGATGGGGCTTGGAATCCGTCAAGTTGGACAACATATTGCCAAGGTGCTCGCGCGTGAGTTTGGCTCGCTCGATGCGATCATGTCGGCCGACCGCGATCGGCTTCAGACGATCAGAGAGATCGGACCGGAAATCTCGGAAAGTTTGTTCTCCTACTTCCAAGAAAGTTCAAACAGGCGAGTCATCGACCAATTGAAGAACCTAGGCCTTTCGATTACGCCTTCCCCCGTACTTCAGAGCGCAACAGATCTCTCTTTCTCAGGAAGGAGCTTCGTCTTCACTGGAGGTTTGACAGGGATGACAAGGGAAGAGGCTGCAGCACTGGTCGAGCGGCTTGGCGGCACAGTCTCATCTTCTGTCAGCAGAAAAACGACCTACGTGGTGGCAGGGGCTGAACCTGGATCCAAACTCGATCAGGCGCTGAAATTCGGAGTACGAGTTCTCAACGAGGAAGAATTTGAACGGTTGCTGAATCGGTCAGAAAAAACATAGAGTCATACGGGAGCTTCAACTGGCACAGCCACCTTCTCCTCTTTAAAAATGTGCACGCTTCGGATCGATCGAGGATCGGCCTCGTGAACGACTAAGCGGCAATTCTCGATTCGAATCTCCTCGCCAGCCGATGGGATTCGTCCGAGGTTCTCCTGGATAAGCCCACCGATGGTCAGCGCTTCATCTCCCCCAAGTTCGACCTTGAGGAAATCGTTTACCTTCCGCACCTCGGTCCGCCCATGAACGAGGATCTGGTTTTTGCCGATGCGCTTGATGAGCTCTTCCGTGATATCTGTTTCATCGACGATTTCCCCGACCACCTCCTCGAGAAGATCTTCGAGGGTCACAAGACCCATCACACCGCCAAACTCATTCACCACGACACCCATATGCCGCTTTTCCTGCTGAAACTGCTTCATGAGATCATCTGCCGTTTTCCCAGCCGGCACGAACAGCGGTGGATGAGCGATGTCCCTTAGACGCAATTCCGTTCGCCCCTTTGCCAGTTCGATCAATGCCTTGGTCTTGTAGAGGATTCCCGTAATGTTATCGAGCGTGCCGTCGTAGAGCGGAATCCTGGAATACTTCGAGCCATAGAGCAACTCCTCTGCTTCCTTGAGTCGAAGATTTCCATCGAGCGAAAAGACATAGATGCGCGGCGTCATGGCGTCTTCTGCCGTAATGTCCTTCAACTGGAACACATTCTTGATCATCTTGACTTCTTCGGATTCCAGCTCTCCAGCCTTTCCGCCCTGGTCGAGCATAATTTTTAGCTCTTCCTCCGTAACCAAAGGATGGGATAATCCCTTTCCCCCCGTCAACTTATAGATCAGCGGTACTATCAAGAAGAGAATCGGTTGCAACATCACCTGAACCCAGGAGATAGGGTAGGCCAACGTCAGCGTCACCGGTACGGAAAATTTTGCCGCCAGCGTCTTGGGGATCACATCAACGGATACGAGGAGAACGAAGGTCAAAATACCGACCATGACTGCGATGGCTTCTTCAAAAATGCTCTTCTCCCCATAGGCATTCAAGGTAATGAAGGTGGCGAACATCGGGATTGCTGTGCTGACGAGACGATCGCCCACAAGGATGGTGGAAAAGAGCCTTTGGGGGTCACTTCTGAGCTGTAGGGCTTTTTCTGCGCGCTTGCTACCATTTTGGGCCAACGCCCTCAGCCGTGTTTCGTTGACCGAGAAAAAGCCGATCTCGGCTGTGGAAATAATGGCAGATAACCCTATCAACCCTAAAAGGATGAGGATGTCCATCGCCGTCTTATATTAGGGACGCTGAACCAGGGTGGTTGACTTGATGAGAAGCCGGGTGTCTCCCAGAGGATACCTCTTAGCCCGCCCTTCCGAGGATCGTAAGATTAGAATGACCGAGCAACCTAAAATAGGAGTCACAGTTGTTACATGTACCATAGGGATCAAAAGCAGGCAAGCAATTCAAAAAATGTTGTTGAAAAATCAATCAGTTCCAAAATGTCACTCGGACAAGAACCGTCTCCAGCATGCCTCTTCGGTATCTTGGCCTCAGCCTATTCATCATCCCGGAATACTAATGATCGAAGACGAAACGCACGATCGAAACGATCCGCAAACATCTGCGCTTCCGATTCGTTTAGAAACCGACCAAACTGAACACGGTAACGGCGACCCTCCGGTAGATCGGCCTGAATGATCCGTCCATCGGGAAAATCTCGTTGGATTTGCGCAAACAACGCTCGTGCATTCTGAAGGTCTGCGAAAGCTCCGACTTGAACTCGTAACGGACCCATCCCTTCGGGTTGGGCAACGTAGTCAATGACTCGAAGCTCTACTCGGTCTGTTCCGTTGCCGACCATATCAAGAGCCCGAGCTCCCGCCAATGAAAGGTCCAAGATTCGCCCCCTCGCGAACGGCCCGCGATCATTAATCCTAACTGTGACCTGGCGACCCGAGGTCAATGAATGGACCACAGCCAGGGACCCTAGTGGCAGCGTCCGATGCGCAGCCGTCAGTTTATGCATGTCATACTGTTCCCCATTGGCTGTCTTGTTTCCATGAAAGCCGGGGCCGTACCATGAAGCCTCCCCCCGCTCCACGAATCCCACTGGATATCCACGAAATCGGCTGATATGACGGGAAGGTGCCGTGCAGCCTTGTAAGAGAAGCCCGACCAAAAGGCCGATGATAATGATACGCTCAGATACGGTTCTCGTGAGCGGCCCCAGCCGCATGATTCAAAACTCGTCGAGGGATTGATTGCGAAGGATGGTCAAGGCTTTGTCGGTATTGGAAACCGTTAGGACGACAATCGCCCGTTTCCCTTCCCGTGAAGGCGTACAGTAGCCGCACTTGATATTGATCCGGCTCTTCATCAAAAGATCGGCCACTTTTCTCAGTGCCCCAGGTTTATTCTCAAGGCTCAAGAGCAGAGCCGTTTCTTCACGAAACTTGATTTTCGCCGACCGAAGAGCCGCGCGAGCACCATCCAGATCAGCCACAAGCAAGCGCAATTTCCCTGGGCCCGTTACTTCTGGAGCAGAAAATGCCTTGATATTGACTCCCGCTTCGCCGAGGACAGCCGTCACTCTTGCAAGGGCACCTGGTTTACTCTGACCACTTATGACCAGCTGGGTCGCTGTCGGCATATCCGTTCTCCTCTGGACTCTTCAACATTAGAACCGCCTTCGCCTCGCCACACGAGCCATTCGCAAGGGAGACCACGCCCCGCGATGCTCACATTTGACTAAGGATGATATCGACCTTGACGAAGATTTTCTAGCCTTTACACGTAACGAAGAAAGGGCTGCCGAGCCTGATCGGCTGCGCTGGAACCGCCGTTTTCTACAGCAGACGCACGATGATGGAGACTTGCTCTGCATCTTCACACTCCCTTATGAGCATCCACTCGTCGCACCGCAACTGACACATTTGAGACAGGTACCGTTCCGAACCATGGTGAACTGCTTGCATTCTGGACAGGGATCGCCCTCGTAACCTTTGACCCGGGCATCTTTGGCGCTTTGTATCTCTGTCAGAGTCAGTGTCTCGCGCATGAGCTCCACTTGTCGGGCGACGCTATGTCCATTTCCGTGACCATTTCCTTTTCCGCCGTTTCGACGGATTGGAAAGTGTTCCGTCACGACGGAAGATTTAGCTAGCGCATCGAGATCGGCTTCTTCCTCGAAGCATTCAGGATCCATGTCATCCTTTTTCACGGAATCCATGCGCAGGTCTTCTTCCTTCACCTGTGCAAGATCATACCGATCGAGATAGGTGACGGCAAGTTCACGGAAGATATAATCAATGATCGACGTCGACATTTTGATCCGATCATTCAATTTAACGGGACCGTTGGGTTCAAACCGAGTGAAGACGAAGGCTTCAACGAACTCTTCCAGAGGGACCCCGTGCTGAAGCCCAAGAGAGATGGCAATGGCGAAGCAGTTCATGAGGCTTCTGAACGCCGCGCCCTCCTTGTGCATGTCTAAAAAGATTTCTCCGACGGTCCCATCTTCATATTCACCGGTGCGGAGGTAAAGCTTGTGCCCTCCGACAATAGCTTTTTGCGTATAGCCATTGCGTCTACCCGGCAACGGGCGCCGTTTGGCAAGATATCGAACGAGCACTCGTTCAGTCACTTTTTCAGCCATCTCGATGATGCCGGCCGTAGCTTCGATGGTCTTTCCGCTGTCGGTCGACGCACTTAATGGTTGACTGAGCTTGGATCCATCACGATACAACGCCACCGCTTTTATCATGCTCTTCCAGGCAAGCAGGTACGCCGCCTTGACATCATCCACGCTGGCCTCAGCCGACATATTGATGGTCTTGCTGATCGCGCCGCTGATGAACGGCTGCGCCGCAGCCATCATGCGGATATGCGCATCGACGGCAATAGAGCGTTGTCCGATCCGCCCACATCGATTAGCGCAATCGAATACCGCGAGGTGTTCGGCTCTCAAATGCGGCGCGCCTTCCACGGTCATCGTTCCGCAGCAGAAATCATTTGCGGCGGCGATCTCTTCTTGCGTAAAGCCGAGCGCCTTCAGCATGTTGAAATTCGCCTCATTGAGTTGCGCTTCAGTGAAGCCAAGCTGGTCCACGCAAAAGGCCTCTCCCAAGATAAACTTGTTGAAGGCGAACTGAATTTCGAACGCTTGCCCCAGTCCACGCTCCAGTCGATCTAAGGCCGCATCGTCGAATCCCTTCCGGCGCAACGTGTCATGATTGATAAAGGGCGCGCCGTTGAGCGTCTGCGCACCAACGCAGTAACGGACGATATCTTGCGCCTGCTGGTCTGTGTACCCGAGATTGGCCAGCGCGGCCGGCAAGCTTTGATTGATGATCTTGAAGTAGCCTCCACCCGCCAATTTTTTGAACTTCACCAACGCAAAATCCGGTTCAATTCCGGTGGTATCGCAATCCATGACCAATCCTATCGTGCCGGTCGGAGCGATCACCGTCACCTGTGCATTGCGGTATCCGTAGGCCGTCCCGAGTTCCAGCGCATGGTCCCAGGCTCTTCGGGCGGCAAGGAGCATGTCCGGAGGACAATGCTCAGGACGGATTCCCACCGGAGCAATCGTCAGCCCTTCATATTCCGCATGCGGCACCTGGTACGCAGCCCGTCGGTGGTTGCGGATCACTCGTAGCATGGGCTCCCGATTGTTTGCGTAGCCTGGAAAGGGCGACAATTCAGCGGCCATTTCAGCCGATGCACGGTAAGCCTCACCGGTCATGATGGACGTGATGGCTCCACAGATCGCCAGGGCTTTGGAGGAATCATAGGGAATCCCCAACCGCATAAGGACGGTGCCAAGATTCGCATAACCCAACCCAAGCGTCCGGAACCGATAGCTCTTTTCGGCAATCGAACGGCTTGGAAAGGACGCCATTAACACGCTGATCTCCAACGCGATCGTCCACAATCGAACGGCATGGCGAAAATGTTCCAATTCGAACTGCCCATCCACACTATAGAACTTGGTGAGGTTAAGGGAAGCCAGATTACAGGCGGTATCGTCCAAAAACATGTATTCGGAACATGGGTTCGACGCGTTGATACGTCCGTCCTCCGGACACGTGTGCCATTCGTTGATGGTGGTATCGTACTGCGTCCCGGGGTCGGCACAAATCCATGCAGCCCACGCGATCCGGTCCCACAGATCTCTAGCCTTGACGGTCTTGCACACCTTGCCGTTCGTTCGGCGTTTGAGTTGCCAGTCGCCGTCGGCTTCGAGCGCGGCAAAAAACTCATTGGGAATTCTGACGCTGTTGTTTGAGTTTTGACCGGAGACCGTCTGATATGCTTTGCCGTCCCAATTGGTATCGTATTCATGAAACACGAAATGTGTGAACCCCTGCTGCGCATAGGAGAACATCCGCTGGATATATGCCTCAGGCACCATATCGCGACGGGCCGATGTCAGCGCCTCCCGCAGAACCGGATTCGTCTTGTGGTCGAGATCCAGCCTGAGAGCCCCTTCTCCGTCGACCATGTGACAGGCCTTCAACACGGCGTTGAGACGCTGCGCACAAATCTTTGAGCCCGTTACCATCGCCGCGACTTTTTGTTCCTCGACGACCTTCCAATCGATGAATTCCTCAATATCCGGATGATCGAGATCTAAACAGACCATCTTGGCGGCACGGCGTGTTGTCCCTCCTGACTTGATCGCGCCGGCAGCTCGATCACCAATCTTGAGGAAGGACATAAGGCCTGAAGACCTGCCGCCGCCAGAAAGCCCTTCGCCATCGCCTCGCAATTTCGAGAAGTTCGTCCCGGTTCCAGAGCCATACTTGAATAACCGAGCCTCCCGCACCCAGAGATCCATGATTCCGTTCTCGTTCACGAGATCATCCTCGATCGATTGAATGAAACAGGCATGCGGCTGAGGATGTTCGAACGCATTGGTGGCTTTTACCACCTCACGCGTTTTGGGATCGACGTAATAATGCCCCTGTGCCGGCCCCGACAGACCATAGGCATAGTGCAGGCCGGTGTTGAACCATTGAGGAGAGTTTGGCGCAGCCATTTGATGCGCCAGCATGTAACACATCTCATCGTGAAAGGACTCGGCATCTTCCGGTGTCTTAAAATACCCATGGGACTTGCCCCAATGGGTCCAGCATCCGGCCATGCGCTCAAAGACCTGACGAGCATCCCGCTCTCCACCGAGCACCGGCTTGCCGTCCGAGCCCACAAGCGGCTGACCGGTCTGATCGTGCTGCGGAATTCCCGCCTTTCTAAAGTATTTTTGCGCCAAGATATCGACGGCCAACTGAGACCATGTTTCGGGAACCTCGATGTTCTCGAGCTTGAACACGGTCGACCCGTCTGGGTTACGAATCTCGGACGACCGTTTGACGAACGCTAGCCCCTCGTAGGGGCTCACTCCGCGACGGGTAAATCTCCGATCAATTTTCACGGTAGCCCTCCTAGCGAGGAAAAGGTTTGTGATTGATACTTTGGCCAGGTGTCATTGAGCGCGTAGAGCGTGTTTCTCACCCGGTGTTGACTACATATAGCTAGCATAATTTTTTGTCAACACCAAATGTTGTGGCATTTGGGGAAATGTGAGGACAGACTGTGAATAGTCGAAATGCGAATCTCACAGCCTATTTGGGGCACTTCTCAAGGAGGTTATCCACAAAAATACATCGACGAAAGATGCCCCCTCAGATGACCCTGGCCATTTTTCTTGTTAAAAGGCCATCCGGCCGATTTTCAGCGTCGCTTCCTCGACGCCCTGAAGGGG
The DNA here is from genome assembly GCA_041742455.1 of Nitrospira sp. Classification (GTDB taxonomy): domain Bacteria; phylum Nitrospirota; class Nitrospiria; order Nitrospirales; family Nitrospiraceae; genus Nitrospira_D. Next base: position 35,596 of record JBGSIO010000043.1, on the reverse strand, counting down.
AATAAATCGCCCCCCAAGACCAAGGACGACGACGTTGGTATCTGCTAGGTGCGTTTCAAAGTAGCTAAAGATGCCCCAGTTGCGTCGCGCCGTATTCGGCCGAACGACTGACTCGAGAATTTTCTTACTTTGCGACCGAAACACCTGGCGAATAAATTGCTGTTCTCGGGTCGATGTAGCCTGATCCATTCGGTCCATCGCTTTGCTGAGTTCCTGTTCAACGAAGCGCACATAGTCATCCATGGTCGGATTCGATAACGCCAAGCCAACCGCTACAATCAGGATACCAACGACTACGCTTAAGCGGAAGAGATTCATCAGGTGCGACCTACCGATTCTACTCCCGACGTGTGTGAATTGGATATCGGATCAGCCCGATTTGACAAACAACGGTTTGACAATTAGCTTACCCCGGCTTCGTACACCCATTCTTTGAGCCAGGAGGCGGATATGTTCGTTTGGAGCAAGAAACTCATCGCGATTCTACTTGGCGCGTTTGTCTTACTGCTGGGCATTTTCCTTCTTCAAGGCTCACCAGACAACACGAGCAGCCTCAAGATTCATACTATTCAATGGATCACCCTCAATTATATCGGTCTGCTGGTCTGGCTATTCGTCTGGATGATCGACCAAGCGCGCGTCCGCGGGAAAAATGTCTGGCTCTGGCTTGTCCCGTTCATCCTCGCTCCACTTCCTACCTTGATGCTCTTCGTGCTCTTTCTCCAAAGGAGATTGTCTTCATAGTCGATCCGAAATCGGCGAAGTCGCCGGCTCCATGACGGAAGTGTGTGCGACAGGCTTCTGTTCCGGTTCGATAGAGCGCCGGATCCGCCACACGGCCCAGAGACCCGGCAGCGCCACTGCCACGGTCAAAACATAAAATTGTGTCCATCCGACCATCGCGACAAGATCCGCGGAGGGACGACCGGCAAACACCCGTCCTAATGCTTCCAACGAGGACAGCAGCGCGAACTGCGTCGCGGTATACCGAGGATCACAGAGCGACATCACTAATGCGACAAATGCAGCCGTGCCCATCCCGCCCGTCACATTCTCAATCACGACGGCCGCCGTCAGTGCACCAGCATCTTTCCCAATTAAGGCCAGCGCCACAAAACCCAGGTTTGACACAGCTTGCAACACACCAAAGATCAGTAGCGACCGCACAAGTCCTGATCTAGTCATCAACAATCCGCCGACGAAGGCGCCCAGCAATGTCGCAAGAATCCCGAGCCCCTTTACGGCACCAACTTCCGTCGCGGAAAAGCCGAGTCCTCCAATGAGAAAGGCTGTCTGCAACGCGGATGCGAAGGCATCTCCAAGTTTGTAGAGAATAATCACGGCCAAGAAACCCAATGCCGTGGGCCTGGAAAAAAACTCCGCCAACGGTGCCCCGACTGCTTCCTTGAGACTCTTTGGAGCATCGGCGACGACTGTCGGATCAGGACTGAACAAGACGATGCCCATCCCGGCAATCATAACGGCCGCCATCGCCAGATAGGTCATCTGCCAGCCAACATAATCGGCAAGCGCCAGCGCACCGGCCCCAGAGGCCAAAAGGGCGATTCGATAGCCATTCACCCATACCGCCGCGCCTAATCCACGCTCGTGAGGCCGGAGTGTATCCGTGCGATAGGCGTCGAAGACAATGTCCAGCGAAGCGGCCAGAAATGCGACGAGTACGGCATAGGCCGCGAGCCACCCCGGGTGTAGCTTTGGATCGGTCATGGCCATGAGCACGAGGCTGGCAGCCACACACAGTTGTGTTAGGACCATCCATCCGCGACGCCGCCCCAACCAAGGCGGCACCACGCGATCCATCACTGGAGCCCACAGGAACTTAAGCGTATAGGGAAGGCCGACCAGCGTGAAAATGCCGATCGTCTTAAGATCAACTCCCTCGACTGTTAGCCAAGCCTGTAAGGTGCCAGACGTGAGCGCAAGCGGAAGGCCGGAAATAAACCCCAACGGCAACATCACGAGGAGACGCCGATTCATGAGACTAGCGACGTCGAAGGAGCTTTGGCTCATAGAATCGCGCTCGCATAAACGTGGACGGGATCAGGAAAACTCGTCGTCGACACTAATAATTCTTGACCGCAGTGCAGAATACCATCGCCTTCCGCTGCGGCTGAGCAGAATTACAAAACGTGCGGAGACACATTACCAGTTTGGACCGAGACTAGCAGGGTTGTCCGTTGAACAAACAGGGTTTATACCGCGAGATATCGAAATCGGTATTCTCCTGATAGACCCGTTCATTCCCGTTGACCCCATCCTGCTCCGGATCATTCCACATGGTGTGATTCCACCAATAGAAGAGCGGTTGAGCCTCAGTCTGGTAGATGGGATTGCCGTAACTGCTGCGGGAGTAATCCTGAACCAACCTGGCCGTGACGTAGTCGATCTGACCGTTTCCGCGTAGAGAATAAAGCATGATAAAGAGACGGGCCTCGTGGTCGTACAGTTCATCGACCCGTGTATTGAGATCAGGCTCAACGGGAAGGGATTCTGTGCTCCACCCCGTCAAAGGATTGATGCATAGCAAACAGGCGAGAGCGAAACTCGTACCATGCAGCCGGAAGATCTTCACACTCACCATGACGACATGAATCGGTCGCGTTTACACCTGGTTCCGGTAATCCCACCCCAGCATCGGCATCAATAGGCTACCTTGCCGGACCACGCATGTACTCCCTATAATACGACCCCTATGGACACGACCCGTGCATCTCTACATACGCTTGGCTGCCGACTGAATCAAGCCGAAACCTCAATCCTCGGAGAGGGGCTCAGGCGGAAGGGGTTCGAGCTGGTCGAGTTCGGTCAACCGACGGATCTCCTGGTCCTCAACACCTGTGCCGTGACGGAAGATGCCGAGCGGACCTCGCGATACCTCATTCGGAAGACACTCAAACATTCCCCCCATGCTTTCATTGCGGTGACAGGCTGCTACGCCCAAACAGGAGCGGAAGCCCTCTCGCAACAAAGAGGGATCGATCTCATCGTGGGTCACCAATTCAAGCTCGACCTACCGACCTACCTCCCTGCAGCTCATGAACTTCGCAAACGGTCCGCCGCCGAGATTCACCACACGAAAACAGTTTCGCGCGACGACTTCGACCTTCCACACTTTGCAGAGCCTGATTCCACCCGTGCCTTGCTCAAGATACAGGACGGCTGCAGCGCGATGTGTAGCTTCTGCATTATTCCGTTCGCCAGAGGACATGAGCGTAGCAGAAAGCTCGAAGACCTTGTGCGTGAAGTTGAGAGCCTCACGGTCAGCGGCTACAGGGAGATTGTGCTCACCGGTGTGAATATCGGTCAGTATGCTCATCAAGACCTCGACTTTTGCGCCTTGCTTCGGCGACTCGATCGAATTCCTGACATCGAGCGTATCCGCATCTCCTCTATCGAACCCACAACCGTCAGTGACGAATTGCTTGATCTCCTCGCCTCCTCGAAAAAATTCTGCCCCTATCTCCATATCCCGTTGCAAAGCGGAGACGACCAGGTTCTGCAGGCTATGAATCGCCGCCATTCGATTAAGGCCTACATCAAGCTGATCGAACAGGCGCATAAAAAGATACCGGACCTGGGGCTTGGAACCGATCTAATGGTGGGATTCCCGAGTGAGACCGACGCGGCATTCCAAAATTCGTTGGCGGTCGCGACGGATCTCCCCTTTTCGTATCTGCATGTGTTTCCCTACTCTCCGAGACCGGGTACGGCCGCAGCGCGCCTCAAGCAGCGGGTACCCTCCGCAACGACGAAAAAGCGCACCGACATTCTCTTGAACCTAGATCGCACCAAACGACTGGTCTTTCATAATAGACAGATTGGGAAGACCGTCTCGGTCCTCTTTGAATCTGGGACACGAGACTCCCATCGCATCGGCACGACTCCAAACTTCATGAGAGTGGCGGTGACAGGTTCCGGGGATCTTCAGAATCAGATCATGCCGGTGACGATCACCGCCGCAACCGATCGCTCCGCGTTCGGCCATATTGCTTCAGCCCAGCCGATGAATTTTGCATGGGCGATACGATGAGCCTGAAAGCCCTTCCTCAGGTTCACATCGAAACCTTCGGCTGCCAGATGAACGAGTCCGACAGCGAGCTCGTTCGTTCAATGCTGAAGCGAGAGGGGTTTGTCTTTACGGAGGACCGCGAATTGGCCGACGTGGTGCTGGTCAACACTTGCGCCATTAGAGAAAACGCTTACAACAAGATCTACGCCCATCTCTCTGAGTTAAAAACACTGAAGAGACAACGCCCACTCGTCATCGGGGTACTCGGCTGCATGGCCCAAAACCTGAAAAGCGCGCTTGCGGAAAAGGAACCGCTGGTCGATGTGTTGGCCGGCCCAGACGCCTACCGTCAACTTCCCTCGTTGTTGACGACCGCGCTTGAAACACAAGAACAGGGCCTCGCTCAGAAGGGTTTTGCTCTCGATCTGTCGGAGTACGAAACCTATGAAGGGATCATGCCGGACCGCGACAGCGGGGTGAACGCATGGATCACGGTGATGCGAGGTTGCGATAATTTTTGTTCTTTCTGTGTCGTTCCCTATACCAGAGGACGTGAGCGGTCGCGTGATCCAGAGTCCATTCTACTCGAAGCTCGCGACGCGTCGGCTCGCGGCTTCAAGCAAGTGACGTTACTCGGCCAAAACGTCAACTCTTATCGCTATGGAGATTGGGACTTCGCCGGCCTCATTCATGCAGTCGCAGACACACCAGGCATCGAACGAGTACGGTTTACCTCTCCACACCCCAAAGACTTTCCCACCAGTTTGATCGAGGTCATCGCCACACACCCCAAAGTCTGCAAACACATTCATCTGCCGCTTCAAGCAGGAAGCGATCGTATTCTGGAACTCATGGGGAGGACCTATACGGGAGCCGAATACCTGGCGTTGGTCGATCATATTCGACGGACCATCCCCGATGTCATCCTGACCACGGATATCATCTGCGGTTTCTCCTCAGAATCAAATGACGACTTCCAAGCCACTCAACGGATAGTGGAACAGGTTCGATTTGACTCAGCTTATATCTTCAAATACTCTGAACGGAAGCACACAATCGCGGCGAGGAAATACACCGATGACGTTCCCGATCGGGTCAAGGGAATGCGCGTTGCGCAACTTGTCGAGATCCAGCGCCGCATCACGCTGGAACGTAACCGCCGATATATCGGTCAGGCTCTTGAGATTCTCGTCGAGGGAGATGCGACCCGCTCATCAACTCAAGGAATGGGGAAAACAGATGGAAATATCACGGTGGTCTGGGACAAGAGCACCGGCGATTCTAGTCGGGGCGCGCTCTCGACGAAACGTATCGTCAAGGCCTCAGCCGCGACTCTGTATGGAGAATGACTGTCACTGCCTCATGCTGTTTTCCTTATGAGACAACTGTCTCACTTTGGGAAACAATCCTGTACATCCCACGTTGGATTTGAACATTTTCTGACACCTCCACCGTCTACCTTCTGACAGTTCATTAACTGGTCACAGCTGTACCCACCCCTCTCGGATTTCGGTGCCCATCGAATCGCTCACCGATACTCCCATATCTTTTTTACAACAGAACTACGGCATGACTTTCCTCTAACAGTTCAATAATTCTACAAATTGCGTCCTATTCATCAGGACAAATCATTCCATCCTTATAAACTCACGGCTTTGTAGCTCATGACATGAATCTCTTTATGGTCGGACAACTGACCACTGAGTCCGTTCAGCGTCTACAACGGCACGGACCTTGCTTTGCCTTGAGCATCTATCGTTTTGGCAACCTTGGATTTCGCCGCTCGTCATGAAACCCGCTGATTCTGATTCAAAGCCGAATCCCAACCCTTCCGATTCCCGCATCACACTCGAAGCGATCATTTCCGTCGGAGTACTCGGATGGTTGGCGATAGGTATGGTCCTCATGGGTCTTGGCATCTGGTAATGCAACATAAGCAACATTATTCGCGGGAGGATCGAGATCAACCGTCGATTGCGTCGGTAGCCATTTGCAGGCTCACGACTACATCGAAGGATGAGGAGGAAAACCTATATGCATGCACCCACTAGCCTCCGCAGTGCTCAATCTGTCGGTATGTTGATGTCCCTCACTCTGATCGTGGCCGGATGCTCGATGTTTTCTGGAGAGGCAAAGGTTCACAAGAATGCGAAGGGGTCCGTCTATCTCAAGGAAATCGCGGATTGGTCCTTTGAAGCGAGTCATCCTGCCATGATCGACCAAATGACGATACTAAAGGTCATCAAAGGCGTGGTGACCGACAGCAGCTCAAAAATGCCCGCCAGTGGCAGCAAGCCGATGAGAATGTTCAGCGATGAGGACGCCGAGTTTCTTGCTCCCCTGCTAGCCCAAGGCTTATCGCAAGCGAAACCGGAGCAAATTGTCGGTTTCAAGGTGTCTCCATCGGCAGGGTCAGGCGCTGAGCCCACGGCGGGCACACTCTATGTGCATAATGGATCGATTTTTCTGACACTCGCTTCTACGCAGAACACGAAGTCTTCCGGGTTCGTCCCTGCCTCCGTTGCTCGCCTTGAAAAGGCTCCTTCCTTTGTCGCCATGGGAAGCGACGCGATCACGCTAGTGATCGATCACCAGACGCTTGCCAAGGCACCGATGCCTGGCTCATCTCCGGTAGCAAGAGCACCTAGGTCGATGCCTGCCTCTGAGTCACAAACTGCTGCAACCATGAAGACAGCACCGGTACAGGACGCTGGGGCAATCACTCAGGACTTTCAGGCGAATGGCTCTCTTGATTCGGAATCTCTCGCATTGAACAACGATGAACTGCTGAACAAGAAACTCGACGAGCTCCGTGATGCGCGCAAGGCCAACAAGCTGAAAGATTCCGAAATCGCGACTCTCAAGAAGGAAGCGGCCTGGATGAAGAAAGAACTCCGTCAGCGAGCGGAAGAAGTGAAGGCCCTGAAGGCCAGCAAGGCATCGGCACGCCCGGCCCCCAAGAAGAAATCCGCGGAGGCACACCGGGTCCGCTGATTGCTTATCGATTCAACCGACGTCGTACAGTTCAGGCTGTAACAGGACGACTTCCTTGGAGAGAGGTTGGCGAAAATTCATGCGACAGTAGCAGGCATAGGTGACATAGGTATCTTGCAAACAATACTGCGCCAGCTCATGCCCCTGACGCTTCTCCCACATCTCGGCAACCTGTTCCCCACTGCCTGATTTCGTTTCAACCTGCAGCGCTCGGGCTAAGACATCGAGCTTGACCCAACCCCGCATATCCCAATTGCTCCAGATTGCCATCGTGTCGTAGACCGGTTCACTGCGAAATTTGGCAAGGTTGATCTCAAAGCTGGGTTTTACCTGATTGATAATGGACCGTTTCTTGATGAAAGGCAGGTCAAAGCCAAGCCCGTTATGCGTAATGTACAACGTGGGGCGGTCCTGAGCCAGACGTGCCCAAAATTGGCGGAGGAGTTCACGTTCATTTGCCCCATACCAGGCGACAGCGCTACGTGCTTCCATCTGATCGGAAAATTCCAATAGGCCGATGCAGACAATGCGGCTGAATGTCCCATCGAACGCTGATTTCGCGTACGACTCGTCTTCTACGCGACGTTGCTCTTCAGCAGCGCCTGCTGCAAAAAGGTCGTATTTCTCCTCCTCCAAAGAAGATTCATTTCTTGTGGACGGTTTCCCTACTAGACGAGCCCATTCGTCACGAGGTGCCTGAACGGTTTCGATGTCGAGCACGACCTTCATCGGGGAGCTCCTAACGCATCACGCTGCAACGCCTGTATGATGGCGTGATCGGCCGGTGGAAATCTAAACTGAGTCAGCTCTTCTGGAGACACCCATCGGATTTCCTCGCAGCCGAGAGGAACGGGCTCTCCTTGTTCGATGGCACAGCGAAAGAAATGCAACTCCACGATCTTATCCGGATAGTCATGGCGGACGATCTGATAGGGAATAGGAATGTCGATGTGAATATTGAGCTCTTCGAGTAATTCGCGCTGCAAACACTCGGCGAGAGATTCGCTCATTTCTCGTTTCCCACCGGGAAACTCCCAAAACCCAGCCAAATGAACGCCGGGCTTTCGACGAGCGATCAGATAGCGTCCGTTACCATGAATGAGCCCGGCGGCCACTTCAATAACCCGCATACATAGCCTGCTACCGTTCAGTCGATGTCCGACAAAATGGGTATGTCTTACAGAAAGACTTCATTGGACACAGAAGACAATAGGGATCACGAGCTGTGCACACCATCGCCCCGAAGTCCATGATGGCCTGATTAAAGTCATACCCCTTTCCAGAAGGAATCAAGACTTCCGACAATTCCCATAACACCGCCTTCTGAGCTTTAGGATTGCCCTCGGCAACAAAGACCCTGTGTAAGACCCGAATCACGTTCGTGTCCAAGATCGGTGCATCTTCATTGAAGGCGAATGAGCGAATCGCCCCGGCAGTATACCGCCCAATCCCTTTGAACGAGAGCAACTCGTCGGCGTCGTTGGGTAATTTCCCTCCATACCTCTCCACCGTTTCGCAGGCGATTCCATGTAACCGTACCGGGCGAATGTTGTAGCCAAGTGGATACCACGTCTTTTTCACGTCAGCCACCGGAGCCTCTGCCAGATCTTCGAAACTCGGATACCGCTCTAAAAATTCGTGGTACTTGGGAATGACCCGGTCGACTTGAGTCTGTTGAAGCATGACTTCCGAGACGAGGATATGATAGGGATCTGAAGTTTTGCGCCAGGGCAGATCCCGACCATGCTCTCCATACCACTGCAAAAGTCGTCGCTGAAATCGACGTCTCGTAGAATGGTTCGGCAGAACAACCTTGCGAGATTTTTTCTTGTTGGATGGAGGTCGCGCAGGCATGTCCCGATGCCTTCTCACCACCGTTGTTGAATCGGAGGCATTGTAGGAGTCCCGTTCACCAAAAATCAAACGCCGTCTGACAATCTGTTCAAAGCTACTCTCTCGTGGTAGGCTCTAGATAACCAAGCCAGGAGGGAGCCATGAGCCTGGAAACGTTCCGATATCGCTCAATGCAAGCCTCGATTTTGGTTGCAAGTGTGGCCTTCATAGGCGCTCCGCTTCCGTCTACGGCAGAAACCCTTCAAGTACCGTGGGAGTGCTCCAATTACAAGGAGGATGCGCAGACCCGCTGTGTCAACGCTCTGATAGAAGCGCAACAGAAAAGGATCGCCGAGCTCGAAGGAAAGCTTCAAGCCCAAGAAGGAACGGTCAGCCAACTTAAGAGTCAGCTCGATCGCCAATCAACTACGACGGCGGAGTTACAACGACAACTGACAGAACGGCCGACCACCAGCATGATTCCTGTCCCCTATGCTTATGGCTACCCTTTCGGCCTCGGACTCGGATTCGGTCTCCACTTTGGGAACTCTGGGCTTAATGCGTCACCCTACTACGGCCCCTACTACCGTCCTTTTTGGGGTCACCGACATTACGGTTATTGGGGTGACCGTTGGTGACGACGGGCCAATCAGGCTAGACGAGCGCCCCCGCCTTTCTTGCCTCTCTACCTAAGAGACTGTTGGTATCCGGCTTTTCGTTGACAAGATGAGTTCGGACAAATAGTCTACTTAGTAGAATGCTCTATAGTGACAACATCGATTCAGGTGGACTGAATTCCACTATGTTCGCGAGCCGGCGAACGGTCAGCGACAAGAGATAAGGACACAGGCATGGTTGTTCGTAAATTCCCTCGCTATCCGGTTGCCATATCAAGCACATTGGTTCAAAGAGACAAGCTTCGATACAACGCCTTCGTGAAGGATCTGTCTTTGAAGGGCTGTCGGTTGGAGAGTGTCATACGACCGTTCACCGGCATGCAGTTGGAACTTCTAGTTGACCTGCCCGGCGAGGCTACACCGATTCATATCAATAAGGCGACCGTCCGATGGACGGGATCTCACGGCATCGGTGTCGAGTTTTCATCGATGGCGCCTGCCGAGCAAGAACGACTGAAACGAGCGGTCGAACAGCTCTCAGTGACGGCGGGCCAAGCCGTCATACTTCCAACAGAAGGGCTCCCCAAGACCTAGGCTACCTCTCTGCAACCGTGATCGTTCAACAAGGATGTCAGCTGAATCGTCGAAATAGATATTCAACGGCCTGCTCGTAAGGAGGAACCGGTGCGGTGGTGGAAGTCGTCAGCGAAGGCCAAAGAGGAATCAGCAAACCCCGGCGCTGATCGACGACGAGAGCCCCGTATCGGAGGAAAGTTTAAAGTCCGGTACTCCGGGTCTGATGGCGATACCATCATCATCGGCAATGGGACTATCACCGATCTCAGCCGATACGGTTTCGGGATTCAAGGGAACAAACGTGTCAAGCAAGGGATGGAGCTGGGCCTATTCCTTGAACTGCCGGATTTGGAGTCTCCGCTCTGTATTCCCCAGGCCATTGTCTCCTGGGTCGACGGACGACGGTTCGGCGTTGAATTGCGGGCTGATCGAACGAAAGACCCCGAATGGTTGGAATATCTTTCGGAATAACGATCTACTGTCGAGATAATCGACCGATAACGTTGCACGCCACAGAAATCTCGCATAACCCGTCCAAATACGGATGTCATTGCTCGATCGTGAGCGCGATCGCATGATCGATAGTCTCGTTGCTCGGAACGTCTGGATGAGATGTGGCTTCTTGACACTGCGAGACTGACGTTCCTCCTGCCAAGAACGCAGGCCTGTCCTGCAGACTGGCAAGATAGAGTCAATACTGGTCATCATATCGACTACGTTCGGCTGTCCGACCCGTTGCATTCCGCCCATCCCGACCCGTATTCTCCTCCCATGAACCTTTCGTCGTTGTCGATGGAACAGTTGAAGGAACTGGTACAGGGGCTCGTGGATGATCGGATTCGCGAGCTGATCGGCGATCCCGATCTCGGCCTCCAGCTCGGCGATTCGCTCAGAACCCGCCTCAAGCAGTCACTCGCGAGCGGTGAGCGCCTCTCCGGCGAAGACATGGCTGAGCGGCTCGGCCTTCGGTGGTAGGGCCCCATGCCCTGGTATCGCCTCGCTTTTCAACCCGACACCGCGCAAGACCTCGCCGCAATTGACCAATCCATAGCCCAACGGCTCCTCGACAAGTGCAAGTGGCTGGTGTCCAATGTCGACAACCTGCGCCATGAACCGATTGCGGACGACCTTCCGGGGCTCTGCAAGTATGCCGTGGGGGAATGGCGGATCTTCTATGCCATCGACCGCGCGGAACAGCTCGTCGACATCCACGCGATCATTCCACGATCAGGATTGAAATAGCTGCCGAACGATGACCACAGCCCTAGCTGGGATAGCGTTCAAGCACTGTACCCAACTGAAGCGGGAACTGGCCGGTCTCGGCATCGCGCACGTAGCAGCGGAGCGCTTCGGCCACGACCGGGAAAGCCATCTCCTCCCAGGGGATGTCTTCCCGTTTGAAGAGATCCACCTCCAGGCTTTCAGCTCCGGCACCAAACGTCGGGACGAGCATCCGGCCACGAAACACCATGTAAACCTGCCCGATGTTCGGCATGCTCAATACGGCATAGAGCGAGAGCATCGCCACGTCGGCCAATGCCTCTTCCTTCGTTTCTCGGGTCGCCGCCTCTTCCGTCGTCTCGCCGATTTCCATGAATCCGGCGGGAAAGGTCCAGAGCCCCAGCCGGGGATCGATCGCACGCCGGCACAGGAGAATCCGGTCTTCCCACTCAGGAATACAGCCTGCGACGATCTTTGGATTATGGTAATGAATCGCCTGGCAGTGCTCGCAGACGTATCGCAGCACATTATCGCCGGGCGGGATCTTCTGACTGACCGGAGCTCCACAGGCACTACAGAATTTCACGGCGGGCTCTCACAAAGAAATGGATAAGGATGGATAGCACAAACCATCGCTTCTTTGCACCCTGTCCACGTGGGCTTGAAGGCGTGCTTGAGGCAGAGCTTCATAGCCTTGGTGTGCCGGTGACGACCAAGACAGAGGGGGGCATCGGCTTCCAGGCGCCCTGGTCGACCATGTATTGGGTCAACCTTAAATCGCACATCGCCAGCCGCGTTCTCTGGGAAGTCGGTCAGAGTGCCTACAAAACGGAACGTGATGTCTATAACGCCGCCTCCGTGCTTGCCTGGCCCCATTGGTTCACGCCCGCGCAGACGATCAAGGTGAAGGTGAGCGCCCATCGCTGTCCCCTCCCCAGCCTGGACTTCCTGACCCTCCGCATCAAAGACGCGGTCTGCGATAAGTTCGTCGCCGCAGGGCACAAGCGACCCAGCGTCGATACGGAACGCCCGACCATCAAGGTTGATGCCTTTCTCGATCAGAGCATCGTCACGTTTTACCTGGATACATCCGGCGAACCCTTGTTCAAGCGAGGCTATCGGATGGGCCGCGTCGAAGCGCCGCTCAGAGAAAATCTGGCAGCAGGCATCCTGCGTCTTGCCGGCTGGACGCCGAAAGATGTCCTGCTCGATCCCATGTGCGGTGGCGGAACAATTCCTCTCGAAGCCGCCCTCATGGCTCGTCAGATCGCGCCGGGTATTTCACGGAGCTTTTCCTTCGAACGGCTGCTCGTCCATGATGCAGCAGAATGGCAACAGCAACGCGACGCAGCCAGAGCCAAACAAGTGGCCTCCGTCCCAGCCGCCATCTATGCTTCTGACCGTGATCTCGCGATGGTGAAGATTGCGCAGCGGACGTTTCAAGGCGCAGGCGTGACCAATGACATTCAGTTGAAGCAGAGCAACATTCTGGATCTTGAAGCGCCCTCCGCACAGGGCGTGATAGTCATCAATCCGCCCTATGGAGTCCGGTTGAGCAAACCACAGGAATTGGAATTGTTCTACCCCAAGCTGGGCGATTGGCTGAAGCAGCGCTTCACCGGATGGCGCGCCTATGTGCTGACCGGCGATGCCCGCGTGCCGAAGCTGATTGGGCTCACGCCATCGAAACGCATTCCCCTCTTCAACGGAGCGTTGGAATGCCGGCTCTATGAGTTCGTAATCGTCCAAGGGGGAGCCCGACGACGGCTTACGCCATCGGTCAAGATCTAGCCGGAATGGCTTCCGCCACCGCGAAATGTTGACAGAATTGAACCTGGAACGTAGGCTGTGGTCACACAGGAGACGGGCATGGAAAAAGTTTCCCGTTTAACCGCGCAACGAAGATTGAGTCGATACAGGGACGCCTTGCAGCGGCAATTGCCCATGCTCCGAAAACAGTTCCATGTCCGGTATCTCGGCCTATTTGGTTCGTATGTTCAAGGGATGCCCCGGAGGGACAGTGACCTCGATATCCTCGTTGAATTTTCTGAAACACCCAGCCTGTTCGAGTTCATCGAACTCGAAAGCCATTTATCCTCACTTCTAAACGTCAAATGTGATCTCGTCATGAAGGGGGCACTTAAGCCCCTTATCGGTCGTCATATTCTTAGCGAAGTCGTTGGTCTGTGAAGCGCACACGCGAATTTCTCGACTACCTCGATGATATTCAAGAGGCTACACAGCACATCTCCGAATTCATCGGAAGCATGACCTGGCCCTAGTTCGCACAGGATCAGAAGACTATTTATGCCGTGGTGAGAGCCTTCGAGATTATCGGTGAAGCGGCGAAAAAGATCCCGCCGACCGTACGCAAGCGACATTCGAACGTTCCATGGAAGCAAATGGCCGGAATGCGCGACAAGCTGATCCACGAGTACTTTGGAGTCAACTATCAAGTCCGGCCCATACGCTGTTGCGACCTGTTCCCTCCAGTGACGGTTCTCCATTGTGGTCAGCAATCGTGTATAGGAATGCGGGGACCACAACTATAAAAATGTGAGAGAAGAGCATCGGATTCATTGAACCCATTATCAAGAAATCCCCGAGCAAGCTTTGTGTTATCACGCCGACCCACCAGGCGGCTCGTATTCATGGGAGACGGACATCGGCGCAGGAAAGAGCGGCTACTTTCTTACTGGCGGAGTCGGCATAAACGCGCTCTGGCGCATCACACGAACCAAGCAGACGCCTTGAATCGGTAAGTCCTCACATTCGCGCCAGTACAACTGGCGCCAACCCTCGCTCTCCCATCATTTGAAAAAGTACCTTCTGAGCTGCAAACTTTTCTCACGCAGCATTTCGAGGGGTTTCAACAAGCAATCATCCGGAATGCTCCATTCGATGCAATCGACCGCGCCAACAATCTCACAGAGGGCATTATCAGCCATCGCCTTCAGTGTGTTGTGGTATCCCCGCCGAACTCGCTTAACGGGATGCTGGAAAAGGCTAAACTCATCCTCGAGTGGAAAAGAGAGAGACCAGGATTCTCCCTGACCTACTACGGATACAACTTGGCTCACGTGATTAGGCAGCGTCATGCTCGGCTGCACGCAGGCAAAGATAAGACCGTGAGGCCCGAAGTTGGTCTGAATTTGAATATTACCGTCAGTGAATTGCTCGTGGATGTTGGGCTTGGCCGGTATTGAAAAGTGCAATATACGTGGCATGCGCGGGAATCAAAGGGATTGGGAGTCTCTGCTTGATCACCTCATTCTCTCGTGATGCTTGCGATGGATAGATTGCTCATCTTTGCGTTCACCGATCCCGCCACGGAAAATGTGCAGGGCATCAGGAACCATTTCGATCTGAACCGCCACCCCTGTCCCGCCAGCCACTTTGCGTTATATCCACCGACGTACCCGCGATGTGTACGCGACGAACGCCTGCCCAAACAGAGCAGTCAGCGCTCGTTCTTCTGGTTCGATTTGGAAGCGATTCATGTAGAGGACGAAGGCGGGAAGAAAGAGAAAGGTCAGGGCGTTTCCCAAATACAGTGCCCATGCAGCCAAGACGAACAGCAGGCCGAGATACATCGGGTTGCGCGTAAAACCATAGATTCCCGACGTCACCAAGAACGATGCGGAAGATGGCTTCATGGGGTTCACGGTGGTGTGCGCTGTCCAGAACGACAGCATCGCCAATCCCGTGACCACCACACCGGTGAGTGTCATTCCCACGGCCATGACTCGCAGGGGCGCAAACGAGAATGTGGGCAGGGCACGGGAGACGAGCCACATGCCCATCGCGGTCACCGCGCCGGTGACAGCTGGCGGAATTTTCAGTTCAAGCATGTGCATGGTGGCCGATCCAAGATACAGCGCGACGTCGAAACCAGAAGTGGATTCCGTCAACCCGTTGCTCCACATCCGGAGAGCCCGGCGATGCAGAAAGAGCTTACGCTTCCGGCACTCAATTCGCCAACTCCAGGACCTATCATTTGCGAGGTCACCGTATAGAACTTTGACATCTGTGACCGACGTGGTGCAAGAATCACGCTTCGCTGTATAGTACCTCCATCGGTACGCAGATAAAGGAGAGTCATGATGGCAACCCAGACCAGACCGATATTGGTAACCGGCGCAACGGGTCAACAAGGTGGGGCCGTCGCAAGGGCGCTGCTTGCCAAGGGACAGCCGGTTCGCGTGATGACGAGGAATCCGGAGAAGGCTGCATCGCTGGCCAAGGCCGGCGCCGAGATCGTGCAGGGAGATCTCACGAACCAGGCCATCTTGCAGATGGCGCTGCGAGGCGTGCATGGGGTGTTTGCCATGTCGACCCCGTTCGAGGCAGGCATGGAGGCGGAGGTGCGCCAGGGAATCATGCTGGCCGATGCTGCGAAGGAGGCCGGCATTGCCCATTATGTCTACACGTCCGTCGGAAGCGCCCATCGCAATACAAAGATTCCGCACTTTGAGAGTAAGTGGAAGGTGGAAGAGCATATCCGGAAGATCGGACTGCCGGCGACTATTCTGCGGCCAGTGTGGTTCATGGAAAATTTCACCACCTTCGCAAAACCGTCCGCGGAGGGACTGCTGATGCTCCCCATGAAGCCGGCCAGAAAACTGGCGATGGTCGCACTCAAGGACATCGGCGCGTTTGGGGCCTCGGCGTTTTTGCGCCCAAGTGATTTTCTTGGGCAGGCTATCGACATCGCGGGAGATGAGCTCACAATGCCCGAAACCGCCGCACTGTTGACGCAGGGGATGGGTCGGCCGATCCGCTTTCAGGAATTCCCGATGGATCAGGCCGAGACGGCGATGGGCCATGACTTCGCCACGATGTTTCGCTGGTTCAACGAGGTCGGCTACGCCATCGATATCCCCGGATTAAAACAGCAGTTCGGCATCCCACAGACGACATTTGTGGAATGGATGGAGACTGTAGATTGGGCAAGGAAGTGATCTGGCGTCCTATTAGAATGTTGCGCCATCCTTCTCGTGCCTATTAGTTCCCGCTACCCCCCGACCCCTTCCCCTTGACTTCCGTGCAGAGGAACCTATCAAGTTGGTATAATGATTTGAACTCCGAGCAAGGCAAGGAGATTGGTCGCGATGGAAAATAATAATGTCTTATCGACGTTGCCGATACTTCCCGTCAAACGGACGGTCCTGTTTCCCGGAGTGATGATGCCCTTGACGATCGGGCGAGAACGGTCCATTGCGGCCGTCAGCGCGGCCATGAAGACCGAAGAAAAGATGATCGTGGTCGTGGCTCAACGAGATCCTCAGACTGAGGAACCAGGATTGACGGATCTTTATCCGATCGGCACGAAGGCGACCGTCAAACAACTGGGCCAATCGTCGGAAGGAACCATTCACGCCCTCGTCCAAGGGTTGGATCGAGTCGTGCTTTTAAAAGAAGAACAGTCCTCTCCCTATGCCACGATTCGAGTTCGGACGTTGGAGCGTCCTTCCGACAGCGGACCTGAAGTCCAGGCACTGCATCGGGCCATCCAGGAACTCCTGTCCGACCTTCCCCGACTCATTGAAGCACCGGGTGTCCAGGAAGTCAGCGCAGTGCTGAGCAATGAGGATGACTCTCTCTCGCTGGCCTATCGCATTGCCTCCTTGGTCAACTTCAACGTCGTGGAGGAACAGCGCCTGCTTGAATGCACTTCAACCCTCGAGCTGTTGCGCAGTCTCTACGCCGCGCTTTCGAAAGAACTCCAAATACTTCAACTGCGAGAAAAGATCGCGAAAGACGCGCAGACGAAGATCGGCAAGAGCCAACGAGAGTACATTCTGCGCGAACAGCTGAAAACCATCCAGCAAGAGTTGGGCGAAGGCGAGGACGACGAGAACGAAGTGTCTCGCCTGAAGAAGCAAATCAACGAGGCAGACTTGCCTGATCATATTCGCAAGGAAGTGGAGCGCGAAGTAACCAGGTTAGGCAAGGTGCCGCCGACATCGCCGGACCATCAAGTTCTTCGGACATACCTGGAGCTGGTCCTCGAACTTCCTTGGAAGAAAGCGTCGGAAGAACATCTCGATCTCTCCACCGTACGGCAGGTACTTGATGAGGATCATTACGGCATCAAAGAGGTGAAAGAACGGATCGTCGAACACTTGGCAGTCTTGAAGCTGAACCCGAAAGCCAAGGCCCCGATTCTTTGTCTTGTCGGTCCTCCCGGCGTCGGCAAGACCAGCCTGGGGCAGTCGATCGCGAGGGCGATGGGTCGGACCTTTGAACGATTCAGCCTCGGCGGGGTCCATGATGAAGCCGAACTGCGCGGCCATCGACGCACCTATGTTGGTTCGTTGCCAGGCCGCATCATCCAGGCGATCCGCCGTGCCGGGGTGAATAACCCGGTCTTGATGCTCGACGAAGTCGACAAGATGGGACGCGATTTCCGAGGAGATCCGGCAGCAGCGCTGTTAGAGATTCTTGATCCAGCACAGAATCACACATTCCGTGACCATTATCTGGATCTGCCGTTCGATCTATCGAAGGTCTTCTTCATCACCACGGCCAATACCCTCGACACCATCAGCCAGCCGTTGCTGGATCGGATGGAGGTCATCCGCCTTCAAGGTTACAGCGAGCGAGAAAAGGCCGAAATTGCCCGTCGCTACCTGTGGCCGAGACGGCTCAATGAGGCAGGCATCGTAGATAGCGAAGTCGTGCTCACGAACGAGGTGCTGAATCTCGTCATTTCGCGCTATACCCGTGAAGCCGGCGTGCGCCAACTCGAGCAGATGTTGGGTCGGTTGACTAGAAAAGTAGCCTTGACGTTCGCCGACATCCCGGAAGACCAGGCACGACAGCCCGTTACCATTCAGGCCGATATACTTGGGGAATGGTTGGGCTCCGAACGGTTTATGCCGGAGGAGGCCCGGAAGACTCTGCCGCCCGGCGTCGCCACCGGTCTTGCTTGGACCCCGACTGGGGGAGATGTGCTCTATATTGAAACCACTCTACTTCCCGGTAGCCATGAGCTGACCCTGACGGGACAGCTGGGCGATGTCATGCAGGAGTCCGCTCGAGCGGCCAGGAGCTATCTCTGGTCGCATGCCGAGAGCATGGGTTTGGACATTTCGCGTTTTAAACGGAATGGAGTCCATATCCATGTACCCTCCGGAGCCATTCCGAAAGATGGTCCATCGGCTGGAATCACGATGGCCACCGCTCTGGCCTCTGCCTATGAGGGGAAGGCCGTACGGAGCGACACAGCCATGACGGGTGAAATCAGCCTAAGCGGGCTCGTGTTGCCGGTGGGCGGCATTAAAGAAAAAGTGCTGGCGGCCCATCGCGCGGGAATCAAGCGGATCATCCTGCCGAAAGCCAACGAGAAAGATCTCAAGGATGTTCCGCAGGAAGTGCGGGACGAGCTGACCTTCATCCTAGCTGAACGGGTTGAAGAGGTATTGCCCGCAGCTTTCAATCCGGACTCTCACGACGCGTCATCTAGTAGTGGCAGTGAACCTGTAACGGCTTCCAGCACCGACAAGGATGATGCCTAAGATTCATAGAAGGCACGAACGATCTGCGTCGTGTTGAACAACAAGGCATGCCGTCGCGTATAGACGGCGTGGCCATAATAATGGTCACGAGGATTCGTCGATCCGGTACTGTCCTTATAATCGACGAGGAGACAGCGCCCTTCACCAGGGAAACGCACGGCGCGCCTGGCACATTCCAGCCAACGCTCGAATCCATCGTAAGACTCGACCATTTCCCACACTCTCTTGTTCGCCGCCTTGGCTGATTCCGTTCGAGGGACGGCATCAGTGCCTGCTACCGCTAGTTCTTGAACATAGTCTCCGCCCCAAGCGATCGGCATCTCCATCGTAATCTGAGGCAGCTCCATTTTCGCTAGCCAGTTTTTGCCATCCGTCCGCAAGTTCCGGTGATTCACGAGATGCAGCAGGTTTCCAATTCCGGAAGGATCCCATCCGTAGCGAACCGGTGTGCCAAATGTCGCAATGTCGAGCCCCACGCCACTAAGAATTGATGCGGTCGTCAACAAAGATTCAACGTGTTTCACAGTAGCGGCAAGTTCCGGCTGATCGGCCTGTTCTGCATAGCCATGCAGGATACTGAGTAGTTTGGGTCGTCCCGTGATCGGGCTTGGACAAAGGAGATTCGACACAAGCGCCAGAACCAGTCCGGCTTGTCCATGCGCTTGGACAAGAATTCGGTGTCCCTTCCCCAAGTTCTGGTGTCTGCAGAGCTTATACAGCTCATTGAGCAACCGAACGGCGGCAAGCGCCCGTCCCAGATGGTAGTGTTCGCATGACCAGAGTAGCCTAAGGCAGGAGATGGGTTGATCCAGATTCTTGTTGATGGCTTGCTTGAACGATTGAACGTAGGACTCGGTGAAGTTGCCTGCATCCCCGATCTGTTCATCGAGAAGGTGCTTGGTTGCGTCATCATTCGAGAGTGGCGGCTTGAGTCCGCCCGGGAGCAACGGAATCCCGTTGCTGTCCTCCCGCATCGCCGCGAGCAAGGCATCGACCCCCGACACACCTCGTGAATAGCCCCGTTTGAGCCCCCCCACCTCATCCAGCCGCTGCATGCCAAAGACATCGGTGCCATGAAGTGAACCATGGAGAAAAACGATGCTTGCCACCCCAGCACGAGATAGGCTCGTCCCATACTGGACCATGGCCTCGCTCCATTCCGGCGACTCTGGAGGGACGACGTCCGTCAGATCGGCAATACGCAATCGCTCGCCGGGACTCTTCCGCGACAACTCATCATGCTGAAAATTATTCTCCACCGGCATAGGGGATTACATATCCGATATCGGTGCGAGGCTGCAACAATACCACTGAGAGGACTATGGAAGGCGAATCTGGCCGGATTCTTGATCTGTGACTGGTTTCAATTGAACGCGGCTCTTCGGCATGATAGCGGTCGCCGTACAAATCTTATTTTCTTCATCGATTCGGCGGTCGACAATCTTCACGTCTTGCAAGTATTCCTGAACAATTTCCTCGCGAGTCAATTCGATATCCTGCTCGCTTTCGCGCCCCGATCGTTCACGGACCCGGTCGACCATATGTTCCTTGACCAACACACGAATCTGCTTGGCTAAATCGGTCCTGGCTGAAAGCTCCGACACACGCTGGCACACCACCTTACCTTTGGCGAGATCGCCCTGTCCCTTGCCAACCCAGTATTGATCGGCGGAAGACGTACTGTAATCCACTTCACCTGCCTGTGCCCCCAAAACCATTCCTCCGACGATCCAGAGAGCACCAAGAACGGCGATGGTTTCAACTTTATTCACCAATGCGTTTCTCCGCGAACTCAACGACTTTCCGCGATATGCCCAAGGACGATCCTCACCTATACTGAGAGCGTGGCTGTTGTGACCGAGGACTACCATGAATGATTTCATTGAACGGACGAGGCGCGCCCAACACACCGGGAGGGGAAACCAGCTCATAGCTCGGCATCCGACCAGGCCTACTCCCAGGCCTCGGTGGTTGAGGTGGACCTTGGGGTTGCCTGCTGGTGATGATCTGTTGCGCAATGGCGACGTGGGGGTTGGCTGGAGAGAGGCCGCTGGCACTATTCAACAGACCTTGAGGAATGCCCCCAGGCGAGACCAGGATCCAATTTGTCCAGGCTTGCGATACCATGGCGTTCGATTGTACACGATTGAGGATTTCCTTCCGCTTTTGCGCAGCCTGCTGAACTTGGTCCGGTGTCGACGCGCTGCCTAATGTTTGATTGACGGCGTTCAGCTCTTCCTGAAGCTGTTCATTCTCCTGCTTCATGGCAACCAACTGGGCACGGGCATCTTCGTTCTCACGAAGTGCCGTGATCGCCTGCGCCACTTCGTCCGTGTCCATCTGCGCCAGAAGATCCGCTTTTATCACCACGACATCACCATCGAGGGTTGTGGAGGTCTGCTGGTTGAGCACTATCACCAATCCAGCCGTATAGGTACGGATTTCATCTTTCGTCAGATCCATATCACTGACGACGGTGACGCTTTCTAGGTATGTTGCGACTTGCTCAAGCGCGTTCCGTTTGGCTGCTTCGGTCGCGAGCCTAATCGCATCTTCACGGGTATCACGGTCCCCCATTCGATATTCGCCTTGTGCATTGACGACTCGGATGTCGGCCAGCGCCGGAGTGACGGCTGAAGACATCGCCACGAGTGTGAGGCAACAAGCAAGAGAGTGAAAACAATTCATCGGCAGGTGGCAGGGAAGGAGAGGCGGTTGATATATTCGACCGAACATCACCTACCTTTAGTTCTTTAAAATTAAGAAGAACTCAGTCACAAGCGGTAGCGGGAACCATCATGTTTCAGCTTAACACCCGGGACGTAGTCTGGCCAGCGTTCGGCTAAAGCGCTGCCCCACCTTGCCTTCCTGAAAATTTGCATGTTAGGGTACCAGTTCACTTACCTAGAAACATGAGGATTATTCTTTGTTATGATACGTCCTTCTCGGTGTTTTTCGTTGATCATTCTTGGATTACTGGCCCTATTGCTTGAAATCGGGATCCCAACCCGCCTCAATGCGGCCACCCCAGCCGGCAAGGAAGCTTCTCCTTCTGTCTCTCAGGCAGAACATGTCATCCTTTTCGTTCTGGAGGGATTTAGCTACGATTCGCTCAAAGTCGCTGCGATGCCGGTCCTGAAAAACCTGATCAAGGAAGGGTCGGTCACCTGGACCGCAGGCGGGGTCGAACCAGCCCTGCGACTGCCTACAATGGCCTCACTGATTACCGGGATGCCTGTAGAGAAACACGGGATCACCTGGAACACATTTGAATTCAGCCGAGGCTACCCGCGACCACCCAGTCTCTTCGATTATCTGGATTTGAGCGGAGGCCGTGATAGTGCCATCTTTTTCATGGAAGAGTCCCTTTATCAGCTGGCTAAGCCCACTCCCTATACCGACTATCAACTCTGCGGGGCGTTGCGGCCCGAGTGCGGCTCTCAAAAACTCGTCGCCTACATCCAGCAGTATTTCCAGAAGGCCGCCAGTGGTCATGGCTACGGCCACGCGGTGCTCTCATTGCCCCATTTGTTGGTGGTTCACCTTCCAGAAGCAGGTAGAGCCGGGGTGACGCACGGATGGAATTCAAAGGAGTATCGAGAGGCCCTACAAACCGTCGACGCCTCGATGCAGTCCGTTCTAGATCTATTCAAGTACCACAAGCTCTTAGACCGCACCACTGTCCTCGTCACGGCTCTCAGCGGGAAGGGAATCGACCCTGGCGCTGAGACCCCAATGGTCGACGCACCGGTCGTTCCTTGGATTGTCTCAGGCGCCGGAATCAAGCGCGGCCAAACTATCCATCAACCGGTGTCCATTATCGACACCGGAGCCACGGTGATGCGAATTCTCAGGCTCGAGACTCACACCGAATGGGACAGTAAGGTCGTGGAAGAAATTTTTCAAACCAACGTGACAACTAAGCGCCCTGTACCGCGCGCAAAGAAGCATTAACGGCCTATGCACGAGGACATTGTGATACGACGGCGACTTCTTGCATTTGGGTGGGCACTGGCCGGCTTGCTGACGATGGTTTCTACCCAATGGAGCTTTGCCGGAGAGCCGCCGGCTCATCTCAAAGAACACCCAATTACCATTGATGCCACGAAGCTGGTGCCCACGTCATGGTGGCAGATACCGGGTATTACCCCTTCCATCTGGAATTCCGACCCCGAGTCGCTCGATGCTCCCAAGACATCCGAACTTCGCGAAATGCAGTTGCGTCCGGGCAAGTACAAGTTCATCAGCTTCACCTTCGACTTTCCTTTTACCGTCAATCTGAACGGCACGCTCGATTTCTCAGCATCATTGGATCAGTGTGTGAGCGGCCGTGGGACCCAGACCCTGGTCGTGTCATGCAAACGGATGTACCCTCACGGCGGACAGCGCGACCCCTACTACGAGCAGCAACCGAATAATGGCTGACGCACTGGAAGACCTTTTAGAAGCGCTTGAAGACGTGGACGATGCTACCCGTGAGGAGGCGGCGAAGACTCTTGCCGACCTGGGCGACTCCACGACTTTGGAGGCGCTGATCGGCGCATGCACCGACGATTTCTGGTCCGTCCGCGCTCACGCTGGATGCGGTGTTGCAAAAATCGGCGGGCCGAAAGCTCTCGAAGCTCTGATCAGTCTGTTCAACGATTCCATTATGGAAGTGCGAGATCAAGCGGTCGACGCAACAGCGAGAATGGGCCCAAGCGTGCTCGACCGACTGATCGCTGGGCTGAAGGACGAGCGGTGGCGCGTACGTGAGCACGCCGCGAAAGCCGCCGGCAAGCTCAAGGACCCACGTTCAGTCGATGCCTTAATCCTTACGTGTCGCGATCGGGACGGAGCAGTCAAGAGTGCCGCTGCCGAAGCACTGGGCAGAATTGCCGATCCGAAAGCCGTTCCGGCCCTGATCAAACTGTTTCGAGACTCTTCGAAGATTGTGCGTGAAACAGCAGGGACCGCACTGGTCTATATCGGACATCCGTCGGTGGATCCGTTGATCGAAAGTTTAAAGGACAAGGACTTCGTGGTCCGATGTCACGCCGCCCGCGCGCTGGGCGGAATGACGACGGACTATCAAATCGGCAGAACCTGGGTTCGAGACGCAAAGGTGGTGGACGCACTAATTGCCGCCCTCAAAGATTCGGACCGGGCTGTTCGCGAAGACGCGACCATCGCGCTCGGCATGATCGGCGACGCTCGGGCCATTGACGCGCTCATAGAAGCGATGAAAGACGGAGCCGTGAAACGACATGCCATTGCCTCCCTCGGCATGATCGGCGACTCACGCGCGCTGTCGGCCGTGTTGGATGCCCTGAAGGGAAAAGGAATCAGGCAAGAAGGCTCACCGACACCTGGGTGCATCGTCAGTGAAGATGCGTTCATCAAGGAAGCTGCGGCGACTGCCCTGGGACAATTTCGCGACCCTCGTGTCATCCCGGACTTGATCATGTTACTGAAGGATGGCGTGCTGCGTGAAAAGGCAGCGTCTGCGCTGACGATTATCGGCGATGCAGCCATCGAACCTCTGATCGCCTTCCTCTATGATCCCAAAGCCTCTGAAGTCGAGGCGGAAAAAGAGCGCGTGCTTTCTTATGCCTCTGTACGGCTGACAGCAAAAGATGCCTTGAAGCAGATAACCCTAGAAACCTTGGAAAAGCTTGGATGGATGCCTTCCGATGAAGCGGTGGAAATAAGCTCGAGCCAAGCCGACAATCTACGCGTTGATCGGCCGTTGGGGCAAACCGGACGATTTGGGCCGTCCGGCGACACAGCATAATTGAGCCACATCGAGGGTAGTTATCACCATGGCCGATGCGGTATCGGAACAGATCGCTGCACTCAGAGACGATGACTGGGCCATCCGCGAAGAAGCTGCCCAGCTGCTCGGCACCTTCAAGGATTCTCGTGCCGTGACTCCCCTGATTGCCCTTCTTCGAGATCCGGACCGTTCCGTTCGTGAGGCGGCGATGGAAGCCTTACGTACGATCGGAGCCCCGTCGGTCGAATCCTTGGGTGCCTGCCTCGATCAGTCTGACCTTTCAGTCCAGGAAGCAGCATCGGCAATATTGTCCACGATCGCGGATGAACGTGTGCTCAATTCCCTCATCAAGGCCCTCCGCAGTGATGATTGGATCGTCAGGATGCATGCAGCCAAGGCGCTAGGTTTGGTGCGCCATACCGATGGCATTGCGCCTCTCATTCCGCTGCTCCAAGACAAGGTGAAAGCGGTGCGAGAGGAAGCCGCCGCGGTACTCGCTGCAATAGGCGACGCCGCAATTCCGTCGTTAGTGAACGCCTTGCGGCATGACGAATGGCTCGTTCGTCTCCACGCAGTGGAATCATTAGGCAAGACTAAATCGCCACAGGCGGTGGAGCCACTGCTGTCGGTGTTGTTCAACGATCAGGATTCGGCGATTCGCGAAGATGCGGTACGGGCCCTGGGGGAGATCGGAGATCCTCGGTCCCTTGAATATTTATTCACGGCCATGCGTGAGCCTGGTTTGCGAACCGTGACAGTCCAAGCACTCGGTAGGATCGGTGATACTCGGGCAGTTCCGCTGCTGATCGATCTCATGACTGGAGCCGAGCTTCCAGAAATAACGAAGACGGCGGGTGGCTGCGGTGATCAATGGACTGAAGCACTCAACACCCAAGGCGCGGCAGTACGCGCCCTTGGCGAGATCGGTGACGATCAGGCAATTCCCTCGCTCGTTGCGGCGTTAGAGCCGACATCGACAAGAGCGGAGGCAGCATCGGCATTGGCTAAATTTGGCTCAAAGGTCATTCCTTTTCTGATTCCGCTGTTGAACCATTCACAAGACGACAATCTCCGCTTCCATGTCCGTGAAACGTTGACTCTGGCTGGGTGGAGACCACGCCGGATGTCGACCATTCATCGTTGAATACCATGTCGAACGAGACGATCGAGACACTGGTCTCAGAACTGATCCATGAAGAGGATTGGCGCCGCATGCGCGCGACGGCAGCCTGTGTGGCAGGAGGCCCTCGCTCTGTCCGAGCGCTCATTGAAGCACTACGGTCTGGACCACCTGAGTTGAAGAAAGAAGCTGCAGCGATGTTGGCGCGCATTAAAGACCCACAAGCCGGCGTCGCCCTTGTCGACCTCCTTGAACATGATGAGGAGGTTGTCCGAGGTGCGGGTGCAACGGCTCTCGAGCAGATGGCGGGAGTACTCGATACGGACACCGCCCGCGCGTTGGTTGCCCTGCTTCCTAAAGCCTCGGACGGCACGGCAAGACAGGTGCTGACGCATTTGATCGGAGCGATTCCAACCGCCATCCTGCCGTTATGCGAGATGTTGAAACACCCCGAAGAGGATGCACAAATCGCCGCGGCTTTGATGTTGGATCAATTATTAGACCCTCGTTCAGTCGATGCGTTTATCGATGCGATGGGTCAACCGGCTGTCCAAGACCTCGCCGTCGGCACGTTGAAAAAATTGACCGCGATCCGCGAGCGGATCGATGCGACGTTTAATGCATTGCGGGACGTCGAAGGAGCCAGTGAGCGTGAGGAAGCGCGCATGGCGACGGTCATCGATTTACTTGGGATCGGACGACCGAGTGTGGAAATCCTGATCGAGTATCTTGAAGACGATGACTGGCTTGTCCGTGAGGCGGCCGCGGACTTATTGGGGAAAATCGGAGATGTGCGGGCAGTCGAACCATTGATGAAGCGGTTGGAGCAGGACAAAGACACCGGCGTCAAAGAGTTGGCCATCAAGGCGCTTGGCTTGATCGGCGATGCGCGTCCTACTCGTCTTTATCTTGACGCCATCCCAATCCGCCCATTGCGCGTGTTCGCTATGGAAGCCTTGGCCAAGGTCAAGGATGTCGGGAGCTTGCGCCAATACAAAGACCTTTTTGATCGGCTCAAGACCGATCGTGATGGCTTGGTGGCGTACAATGCCGGCCTGATCGCCGATAAGCTCGACGCAATCGCGGCCATGGAAACTCAAACCCACGTAGAGGACGCCGAACATGACTGAACAGGGGCAATCCAGCCGAATTGAACAACTGATACAGGCATTGCACGATGACAATGAAGCCTTGCGTGACCATGCCATCGCGAGCCTCGGTCAAACCGGCCCGGAAGCGCTTCCTCGATTGATCGACTTGATGGCCGACGAGGATGCAGTCATTCGAGAAGCCGCGACCAGCGCGGTGGTCCGCATGGGTCTCTCGGTCGTGGACCCCATGATCGATGCGTTGCAGGACGATTCATGGGCGATTCGAGAACAGGCGGCATCGGCACTCGGAAAATTGCGCGACAAGCGGGCCGTGGAACCGCTAGTCGGAGCGATCAAAGACAGAGACGGCGCGGTACGCACAGCGGCGGTATGGGCTCTGGAACGGATCGGCGATCCCCAGGCGGTGCCTGGACTCATCGATGCGCTCATGGACAGCACCCTGCGCGAGGATGCGGCCAGAGTTCTTAAAAAAATCGGCGATGTGCGGGCGGTTGAGGCATTGATCGATGGGCTTCTGGGTTCCAATTGGATGGTTCGTCGTCATGCGGCGGAGGCGCTGGGGAAAATCGGTGATCCGAGGGGAATCACGCCCTTGATCGATTCCCTAAATGATGAAGACTGGCTGGTCCGACGGAACGCCGCGGAATCGCTCGCTCGACTCGGTGCCAAAGATGCCATTCAACCCTTGTTGGCACTGCGGGAAGATGAGAACACAATGGTGCAGGAAACGGTCGACGCCGTGCTAGTGAGTCTCGGCTGGAAACCTGAATCGCAATAACTTATTTCAAAAGAGGAAGGCTACCCATGGCGGACGAAGCTCCAAAGCTGATTCAGATTGCTCCTAAAGGTGGAGAGAAAAAAGACGGCTTCAATCTGGTGACGGAACGAGTTGTCGCGGTCAACCCAGAGAGCAGACAGCTCGAGGTCGAGCTCCTGGCCTACGACGGCAAAACCGTCGTCCTCGACGTAGCTGAGGAGGCCCTGGAAGATCTCAAAAAACTCAAGGCCGGTGATGGGGCAACCATCCGTGTTGTCGAGGAAGGTGGGAAGCGCGTTGCCACCAGCTTCAGGATTCGAGCGAAAGATCCGAACACGGCCAGGGCCGATGTGATGCTGCTCGACCTGAAAGATTCGCACTGGTTGAACCGCAAGTATGCGGCAGAGGTGTTGGGCGAGTTGAAAGACCTCCGCGCCGTCGATCCGTTGGTGTCGGCACTGAACGACGAGGTTGGTGATGTCCGGCAACGAGCCTATGATTCATTGATCAAGTTAGGTGGCCCGTCCGTCCCGTCACTGATTCCGTTACTGGTCTCCGAAGAAGATGAGATTCGTCAATCGGCAACAGAGATTCTTCGAAAGATCGGTAAGCCGGCCGTCGAACCGCTGGCCACTGCGTTGACTGACGCCGACGACCGGCTGAAAACACGAATCATGAAGGTCTTGGATCGGATGGGGTATAAGCCAAAAACCAAGGAGCAGGTTAAGACCGAGCTGCCACGGCTGACTTAAATTAGGTTAGGAATTGCTTCGTGGATTCGACCCGACACGTCCCACAGAAACATATTTGAATCCAGCAACAGCAGCTCGCTCAGGATCATAGATGTTCCGCAGATCAAGTAAAACCGAAGTACGCATCGCAGCCTTCAACTTGTCGAAGTCCAGATTTCGAAACACATTCCACTCCGTCATGATCACCAGCGCATCAGCCCCCTCCGCCGCATGATAGGTGTCCCGGCACGCGTGAAGCTCCGGTATCAATTGGCACGCTTCAGCCATCGCCTCCGGGTCATACGCGCGAATGGCCGCGCCCTCCGCCAAAAGTTCTCGACTGATCGCCAAGGCCGGGGCTTCTCGGAGATCATTGGTGTTCGGCTTGAAGGAAAGGCCGAGCATAGCCAATGTCTTCCCTTTCAGTCCTCCGACTGCTTCACGAATCTTATCGACCATCCGCCCTCGCTGAATATCGTTCACTCGGGAAGCTGCTGAGGCAATCTGCATCGGATAACCGTTGCACTCGCCGGTCTGAATGAGTGCCGCCAGATCCTTGGGAAAGCACGAGCCACCAAATCCTGGGCCGGCGTGCAGGAACTTCGACCCGATTCGATGGTCAAGACCCATACCCTTCGCCACCATCTGGACGTTGGCTCCAACTCGTTCGCAGAGGTTGGCGATTTCATTGATGAAGGAAATCTTTGTAGCCAAAAACGCATTGGACGCATACTTGATGAGCTCTGCAGTCGGAACATCGGTTACCACAATCGGTGTTTCAATCAGGTAGAGCGGACGATACAGGTCCTTCATAATAGCAATCGCCTGATCACTATCAGCACCGATCACCACGCGATTCGGCCGCATGAAGTCCTCAATCGCAGACCCTTCTCGCAAGAATTCAGGATTAGAGACAATATCGAACCGGATAGGCGATTTTTGGGTTTTCTTGACGACCTCACGTATGGTTTCTCCCGTCCCTACTGGAACAGTCGATTTGGTCACAATCACTTTATAGCTGGTCATATGGTGGGCGATGCCTTTCCCCACCTCTTTGACAAACGAGAGGTCGGCGCTGCCATCAGCACTGGGAGGTGTCCCTACGGCGATGAAAATGACCAGCGCCTTATCGACCGCTTGAGCGATATTAGTGGTGAAGCTCAATCGGCCTTCTTTGACTCCCTTAGCGACGAGTTCTCCGATGCCGGGCTCATAAAACGGAATCTCACCCTTTTCAAGCTTTTCAATCCTTCGGCTATCGCTGTCCATACAAGTAACGTGAACACCGAACTCGGCAAAGCACGCTCCAGTAACGAGTCCAACGTACCCAGTTCCGATCACACTGATATGCATGCCCCACCCTCCTTGCAGTAAGTAATTCGATGGAGAGTATAGCAACCTGAATGATTACGAGCAACGAATTCCCAGATTGGTCTGAACCGAGTAGTCTGGTACGTTTCGTTGACTCTCTGAAAATGCGTTGAGTACAATCCAACGCCGTTTTAGAACAGATAAGGAGCCCTTTCGGCCCCTCAGCTCAATCCATGACTCCCCCACATATTTCACAAATTCCCCGTTGGTTTTTACTCTTGACCGCTCTCGTGACCGGCGCAGTGGTCATGGCATTGGAAATCTTAGGCAGTCGCCTGTTGGCGCCGGTATTCGGCAGTTCATTGTTCGTCTGGGGTGCCTTGATAGGAGTGATTCTAGCCGCGATGAGCAGCGGGTACGCGTTCGGTGGTTGGGTCTCCGATCGCTACACCGATGGACGGGTGCCGGCGGCGCTTTTGCTGTTTTCTGGAGCCTGGACCTTCCTCATCGCATGGGCAAACCAACCCATCCTCTTCGAGATCGAGAAATTGGTCCAAGACCCGCGCTGGGGTCCCTGCCTTGCGGCAACTGTGCTGCTTGCACCGCCAGCCTTCGGGCTCAGCGGTGTGCTCCCAGCTATGTTGAGACTGGCGGTGGCAGACATCAACCACCTTGGTCGACAAACCGGGCGGATGATCGCCCTTTCGACCGTAGGGAGCTTGGTCGGAACCTGGGGAACGGCGTTTTTCCTCCTCTCGTGGCTCGGAAGTCAATCGTTAGTCGCATGGCTAGGCGGTATACAGGTAGGCCTTGGGGTCTTGTGGCTCGTGAAAGGAACTTCGACCAGCCGGATCGTCCTGCTGATCGTTCTGAGCTGTTGCGCCTTACTGGGGTCAAGCGCCCTCTACCCACTCCAACGATTGAAGACCCCCATCCATCAAGAGGAAAGTCCGTATCAGCAAGTTCGTATTCGAGAAGACGATCTTTTTCGATACCTGGTATTGGATCGAACGTTTCATGCCACCATGTGGAAAGCCGACCCTGTTTATCTCTTTCTCCCTTACAGCCAAATGATGGTCTCCTCACTGGCACTGGCCTCGCGACCACAACGCGGCCTCATTCTTGGTCACGGCGGCGGATCCATAGCCAAATGGTTGGCAAAATATTGGCCTTCCCTAGAAGTGGATATCGTGGAGTTCGACCCGGTCGTGGTCCGCATGGCAGAAGAATTTTTCGAGTATCACTCCCCGGCCAACCATCATGTTTTCGTAAGAGACGGCCGGGCATTTCTGAATGCCACGGACCGCACCTATGATCTCATGTGGATCGATGCCTTTGCACGAGACATGATTCCCTTTCATCTCACCACGGCAGAGTTCTACTCCTTGGTGCGGACACGTTTGAACGCGGACGGAGTCCTTGCGGTCAACCTGGCATCATCGGGAAAAGGGGGAGACCTTGCCCGAGCTGCGGCTGTTGTCCAAACTATGAAACAGGCCTTCCCAGCTCTTCTGACGTTCGCGGTCGAAGGTCCATGGAAAACCGGCATGACTCCAGCAAAAAATTTGATCTTTTTGGGAGGGCGCCTTATCGAAACAGAATCGGCAAACCAGATCGAGACGAGGATCTCGGAGATGGCGCTGAGTCAACAACTACCGATGGAAACGATCGCGCTGCTGAGTACCCGCCGAACCGAGCCGTGGCCTTCCGGAGTCGTATTGAACGACGACTTTGCGCCCTACGATCTTCTTCTTGGGCGAGAAGGATCACAGTTGGTGGAATAACACGCATACCGGCTCGTGCTGTCCGTTCAAATGACAAGAGCACACTGCACCAGTTGTTCCAGGCATAAGTGCGTCAACCACACCTTTCTACCAGCAGTCGTAATACTTGCGTAATTTCCGTCTGACGTTTCAGGAAAAACCGAGCGGATGAGGTGTCCTTCTTCCCGATCCTCACGGTCAGTATACGGTGATCGCCCAAGCCAAACACGTCTTCATCGGTTTCGTCATCTCCCACATAAAGGGCGGTCGTACAGCCAAGTCGCCGCATGCATTCCAGCAACGCGGTTCCCTTGTGCCACGCCGACGGAGGCATGACATTGACGACCGATTTCCCCAGAACAATCCGGGGAGAAGGAGATAATTCCGCAACAATGCGGGAGATCAACGTTCGCGCCTCATGGCGCCGATCAACCGTTCGATAGTGGAATGAGAACGAATAGGACTTCGTCTCGAGGAGCACCCCGGACTGGGCCAACTCAGCCTGAAATCGATCCGTGATCAGGCGCAGCCAACCATGGCACATCTCTCGGACCTGCTGCATGGCCTCCTGCACAACATGAGGGCCTTCTGAACCATGGTTCCCGATCAGATCAGGGACAGCTATCCCAATACGTGATCGCAAATCTTCCAAGGAACGCCCTGAGATAACGGCTGTTGGAACGCGCTTCGCGAGCGCCTCAAACCAGAAACGGACGGAGCGCCCCAGTCGAGCGGCATACGGATCAGGAACGATCTTGGCTAAAGTCCCATCGAAATCAAAGGCATAGAGGGAATGTCCATTCAGGAGAGACTCAAGATTCTCTCTTCCTTTGTCCGTCAAGAGATAATCCATACTTCGTCCGTCCGGTTCCCCGTCAACTCAACACACTCGCCCGCCCCACCTGCTTCATCACTCGTTCCTTTTGTCGCATACGAGCCGCATCCATAAGCATGCGACCAGCCCAACGATACACATTGAATTCTTTGATCAGCCCGCGCATGCTCTGCATCCGAGCTCGCTGCTCCCCCTTCGGCATGGTCAAAGCCAGGTGAAGGGCCGCAGCAAATTGATCGATGTCATATGGATTGATCACCAGCGCTTCGGTCAGCTCGCGAGCCGCACCGGCGAATTGGCTCAAGATCAAAACCCCTTGCTCATCGTCACGGGCACCTACAAACTCCTTGGCGACAAGATTCATTCCGTCATGGAGACTGCTCACCACACACACGTCCGCGCCACGGTAACACTCGTATACCTGAGCCGGTTCGTGATGTTCGATCCGCAGGCAGATGGGCTGATAGCCGTCCCGACCAAACCGTTTGTTGATCTGCTCCGCCAACGCGGAGACCTGATTGGCAAAATGGTTGTACTGTTCGATTACCCAGCGACTGGGCGCCGCGACCTGAAGAAACGTAAATCTCCCAATCCATTCCGGCTGCAGCTCCAGCAATCGTTCCACAGCCATAAACCGTTCCAGAATTCCTTTGGTGTAGTCAAGACGCTCCACCCCAAGGCCGATTAGGCGATCAGCGGGTATCCCATAGGCCTCTCGCACGCTGACACGACATTCCGGAACCGGTTTCTGGTCGCCGATCCATTGGATGGGCCACTCGATGGAAATCGGATAGGGGTTGACCGCCGTCATCTTGCTTCCGTAGGAGATCGTCGAACTGTTTCGATCGATACGCGCCTCAAGGATGCGATCGACGCTATCGATAAAATTGTTGCAATGTACGCGAGTGTGGAATCCCAGGATACTGCTTCCGAGCAGCCCTTGCAGAATTTCCTCACGCCAGGGACAGATCCCGAAACTTTCTGCGTTCGGCCAGGGGATATGCCAGAACATGATGATCGTGGCATTCGGCAGCCAATCTCGAATCAATCGTGGAAGCAGCGCAAAATGGTAATCCTGAACAAGCACGACCGGATTGTCGGTCGTGGCCTCTTCATACACAGCCTGAGCGAACCGCTCATTGACAGCGACATAGTGTTTCCAATCCGATGAACGGAACGTGGGCCGGACATGGGCAATGTGGCAGAGTGGCCATAACCCCTCATTTGCAAATCCATAGTAGTACCCCTGCTCTTCTTCTGCCGTCAGCCACACTCGCCGAATCTGATACGTCGGATGGGAAGGTGGAACGTCGACGTGGTTTCGTGCGTCCACCACAGCTCGATCCGCCGAGCCGTTCCCGTGCGCAACCCAGGTGCCGGAACAAGCCCGCATCACCGGTTCGAGCGCCGACACCAGCCCACTCGCCGGCACCTGCACCACAATGTTCTGATTCTGCCAATTATGGGCATAGGGTTGCCGATTGGAAACAATCAGCACTTGGTCGCCGGCAAGTTGCTCATGAAGAATCGCTCTGAGGCTGGCTGGACTCCATGACACCTGACTTTCATCACGCATGCGGCGATCGGCTTCAAGCGCTTGCACCAACGACCGCAGATCTTTCGCGAGTGGCCGGAGTTCCGGCGCATGGTTCTCATGTTTGAGCGAGGCCAGAAGCCCTTCTCCCTTCAGCATGGCTCGCACACTTGAAATCCACCCGTGCCAACTGAGGTGAGCAACCGACACAGTGATCAGCGAGATCACCGCGGCGAGCCCTACGAATAGATAGAAGATGTACCACCTTGTGTCGCTGCTTCGTTGTTCAATGAAACTCATATCGTGAAGGAGCAGGAGACGTCCGAGCGGACGCCCGTTTGATTCGATCGATGCTGACGTGACGTAAACGAGCCCATGGCTGAGCGACATCATAGTGGACGAACCTGGTGCCAGACTCGTCGTCACCTGGCACGTCACATCCTTCGGGTAGGACTGGGTCTCATATAATAGGTGATTATCGAGGTCGCAGAAGCCAATCGCATACAACCGTTCATCCTGACTGATCCGAGCGAAGTAGGCCAAGATCTTGTTCTCGGAATTCGTTACCACGAGGTCGGAAAGCGGCCCTTCCATGGTGCCGATCATCAATTTGGACCGCATGTCGAGATCTCGGATGAACCATTTCAGTTCCAGCGAATCGACGAGGGTGATCACCCCGTAGGCGATAACCCCCAAGACACAGGCCAACGGGATGATAAAGCGAAGTGATAGTCTCATATGTGGTTAGTGTACGGTGACATGATAGTCTAAATATACTCGTGGAGTATACGTACATAAACCCATTGAGCCAGGATTCCGCACCACAGCCCTAGAGGCCGCCCAGTGGCCGACTGGGGGCACGGCATCAGCGACGATTCCCTTAGCTCCGGAACCAGCCCCTGAGGTTCGCGTGCGCACATGACCACAACTTCACCCAACCACCAAGGAGAATCTATGCGGATTGTAAGCTGTGCGCTGCTGCGGCTGTTCGCTACGTTGATCCGACAGCGGCCCTATGGAACCTGTCGTGAGGTCGAAATGATTGATCTGTCTGTGTATGACCGCTACCTCGCGAACTAAGATGACCTGTCTCCGGAACTCACACGGGAACTTCTGGATGCCTGCCGGGCGCTCCAGGGTGAGAATGGGCGACTCACAGCCAAACTAGCCGAGCAGGGGAGCCAATGGCGCTCCCCAGTGAGTCTACGTACATGACACCATGTGCTAGCACGGCTACAATGCACCCCTCAGACCGAGGGGTGCGCGATGTCCAAGATTAAAAAATGGTTTACTGAGGCAATTGCCGGATCACTTTTTCAATCCATCCTTCAAGCCATCCTGCCAGGTAACTTCTGGCCAATCGTATGGAGTGTCCTCATTACCGCAATTACGTTTATAGGTGGATGGACTATGCAATGGGGTTGGCCAGCCTTACTTATCGGGGCATTGGTTTCACTAGCTTCCAGCTTGGTGATTTTTAACAATGTTGTGGCTTGGTGGGAACGAAGAACAGCACTCAAGCACCCTGTAACACTACAGGTGGCAAAATCTCCGTATGATGCAGAAAACGACACACATCAAAAGGCAATTCATATGGAGGGGGGATTCAATTCCAATAATCCCACCGTGGAGGTCGAATTTCTTACTGATGGATACCCTCAACGGTATTTCACGTGGGAAATGGAAACGGAAAATGGCAAGCAAGTAAACGTCCAACGCTACTCAATGCTTTTAAAAAACACCTCGTGCGTATTCCGCTGAATCCGGCCGCCGATTCCGAGCGAATCCGGCCACTCGTCGGAGCCCCGCGACGCAGGCCTCAGTGCTCGGTCTTCAGTGGCCGACTTCCGTCTGCTTTGGCTAACCGTTTGCGCATCGATTCTCCTT
>JBGSIO010000042.1:0-10625 GCA_041742455.1 Nitrospira sp. | reverse complement strand
AGGGCAACACGGTTTGGCGTACCATCGGCTCACCTTGTCGGTTAACGGTTGTGTTTGGTGACGCATCCGTCATATCCGCATCTAACGCGGCCGACAAGGTCTTTTCCTGCCAAAATTAAATCTCTATCTCTGTTTTAGGGCTAGGCCTCATTCACAACGAGAGATATCGGATAGTCCCCTTAACACTTTTCTTTTTGCGATCGGGAGGTTGATTGAATCAGGAGGGTTTCAGCTCACAGGACGTGCGTGTTGCTCCGAAGGAAGGTCTACAGATCCGAAGCTCCTCGTGCTGAAGATTGTGCTCGATGTGTGCTAAAAATTCCTCCAAAAGGCAAGACCCATTGGAATCAATGAAAGCAGTAGAAGGTGCCTAAGAGCCTGAGACATTGAGAGGAACGGGGAAACCATTTGAAACACCGAGTCGCCCGGTCAATCGGGGTCGCCTGCTTCACACCTCACTTCATGCCTATTGCCGACTAGTGATCGTAGCACCGCGACAGGCATTGGCAGGTAGATACCTCAAAGAAATTGAAGCTTCCGTAGAGCAGTGTTCTGCGCACGGACGCAGTGGCTCAGAGGTTCTGAGGTTCAGTTGATGTGAGTGTCGTGAGGGCTACGCGTCTCTGTGTTGCGCTGCTGGTTGCCGGAGCTACGCACCCACTGGTCGGATCACCTCACTCGGGAGCGGGGAGGGATCTTGTATAAACGGGCTCAATCGGTCGGCGCTATCTTCCCTTGAGGTACACGATCACGCCACCAACTCCAAGTGCAACAATCACAGATAAGAAAATCAGGGTATCGGTTTCCATAGCTTCTCCTTGCCGGTGAAAAGGTCTGGTATGAACATCGCGAGACATTACAGCGCAGCCTGCTAATAGAGCGGAGCTTGGGGTCCCCATTGTAAACCGGCGAGATCAGGATCCTCACCTTCCTGGGTGGACCTATCCGGCTTGTGGGCCTTCCGCTCAGCCCGGCGCGCTTCTTTCTCACGTTGTTTTTGAATCCGTGCTTTTTCGCGCTCTCGCTTCGCGAGAGTGACTTTGCCTGGTCCTCCGATGGTGTCCTCCTTGTGGGTGCGGCGCGTTCGTGTATAGGGCTTACTTCGAGCTGGCACCCAGCTTTCTGCTTGAGGTCGATGACTTGGATCGTGGTTTAGGGCGCGCGTCCTTCGGATGCGAACGGGAAACCGTGTCTAGGCTCAGTCCCTCACTCGAGGCTGAGATGATCTGTCGGCGCAGGTCTTCGATCGTCAGGCTCGAAGTCGTGTGAGCCGGATCTTGGAGCCCAAGGACATCCCATCGGACCTTGGTCCGTAGCAACGCTCGCTTTCGTCGGTGTATCGCCTTGGTTCCCCAGGATGAATTCATCGCTATTTCCTTTCAAAAATATTCAAGCTAGATGACATGTGCAGCAGCAGGTCCGGCTGTTACAGACTTCTACTTGTCTGCCGTGGCTGAACCCTTGTTCGTAACAGAGACGAACCGATCTTCTGGGAACACTGCCCGGAGGCGATTGGTGACGGATTGGCGGTACAGCTCCGATTCCCGTCCGACCACCACTAAGCTCTTGTTGTCAAGCAGGATATTGAGGTGATCTTCCGATACGAGTAACCTGGTACTGTCACCGACATTGACGCGATATTGAGTTTTTCCGTCCGGGTTGCGATCTGGGCCTGATACGATCTCGGTCAAACCATCAATGATACCGTCATAGGCTTCAGAACGATGACGGACTTTTATGCCGTTTGGGATCCTGATCCAATGCTCTACCGAAGCCGCTCGGGTCGATTTACCGGTACTCATGAATGTGTACTCCCAGGGTAGCAACTCATTGCACTCTCTCCCTTCCTCACATCCTAGAAACGGCTGTGATTTAGCCTATCGTGTATGGCCTGGTCGGCCTTCAATAACCAATCGCACACATGTCGATTGATGATGAACAAACCCATTAGGGACGGAGTCACTGCTCACTGATCGTTTCAATCGCGCAAGGACGGAACGGGCAGGAGAGCGCGAGAATCAGAACTTTGACACTTGTGCAGTGTACCACAAAACACTCCTAGATTGCGACTGAGGGCAAATGATTCCCCGATGCCGATGGAAGGATGGAAAACCCCTCTGATGATCTCGATTGACTTGCTGAGTGCAGGCCTATACGCTGTACCATGACGTACTAAGCCATGCGACCCTCCCATCCTTCGCGCATCCGTTCCCTCCCTTCTGTTCTCGCGCGTCTGATTCCTTGGTCTCAGCTGCTTCGACGCCAGAGTCTCCATAACGAACCTCGACGCTGAGCGTGCCGTCATGAGAGGCGCCTCGGGGTGGGGAGACTCCCACCTGTTACCAAAGGAGCGCAAGATGAATCAGGAACAATTCGGTCAATTCTGGGAACAACTCAAAGCCCCTCTCAAAGCGAAGTGGGACAAGATTACGGAGGAAGATCTTGTCGAGATTCGAGGAGGTCTGGAAAGATTTGAACTCGTCCTCCAAAAACGGTATGGCGAGTCTCGGAAAGATGAGGTCTCGACCTGGGCCAATCGGCGATATTCACACTGGACAGGAAACTATGTTGGCTATAAGGACCCCGAGCCAGCACTGTAGCGGGAATGGCTGGCTCCAATGAATCGATCCAGGTGATCAAGCCTGTCATACGGTCGAAACGGCGAATCAATCAGGGAGAAGACGACGTGAGAAAAATCATCATCAACAAGAGTTACGATGAATTCTGTGTGAGCCATAAAGCATTTCTCCGATTGCGAGAGTTGGGGCAGCGAGAGGCGCTGCAAGAGCCCGATCGTAGTGAATATTGGCCCGCAGCAGCAGGGCCGCGAGAACCGAGTCTGAATCAATATGGGAAACTCATTCCACGAGACGATCAAACACTGGTTCGTGTAGTGGAAGAGCTGCAGGAAGCCGCGAATGGCCATGCGGCTGCGCTCAAGGTTGTGGCCATCCCCGACGAGGTGAAATGGCTCATTACCAAAGCCGATGGTGGAGAGCAGGTGAGTGAAGCCCATCGCACGTGGGCATGAGCGAGGGCCTACTTGCCGTAAGCGGTGTGTGGAACAGGTTTCTGCCTGCGGAAATCAAAAGGGGCGCTTCGACGGAAGCGCCCCTTTCACCATCAGGCAGAATACGGTGCGTGGTTAGTAGCGATTGCGATTGCCACCACCGCCGAATCGTGAGCCCCCGCCGCCCCCTCCTGAACGAGGCTCCATCGGCTTCGCCTCGTTGACGGTCAGCGATCGCCCGTCCATTTGTGACCCGTTCAAGGCAGTGATGGCAGCCTTGGCTTCCTCGTCGGTGGACATTTCAACAAAGCCGAATCCTCTGGATTGGCCAGTGAATTTGTCCGCAATCACGCGGGCCGACTCTACCGTGCCGTGTTCCGCGAACAGGCTAGTGAGTTGGGATTCGGTTGCTGAATAGGGTAATCCGCCGACATACAATTTTGAACCCATGGGGGTTCCTCCTTCTAAAATGACATTGTCCAAGACACGAGAAGGATTTCAGAGGGGAAGGAGAGGGCCAAAGACGTAGTGTGTGAACGACTCAGGTCAGGCTTCCGATCAGATTCTCGGTAGGAACAACATCGGTGGCAGGCCATTGAGATATGTGTTTCATGCGAGGCCCTCCGCAATGAGACACGAGCATCCTATCAGGTATGTAAGGGAATAGCTACCCGGCCACTCACCCTGCCGCTTGCGGCCCATGCCAGATCAAATAGGGAGGCTTCTTCAGGGATTCGCCCGCATTTGGGTAGAGCCGCGCCGCACAGCTGTAAGCTTGCTCTTGAGCCGTCAAACAGGTAGAGGCCGACACGAGGTGGTTTGTAATGTTGCGGAAGGCCGTGTGGTCACCTGTTTCAAGGACACTGTAGACCGCACAAGAAAACTCCCCTTCCTTTGAGCATTCTGTGCTGATCGCGAGGAAGGAACCGTCTGAAAATGTCATCAGTGGTTCGAGATTTAACCGACTCATCTGAACTCCTTCCACTTCACCAGCGTTATTCACACGAAGTCATGGTCACCGACCATTCGGTGAGATACAGCGGGTTCTGCATTCTCGATCAGGGCACGGTTCGCGCAGGGGCCATGAGGAGGGAGGCGCGAAGAAGAAGGCAGTAGTGATCGATGTGCCAAGCCTACCATACCTTCGCCTCGATAGCGAATGCATGAACATTCGAATGGATTGGGAAGAAGGTCAATGGATCTCTATGTCACACGATTCGTCCGCGAGTGGAGGGGAGATCAGCGGATTGAGGTTAGTGGAGCGGCGTAGCACGGGAACACAAGACCCTCTCGTAGCCCGAGCCGTTTCACAACGGTTCGGGCTACCTGCTTTCCTGAGGCTGACAGCACGGGCCAATTTTCTCGTCGCCATTGTCGCCGATTAACCGATGAAGCCAGCGCTCATCAATGCGAAGACAACGATCCCGAGACAAAATGCCCCTAATAAGTAGGCTAACCCTCTGCTTTCCTTGATTTCATCCATCACATGGATCTCACGCATGGCTGCTCACCTCCTTCTGTCAGCGTATGGCGCTGAAGAAATCTTACGGTCAAGGCCATCGTGTCTGCCATCGCTCAGAAGATTGAATCTGTAGCTACACCGAATGGGTGGGGGAGTCGGTAAGCACAGGACGGATCAATGAGCCTTGAGGTACGTCAAAATAGCCTCGACGCGCCCACTGACGGAAAGTTTTTGATAAATATGATGGAGATGTGTTTTGACTGTCTCCACTGAGACGCACAATTGATCGGCAACTTCCTTGTTGCTCCGACCAGCAGCTGCGCACGCCAGTATTTCTCGTTCTCGATCTGTGAGGGTTGAAGGCAGCGAAGGATGATCCTCAGAGGCCGACGGTCCTGCGCCTGGAACGGTTCGAAGGAAATGGTTCGATATGATTGGAGTCAGGACAGGTTCTCCTCGAGCTGTCGCACGGATGATGCGCAAGAAGTCCGCCTGGTCGGTGTCCTTTAGAATGTAGCCGAACGCTCCCGCCTGCATCGCGGCGACGATTCGGCTGTCTTCATCATATCGGGCCAGCAGCAGCACTCGGGTATCGGGCACGTGCTGATGGATGAGCTTGGTGAGTGATTCGACATCAAGGTTTGGCAGATCAACGTCCAGGAGGACGATATCAGGTTTGTGTTCAATCACCAGCATATATACTTCGCGCCCATCCGTTGCCTCTGTCACGCCAGCGATATCCTGTTCCCGTTCCAACAGCAGCCGTAGGCTCTGCCGAAACAGGCGTTGAGCTTCAACAAGGAGCAGTCGGATGCAGCTCGGTCGAACTCCACGAGTGATCTGAGGGGCTGCATGGTCCTGTCGACGGCTGGACGTATGATTCCCTCCTCGCATGCGATTGACCTCACTGGTATCTGAGCCTGTGCCGCACAGCTTTGATGATATGGTGAGGCACAGGCCAGCCGGGGTATGGTTGCACTAGGCAGCCATGTGATACACCCATCGGTCTGCATCGCGTTTCATCTGAGCATAAGCCTTTGCTTCTCGGCTTTGTGCCGCCAGCGAGAGTCCTCCGAGAAACACCACAGACAACATCAGCCCGGCAATCAGCAGATACCCCATCGGCATCTCTGGCCACGTTGCCTGTTCTGTAGAGGCGCCTGCGATTGGCTCAGGGCGTGCCAGGGCAGTCGGCAGCGTCGTGGGATCTGTCGCTCTCTCACTGCGCACGGCGGCAACGATCAAGCTGGCCAACTGTTCTTGTTGCACGGCCCGTCCTGCTGCGGCGGTCATTTGTGTCTGGACCACCTGGACCAGAGCCCAACCGAGTCGTTCTTGAAGGGCTCCTGCCTGCAGCCAGTCGTGCTGGGCAGCTTCGACGATGCGATGTCCGATCGTGGCTTGCCAAGTAGAGGCGAATTCGTTGTGCAGGCGCTGTCCTTGAGCTTCAATCGCGCCGATCATCCTCATGTTGTACAGTGTGCCATCTCGATCCACCGACAAGAGGCCGTTTCGAACGCCGCGCGTTGTGAAGTTGACGATGGACCTGCCCATGACACCTTGGACGCGAGCCAGATGATTGGCTGGGACGGCTATTGCCTGGTTGAGGACTGCTCCGAGCAAGCCGCGTGAGCCTGATCGCCATTCGTGGTAGGCGAACGTTGCGCGATTCCATTCAGAGACCGATTGAGCGAGGGTCAGATTGGTCTGGCGCTCCAAGAGCGCTTGATCAATGATAGCTTGACCAAGGGCTGGCTGCAGCAGGCGTACTCCCTGATCGATGCCGGTCGACTGTTCTGAGGCGATAGTCTGTGGCAAGACCGTCTGATAGGTCCCGTTGGTAGCAAGGAAAAACAGGAGTCCACCAAAAAGAATTGCGCACATTCCGACGCCTACGACGATATCAGTCGTGTTATAGCGGTATGACATACCCACCTCCTTGCCACGGGAACGATCGTGCGTGTGGCGATGTGCAAGAGTGATAGGAAGTCGTCAGGCTCACAAGCCCGATGAGAGCAATTGAAGACAATGTGGCACAATAACTGAGGAGAAACGAGCGGGAGAGAAGGCCGTACGCGCCAGGCCGATCGAGTCGGTTGCGTATCCGAACCATGACCATGGCACCACCTCCTGCCAAGATGAGGCGGCTTCGAGATTTCACTCTACGCCCCACGAGCAGGGTGGTCAAGAGGGTCACACCACACGAAATCCGTCGCGCCGCATGCGTCAAATCGAGAAATAATTGGCGAGATGATCCAAGATGGGTAGCATAGGCAGTAATGAAGATGTCTCACCTTTGTTTGGGCCTGATGCTCGCATTGCCAGTC
Organism: Nitrospira sp.; assembly: GCA_041742455.1. Classification (GTDB taxonomy): domain Bacteria; phylum Nitrospirota; class Nitrospiria; order Nitrospirales; family Nitrospiraceae; genus Nitrospira_D. Next base: position 3,826 of record JBGSIO010000042.1, on the reverse strand, counting down.
CCGGCAAGTGCTGGACCGGAGTTCATCGCGCGAGTCATCACCGTGCATGAAGGGGATCGGCTCACGATTCACCATCAAGGACGGAAGGATATGGTGTACCTGGCCGAGGTCGATTGCCCTGAGTTGAAACAGCCCCACGGAAAACAGGCGAAGCACGCGACCGCTGCCTATATCGGTAACCGGGATGTCGTGGTGCTGAATTTGACACAGGATCGACAAGGCCGGATAACCGCCGAGATCGTGCTTCAAGACGGGCGGTTGATCGCGCATGAGCTGGTCAAAGAAGGACTCGCTTGGGTGCAACCGAGACAGTCAAAAGATCAGACGCTGAAAGATATGGAAGAGCTGGCCAGAGCCTCGGGTAAAGGGCTGTGGGCGGAACCCAATCCCACTCCACCCTGGAAATGGAAATCCACAAAGCCTGCCCGTTAGGATCGTTGACAGCGTAAACCCTCGAATTTTCCCTGGATCATGCATTCAGATAGGTCCCTCTCAGTCATTCAACCAAGTTGAGATAGTAGCCTGAGATTCTCGGAGGGAGGCAGAAACCCTCCCACAGGTGATAGCTTGGCATGAAAATATTCATTCCACATCTTCTGTGTATAAGCCTGTGAATAAACCTCTCAATTCATGAAATATGGCCTGAATGGGCTGTCTATTCAGCAAAATGCCTATTTTCTAGGCATCCGCCCCACTGAGTTCGACCCACTAGTAATAGTGAAACCATGAGGTGTTTCTTACATTTCTGCGTATTCCTAGAAAAACACCTTGACATGATTAATTGGCTTCAGCGCGCGCCTTTGCTATTGCCATCATTTGGATCGCTATCCACAGGTTCGAGACTTATCTGTGGACGACTGTATGTAGCGTCAGGAGCGAGTTCCATATCTGTCAAGAGGTACCAGGAAGAAAAGACGGCTCCATCGAATCGCGAAAATGCTCTAGGAACTACCGTCTCAAGGCCAGAGCCGAACGGCCGATCTCAGTCATAAGCGGATAATTGATGAGAGGGAGAAAGCAAGGTTCTTAAAGGAGTCTGGCTACTCGCTTGCCATGGACTCTCTCATGAAATGAGAGAGTCGTACCACTATCGGAGTCGAGAAAGTGATGCAGAAGGAGATCCCCATGCAATCCAGACCCCGGGCTGGGGATGATGCCCATCCCGAGGTCTCGAAGTAGCCTAAAAAGAGCATTAACTCCCGCTGACTGATTCCAATGTGGGTATGAGATCAGACGGAGCCGGAGGAATGTTCTCGGCTGTTGATTCACCCCCCTCAATGGTCGATGTGGAGTCGAGGGATGTGTCTGACAGCTCGGACGGTGCTGCAGGGGCTGGAGGAAGCACCATGTGCTCCTGGCCGATCTTACGGACCTCAAGATGTACTCGTCGATTCATGTGCCGGCAGACGTCGCTGGTGTCGACACAAAGCACGCCCTCTTCTCCTAAGCTCACGGCTTTGATCCGGTGTTCCGCAATGCCAGCCGTGACCAATTCAGCTTTGACCGTGTCGGCTCGTTTCAAACCGAGTTGCTTATTGTAGCTGGCCGAGCCCTGCTGGTCGGTATAGCCCTGGATCAAGACACCATAGTCCTCATGCTGTTTGAGCATGTCGGCTTGCGTGGCAAGTTGAGCTTTCCCTTCATCGGTCAGGCCTTTGCGACCGACTTCGAAGTAGATGTCCGTATGGATAATGTCAGGTGCGGAGACGACCTGATCCGTGACCTGGGTAGGGTATGTGGTCGAGGCCACCGTCTGGTCCACAGCGGCGGCTTTCTTGAGGATATCCATGACGTTGGCCTGCTCGATATTCCCTGTGACCTTACTCTGGTTGTCGGTTTGACTATAGAGCCACGCGGCGACGAGTAGTCCTCCGATGAAGAGGACGACTCCGACCAGGACAATGCCCTCTTTCGTCTCTTTCTGTGGCCCCATCACTGTGGGGGCTATATGTCCTGACGAAACCTGTGATGAACTCTGTGACATGATGCCAATCCTCCTATAGGTAAAAGTGTAAATGTCTCAGGCTGACAAGCTGATAGGTACAATGCGGCTGTCACCTCCCTTCCACCTGCGCTTGCCCGTGTGTGTGCTAGTCAGATGCTTGAGCAATGAGAGTGCCGAAGAAGAAATGTGGAGAAGCGGGAAAAGTTGTGAGGAAAGTTGAGGGGTTAAGTAAGTGGGCAAAGCCAGAGAAGGATGCGGGGACGCGAGGGCCCATCACGCGATGCGGGGCTAGCCCCGCATCCAGTTTGCTAAAAAACAAACGACCTTCGAGTTAGTTGGCCGTTCTGCACAGTGTATCCGTTAAGTTGGAGGAGTAGAATGCCCCCAATCTTCTCCTCATTGCTATGTGTGGGACGGATTAGCCAATAAAGCAGGCTACTGCAGAAAAGTTAGGATGTGGATTGGTTAGGCTGAAATGTCTGACGAACTCGGCGAAAGTCCAAAAGCAGAGGTTGATAGTAAGGTGGAGAAGATAGAGGAGGAACGGCAAGAGTTACTTACACGGGTGGCTTCATCAGAGCTTTCTAATATGCGACATCGAGTCGCATGGTTACTAAATCAATTCCCCAGCACTCGGAATTCCGATATCGCGCTTCAAATCAAATACTGGACAATTTTCGAGAAAGTCATCGTTGGCGGGTCCTATGTGGATTTGAACGATCTCTATAGGTTGACCAGGCTAACTTCTTTAGTAAGGGCGCGAGCAACAATACAAAATGATTACCGATTGTTCCTTGCGGATCCGCAAGTGAGGGAGCATCGAGGAACGCTTGAGGAAAGCGAAAGGGAAAAGGCAGTTGAAACACCGGACTATCCTGTCTACAAGGTGTTTCTTGACGAAAGTGGGAAAACTTCTTCCGATCTGTTGGTTGGTAGTTTGTGGGTCCTGTCTGCTGGGATAGAGACTTTTCAACTAATCAGTGATGTGAATGAGCTGAAAAAGAAATGGATTTTCTCAGGCGAGTTTCACTTCTCCAAGATGAAGAAGCAGGATGTGGGTATTTACAAGGAGTTAATTGATATTTTCCTTGTGAGGGGTGGACCTATCAGTTTTAAGTTTCTTTCAGTGCCGAAGGAAGGTCTGAAAGTGCAAGCTGCTCTTCCGGACCTCTTCTATCATCTACTCAAACAAGGGATTGATCACGAGGATTCGACGGGGCGAGCTCCATTACCTAGGACACTTCAGGTGTGGAAGGATCTTGAGGAGGCAGGGGCGGACAAACTCTTGATGACTAACTTGGCTGATAAGATGCACCACTCGGCTGCAAGCGTCTATGATAACAAGTTAGTAGTGAAGGATTTTCACGCAGTCGATTCAAAAGGTAACGTATTTCTGCAAATGGCAGATATCATGGCAGGTAGTGCGAATCGAATTCTTTCTCGATCCGGAGAAGCCTATACATACAAAGACGAGTTAGCCGAATATCTGCTTAGTCGGTTGGGAGTAAGAGCCGCTGCTGATCTTGAGGTGATCTCTGGAGATCTAGCTTTGCACATTAAGCTTTAGCGCACGGAATTGGTGTCGCGTCTTGTTCTGTGCATGCCAATGAGAGCAAAAAATAGAAAAAATTGGGGTCAGAGAACAATTTATTGACACGAAGGTTAAGGGGCCGGACACCGTTTCCGGTCTTGCCCATTCAATCCCCTTTCGGTCCTGGCTCACATTATTCATGAACGCTTTGTACCGCTCACGATTTCTTGGACACGGTTGTTGCCGTATTCGACCCGCCCTGTGGGTCGCATTGTTCGGCGATCGTCGCGCCTCAGCCAACTGTGTGCGTCGTTTGTTGAGGGCCACTTCACACGAAGCCCCCAATCCTC
>JBGSIO010000041.1:0-3098 GCA_041742455.1 Nitrospira sp. | reverse complement strand
TTTCGTCAGCTTGCCTGCATGAAAGACTCCGGGATACTGGTGACAGCCCCAGGAGTGATGCAGGCAGCGGGTCGTTCAATGAACTTTCTTCTTCTTGCGTTCCGTCAGCGCAATCACGCCGACGATGCCAATGACGACAGTCAACACATTGCCAACTGACCAGCCTATTCATAGGGTCCCTCGAACAGGACTCGCTCCACTTTCCCTCGAAAACTCACATAGACCCAGAGGGTGTAGCCGATGACCAGGCTGATCCCGAGGCTGAACCAGCCAAGGCCGACACGCAATCCGTAAGACGACGCGGCGCTGTTGGAAATCGTCAAGCTGAATGCCGGGTCTTCTGTCGCAATCAACAAATTAGGAAACAGGCCCCAGGCTATGCTGCCCAAGCTCCCCAGGATGAACAGGCTCCAGCTCACGAAGACGGCGCCATCCCGTCGACGGCGACGGAAATACTGTGCGGTGAACAGCGCCGCCACTGCCGTCAGGGGCAAGACAGACCCAACCGGATGTTCGTCATATCTGTGCTGCAGCGCCGGTTGGACAAATAGAAGCGCCGGAACCGCCATGATCGCCAGGAGGACCACGGCCCAGCTCCCGCTATCGGCAATCCGCCTTGCTCGGGTTTGGACAGCCGCGTCCGTCTTGATCGCGAGATAGTTCGCCCCATGGACGGCGAGCATCGCCACGGCAAGCAGGCCTATGAGGACCGTAAACCAGTCCAGGATTCCAGGGATGGGTCCGGGCGTGAAGGTGGTCCACAGCGCGGCAAAGAAATAGCCGTCGGGACCGAGCGGCACACCTCGAATAATGTTGCCCAAGGCAGCGCCGAAGACGACGGCAAGCAGAAGATTGAAGACTGCGAAGATCGCATCCCAGAACGCTCGCCACAAAGGATTGCGCAGATGGGACCGTAATGCAATCGACAACCCGCGCAAGATCAGAAACCAGAGGACAAGGTTGAGGGCCAGGTAAAAGCCGCTGAATCCGGCGGCGAAAACCTTGGGGAAGGCGAGGAACAGGAGGCCCCCTCCCGCCACGAGCCAGACTTCATTGCCCTTCCACACGGGACCGATGGCCTTCAAGACCAGTTGTCGCTCTTCATCAGTTCGAGCGACGAACAGGTAGATGATGCCCGTCCCAAAATCGAATCCGTCCAACACCGCATAGACGGCGAACATCATGACAACGATCACAAACCACAGAGTCTCGACCGCCATACTCTCCTTGCCCGCTCAACCCGTCGGCTCGGAAGAAGACCGCGGTCCGCCAGTGACGGCCGGACCGCGGGAGACCATTTCGAAAAACAAGAACAGAAACAGCAGGCCCAGCAGCACATACAGACCGAGGAAGCCGAGCAATGAGAACAGAACATTGCCCGACCCCACCAGCGGTGAGTTGCCGGCGGCGGTTCGGAACAGGCCATAGACGAGCCACGGCTGCCGCCCAAGTTCGGCGGTCATCCACCCGGCGGTCGTGGCGATGTAGGGAAACGGCGCCATGAGCATGATCGTCCAGAGCATCCACCTCGCCTGAAACAGGCGTTCCCGCCAGAGCAGCACCACGGCCGTCAGCATCAACGGGATGAACATCGACCCCAGACCGACCATGATGTGGTAGGTGTAGTAGAGCAGCGGCATGGTATCCGGCCAGTCTTCACGAGGAAAATCACTCAGTCCTTTGATCTCCGCGCCGAAGTGCTTATGGATGATAAAACTGAGCATTTTTGGAGCAACCAGCGGGTTGTCGATGGTCAGCGTGTCCATGTTGGGTTGGCCGATCAGGACCAAGTCGGCTCCGGATTCAGTGTAAAAGTGACCTTCGAACGCGGCCCCTTTAATGGGCTGATGTTCGAAGACCTGCAGCGCCGCGTGATGCCCGGTCGGAAACAGCAGCACGATGGTGGCGATCGCGCCGGCGACGACCCCGGTACGGAGACATGTCTTCGCTGCATCGATGTGAAGCCCGGAGAGCAGATAATAGGCCCCCACTGACGCCATCACAAAGGAGCCGGTCGCGACCGCGGCCGTCATCGTGTGGGTGAATTGCCAGACCAGCCAGGGGTTGGTCAGCAGGCCCCAGAGACTCGTCACGTGAACCGCGCCATCCTGATCGACGCCATAGGCCACAGGATGCTGCATCCAGGCATTCGTCGCGAGAATGAACAGCCCAGAGAGCCACGACCCGAGGAACAGCATCACGGTTGTCATCCACTGGACAAACGGACCGAACTTCTTCCGTCCGAACAGGAGGACGCCGAGAAACGTGGATTCCAGAAAAAACGCGAACACGCCCTCCATGGCCAACGTCTGGCCGATGACCCCGCCGGCAAACGTGGAAAATTTCGCCCAGTTCATACCGAACTGAAATTCCAAGGGGATGCCGGTGACGACGCCGAACGCAAAACTCAAGGCGAAGATCTTCGTCCAGAAATGGGCCGCCTCGTCGTAGTGAACGCTACGAGTCCAATAGGCGCGGCTCTTCAGGTAGAAGATCAAGGCCGCCAACCCTATCGTCAATTGCGGGAAAAGGTAGTGGAAGGTCGCCGTGACGGCGAACTGCAGGCGATCGTAGAATAATGCGCTCGTCATGAATACCGCTTCCTTCGTTCAGAGGTTCCCGCTCACGGTCATGTTTTCGCGTCGGCCGCCTGCAACCACGGGAACCTTAGCCTCTATCCAACTCACCGCTGACCGAACATGGCTGAAGGCCTCGGCAGGGACCGAGCACCGCCATGAGCACGATGCCGCGCCGCATGTCCCGGGCGGTGGCGACGACCTGAGGCTGCCAGCGCCGCGCGGCGGGAGATGCGTCCGTGGCAGACCGGACGACGCGCGGCGCCTCACGCGGTCTGCGCGATTCCCGGATAGGGACTCGCTTGTTCGTTGCCACAGGAACGCTCACCATTTTGGGCTCATTACCCTGCGCTTCCTCAACAGCCCCGTTCCTCATACGCATGCGCTGCGCCAGCAAGGCCAGGACCAGGAGCACAGGGATTACCAGTTGCTCCCATGTCATCGGCGATCCTCCTTCTTCGGACCGTCCGGCGGTTCCTCACCCGTCCCCGCGATCGCGTCGCGCATGGAGGTGTCCGCTTG
>JBGSIO010000040.1:0-17087 GCA_041742455.1 Nitrospira sp. | reverse complement strand
CGACCCAGAAATGAAGCGTCGTGGACGATCACAGACGGAACGCGAATATCCTGCAGGCTGTTCAGAAAGGCCGTCCAGCAAGGCCGCAGCAAGCGAAGAGGCGAATCGTACTCTCTGCCGTACGTTGAGCCTCTGAGCGTCGCGAGAACGCCGCGGGCGGACTTTGTCAACAGCCTGCTAGAAAACATTCTCGCAACTCTGGATCTGATCTACCTTGGCGGAGATGCTGTTGTACCCGGCTCATCCGCCAGTCGCAAGATCAGCGTCGTCTCTTCCCGGCATGTGCTCAGCCCTATGCTGCAGTTGACCCGCATCGTCTTTTTAGCAATCACGCCAGAGTCGCGTACCGGCGTCCAGCCTCCGAACTCATAGCCTTGCTTGGGCCTCTCCCATTTGAATGTTCTGAAACGGGTAATGTTGAAGGCCGAACTCCATCCCCCGCCCTCTGTCACGCCGTGGGCCTCGCCGCCTTGGACACCCTGTGAGGCAAACAACTCCTTTAATTTTTCCGGTGTATTAGCGCTCGAACAGTGGGTCTCCGCCACTTCGCCTGATTGTCCTGGGAGAATAATGAGGTGTACGGCAAAAGGCTCAGGCTCCAGTTTGATCGAGCCTCCGTTCACTAGAAATGTGGTCGTGCCGGTGCCTTGAATCCGAATTTCACACTGAGCCGGCTGAGTCAATGTGCGAGTGGCGTATCGCATCACGCCTTCCCCAACCCATTCGCCATCGGCCTCCCTAAGATGGAGCGGGACCATCGCTTCGACATAGGCATCGAACCCATTTGAGCTCATCTGCATGCCAAATGAACTCACAACATTCAGTGGTTCCTGAATGATGTGCGACTTGAACTCAAGGACATAAGAAGAAGGGGCTAGTTCCCATTCCCCCTCCTTCTCTTCTGCGACCCCCGCCCGGGAGACCGCCTTCACCCGGAATCCACTGTGCTGAACCTTGGTCGCTGGAGCCTGGTAGGTGAACGTCGCTGGCCTGTTGAGCTGTGACTCCTCCTCCCTCGGCGATACATGGCCATTGCCCTCCCTGGGCCGCTCCTTCGTCTCCTTGAATTTTGCCGGAACGAGCGCCTGCTCCTTCTTCGTGCGCAGCTCGGTCTTGACGGCCGTCAATGCGTTCGCCTCGAACTTCTTGGTCTTTGTGCGGGGATTGAAGACAATTTCCACGCAAGTGTTGGGCTTGTTCAATTCGACTTCAGCAGCGAGGTAGAACGGCCCAGAGAATACTGTCACGGCCAACAGCAACATGTTCATAGCGTCACGTTGGCCCGTACCGGCCAGAGCAGAGTCCCATTCCGACACGGACCAATTGGAAAACTGCGACGGCATGCCTCCCGCTCCCCGATCAGGCACGAACCGGACATGCTGGTGCTGATGAGTAAACGATGTCGGCGCATTCGTCCCTCCATGCCCGATTACCAACGACGCATCGAGGTCGACATACTGCAGCCTGGCATCATCGCCGACGCGCCCTTTCAAGGTCGCGTGAATGCTTCGGGCGTTGTACTCCGTGCGAATCATGTTGGAATAGTTGATTGTTTGGTCCACGACCAGGGAGAATTCATAGTCGCCTTCGATCACATAGGCTCCTTCCTCGCCGGGGTCCGGTGTGGGGCACTTTCTGGCATAGCCCCCATTGATGAGCGAGAAGCCTTTGCGATCGCCGGCCGTGTCTGGCCTATTCCCTTCCTCAATTCTCCACTCGCGCGACTTCCTCCCGACTGCATCGGGAAGGATGGAGATCGGCATGGCGCCTTTCGTGACGGTATATCCTTCCCGTTCACTTCCTGGCGCCATCGTCTGCGCGAGTTGAATGGACATCTGGGGCGGCCCCGTGGCCAACAAGAGGCGAGGTGCATGAAGGGGCTCGTCAAGGCGACCTTCTCGTTGGGGACCTGGCGAGGGACAATTGGCAACATTCGGTCCGAGTTGGGCTTTAAAGTTGTCAAACAATTGCTGATCCAAGGATCGCGCAATCGACTCCGCCTGAACGCCGAGCAATGTCTTGAACGCTTGACCGTCTGCCCCTGCGAAGAGCTGTGTACTGCCGAGTCCCTGTACGATTTTTGACAAAGCCTCACAGGGATTCATGTCGTTGAATAGTTTCAACGATTCCAGTTTAACTGGCACCGGCTTCCATGCACCCTTGTCATTCGGTCCCGGTTCCAGCGGAGGCCACTGTATCGGCGGGAAGGCTTGTCCTGTCGGTTTCGCAACCGACGCAGATGGGGGGCTGGGTGGCGCAGTATGCACCTTCTTGGGATCATACTCTGCCGGATTCGACGAGGGCAGATGTTTATCCCCGGCGCAGCCTTGGGTGAGCAGCAGGGCGACGATGAAAATCAGGCTGGGCATAAACAGACACGAATGCTTAAGCAGGATCTTATCTCCCTGGCTAATCGATGCCTTCCACCACGGTCACGCTGAGCGATTCCAGAAATTTAATGTCCCGTGCGGTAAAGTCTTTCGTTGTTCCGTCTTTTGCGGGCAACTGCACGGATTTGAGCATTGTTCCGCCGAGATTGACATGGATATCACTGCCGCAGGTCCACGAGGCGTGTCGATTCGATGAGAGAAACGAGAACGTCATATTCATAAGATCGGTTTGGGGGTCGACGCGTGCCGACACACTCCAGTTTTCAGTCTGCGAACCTGAACCGGAACAGGCAGTCACATGGCGGACCAGCAGTGGTCGGACCACGTCGATTTCTCCCCGGAACCAGCCTTCAGCGATTGGTTCAAGGTGGATCTCAAACTGCACGGTCCCATCGAATTGCACCCAGCCTGCCTTTGAGGATTTAGATTGCGGGTCATGCCGAATCCGATGGTGAATCAGCAACCGAAGCGGAGGCAACCAATCGATGACATCAAATCTATAATTCTTGCCCAGGAGATGGCTGCGATAGAGTACTTGCGCGGGTAGCGCCCATGGACCCTTCAAAGCATCGGCCAGATCTCGGAACATATCCGCCGGCTTCAACTGCACGTTTGCACGAACGATGGCTTCTTTTATGACCGGCTGCGGGTCACGGCCCAGATCCCGCTTCTGGGGCGCGCCATGGATTCCGACTTTGGCGATTCCGTGCTCGTTCGTCCGGACGGATTTCTTGACATCGCCGAAGCCCACCCCCGCATCCTGGATTCGTGGTCCAGGGTTTTCGAGCTCCACGATGGCATCGGTGATTTTATGGCCGGCCTTCGAATCCATCTTCAGCCCGCCTTCGACGAGCGTCCATTCCGCGTCGGCCCCCTTGATCGGTCCGTTTTCCGGCATGGAGAAATCAAGCCCGAGTCCCATGAAAACCCTTCCCGCGCAGTGGAGGTCGACTTGCTTGGGTAGGTCGAGGTTGTTGATATCGAACGACAGGGAAGCGGCCAGCTTGGCATAGTGCCCCGGCTGTCGAGTCTTCGTCCGCTCCAACGGTGGAGCGGGGTCCATGCTGATATCGATCTTCACGGCATTCATCACAGCGGTCAGTTCGGCGAGGGACAATAGCGCCGTGGCGAGACTGTGAAGCTGGGACATCGTTTTCACGAGCTTGTTCAGTTGAGCAGTTTCAGCCTTTGAGTAGTCGATCTCCTGAAGTGCCTTCATCCGTTCAACAAAGGCCTTACTGGTTCGTGTATCCGCGGTGTCGGCGACCCTTCGATAGAGGTCCAGGAGCGGCAATTCCTCGGTAGCTTGTCTCAGCGGTCCAAATACAAATTTTAGGCTCCAGCCCCACATACTGGCCTGCTCCGATGTGCGTATCCCTTCATCCGTCCCGAATCCGCAGGGATCCCCTGCATTGAGGCTGGAGACCCGTCGTGCCCGCTGTGCCGAATCGCTGATACGATGTAGCAAGGCCGGTTCATCGTGTGACGGAGCATCTCGTCGGCTGAGTGCGGGTATCGCGCGCTGGATCGCCAGGGCGAAGAATTCCGCAGACAGGTGCTTGAGTATCAGGACTTGTTGGAGTCCGTTGAGCCGGACAGAGCTCGTATCTGTGACGGTCAAGAGGTCGTAGGCTTCCGGAGACTGCCGGCCCAGTTCGACGATAAGACGGGCCCACGACCGAACCGTGGGACTTGTATCATTGATGCCGTTCCGAATCTCATTCAGCAGCATTCTGATCAGGACACGCCCCCCTTTCTCGTCACCCACGGCAAGAGCCACGTCGGTTTCGAAGTCGGCAAACGGCATCGTGAGCTGATCCGCCGCCGCCCGCGCGAGGATGTCGACTTCCCGCTCTTCAAGCGGAAGACCCATTTCAGGTACCTGCGGCACGCCGGTGACGATTCGCTTCTGCGAATCGAGAACGGCGAAGCCAGAGGCTGTCATGGCTTCGAGAAGAGCGGTCCGTCCGTTTGGCCCTCCTGCCAGGATACCTCTCACCAGTTCAGCCGAGGATGTCGGTTGAACGACCAGTTTCGTGTTACGCGTTTCGACAGCTTGAGTCGCCAAAATGCCACTCGCTCGCTCCGGTATCCCGGGCTGAGTCGCATAGACCAAGCTTGGATCGTACTCGGGTGGATTCGAGGACGGCAGGTGCCTGTTTTCGCTTCCGCAAGCAGCCGTTGTAAGAAAGCTAAGGAAAAGAAGAATGGGGAACCGCATCGGTGGTCATTCCTGCTGGAACAACGAGGGAGGCTGGAATGGGCCATGCTGGCCCATGGCGCATAATTCTTCAAGCCGAGCTCTTGTGAAAAGCGTACATTTGCTCGTAGTTCTGCCGTTGCTATTGAACCTGACTTTTGCGTACAATCCGACCGGTTTTCTCATGAGGTGTCGATGCGATACCTAGCGCTTTCCTTTCTCTTCCTCCTGCCACTCACCTCCTACGCAGGCAACATCAAAGACACCGATCTCATCAGCAGCAACAACTTCTTTCTGCCGCCAAATACTCAGCAAACCATTTTCATTCAGGCTCGTAACTCCTCCGATAATCAAGAGGTTTCACTTCATGATTTGGGAGCCCGGTTGAGCGCCAAGGGATATCAGGTGGTGAACGATCCGGACGGTGCGCATTACGTCCTGTTGGCGAACATCGTCTATTGCAACATCACCAAGCCGGAAATGCCGGTCGAGGCAATGGTCGCGAGTGGCTATGGATCTGCGTTCAATTCGGCGATGGGTGCCATGCAAGGCCTCACCAGCATGGCGAGCATGGCGGGACCCTACGGGGCGATGGGCGGCGCGGCGGCCTCCATGGGGTTGAACGCGATTCAAGGCATCAGCGATCTGTTTAGTTCGTCCCAATCGGCTCCCCAAATGCCGGACGACGTGAACTATGCCTGCATCGCGGATGTCCAGATCACCGAGCAGAGGACCGGCCAGCTACCAACCGGGATGAAAGCAGGAACAGGAGAGGAACCGGGTGTCTACCAAACCAGGCTGGCTGCCGATGTCCACCAAAAGAAATTGAAAGAAGCCGAAGCCACGCTGCTGCTCCAACAGAAGCTGAGTGCGGCGGTGGCGGGAAACTTCTGAGACCGTGAAGCGTGAATTGTGAAGCGTATCTCGCTGGATGAGACATTGCACAAAAGGCTCATGACGAAACGGCGCACGCCTGACGCCTCACGTTTGACGAGGCCACTCGCGCTATTGCTGCTCTTATGCGGACTCATGAGCGGCTGTTCCAACGTCATCCGCTCCGGCCTCATGAACAGCAACACCATTTTTCTCGATCCCAACACCAACCGAACCGTGTATACCCAACTCAGGAACGTGTCGGAAAACCAACAAGTAATGCTGAACGACGTGAATACGAAATTGAGCGCAAAGGGGTATCAGCTCACTCAAGATCCGGAGCAGGCCAATTACTGGATACAAGCCAAGGTCATCTATTGCCACAAGGCCGCCGATGGGGTGACGACGGAAGGCGTGGCTAAAGCAGGCCCCAGCGCCGGTATCGGCAGCGGGGGCACGGCAATGGCCTTGGCTGCCTCCATGGGTGACGGCTCTGGTATGGGTATGGCCGGCATGCCGGACATGGGCGCCATCATGAGGCAGGCTATGGCCATGAGCGGTGGACGAGGCGGGTTCGGCGGCATGACCGGATTTCCCGGTATGCAGCCACCGCCCAAGGAAGATGGCGTGACCTACTTGTGTGTCGCGGACGTTCAAATTACGGACCGAAAGATCGGCAAATCAATCGGTCGGCCGACCGGAGGGCAGTCATCGGGCGGTGAAAAGGTGCAACTGATGCGCATGGTCGGCCACGTCCGGCAAAAAAGTTTAGACATTCCCGAAGCCACTCCAATCGTCCAAGAGAAGATCGCCACCGGGATTGCGGGGCTGTTCTAAGGACTGTTCGTTTTCTGTGCTACCTTCGCTATGTTCGAAAATGTGATTAGGTGCTATGGGAACAGCAATGGGCAGATCCAGCTTTTGTTCAGATCGGCCGAAACATAGTTGGGCGGACAAGTAAGGGGTCACTCGTAGCAAGGGTTGTAGTATTCACTAGCCCGGGAGGACCGAATGCCGTTTCAGCCACCGTATCTCGTAGCTGCGAAAAACCTCAAGTCGTTCTTGGAAGCGCTGCGACATGCGCAGGCGCCTGAAAAGGTCACGGTCCGATTCATCGAGCAGCTTGGCTTCAAAAGCACAAATGATCGACTCTTCGTACCGCTCCTAAAAGCGATGAAATTCACGGATGACGCCGGGAAGCCGAGCGCGCGCTATCACTCTTTTCTCGACGACAGTGATTGGAAAACGGTGCTGGCGGAAGGCGTTCGCGATGCCTACGCAGATTTGTTTCGTATAAATAGAAAGGCCAATGAGTTTACACGCGAACAACTGACTGGGAAGATGAGGAGCTTTGGGGAGGGTAAGCTTTCTATGGCCGTGCTCAACAACGCCGTCAGGACGTTTCTGGAACTCGTCAAGTTCGCAGACTTCGCCGCGATCTCGGCCGCGCCAGCCCCGGAGATGCAAAGCGGGGAGCTTGCAGATCTTACGGCCGATGAAGTGCACGCAGCGGCCCCATCAGTCGGGGCTATATCGTCGCCGGGATCAGCGGTTGTGGGCTCCTCTCTCGTCTATCGAATCGAAATTGTATTGCCAGCTGTCCGAGACCAGGCTGTGTACGACGCAATCTTCCGAAGCGCACGCGAGCACCTCTTAAAGTGAAGGACTCACGAGTTGATCTCTACGCTTTTGTCTACCGAGGCGTTCTCGCCGACGAAGCGATTCGCCAGGCTCTTCCATCGACGGATGATTCCGACGCGAAGTGGCCCGAGAGAGACATTCAACGGCGAATGCCGCTTGATACCCTCGACGACGGGTTGGTGCTAGCTGCCAGGAAGATGGCGTGGGTTTACATCGCGATAGCAGCCTTCGAGAACAGCGTTCGTTCTTTCATTGAGGAGCGGCTGCTTGAGAAAGTCGGCGCAACCTGGTGGGGCTCGGCGGTGTCGTCGTCTATCAAGAACGAAGCGGAGAGACGAAAGAAGGAGGAAGAGCAGATCCGCTGGCACGGTTCCCGCGGGACGTCACACTTATCCTATGTTCAGCTTGAGGACCTCGCAGTTATCATCCAAAACAATCACGGCCACTTCAGTGACCTCATTCCTACCGTAGAATGGGCACGTGAGATCTTCCGATCCCTCGCTCGGTCGCGAAACGTAATTATGCACAGCGGGCAGCTCTCCCTCGCTGACGTCGATCGAGTTGCGATGAACATTCGGGATTGGGTCAGGCAGGTCGGGGCATGAAGTGTGCCACCAAACAGCCACATGCAGCGAACGGCGCTGCACGCCGCTGCTGATGGGGGAGTGTTAGAACGGCACGACACATAATCTTCATCGTTGTAGGAGACAGCGCCATCATGAGCGTTCAACCCATTGTATTGAGACCAGACCAGCATGAGCCCGCATTGAATGTGGTCGGAACACGGGTGACGGTGTTGGCGTCGAACGCGGCGACGCAAAGTTATGGGATCACCTTGCAGCAGGGCGAAGAGGGAACAGGCCCGCCGCCGCACAGCCACGATTGGGACGAAGCCTTCTACGTCCTAAAGGGCGAAATTCACTTTCTCTGTGACGGGACAGACTACGCCTGCGCCGTGGGGACTCTCGTACATGTTCCCCGGGGAACCGTGCATGGCTTTCGCTACGGACGTGGCGGTGGGCAGATGCTCGAAATTACGGGGACCGGCGCATTGGCAGCTCAGATGTTCACGGCCATCGACAAGGAGATTCCCCCTGGACCGCCGGATATTCCCAAGTTGCTTGATGTGCTCAAGCGCAACGGGGTCACTGTTGTGGTGTGACCAGCACCGCCCGCTTGACGGCCACGCGTCTGCTCTCATGCAGATCGGTCCAAACAGTGTTACGCTTCTTGAAAATAGGAGGTAAGCACAATGAGTACGAAAGACTTATTACACGAGGCGATGAAACTGAAATCGGAGGAACGGTTCACCTTGGTTGAGGGGCTGATAAAGAGCCTGGATGAGCCGGATAAAAAGCTCGATGAGATATGGGCGGAAGAAGCGAAAAAACGACTCAAGGCCTATCGGGACGGAAAGCTTAAAGGTGTCCCGATGGAGGAACTATTCAAGAACAATTGATGCGCGTCGTATTCACCAGAATAGCGACACAAGAATTGGATGATGCTTCCGTTTTTATGAGCTCGAATATACCTCCGCATTGCTGACGTCCAAATTGCTGACCGCAAGATCGGTAAATAAATCGGCCGGCCGAGGTCAGTCATCAGGCGGTGAAAAGGTGCCGCTGATGCGAATGGTCGGCCACATGCGGCAAAAAACTCGAGCCATTCCTGAAGCCACCCCGATCAGACAAGAAAAAATCTACACCGGGATTGCAGGATTCTTCTAGGCCCGTCCTTTCGATTCCAGTCTCACCACCTATGGGGATTTCCTATTCTCTGCATAGCGTGGCCAAGATCAAAATAATCGAAGACCGGCGGGTGCAATGCCGATCCGCATAAGAGCCTGTAATGAATGGTCTAGCCGCCGCAGCGCATTGAAACGGAGGCGGTTATGGCATATTGTTTCTGAACCGTAGTGGTGTGTTATGCGGATAGCAATGGGCAGATCCGTTTCTTGTGCGGATTGGCCTAAACATAGTTGGAGCGCACTGATACGTCGCCATCATGCAAATACCGGATGACACTTGGCTCGCGAAGGTCAACCTCGATTTCCGAAATGCGAATGTCGACGTCAAAGAGCGACCATTCTTGGCGCTTGATAGATACCGTAAAGATTTCGGCCTCATCTCGATCTCGTTTGATTCTCCTGCCGCGAACAAGATCTTCGACTGGTTCCAAGAAAACACGAAGCCAGAGGCTCACCACATCGGCTCAATGTTCACGGGAGTGTACCACTACGACGCGTGCTTCTGGCCAGTCGACATTCCTATCGGTTATGGTCACTTCGGTTTCGAAGCTCCTGAGTGCCTTCGCGGAATGTCGGTCGAGCTCAAAGCGAATTTGATGGCTGTCCCCCGTGACGCTTGGAGCTACGCATCGTTCTGGGTCCATTGCCTAGACTACGCGTACGGATTCGATGACATGACAAAACTAAACAAGTATCCGGCCTTCGCATTTTCCCTCCTTGAAAATGCAGATCGCGAACTCCGTGCAGCAGTCTCCCAATTGCTCGAAAAGCACCCGAACTCAAAGGCAGCAATGTCTTCGCGGATGGCTGTCGAAATGTACCTAAAGGCATTCTTGGTCTATAGAGCTAATTACACCGAGCCACAGGTCAAGGCGTTTAGACATCGACTGGCTGACCTAATAAAAGAATGTCGAAAGCTTGCGCCCGCACACGACATTCTTAAAATTGACCCAGATCTCACGGTGTTCCCTGCAATCCATGAAAGGTACACGGGAGACGAAATTCCCAACCCAATGTTGTGGGCCGCATACGGTATCGCGCAGTATACAGCAGCATCTCTGGTCAGGGGTTTCACCGATCGAGATACACGCCCACAGCTTGAACCTTCGAAAAGTGCGCTCTAACATGCCACTGCACCTAACACGCTTCGGCGGGCTTCGGTTCTCACCCCGTGTATGTGTGCAGGTAAATGGCGGCGGCAGGTGGCACGGAATATTATCGCGACCTTTGATGGAGGCAGCGAGGTCATGAGCGTTCAAGCCTTTTTTGTCTTGAGCCCCGCTCAGTCTAAGCCCGCATTGAATGTGCCTGGAACACAAGTGACGGTGTTGGCGTCCAACGCGGCGACGCAAAGCTATGGGATTACCTTGCAGCAGGGTGAAGAAGGAGCAGGCCCTCCGCCGCATAGTCACGATTGGGACGAAGCCTTCTACGTCCTAAAGGGCGAGATTTACTTTCCCTGTGATGGGAAAGATTACGCCTGCACCGTGGGGACTCTGGTGCACGTTCCCCGAGGAACCGTACATGGCTTTTGCTACTGAAATGCGACCTGGAGGCAGGCTCACTAACTAGGCTTGGGTATTTTTAAATCCTTGCAGATCTTGCTTGCCAGATTATTGGCAATTTCAGTGTGGCGAGGCACAGCCGAGCGGGTATTCAGAGAAGGGTGCTGCCACCAGGAGTGCTTCGCTCCTTCGCGCAACAACTCGAAACCATGGTGCCGTTAATGCCGAAGCAGCTCCTCGCGCTTCATACTGCGATGGAGGCTTCTTCAAAATTTCCACCGGCGGCCCCTAAAGCTTCTTGACGATTGAGTTCCAGTGCTTCTCGTAGCGTGACTCGGAGCGTCTCAACTAAAGCCTCGCGGCTAGGTTCCTGGCAATTCACACCTGGTACTTCTTCGATCCAACCGATCCACCACCCGGCATCTTGTTTGATCACAGCCGTATAGTTCTGTTGCATGAGGACCTCCGCTGTAGGCGAAACCTCTGGGCCGTACATTGATCCTATGGAAAGGTACGGGGATCGTGCATTGCTTGTCAATGTAACATCGTCGGGCTGATTTGATCCCGTTCGTTCGCTCCCCATACTTTCACCGTTCTCCTTCCCACCTGTTATACTGACCCATCCCTTCATTTAATTCGAGAGTGATCGCTATGAGCTCTCCGGCCTGGGACGAATTTGCCGAGCTTGCATTGAAACGGATTACGGCTTCGGGTGCGGAGTATGGCGATATACGCATTCAGGATGGCAGCACGGAGCACATCGAAGGCGAGGATCGTCGAATCGCGTCGATTCGAGATGCGAGAGACGTCGGATTCGGAGTGCGCGTGCTTTATCATGGAGCCTGGGGGTTTGCCGCGAGTTCGGTCCTGTCACTTGAAGAAGTGCCGCGTGTCGCGGAACTAGCCGTCGAGATTGCCAAAGGATCTGCTTCGATCGCTCTTGAAAAAGTACGGCTCGCTGAAGAGCCGATACATCGTGACCGCGTGGTCACGCCATATCGCATCGATCCCTTCACCATACCACTTGAGAAGAAAACCGACTTATTGCTGAATACGATGGAAACGCTCCATCGGCAATCCGGCATCGCACGAAGCAGCGCGAGCCTGTGGGCTCGTCGAGATAGGAAGCTGTTCGTCTCAACGGAGGGGTCACGCATAGAATGGGATCTGCTGGCGGGGCAGGGCGAGTGTACGGCAGTCGCACTGCATGAGGGCCGGTTTTCTTCGCGCAGCTTCAACACACCGCATCTTCGGCAAGGCTATGAACTGATCGAGGCAGCCGATTTTCTACGGGAGGCCTCACGTGTTGCCGGTCAGGCAGTCGAAAAAGTCAGGGCTCCGGCGGTCGATGCAGGCCAGTATGATTTGGTACTCGACCCCGAGCATCTATCGTTGACGATCCATGAATCCTGCGGCCACCCGAGCGAATTGGATCGGGCGCTTGGCTACGAGGCCAATTATGCTGGGACCAGCTTTCTGACGCCGGACAAGCAGGGTCGGTTTCGCTACGGCTCACCGGACGTGAGCTTGGTAGCTGATAACACGGAGCCGGAGACTCTGGCTGCAACGGGCTACGATGATGATGGAGTGACATGCCAAAAATGGGACATCATCCGTGACGGAATCTTTACTGGCTACTGTACGAATCGGGAAGTGGCGCCAAAGATCGGTGAGCTTCGTTCGCGCGGCTCCAATCGGGCTGATGGATGGAGCAATATTCCGATGGTGCGTATCGCGAATATCGGACTCGATCCAGGCTCAGCGACTGTCGATCAGCTGATTGCCGACGTGAAGTACGGCATCTACATCGAAGGCCATGGGTCTTATAGCATTGATCAGCGCCGGTACAATTTTCAGTTCGGTGGCGACGCGTTCTGGCTCATCGAAAACGGCCGACGCACCCATATGCTGCGGGATGTGATCTACCATGGGATCACGCCGGAATTTTGGAATAGTTGCGACGGAGTGGCTGACCGATCATCCCGCCGTCGGTATGGATTCATTACGTGCGGAAAAGGGCAGCCAGGCCAGTCTGGTTGGATGACCCACGCGGCTTCTCCGGCGAGGTTTCGCAGCATTCAGGTGATCAAAGGAGAGAGCTCCTCATGACTGCTGTGAGCGGCAAGGGGCCGAAGATGACCAGCCGCGATGAGTTTCGTTTTCTCAGCGATCTGGTCTTCACGCGCTCGTGCGCTGATCACACGATCGTCCGTCTTCGGGATCACCATGCCGGCACGACGAGGTTTGCCAATAATCAGGTTATTCAAAATGTCGATGCCAGACGGGGCTCCCTGGCGGTGACGGTCGCCTTCGGGGGTCAGCAGGGGACTGCCAGCACGACCGATTTTACCGCCGGCGCGATCCAGGATACGTTGGCTCGGGCCGAGGAAATTGCCAAGGTTTCACCCATAGACCCTGAATACCTTCCGCCTCCGGATCCATGTGTCTATCCGATCAGGGACACTGCGAAACCGGAGACTATGGGGGCGGGGCCTCCGCGCCGTCTGGAGTACGCAAGCGAAGCGATCGGTCAGTGCCGGATGGAGAATCTTTCGGGGGCGGGATTAGTCTCGTCATCAGCGACAGCCGTTGGGATTGCTGCAGACAACGGACTGTTCGGCTATGAACGTCGAGCCGATGCGAGTTTTAGTCTGACGGTCCAGGCCGGCGATGCAACGGGTTGGTGTGCGGCTGCCCATCGATCGATCGATCACTTGAGAGTTCAGGAGCGTGCGTTGGCGACGATCAGCAAAGCCAAATATAGCCGTGATGTGTGCGAGTTACCCGCAGGACGGTATCCTGTGATTCTTGAACCGGCTGCCGTGGCTGGACTATGGGCCTGGTTGATCCGGTCGCTTGATGCAAAGTCTTATGTGAAGGGGACTAGTGCATTTGCCGACAAACTCGGACGAGCGATCGTAGATGAACGCATTACGCTCCAGAATAGCCCCGACCATACGGACCTATTCGGCGAAGGTTTTTCCAACGACGGCTTGCCGAGTCGGCCATCAGTGTGGATCGATCACGGAACGTTAAAGCAGCTGGCCTACGACCGATTCACGGCGAAGAGCCAGGGTGTGGCAATTATCCCCACTTTGGAGGCTCCTGTGTTGTCTGTCGAGGGCCCCTCGGTGCACTCAATTCAGGACCTTATCAAAAGTACCGCACGTGCCATTCTCGTGACGAATTTTTGGTATATCCGTCCCGTCAATCTCCGTAATCTCATGCTGACCGGGATGACGCGGGATGGGACATTTCTCATAGAAAACGGGGAGATAGTCTCAGCGGTGAAAAACTTTCGCTTTCATGAGAGCCCGCTGCACGTATTTCAGCACATCGACCTATGGACTGCACCAATGGAAGCAGTGAACTCGGAGACCGGGAAGCTGCTGGTCCCGGCGATGGCCCTGCCCCAATTTCGGTTCTCCAGTGTGACCCGGTTCTAAGCCTTTGTTAAAGAATAAGATTCATTGCCATATTCTGATATCCTTCAAGATAAAATGGTTGACTCTAGCGCCATTCAGGAGTAGATAATTCATATACTTAAGAGAAGGAATCAGCCTATGGCCCCCCGATACAACCAAGAGCCCATCAATCTCATCCACCGAATTCCCTCACAGAAGCAGATAGACGAGGCCCGACCGGTCCCTCCCCCATACGGCCAATTTCTGCTCGAAGTTGGGGCCAAATGTTGGCGGAGTGTTGTCGAGTTTCTCGCGCGGGTGACGCGATATGAGGATGAGACGCCGTCCTCGATCCAGACCACTGGTCTACAAAACGGCCAGACTTTTTCCGCGACGGCTCAGGCCACTACGCAATCTGAACAGGTTGTTGAGTGTGTGAACAGCGAAACTTCGGTAGCGGTGCGAGTCAACGAGACGCGTAATTCAGCTGTCCAGGACGGAGTTCTCCCGCAACCCGGGGCGGCTCCGACTGTAGTCCAGCCTGAAGTGATCTCTGAACTCCGATCGTTTCTCATTCGACAGCAAGATCAGATCGCTCATCTCTCCAGCGAAATTGCACAGCTGAAGTCGTTGGTGGTCTCCCAGCAACAGGTGCTTATGCATCTCGGGCAGGACCTCGAAGCCGAAACCTTTTCCACAGTCGCAACGGGTATGGGTCCAAATCCGGCCAAGCGGGGACGAATTGCTCGGAAACATCCAGCCCCAAAAGAACAATCGCTTCCTCCGCAAGAATCTGAAAGCCAATCACTCAATCTGTAAACCACTCATTCCAGTGCAGGTAGACATCTTCCTCTAGCCAGGTCCTGGCCTGGTCTGTTAAAAAACCGCCCATGACGATCTCTCGCCTCGTATCGAGGAGCGCATTCTGTCTGGTTCTGTGTATGAGCGAGATTGTCGGGTCTGCTGAATCTTCTCTCACTCAGATACCGCTCTATGACAATCTCGGCACTCTCCATCATCCCATCACAACGACCTCTACCGCGGCGCAACAATACTTTGATCAAGGGCTCAGGATGGTCTATGCCTTTAACCACGAAGAAGCCATCCTGGCGTTTGAAGTAGCGGCTCGTCTGGATCCCACTGCAGCCATGGCCTACTGGGGGGTAGCCCTCGCATTGGGACCAAATATCAATATGGCCATGGATAAGGCGGACGAGCGCCGCGCGTGGGAGGCCATCCAGAAGGCTAAAATCCAGAGCGCTCATGTGAGTGCTGCCGAACGGGCCTACATCGATGCGATCAGCAAGCGGTATAGCCAAAAGGCGCAGCCACGAGCACCTCTCGATAAAGCGTATGCGGAGGCGATGCGAGGGGTGTGGCGCCAGTTTCCTGACGACCCGGATGCTGGAGTCCTGTTTGCGGAAGCTTTGATGGACCTCCGGCCATGGGATCTATGGAACGCTGGCGGACAGGCTAGACCCGGTACCGCTGAAATCGTGTCGACATTGGAATCGATTCTCGCAAAGTTCCCCAATCATCCTGGAGCCTGCCACTACTACATCCACAGCGTGGAAGCCTCGCCGAAGCCTGACCGGGCGCTGGATTGTGCGGAGCGACTACCCGGAATCATGCCGGGTGCCGGTCACCTAGTTCACATGCCCTCGCATATCTATATGCGGCTTGGTCGGTACCATGAAGCGTCTGAGCGGAATGTGCATGCGGCGCACGTCGATGAAGATTATTTGGCTAAACGGAAGCCAAACGGCGACTATGCTGACGGCTACTACACACACAATCTACAGTTTCTGTGGGCTTCCTTGCTGATGGAGGGAAGAAAAGCGGAGGCCCTCACGGTAGCGCGACAATTGACCAAGACGATTACCGAACAAGAGGCGCGAAAAGAGACGTGGAAAGAATTCTATCTTCCTGCCGCGCTGTGGTCAATGATCCGATTCGGCCAATGGGATGTCCTGCTTCGCGAACTACCTCCTCCCAAGACGTTACGGCTGCAACAGGCCATGTGGCGATTGGGAAGGGGCATGGCGCTGTCGGCCTCTGGTCGCTTGCCGGGCGCAGAGGGCGAGCATGTTGTGCTGGCTGGGTTGGCCAAGCGAATAGGACGTGATCGAACTGAAGAGGAGAAAACAGAACGAGTATTGGTCAAGATCGCCGAGCGACTGTTGGCAGGCGAAATCGCCATGCATTCCAATAAGCTGGATGAGGCGATCACCTCCGTCTCGGAGGCGCTGAAGCAAGAGGACGCATTGCCGTACAGCGAACCGCCTTTGTGGCCAATTCCAATTCGGCATTATCTGGGCGCGCTCTTATTGAAATCTGGGCAATTCAGTCGTGCCGAATCAGTCTACCGGGCAGATCTGGGGAAGAATCCACAGAACGGCTGGGCATATTACGGGCTACTGCAAAGCCTTCGTGCTCAACGGAAAATGCGGGAGGCGGCAAGGATTGAGGAGCAATTTAAGAGGGCTTGGGCTCACGCAGATGTGACACTCACATCCTCTCGACTTTGAAAGATTCTGCAAGTCTGGTAGGAGGAAGGCATGCGATTTGTGGTCGGTGTCATGGGGCCGGCTAAAGCTCCAAAGCGAGATCTGGACAATGCACGGGTCCTTGGCGAGTTCATTGCGCGACGCGGCTGGGTTGTCTTGACAGGGGGCCGTGACGTCGGTGTGATGGACGCCGCGTGCGAAGGCGCGAAGCGAGTCGGCAGTAGCCTGACCATTGGGGTCTTGCCGACCGCCAAGGATAAGGTGTCGCGCCATGTGGATGTGCCGATCATCACGGAAATGGGGAGTGGACGGAACAATATCAATGTGCTGTCCAGCCATGTCGTGGTGGTGTGCGGATTAACTGGTTCAGGTACCGTTTCAGAAGTCGCGCTCGCGGTGAAGGCGGGTAAGCCAGTCATCCTGGTCGCCGCCTCTCCAGCCGACGTGACGTTCTTCCGCAAACTCGACAAACGACTCGTCAATGTGGCTGGGTCACCCGAAGAAGCCATCGAACTCATCATGAAGCTGATGGACCGCCGTTCGCGCCGCGCTCGCCGTGCCGAGGAGGATCGGTATACGTATCTTCCTGTGTGACGGCTAATCCCTTCGCGTGAAGGTCCCTGCCCAAATGGCTTCCACCTAGATCACATCGAGCACCACACCTGAACCGCTCTCGTAGTAGGGACTGTTGAATAAAGGGGGCGTTGCTTGAATTTTTGTTATACTGCGCCTCGTCCAATCGCGTGTTACACCCCTTTTCCACTCTGGAGCCCTATATGTCCCAAATGGAACTGGTCGATCTCGACAGCCTGATCTCGTC
>JBGSIO010000039.1:0-9486 GCA_041742455.1 Nitrospira sp. | reverse complement strand
AAAAGGGCAGTGAGCGATCATACTCATATTGAACAACGCGCCTATGAACTCTATGAGCAACGAGGTCGGCAGGACGGCCAGGATTTGGAAGACTGGTTGGAGGCGGAACATGAGCTGGCTGGATCTGTCAGCCGCAAGTGACGCAGACCGTAAGGGTACTGAATGTTCACTTCTATGACGACGAGGAGATGAGGACATGAATACACTGATACGCTGGGAGCCCGTCAGAACTCGGTGGAACCCGTTCCAAGACCGGGAGGACTTAGAAACTCGATTGGCGGCGATGTTGGGAGGCCGGGGGGCGACGGGTCATGGAGGGAGGGAAGCCCTCACGGTGGCCCAGTGGTCTCCGTTGGTGGACATTACGGAGGATGAGAAGGAATACCTCATCAAGGTCGAGTTGCCGGACATGAAGAAAGAGGACGTGTGCCTCACGGTGGAGCATGAGGTCTTGGCGATTTTCGGTGAACGGAAATTCGAGAAGGAAGAAAAGGGGAGAAAATATCACCGGGTTGAACGCGCCTACGGGAGTTTCGTGCGCAGCTTCTCCCTTCCGGAGGATGCGGATGGGAGCAAGGTGGCGGCTGACTACAAAGACGGGGTGCTCTACGTGCACCTCCCGAAATCCAAGAAAGCCAAATCGAAAGCCATCGAGATCAAGGTCGCCTAGTGTGTGCCGTGATCGAGGGATGAAGAGCCTCATGGAAGACAGGCTTATGTTGAACCCGATGTCTGAGTCTTCCTGACGCGCTCCGCCTCGGAGTAGAGCGCAAGGACCGATGGCGTCCGGCATCCCGCGAGGCTGTTCGGGTGTCCTCGGCAGAGTGATGAGTGAGGCGGCAGTGGGCCGCTAGCTCTACGATTCGTCTACGTCTCGCAAAAGGAGAAGCACCATGCTCGAAACCATTGCCATCATCTTGGTCGTCCTCTGGATTCTGGGTCTTGTTACCTCGTACACCATGGGCGGATTCATTCATGCCCTCTTGGTCATCGCGCTCGTGGTCATTCTGGTTCGTGTCATTCAAGGTCGACGCGTATGAGGACGCTGGAGACAAGAAGGTGACACTGTGAGTTCAGGATCGTCGGCGAAACCGATTCCACTGCTATGATACACGCTATAGTCCTTGCCATGAATGTGGAACCGGTTCAGGTGGGTCTCGCTCCAGCCGATTGCAATCTGGAGGGTAGCGTGAAGGTCGGTCAGCGTACTGTCACTGCGGACGAGCAGCCGTCGCCAGATCATGGGGCTAATCCCCTGAATCCACACCTTGCGTTGATACACATGGACGGGAGTGAGGTCTAGCATGGCGCCTCACTGTGGCCTTGCGTACCCCCTGGTATAAATCAACAGAAAGCCGGAACTTCGCGACAGATTGGGTGGACCGGGAAGATTGCCTCCCCCGGTTTTGCCTGCTCTCTTCAGGCTCCGACTCTGGAAAAGTCAATGTATCCGCGTTCGACATTCGTGCTCATGAGTTCCACCTTCACCATGTCCCCAACGTCGAGACCTCGTGTGACCCCGGCCAGTTTGCCCTCGACCGGCGGATCGAGGAGCCGCACCCACGTCCCTTTGTCCGAGGCGCCGATCACAATTGCTTCGAACCGCTGCCCGATACGCGATTCGAGCAACAGGGCGGCGGCGGACTTGCGGAGCTGCCGCTCGACTTTTTCCGCAGCGTCTTCTTTCTCGGTACAGTGGCCGGCCAGATACTCCAGTTCGTCCGAACGATACGGGGTGGGCGTGCCGGCCAACGTCGCTTTGACCAACCGCTGGGTGATGAGATCGGGAAAACGTCGATTGGGAGCCGTTGAGTGGGTATACCCCTTCACGGCCAGCCCGAAATGTTCGGGCGCGCTGTCCGTCGAGTGGTCCAGCACATATTCGCCACGGCCAATGAGTTTCACAATCGCCAGAGACAGATCAGGAAATCTGACAGGGTCGGCCTGCCGTCGCTTCACGAGGAAGGTTTCGAGCGCCCGTGCGTTGGGCTCTCCCGGCAAGAGTTCACCCCAGCGCGCGGCCACCTCGACAATCCGCTGCCAACGCTCGGGCGATCGGAGGATGCGTCGAAAGGAGGGCACACCCTTCCCCTTGAGATAGGAGGCGGTCGCCTGATTCGCCGCGATCATAAAATCTTCGATCAGTTCCTTCGCCCGATTCTTCTCCTCAACCCTGAGCGCGGTCAGCACCTCGCCATCAAAGACGGCGCGCGGCTCGAGCGTTTCGAGACTCAGGGCCCCCTGCTGGTGTCGTCTTGCCTTGAGCCGTTGCGCGACCTGGTCTTGGAGACGGAGTTGCGCCTCGAGGCCGGAGACAGCCGTAATCCGACCCGGCGCGGGTCCCGTACCCGCGAGCCAAGCCGCGACGCTGTTATAGGCCAACTTCGCGTGGTTACGTACCAGCGCCCGAAAAAGAGTGGATCTCAACACTGCGCCATCCTCCGCGATCATCATTTCCACGACAACGGCGAGGCGGTCCTGCCCTTCCCCCAGTGACGTCAGGTCAGTGGAGAGTTGTTCGGGCAGCATGGGGAACAGGTCGCCGGACGTATAGACCGACGTCGTGTTATGCCGGGCATGTGCGTCCAGAGCGGAATCTTTTGTGACTAGCGCGTCCACGTCGGCAATCGCAACCAGGATTTTTACGGACCGGTCCGGCTGCAGCTCGGCGACGGTGAGTTGGTCGAGGTCGCGCGAATCGTCGTTGTCGATCGAGGCCCAGAGCAGGCCTGTCAGATCGCGCAGGGGCGGTTGTTGGTCCATGGCGGCGTGTTGGGTATGGGCGAGCTCGGCCATCGCCGCCGCAGAAAAGTCCGGCAAGAGACCGCGTTCAACCATGGCGCGACGGGCGATGCCTTTGAGATCTGAGCGATGACTGGTCATAGGTTCCTTAGTTTGGATTGAGTCCGCAGTGCATTGTGGGTATGAACGTACCGTCTGAGGGCAGAGCTATACCACGAACAAGGAGCCGCTGGTCTAGCAGGGTGCGGAAAAAGACCGCCAGCGGCGTTCTTGCATCACTCAGAGGCTCCACGTACGGCACCAAGTACGCGTCGCCTCAAACCTCGGTATCCGTGACGGCTATAGAGGTCCGAATGAGTTTTTCCGCAGCCTGCTAGAGCTGATGGCACGAGAGCATGGGGATCGGCTGGTTGGTCTTTGATGATCCATAGGTGCTGGTCACAACAAACGGGCCAACAAGGTAACGAGATGGATCACAGTCCATCTATCTATCATCATTCTCCAAATCGGCGAATAAACCAAGTCTTCACCACCTGTGTCAGCATCGCATAGCCGAGCAGCATGAGGGCCAGAAACAGCCAGTACCGCGGCGGGAGCGGGACAAATCCGAGCGTGTTCGCCAAGGGCGACACCGTCAGCCAGGCACCAACTACGACGATGATTACGGAAGTCATGATGAGCGGCCAACTGGCCCGGCTTTGGATGAACGGGATCTTGTTGGTGCGAATGACATGGATGATCAAGGTTTGGGTGAAGAGCGACTCCACAAACCAGCCCGTGTGGAACAGGGCCGGGTTGTCCCAGCAGTTGAATACGTAGAGCATCATGAAGAACGTCAGGTAATCGAAGATCGAGCTGATCGGGCCGATAAACAGAATGAAACGCAGGATCTTGTCGATCGTCCACTGGCGCGGCTTGGTCAGCCATTCCGCGTCCATCTCGTCGGTCGGGATGGTGGTCTGCGAGAAGTCGTACAGGAGGTTGTTGACCAGCACCTGGATCGGCAGCATGGGGAGGAACGGCAGGAACGCGCTGGCCCCCACGACACTGAACATGTTGCCGAAGTTCGAACTGGCCGCCATTTTGATGTATTTGACGATGTTGCCGAACACCCGCCGGCCTTCCAGCACGCCCTGCTCCAGCACCAGCAGGCTATTTTCCAGCAGGATGATATCGGATGACTCTTTGGCAATGTCCACGGCGCTGTCCACCGAGATGCCCACATCGGCGGCCTTCAAGGCCGGGGCGTCGTTGATGCCATCGCCGAGGAACCCCAAGACGTGGCCCTTGCTCTGGAGCGCACGGATGATGCGCTCCTTGTGAGCCGGGACCAGCCTGGCAAAGACGCTGGTGGCGCTGGCGGCTTCGGCCAGTTCCGTCTCGCTCATCGCCTCGATTTGAGAGCCGAGCAAGAGATGTTCCACCGGCATGCCGACTTCCTTGCAGATGTGGGCGGTGATGATTTCGTTGTCGCCGGTCAGAACCTTGACGTCCACGTTCAAGCTGCGAAGTTGCTTCAAGGCTTCCATCGCGGTGTCCTTGGGCGGATCGAGGAAGGCGAGGAAACCCAGTAGGATCAGGTCGGATTCATCCTTGACCGAATAGACTGGTTCATCCGGGGCATTTGGCATGGTCTTATACGCCAGAGCGATGACCCGGAAGCCCTGACCATTCAGGTCGTCTGCAATCTGCCGGCGTTTCGCATCGTGCTCGGGCAGTACTTCGATGATCTCCCCTTGGACTTCCACGCGGGTGCAGAGTCCGAGCACTTCATCTACCGCGCCCTTGCAGATCAGCGTGTTCAACCCGGTTGTATCTTCCACCACCACTGACATCCGGCGCCGCACGAAGTCGAACGGGATTTCATCGATCTTGCGGTACTTCTCTTTGGCTTTCAGGCGTTCCTCAAGCTCCTCATGGGCGAGGATCGCCTCATCGAGGAGGTTCTTCAGCCCGGTATGGTGGTAGCTGTTTAGGTAGCCGTAATGCAGCACTTTTTCGCTGGGATCGCCGTGCGCGTCTAGGTGCTTTTCGAGCACGATCTTGCCCTGGGTGAGGGTGCCGGTCTTGTCGGTGCACAGCACGTCCATCGCCCCAAAGTTCTGAATGGCGTTCAGGCGTTTGACGATCACTTTCTTTCGGGCCATGGCGAGGGCGCCTTTAGACAGGTTGACGGTCACGATCATCGGTAGCATCTCGGGGGTCAGGCCGACGGCCACGGCCATGGCAAACAGGAACGCGTCCAGCCAGTTATGTTTGCTCAGTCCGTTGATGAGGAACACAGCCGGAACCATCACGGCGATAAAGTAGATCATCAGCCAGGTGAACTTGTTGATGCCCTTGTCGAAGCTGGTCAACTGGCGCTCTCCGACAATACTGGCGGCCAGCGAGCCAAAGTAGGTCCGGTCTCCGGTATGGATGACCACGGCGGTCGCGGCTCCGCTCTCCACGTTGGAGCCCAAGAAGCAGATGTTGGGAAGGTCCAGCGGGTTTTGAACGTCTGCCGATGCCGGGGCGGTCTTCTTCTCCACAGGGAGGGCTTCGCCGGTGAGGGCCGCTTGATTCACGAACAGGTCTTTGGCGGACAGCAGCCGCACATCAGCCGGCACCATATCGCCGGCGGCCAGTTGAATGATATCACCAGGCACTAGCATCTTGATCGAGACTTCTTCTTCCTTGCCGTCGCGCACCAAGGTCGCGGTGTTGCTGACCATCGCTTGGAGCTTCTCGGCCGCGTGATCGGCCCGCATCTCCTGGAAGAAACGCAACACGACGCCCAGCACTACCATCAGGAAAATAACCACCGTTGCTCGCTGGTCACCGGTGAGAAAAGAAAGTACACCCAGCGCGATGAGCAGAAGGACCAGTGGATTCTTGATGTTGCCCAAGAGCCGCATCAGCGCAGATTGACGCTTCTCTTTGGCAATCTCGTTCGTCCCGAACTGCTTCAAGCGAGAAGCGGCTTCCGCCCTACTCAGCCCGCTGAGTTGCGAGACAAGTCCCTTCAGGACGGTATCGGCATCGGCATGCGCCGATTCAAGTAGTTGAACAGGATCATGCGATTCATTTCCGCTTAGGCGGTGACCTGAAGACCGAGATACGTCTTCGGCTTTCTGTGGAATTGTCATCATGCCTCTACTGGGAGAGAAGAAACGGCGCATTGTACGTTCCAAGAGTGGGCCTGGTCCATAGCGTCGTCGTGCCGCTAATAACGATTGCAATTTTGTGGAAGATTTGTATGAAGGGAGGGCGATTCAGAGGCGAGCTATCGGGTCGTTCTTGCCTCGCTCGTTCGTCGAATAAAACGAACGGAAAGACCAGCTGGACCAGATCCCACCAGTGAACCCATCACTTAGCAATCGTGATGCTCGGGACTCCGACGCGAGGCACTTCGCTGACAGTCATCTGGAACAAGAGATACAGCAATTGGAAGGCTTCACGGTTCCAGCGGGCCAGCGGCCCCGTGGTGTTCACGGCGTAATGTTTTCCGTGGAACTTAATCGACAGGTCGACTCCTGAAGGAGCTCCATCCGACAGCAGGAGTTCCATTGTGTGGTCGGGATTGTCGTAGAATGTTGGGGTCCGCGGATCACTCTCGACGTGGTATTCAGGGTCTTGTCCCAACGATCGACCCAGAAAGGTGAGAATAGCATTGAAGCTCCGCAGCCGGAAGTCTCCCTTGAGGGGGTATTCGCCTCCGACGTGTCCCGGGCGGATGTCGAAGTAGACCTCGTTGAGGTGCCCTTCCTCCATATCGTCAATCAACCGGGCCCGTTCCTCGGGTGAGAGCGCGTCGGGGTGATAGTTAGTGATGAGGGTTCGTCCCGTGATTTGTTTTCGTAGGGTGTAGGTGTTGTCTTTCTGACTGTAGGTCACAAGATGCTCTTTCTGTAACGCCTGGAAGCCTTCGGCAGTGACGGCGTTGGCGGGAATCGTCCAGGTCCGATTGTAGACGAGCGGTTCGGCATGGAGCTGGTTCGCGTCCTGAATAGCCGAGATGTGCGTCACCACGCGACGGAACATCTCGTAGCCCTGCCGATCGGCCGGTGAATTCAGGTAGGAGACCTGCTGGCCATTCTGCTTGATCCGCAGTTCCTGCGCCATCATCCTGAGCATCATATCGATGTCGTACCGCTGTCTGAGGAGGAGGATGAACTTGGATTCCTGGAAAGGGGTCAAGAGCCGCTTCGTGAACTCTTCCCCTTCGATCGGCACGATACTGAAGGTGGGATTCTCCGCCACGCTGCCGCCGAAGATCGGCATCAGTGTTTTGCTGGCCTCTCCCGTGAGTGCCGGAGTGGCGCCGGCGCTGACCCTAAAATCGAACGTCGCAGCGATATTCGATACGCCGGTGAAGTGAATCGGTTGATGTTGATGGGCGCGGGCGATGTTGATGAGCAGCTGCTTGGAGGTGGCGTCCGTGACCGCATCATCATAGGCCGTCACCGCACGATTCAGCGTGATGGGTGAGAGACAGCCAGTCACGGTCAGACTGCAGAATACCCACGCCAGGGTGAATCGCATGCGGGATCTTAAACGCTGCCCCTTCGTCATGTGTATTGCCTTCGGGCAACCCGACTACTCTCCGGCAGATTTGTAGCATAACTGACATGTGATGCCTAGCGCTCAGTGCCAGAAGACGTTCGGGGGATGAAAACCAGTACCCTCCACCACCCGCACGGCATACCGTAATCGTGAGAGGAGGGACAGATCATGCCGATGCGAGACCGTAACTATTCTAGGTCGGTTCATCCTCATAGGGACGCTCACGGTAGCTGTCGGCGAGCACATTGAGCAATTTTGACCAGATCTCCGCCTGGGGTAATGCCAGAATTGGCCTGTATGCGACGAGGGGGCATTGGCCCGGAAGGTCACACACGTTTACGCAGGAGGAAGACATCATGAACGCAGATCAACTCAAGGGGAAATGGATGCAGTTCAAAGGCGAACTGAAAGAGAAGTGGGGCAAGTTTACCGACGACGACTTGCAGCAGATCGAAGGGAACTACGAGAAGTTTGTGGGCAAAGCTCAGGAGCGGTATGGAGATAAGAAAGACGAGTTGATGAAGTGGGCTGACCAATGGCATCAGAAGTCGACGCCGGATGATATCAAGACCAGGATGTAACGAGGGCGTTTAGCGGGAAGTATGAAATGGCAGGCTGATGACCGTCACGTTTCGGTCCGTTCATGTGGCGAACATTCCCGCAAGCCTATTGTGAGGGGTTGAAATGAACGTACGAATTGTCGTTGCACTGTTCCTGTTTCTGGGCCTTGTGAGTGCTCCTCTGTCTGCTCAGCATCTATGTGAAGACTGTCTGGATGAGGCGAAGCACCTTCTGACGCAGTGTCTTGAGGGCGCCATCAGTGAAGAGGATAAGAAGTCTTGTCTGGAAAGGCAGCAGGCACGATCCAAAGGTTGTGAGAGTAGCCAGTGCATGACTGAACGAGCCGCGCACAAGATGGATAAGCCTGTTGAACAGAAGTCTCAGGGTGGGGGGCAGGTAAAGGAAGAGCGACGAGAGCGGTGAGGTTTGGATCAGCGCTGTATTTGCCATAAGACTCATCGTTGGATCGGAGTCACGGAATGCCCGTCGGCGGAGAACAGGCGACCATTTCGATTCCAGTCTCAATCTCAATGTCGAGGTGAGCTCCCGCCTCGCAAACCATCTGTGTCATCTTGAAGATCTGCCGAATCCTTTGTCGATCGAGAAGCGCAAGGGCTCGCTGCCTACCATGTACAGTGTTCCCGTTCCGTAACGAAGGCTGGTGCCGGCTTCCATGTGAGCCCGGCCTGTCCTTGGCGCCAAGAGAATTTCTTCCTCACTGATCAATTGTGACCAGACAGGCATAGGGCATACTTGGCATACTCTTATGCAGATGCAATCGCCGTGTGTCTCAGCTAAGGAGGTGGCATCATGACCTGCCGAGTCGCCCGGTCGTATCAACACCTTGACCAGATGGAGCTGGTCCCGATGTTTCAGGCTCGGCTTGAGTATGAAGCGGCGCGCACTATTATCACGGAGGACAGGATGAAGACGACATCACGAACGTATGTGTTGACACTGAATTCACCGTCCCGAAAGGGCCTTCGGCTGTGGATGGGGGACAGTATCCATGCCCTGCGCCATTGCTCGGTCAAACAGCTCGGTCTCGCATTGCGGGAAATGCAACAGAATGTGGATAGCCTGCAGGCCCCCGTCTCGTCGTCGGGCGGATCCTATTCGCTGAACCGCGGACGCTAACGTGATGTCCTCGCCGAGTGAGGAGCGCGAGGGTGGAGGGATTGAGGTCGGGAGAGCCTGTACCCAGCCCGGACACGAGCCATGCGCCTGGGTTCTGGCGGAGGGCCTCCGTCTCTCGGTACGATCACGGTGATGTGTTAGCCAGCATAGCTGGCGCAGTCCCTCTCAACAGGAGAAGAGGTCGAGTATGGTGCGCATACGAACGCCGTTCAATCTGGACACATTCCTCAGTAAGGCCGAGAAGGGCATTACGAGTCTCTCGCTCCCCAAGAAACAGGCTCTCTTTTCACAGGGAGCTACGACGGATGAGGTGTTCTATGTGCAGGCGGGGAAGGTGAAACTGACCGTGATCTCAGAACATGGCAAGGAAGCCGTCGTGGCGATCTTCGAGCAGGGTGCTTTTTGGGGCGAATCGTGCCTCGTGGGACAGACAGTCCGTACGGCCACCGCAACTACTCTGGAAGACTCCCGCATTCTCCGGATCGATAAAGCCGTCATGCT
>JBGSIO010000038.1:0-11647 GCA_041742455.1 Nitrospira sp. | reverse complement strand
CGTGACGCGAGAACGCCGCTGGAGGGATTTTTCAGCATCCTGTTAGTGTGACGTTGAGGAAGGACGGGTATGGCCTATAAGCCGATCGGAGATTATGGAGTGATCGGGGACCTCCATACCGTCGCATTGGTGGGAAAGGACGGGTCGATCGATTGGTGTTGCTTCCCTCACTTCGATTCGCCCAGCTTGTTTGGCGCGTTGTTGGATGACCGACGGGGCGGACGGTTCCGCATTGCACCGCCTGATGATGGGAAGCGACAGCAACTGTATCTACCGGAGACCAACGTCCTGTTGACTCGCTTTCTGCATCATGACGGCGTGGGTGAGCTGACGGATTTCATGCCCATCGAAGGCGATGAACCGGGATTCCATCCGACACGACATCAAATTATTCGTATGGTCAAGGTCGTGAGGGGGAAGATTCGGTTTCGGTTGGAGTGCCAACCCGCATTCAATTTTGGACGGGATGAACATACGGTGACATTGCGCTCGGCAGGGGCGATCTTTCGATCAGCTTCACTGACGATTGGTTTGGTAAGTCCTGTGCCGCTCATCACCAATCAGGAGACTGTGGAGGCAGAGTTCATCCTGGAAGCAGGGCAGCAGATCACGTTCTTTCTCGTACAATTAGAGTCGGAGACAACCGAGAGCGTGCTTGATGTGCCGCAGACAGATAAAACTGCGCTGCGGGAGACTGTGGCCTATTGGCGAAAATGGTTGAGCCACTGTCGTTACACCGGGAGATGGCGAGAAATGGTCCAACGCTCGGCGTTGACACTCAAGCTCCTGACCTACGCGCCGACTGGTGCGATCGTGGCCGCGCCGACGACCAGCTTGCCGGAAGCAATCGGTGGTGAAAGGAATTGGGACTATCGCTACACCTGGATTCGAGATGCAGCCTTCACCCTGTATGCACTGTTGCGCCTCGGTTTCTCAAATGAGGCAGGTCGGTTCATGCAGTGGCTTGAAGCCCGCTGTCATGAGTTAAACCCTGATGGCTCGCTGCAGGTGCTCTATAGCATTGATGGGCGTCGAATCACACAAGAAGACATCCTTATACATTGGGAAGGATATCAGCGATCGTCGCCGGTCCGTATCGGCAACGGTGCGGCGTCACAACGCCAACTCGATATGTACGGAGCGCTGATGGATGCCGCGTATCTCTATAATAAGCACGGGTCACCCATCAGCTACGACAGTTGGGTGGGGTTGTCTCGCCTGCTGGACTATGTCTGCGCGAATTGGGACCAACCTGACGAAGGGATATGGGAAGTGAGGGGCGGACAGAGGCAGTTCGTCTATTCGAAAGTCATGTGTTGGGTTGCGCTCGACCGAGGGATTCGTCTAGCAGACAAGCGGGGGTTTCCTGCTGATCGTGCCAAGTGGATGGAGGCGAGAGACTGCATCTATCGTGACGTCATGCACCATGGTTGGGATCAAGAATGGCAGGCTTTTGTGCAAGAATATGGCGGCCACGCACTAGATGCGAGCGCATTGGTTTTGCCACTCGTATTTTTCCTCTCGCCGACAGATCCACGCATGCAATCGACAATTGAACGGATCATGTCTAGTCTGGTATCAGACGCATTGGTGTTTCGGTACATTCCAGAAGAAGCCGCCCCCGACGGTTTGTCCGGCCAAGAGGGGACGTTTACGCTCTGTTCATTCTGGCTGGTCGAGGCTCTCACGAGAACGGGTCGTCTGGAAGAAGCGCGACTCATTTTTGAAAAGATTTTGAGCTATGCCAATCACCTCGGGCTCTACGCGGAAGAATTGTCGGTGACGGGAGAGCATTTGGGCAATTTCCCCCAGGCGTTCGCCCACATCGGCCTGATCAGTGCTGCGTACAATCTCGATCGGGCGTTGAGTTCGCCGCGGACTGTGTTGGTCTAATTGTGCTGCCGAATGAAGAAGGGGGAATCGTGACAACGACGCAGTCCGATACAACATTCCGATTCATCGGATGCAGCGAAATTCAAGAGATTCTTGGGAAACAGGCTGCCGACGAACGTCAGTTGGCGGAGATACTGGAAGAAGTTCCGCTCGACTCGGTGTATTACCATACGCACAGCTATTTTCTTCGGGCGCGGTTCATTGAGCGCACCTACCCGAACGACTTCGCCCAATGGGCGGCTCAGCAAGTCCAGGATCATGTTCTTGCCGAGCGACTGTCAGTGGTGGATCCATTCGATTTTCAGAGTTTGGAGGCGCTTCGGGAAGAATTGATTTCCCTGATCGACGACCACCTATCCGGCATGACGGCGGTCCCGCGCACGGGGTTTGGGGCGCCGTTCTACTTCAATCGATCGCGCATTTTGGAGGTGCCCACCGGTGTAGAAGTACAGACACTTCAGGAGTTCCGCGATGCTATTTCGGACGTCGATTCCAGCGCTATTTATTATCACGTATTCGAAGCGCACTTGCGGTTGCAGCGTGAAGAGAACGATTTTTCTGCCTGGTTCAGGAGCAGTCTGAAGTTGCCGGATCTGGCCGATCGGATGAAAGCGTTGAACCCCTATCTCGGCAGTTTGGAACGCCTGCGCTCGAACGTCCTGACCATGTGTGATGAGCAGTTGGCGAAATCAGCCGGAACATAACAGGAGTAGGCAGTCGGACCATGCTGAGCGCAGATCCCCTCTGGTACAAGGACGCGGTGTTTTACGAGATTCACGTGAAGGCGTTTGCCGACGGGAATGGGGACGGCATCGGTGATTTCCAGGGCTTGATCGGGAAACTGGACTACCTCCAATGGCTCGGTGTGGATTGCCTCTGGCTGCTCCCCTTTTATCCCTCTCCCTTGCGGGACGACGGGTACGATGTGGCCGATTTCCGCAGCGTGGCTGAACAATACGGCACGACAGAAGATGTACGCCGTTTTCTGGATGAAGCGCACCGGCGAGGGATGCGTGTGATCGTCGATTTGGTGTTGAATCACACCTCCGATCAGCATCCGTGGTTTCAGGAAGCACGGCAGTCGCCTCAATCGCTCAAGCGCCACTTCTATGTCTGGAGCGACAACGATCGCAAGTACGGCAAAGCTCGGATCATCTTTATCGATACAGAAAAATCAAATTGGACATGGGATTCGGAGGCGAAGGCCTTCTACTGGCACCGATTCTTCAGCCATCAGCCGGATTTAAATTATGCGAACTCGGAAGTCCGGCAAGCCATGCTCGATACGATGGCGTTTTGGCTTGACCAGGGACTGGATGGATTCCGGTGCGATGCGGTGCCGTACCTATTTGAACGTGAAGGCACGATTTGTGAGAACTTGCCGGAGACGCACGACTATTTGAAGGATATTCGTCGTCGCATCGATGAGACGTATCAAGACCGCGTTCTACTGGCCGAGGCGAATCAATGGCCATCCGATGTGCGACCCTATTTTGGAAACGGCGATGAATTTCATATGGCGTTTCACTTTCCGCTCATGCCGCGACTCTATATGGGCGTGCGGAGTGAAACGCGCGATCCGATCATCGATATGTTTACGCATACGCCGGAGATCCCACCGAATTGCCAATGGTGCCTCTTTCTCCGCAATCACGACGAGCTCACGCTTGAGATGTGTTCTGGTGAAGAGCGGGACTACATGTATTACACGTATGCTCGCGATCCGAAAATGAGGCGCAATATCGGGATTGCGCGACGGCTCGCACCTCTCATGGATAACGACCGGCGCAAGATCGAGTTGCTCAACAGTCTGGTCTTCACGATGCCCGGCAGCCCGATTATTTATTACGGGGATGAAATCGGCATGGGAGACAACATCCAACTGAAGGACCGGGACGGAGTGAGAACGCCCATGCAGTGGACTATGGATCGGAATGCGGGATTCTCGACGTGCGATCCGGCCCGTCTGTATTTACCGCTGGTGGCGGATCCGACCTATGGCTACCAATCGATCAACGTGGAGTTCCAGAAAGAAATTCCCCATTCGCTGTTGCATTGGATGAAGCGGATGATCGCCGCACGCCGGCGGTATCCCGCATTCGGGCGGGGGACGATGGCGTTTCTGCAATCGGCGAATGACAAGGTTCTGACGTATGTGAGACGGCACGAGAACGTTGTGCTGCTGCTTGTCCATAATCTGGCCGGGTCGGCACAATCGGTGGAGTTGGACCTCAAAGAATTCGTCGGCGCTCTGCCGGTCGAACTGTTGGGCGAGTCGCAATTTCCTCAGGTGACAGATCGTCCCTATGCACTCACTCTGGCGCCCTACGGATATTACTGGCTGAACCTCAAGCCGGAACATGCGGGGGCGGAACCCTATGGGATCGAACTAACGGCGCTGTAACAGGGCTCCGAAGAGACACATCATGTGAGTGTTCTATCGGGGTGTGGTCCCTATGTTTCAGTAGTGATGCGCACAGACAGGGTGCTGTGTCTACAGAGTTGGGACGCATTTGGCTGGACCATTGCGGACATCGATGAATATGGTTGCTGAACTGGCGGGGGAGCAAGGTCGATGATCAGAGAGTTGGAGCAATATCGCGCGGTGGCTCCGAAGGGGGCCATCGATTTCTTATATCGATTGAGTCATCTGGTACAGGGCAAGAGGTTTCTCCATATCAGCGCCGTACGCTACGGCGGCGGGATGGCTGAAATCTTGCGGCGGATCGTTCCCATCATGAAGGCAATGGGAACCGAGGCGCGGTGGGAAGTCATTGCCGGTACGCAGGAATTCACCGATGTCACGCGCCGGATCACTGACGGTTTGCAAGGGCGTGAGGAAACCATTACTAACGAGATGTACCAGACGTATCTGGACGTCAACGCCAGGAATGCCAAGGTATTGAATCTCGATGCGGATCTCGTCTTCGTCCATGATCCGCAACCAGCTCCACTCGTTGACTATCGTAAAGGTGGCAAGTGGGTCTGGCGTTGCCACCTGGATGCCGGTCTGCCACATCGACCGGTGTGGAGTCTGTTTCGTCGACATGTGTTGAAATATGACGCGGCTGTCTTTTCGCTGCCTGGATTTGCGCAGCGTCTGCCTATCCCGAAGTTTTTGCTCTATCCCTCAATCGATCCATTGACGGAAAAGAACCGTGAACTCTCACGCGCCGAGATCACCCAGGTGCTCGATCAATTCGGAATCGCCCGAGGGAAACCGATACTCCTGCAAGTCGCGCGTTTTGACCGATTCATGGACCAGATCGGCATGATTCGCGCCTACCGGATGGCGAAGAAACACCACGATTGTCAGCTTGTCTTGGCCGGCAGCGGTGTGCTGCATGATCCGGAAGGTGAGGCCGTGCTGGCTGAGGTGCAGCAGGCGGCGGAGAAGGATCCGGACATTCATATCCTCCAGTTGCCGCCGGAGGCCGACCGCGAAATCAACGCGTTGCAGCGCGGCGCCACGATTGTGATCCAAAAGGCCCTCAAAGAGGGATTCGGAGTGGCCGTGTCTGAGGCGATGTGGAAGGGAAAGCCGGTTATCGGGGGAACCGCCGGCGGGGTGTCCACCCAGATCGTGAATGAGGCGACCGGATTCATCGTCCATTCCGTGGAGGGTGCGGCCTTCCGAATCCGCTATCTTCTGAGCAACCCCGGCGTGATGAGTCGAATGGGTGCGATGGCGAAGGAGCATGTCAGGCGAAACTTCCTGATCACGAGACATTTGAGTGACTATTTCACAATCCTGAAAATCCTCAGCACCGAGTGACTCTGCTCGTCATCTGAGAGAACCGTTCATGTTCTATGGGGGATGCATCGGTGGAAGACTCGTTTCTTCCGGAGTCGGTTCGTACACGGCTGGAGGAAGCCGAACAGGCCGATATCATCATCGGGCTGCTCACGTTCAACGATACGGCGACGGCCCCCACGCTTGTACGTACGATGATCGAAGGCTGTACCCGCTCCTTTCCACAGCAACGCCTCCTCGTGGTCAATTGCGATGCGGGCTCGCAGGATGGGACAGCCCAGGCCATCGAACAGAGTGTCGGCGAGAGTTCGCGTCTCTGGACAATCCATCATCCTGTTCTGAACTCGTCCTACAAGCTGGTATCGGAGTCCGGGGTGCCAGGACGGGAGTCCGCCGTCCGCATTCTCGCCACCCTGACTGACAAGCTCAACGCGGCTGCCTGCTTGGTCGTCGACGGGAACGTGAAATCGGCGGACGAACACTGGCCGGAGCTCCTTGTCGATCCGATTATCAGTAAAGGGGTCGATTGCGTCCTGCCTTGGTTCCTGCGCAATCGGTACGAAGGGACCCTGACGAATACCCTGCTCGCGCCGTTGACAGCCGCTCTCTATGGGAAGCGTATTCCCTATCACTTGGGGGGGGCGTATGCGTTTTCGGCCAACATGATTCGTTCGACGTTATTGCCGCAGCCGTGGGACCAAGAGATCGCACACCATGGAATCGACGGATGGGTGATGACACTGGCGGTGGCCGAATCGCTTCAGATATGCCGTGCTGGGCTGGGGCCACGCCTGCAGCAAGCCAAGCCGATCGGCGAATTATCAGCGCTGGTGGCGCAGTCGGTCGGCTGTCTCTTTTATCTGATGCAGCGGTATCAGGAGAAGTGGGAGACCGTAAAGGACTCGGCGGTCGTCCCTACGGTCGGCCCTCTGATGGGATTGGGAGCAGCGACCGGATCGATCAACGTGGAGCGAATGGTCAACGGATTTCGCCAAGGGCTTCGTGATTTGCTTCCGGTTTGGCAGATCATTCTACCCACTGAGACATTTCAACAGGTTCTGGAGCTTGGTGTGGAAGGCACAGACGGCTTTCGTTTTCCTCCCAGTCTGTGGGTCCAAGTCATCTACGACTTCGCGTTGGCCTACCATGACCGCCTGTTGCATCGCGAACATCTCTTGAAAGCCTTGACGCCCCTGTATCTTGGCTATACTGCGTCGCTGGTCTTAATGACGCGCGAGCAACCCGTGAAGCGGGTGGAGGAGGAACTGGAGCGGTTGGCCGATGAATATGAAACCATGAAGCCGTACCTGATTCAGCGATGGAGGTGGAGCGATGAGTAACGTATGGGGCGACGCGATCGTGGAAGCGTTTCGCGACATGATGATGCGGATGGCGCTTTTGTTTCCTAAGCTGCTGGCCCTTGTAAGCTTCATCGTGGTTGGGATTCTCGTCGGACTGGCCATGAAAGCGGTCCTTCAGCACCTGCTGCGAGCGGCCCGCGCCGATGTACTGAGCGAGCGATGGGGATTGCAGTCGTCGCTGTCAAAGGCAGGAGTCAAACAACCATTCTCTCAGATCGTGGGTCGCCTGGCCTTCTGGACCGTCTTCGTCATCTTCATATTCATGGGTGTGGATGCGTTGGGGTTGCCTACGACGGCAGACCTGATGGGTCAACTGGTGGGCTACTTGCCGAGTGTCATCGCGGCGGGGCTCTTGATCCTGGTCGGCGTTCTGCTCGGGAACTTCTTGGCGGAAGCAACGTTGATTGCGACGGTCAACGCACAGATTCAAGAAGCACGATTCATCGCCGGCCTGGTGCGCTGGGGGATTTTTCTCTTCACGGCAGCCATGGTCTTGACGCAGCTCGGCATCGCCAAGGAAATCGTGGTGGCAGCATTCTCCATCGTGTTTGGTGGGGTCATCCTGGCTCTGGCGATTGCCGTAGGGCTCGGCGGACGCAACATTGCGCGTGATGCGTTGGAGCGACGGTGGCGGAGGGCGAAGGACAAGGAAGAGCAAGATGACATGGCGCATCTATAGATCGGGATCTGGTGAGAACGGTGCAAGCGGGGAGGCCGGCATAGCCGAAATCCGAAAGAGTAAAGACGATCATCAATGAACGATTCCTCTCTTGGAGGCCCCGTTCTTGATAACAGAGACGACGGAAAGTACCATGATCGATGGGACCGACCTGATCAATATTCTTCTCCTTCCTCGAGGAAGGACTCGTAACAGCCTTGGTGCCAGACCAGCACATCCTTGTCTGAAGCGTACGGAACAGTTGGCATTTCAACTGATGTGCTATGGTGTTGCAGATCCACGGTTTCACCACAACCATGGCATTCTTGATTTCCGGGCTTGTGTATGGACGTCTTGTTTCCGTTGCTAGTGTTCATTGATACCTTTCTGGCATGCAAGCCTCGTCACCTTCCTGCCATGTCGACATTTCTTCGCATACACGTTTGAATCCACCCTCTTAGTGGTGAATCGTCAAGTGCAGAATCGGGCGTCTCATTCGAGAATGCGCCGACCAGCGTCGCCGTCGAGTCCACCTCAAAACGTACCCACACATTGTGACGACCGTCAGTGCGGCTATCACATTCAACAAGGTCAATTCCATTACGTATCCCTCCGATCTGTCGCGAGGCTCCCAGAATATCGTGTCGGGAATCTCGGGACGATCCACGAAAGAGTCGATCCTCTCAGTCGTGGTCTCTACCACCAAGCGCCTACCAAAGAACAGGCGATGGGCCAGGCTGAAACCGAGCCAGAGGAGCGCCATCGCGCTGGAGTCGAGCCCAGCAATCGGGTGTCATCATGGCGTGATCGGGCATGTGGTGTAGCAAATCATGAGCGCCTCACGCATGAAACTAGGTTCCCCCCTAGTTGCCATGACATTGTTTCCTGGATGTACCGGAGAGGCTTTGACCGAGCA
Source organism: Nitrospira sp. (assembly GCA_041742455.1). Classification (GTDB taxonomy): domain Bacteria; phylum Nitrospirota; class Nitrospiria; order Nitrospirales; family Nitrospiraceae; genus Nitrospira_D. The sequence continues at coordinate 3,065 of JBGSIO010000038.1, read as the reverse complement.
GAAAATAGCGGCAATCTTTTTGGGCAATCGATCCTCTGCGACGAGCCGCAGAAGTTCTAATTGGCAAGTGAGTATCTTTGGCCTGCATCGGAGATACAGAAAGTTGCCCACTTTACACTGTTAAATAGGGAGATTATCCCGAACTTACTGAGAAGAACGCTAAATAGTGCGCATCTTGATTCTTGGAATGCCTATAAACAAAGGGTTTTGGACTTTGCCAGCTGAACATTACGCACTATTTAGTGGTCGGCTCAGTAACAGAGAATAGAAACGGAGCATATGGTGGTTAGGTGGAACGATTGCCATCCTGGCATGTCTCCAGGCAGGCCTTCCAGGACCAGTTCTCGCCGCCACAAACCTCAGAAGCGAGTTAGCTCCAGGCGTGGAAATGAGGTTGTCATAAGTTCAGTAAACACCATCAACGCGCATGAAATTGTACAAGACCGCCTCGAAGCAGCAGATAACACGTACTTTTGGGGTCAACCGAGGAACGATTTATTCCTGGGAAGGTCATGGCTTTCCGGTGCGACCACCTGAACGCCCGGGGCGTTCTTCTAGGGTGGATTTTGAGAGCGCGCTCGAATGGTTCCTGAATTATCAGGAAATAAAAGGTGTGTCAGATGAAGGGCTGGCGATTTTAGAGCAGGCTATCCGGGAGCGAAAGGAACGGTTTTATGATGGAAAATCGTGAACTCTAGATGGTTTTGAAGCTCGTTGTGTGTCGGCCCCATCAAGCTCTTGACGGCCAGACGCTGGCTCGCGTGTACATGGACAACCGGTCTGTATGGCTCACGGTCGCGTAAGCACATATCGTCAGGCACCACTTAAGAACTGGCACAGACTTCCAACCACCCGGAGCCACATCTCTCAGAAACGCGGCGGTTCAGCAACGTAGGCTGATAGAGATAATAGCAATCCCTTATAGCTGGCACGTCCTGATTTCCGTGAGAGATGTGATGGAATCGTGTGCGAATGTTCCGTGGAGTAATGGGGTTGAGTGAGAAGTCGGTAGAGTTTAGTGGACTGGGCTCAATTCAGCTTTCGGCAAACTATCGGCCAATAATATGGTCTTTGTTGAAATAGGCGCCTCAGTCTTCCAGGTAGCAAAGACGGGGTTTTGGGGCTTGGGAGGGATTGGTTGCCCTAGTTCATTTAGGGTTTTGAGATAAAGCTCTCTGGCGGCATGCAGTTCATGAGTAGCCTCCGCCACCGTTTTCCCATGGCTCATACAACCGGGAAGTTCAGGATGATAGGCCAGATAGCAGAAGTCGCCATCCGTTGTTGCATCCGGTACAACGTGGATTGAATAGGTTGATTCCATCACGGTTTCTCCTGTTTCGATTCTAGCGCTTTCAAGGCCTCGATCAAAGAAATCGCTGTTTGAACATAACCGACTGCTAGGCTGCGATGACGAGCTATGGTGGCTCTCAAATGCCGATGCACCGGATGAAAGAAAATGAGATGCGATCCGCCCTGACGCGATTCAACCTTCGTCCAGCTTAGTATATCACTATGGGCATGTGGGAGCCCTACATCCAAGCGACGCGGACGCAGGTGCCCGATGCGGCTGCGAAGATCGTCTTCGACCGCTTCCACGTCATGGGGCATGCCAGCAACGCGGTGGATACCGTTCGCAAACAAGAGCACCGAGACCTGATGGTATCAGGCAACGAGACGCTCAAGGGCAGCAAGTATCTGTGGCTGTACAGCCGCGAGAATGTGCCGCCGCAACGACGCGAGGAATTTGCCATGCTGAGGCGTCAGGCGCTCAAGGTCGGCCGGGCGTGGGCCATCAACGAAGCGCTGCGGTGTCTGTGGCGCTACATCTACCCGGCGTCGGGCTGGAAGTTCTGGAAGCGGTGGTACTGCTGGGCCACCCACAGCCGATTGGAGCCAATTCGCAAGGCCGCCCAGACCATTCGCCGGCACATCGCCAACATTGTGACGTACTATCAACACCCGGTGACCAACGCGATGAGTGAGGGACTCAATAGCCAGATTCAGAAAATCAAGTGCATGGCCTGCGGTTTCCGCAACATCGAGCACTTCAAGACGGCGATCTACTTCCACTGTGGCGGGCTAGAGCTGTACCCATGCTCAACCCGGAAGCGCCTCATTTTGATACCCTGGTCATCGTGGTGCGGACTATAAAGGCATTCTCGGCCGGCCACGTCGGCGATAGAGGGCCAGTTCTTTCTCGGCTTCGGCAACCGTGTCGAAGCTTCCACGGTGAGTCTGGGTTCCACGCGTGCGCATGGCTGGCGTGGCTGCACCATTCCAACACTGGGGTGGTAGTACCACACACTGCACATAAAGGCTGCTGGATTACGGCGCCTTAGTTCTCGAAGCTCTTTCTCGGCCGTCTCGCGCCGCAAGCGCGGTGTCCCAATTAGTTCCCACTCGCCGGCAGCATTCTCAATGCAGACCTCATAGAACGTTCTACAGGACATCTTGCCCCTCCTGTGTTGAATCTGATTGTCGATGCCCGATCACGGGGTGTTCGACCAGCGGGAGCCACGCCTTGGCGCACGGTTCTTTCACCATCCGCTTATAGGCCTTTTCTGACACATCGGGTTCCGCCTCTTGAAGGACCTCGATGGCGTCATCGAGAAAGAGCAGGCACGCGCGTTTCGATTTGAAGGGGCCATACAGGCGCGCATTCCATCCAGTCATTCTGAAGCGCAGGTACCATACCTGCCTTCCCCGCTTGGTCTTGGCCGGCACGAACCAGTCGGCTTGCGGCTGTGTTTCAATCAGGCAGATCTTTTCCCGTATATTCTCGGGCGCAGAAGTTTCAGAGTTTATGATTGCAAGTGCTTGGCTCATGACAGCCTCCGTTTGATGGTTAAACCAGTGGAGTTTCTCTACACTGATTCTCCATTCAGAGAGCTGTGAAGGAGATGGGTTACAAGGTATTGATTCTATGGTGCGCCCGACAGGACTTGAACCTGTAACCTTCTGATCCGTAGTCAGATGCTCTATCCATTGAGCTACGGGCGCATACTGAAGAAGGACTGAGACTTGAGTGCCGGGTTCCGAGCCGGAGGATGAACCTGATGATCGGC
>JBGSIO010000037.1:0-9514 GCA_041742455.1 Nitrospira sp. | reverse complement strand
CTTGGCTTTATTCATCCGACGACGGGCACAATGGAGGAATTTACAAGACCGGTGCCTGAAGATATGGAGACGGTCATGTCTCACCTTGAAAGGAAAACGGTTATGGCGGAGAATACATCAGGACATAAATCTCAACATGCTCGATCCTGAGAATCTATGCTGACCGGTGACTTTCTTGACGCCATAGGAGGACTAGCTGCGCTTATCAAAGTCTATGCAGCGAAATTGCCATCGGTGGTGCGCTTGGACGCGGTACCATCCGGAGTGAAACCGTCGATGGAGGCAATCGATAGCTATGAAACCATCGTCTCTCGTACACGCAGCCAGAGCGCAGGAACTCCGTACAAGGGGCTGAATGAATCCTTCGTGTCATCGCTCGAAGCATTTGAGATCGGGAACCTCCTCGGCGCGGTTCAACCGCTGCTCATGGTCTTGGACCATCTCGAACGGATGCAATCAGAGAAAGAAATTAACGTAGGGCGCCTTGATGAACAACGACTCAAAGAATACCGTGGCGCGTTGCGAAAAGTTCTTCCGGGAAATCAGCCTGAATTAGATAGGCCAGGAGGCGGGGTATCCTGAGGTCTCAGGGTACAAGCATTCGAATCAATGCGACGGCAATGAGTGGTCGCGAAGGATTCAAAAAACAGGAGACACGAGGAACGGCTACGGTCAGTGTCCCATTTTGGGGCCTAACGCGTTTGCTCCAGCGGTGACGAGTTTGAACCGCGAGGTGGTACCACAGTGCGGACATTTTGCCCGGACGGTCTCAGAGTCGAGCACCTCATACTCATCAGCCTTCAACCACATGAGCTGAAAGCACTTTGGACAGCTACGGACTTGCGTTGACATGAGTTTCCTCGTACACTTCAAAAGAATCCGGGGAATACTCTAGTATAAGATGCCTCCAACCCTCAAGTCCGCGGTTACCTATTCCAATCAGGGACCACCCAAAGCTTCTCAGCTCCTACACTTATTCCATCAGGCGCCCTGGGCCAAAGATCGCTCTCTCGATGATGCAAAGGAAATGCTCCAGCATACCGACCTGACTCTTTGCGCATGGGATGGAAACCGGCTCATCGGGTTCGGCCGTGTACTCACAGACTTCATCTACCGTGCAACAATCTGGGATGTCATCGTGGATAAAGCGTATCAGGGCAAAGGGATTGGAAGGGAAATCGTCCAGCGGATTCTCAATCATCCACGTCTGAATCGGGTGGAGCTCGTTTGGCTTTGCACTAGGCGGCCAGGTTTTTATGAAAAACTAGGATTCAGTTCCAAAGAGCAAACCGGTATGGTGTGGAGTCGCAGCGCGAACAGTCGGCTTGAGTAGAAAGAGGAATCTATACCTGTCGCCCCCTCCTGTTCATAGAAAGAGAAGGGCTGCTCGATAGCTTGACCCATACGAAAATCAGAAGAACATCTTCGCGCCGAAGAGGAAGCCGAACGATGAGGCATTCCAGTCACCATTTCGGAATCCGTTTACCGTCGCATGTCCATCGTTCCGTTTATAAGCCCATTCTGCGTTGAGGGCAAACCGTTCGTATATCTTATAATCTGCTCCCCAGCCTAACCGCCATGCAAAGTTATTGCTTGGACTGATTCGAGTCCCGGTATCCTCGCCAAAACTGTTGACGTTCACGCCGAAACTCATATTCACATACGGGATGAACTGACCTAATTTGGCAGGGCGCAGCTCCATCGTGGGAAGAACCGAAACCGTATCTTGATGTCCGAGATCCACATCTGGCCGTTCCAGGCTGACTCCATGCCGTTCCCACTCAAGCATCAATCCGACCAAAAACCAAGAATTGACACTATACAGTCCTTGGAAATTGACAAGTGGACCAACCGATGTAGAGGTATTGTCCGAAAGCTGCTGAGTGAGTGGAGTAAATCCTACACGAAAACCGAGCACCCATTTCCCCGGCTCTGTCCCGCCAAATTCGTCCGCCCAGGCGCTGTGTAAAAATGGAGAAACGGTTGCGATAAGAGCGAACGCGATTCCGGTCAATCTAACGCGGAGCGCTTGCTTTCGCATGGACTCCTCCTCTCCCAGTGGGGTATGGCCATTCACAGTTTGTTCAGTATGTTTGAAGGTCAGTCTCTATAACAGCGAGACATGTGCATATACTGCATCATGAACCAAAGAACATTCCAGCTTTAATTATCCCATGTGCTGACAGTGCCTATGAGCGCGTGATGCCTTGAAATCTAAAAATGACTGGCCTGCATGGCATTCGACTAGGCAATCGTACTGGACGAGGAGGACATAATGAGCATAATTGCTGAAGAGGTTTTGTTCAGTATCGCTGTGGTGGAAGCGAGAAACGGAGCAAGGTTGTTAATGAGCGTGAGCGGCTACTGCCCGCTTCACGCGTTTTGGTGAAAAGAAGAGAGAAATGAAAAATATCGAGGTGGCCAATAGAACGATTGCAGGCCCAGAGGGGACGTCCCAAATAGCCGAAATGAGGACACCTGCCACGGAGGTCGAGACGCCGATGATTGCTGAGTACAGGGTCAGTGTGCTGAGGCTATGAGTCAGCTGGTAAGCGGTCGAAGCTGGAATCAGAATCATGGCGAACACGAGAATTGCACCGACAGTCTTTAATGAGACCACTACCGTCAAGGCGACCAGGGTCAGGAGAAGAAAAAATATTTGTCGTGCGGGAACACCGGAGGCTTCAGCCATTTCTTGATCGAACGCAATGAAGTAGAGTTCCTTGGAGAAGACGAGTATGAGCCCGAGCACCAGGAAGCTGAGGGCCCCAATGATGCGTAGCTCTTCAGGAGTGACCGAGAGCACACTGCCAAACAAATACCCGTACACTTCAGCATTGTAGGTTTTCATCAACCCGATGAAGAGAATTGCCAGTGCCATCGTCGTGGTGTAGAGAATTCCAATCGAGACATCCAGCTTCATTCGGCCTTTCTCTTCAACCCACCCCGTAATCCAAACCGTCGCCAAACCGAATACAATGGCCAGCAACAATGGCGGCCATCCCATCAAATAACCGAGTGCGACACCTGCAAAGGCGGCATGCGATGTCCCGGCGCCGACGAAAGCCAGTCCTCGTAACACGACAAACACCCCAATGACCGAGCAAAGCCCGCCGACCATTGCGGCAGCAAGGAGTGAGCGTTGCATAAAGTCGTAGGCGAGAAGATCGAGCATGGGTTGGAATCAATTTCTAGTGGTGATGGTGGTAATCCTCAACGATGATGAGGTCGTTCTCCGTAATGACCAACTCTTTGCCATACACCTGGTGGAGAATCTCCGGCTTGAGCACCTCCGCAGGGGAGGCAGCAGCGAAGAGCCTAGTTTTGAGAAGTACCAAACGATCCACTCTGGAGCGGATCATATTGATATCATGAGTAATCAGGAGCACCGTTAATTTGAGTTGGTCGTGAAGGTGCTGGACCAATTCAATGACGTTGTGTTGGGTCGTGATATCGAGCCCGGTCGTTGGTTCATCCAGGATAAGGACTTTGGGTTGCTGTGCGAGAGCTCTCGCAATAAACACCCGCTGTTGTTGACCTCCGGATAGCAGTCCCAGTGCATCATCCTTATGTGCGTCCATTCCCACTTGGGTCAGCGCTTCCATTGCGATGGCATGATCCGTCCGCCCTGGGCGCTTGAATAAGCCTAGGGCCCCGTAGCGTCCCATCATCACCGTCTCAAAGACTGTCACCGGGAAGTTCCGGTCGACGACTCCTTTTTGCGGGAGGTAACCGATCTTGGCACGATGGTAACAGCGGAGTTTGTCACAGGCACAGTCAAAGATATGAAGATGCCCCTGCACAGGAGCGAGCAGCCCTAGGACCGCTCGACAGAGTGTTGTCTTGCCTGATCCGTTCGGACCGATCACCCCAACGAATTCGCCTTCATAAATAGTCAGCGAGATATCATTCAGGGCAATGAGACCAGGAAATCCGAATGAGGCATGATCGAAGCGAATGATCGGCTCTCGAGGATCAGACACGAGTGTAAGGCTCCTCCCACGTCACCATAACTTAATCTGAAGGGCTGTTAGGGGGTTTCCAATGCGTTGGCCAATTGGAGCACATTATAACGAAGCATGTCGAGGTAGGTCTCAGTTCCCGGCAGACCGCCAGGCATCGTCGTCAGGATCACCACACGGGCTTTCGTTTCTCTCGCGAGGAGTTCAGGGAGTCGTTGGCTGAGCTGAATCTCGGAGGCAATGACCTTGATCTGTTCTTTTCTAATCTTTCCTATAAGAGATTGGAGGTGAAGGGCTGAAGGTTCCGTACTGGCCTGGACGTGAATGGTGCCGACAATGTGCAAATTGAATCGTTTTGCCAGATAAGGCCAAGCTGAGTGATGCGCAATAAACCGACGATCGGCTAGGATCTGCGTGCGAGCAGAGAGTTCTTTTTGCAGCTGTGCCAATCGGTCATGATACGCCGCCTGGTTGGCCCTGAATTCAGTTTCGTGATGGGGATCGATCTCGATGAGGGCGTCGGTAATGTGCCGAAGCATGATCAAGGCATTCGCCGGGTCCAGCCAAATATGTGGGTTTCCCTCCGGATCAATCCCAGTTCCTTCCGTATGTGTATCTTCATGCGCATCAGTACTGTCTTGAATCAGCTCCACCCCGTGAGATGTGGTGATCACACGCAGTGCCTGACTCCCCGCATTTCTCACCAATGAAGACACCCAAACCTCAAGTCCGAGGCCAATCTCAAACAGCAATCGAGCCTTCCGAACTGCAACCAGATCAGAGGGTTTCGGCGAATAAGTGTGTTCATTCTCGTAGCCGCTCAACAAGGAGGTGACTCTCACGTAGGGGCCACCGACTTGCTCGGTTAAATCCTTCAGGATCGGAATTGTGACGACAACGGGGATCGGATCACGGGCCTCGGTCCTGGCATCACCTAATGGAAGCAAGACGGTGAGAGTGCCGATAAAGGCTGAGATACCAAATTGCAACAGATAATGGACGAAAAACATCGGCGGGGACCGTACCATCCAAGTCATGCGCTGTCAACGACGTCTCCAGCTGAAGTACTGCTCATAGGCCCTGTCCATTCGACTCCTTGACCCCTGGCGCTAGTTCCATTAGCGTAGCACACCATCTGATCCAGTTGACGTCCTGATGAGGTGCGAAAGGATTCATCACATGAAAGTTGTGGGGTTAATGTCGGGAACGTCGGCAGATGGAGTCGATGCCGCGCTCGTCTCGATCGAGCGGCGGAAAGCCGGCATTCACGTGGAGATGGTCGCGTTCCATTCACTGCCCTATCCACGATCCCTCCAACAACGAATTCTCTCTGCCTCGATTGCGGGTACCGTGTCGGATATTTGTCACCTGAATGCGCTCCTTGGCGAATGGTTTGCCGACGCGGTATCAAGTGTTATCCGGTCGGCTGAATTAACCCCAACGGACATAGACCTGATCGGCTCGCATGGCCAAACCGTGCACCATCTTCCAGCCGGCATCAAAGATACGCGTGTCGGTTCCATCCGCTCCACGCTTCAAATCGCAGAACCTGCAGTGATTGCGGAACGTACGGGAATCACTACGGTCGCAAACTTCCGCCCACGCGACATCGCGGCTGGTGGTCAAGGTGCTCCGCTGACGCCAGGGGTCCATGCCTTGCTGTTTCGACATCTTCGGCGGTCCCGTCTCATCGTGAATCTTGGGGGTATCAGCAACGTCACGTATCTCCCACGAGGGTCAGGGACGGCTGGTATCGCCGCATTCGACACCGGGCCAGCGAACATGGTTCTGGATGGCATCATGTTTCGGAAGACCAATGGGCGCTCCACCATGGATCGTGAAGGGCGTTTGGCTTTACGAGGCACGATCGACTCGAGGCTATTGGCCAAACTTCTCGCACACCCATATCTCTCTCAGCCGCCTCCAAAATCAACAGGGCGCGAGGCATTTGGGGGAAAGATGCTCGATGAATTGCTCAGCTGGCAACAGACCCGCGTGCTATCGATCGAAGATCTTCTCGCCACCTGCAGCCGCTGGACTGCCGAGGCCGTGGGCACGGCCAGGCGCTGGATCCGAGGTGGGGTAGACGAAGTCATCGTCGGTGGGGGAGGAGTCAGAAACCGCGCAATTATGGGACAGCTAACGGCACTGTTCGATCCTATTCCTGTCACAACATTTGAAGCACATGGGTGGGATAGTAAAGCGCTTGAGGCGGTGGCTTTTGCCGTCTTGGCATATCAGACCGTGATGGAAGAAAGTGGAAATGTGCCGTCAGTTACGGGTGCGGCCTTCCCAAGGCTGTTGGGGTGCATTGTTCCAAGCGGTCCTCGGTGGTTTGAACGATTACGCCCCAATAGAAGGAAGAAGTAACACACGATGAAAATTGTTCTACTCGCGATCGTGATTGCTGCCGTGGTTTTCGGCATCCGGTGGCTTAGGAAGGCCCGACGCCGAAGTAAGAGTGAAACATCGCCGTTCACGATTCCAGCTGACGCCAGCATCAGAACCGTGCCATTACTCACTGACAAGGAAATTTCCCTCTATAATCTCCTTCAATTAGTCGTCCAAGAGCGGTACCTCGTTCTCACCCAGGTGCCGTTATGGTCCTTCATAGCGGTCGATGCTGAGGATACGGTTCGTTCCCATATCCTACGACACATCGCACTGAAACGAGTAGATTTCGTATTGATTCATCCCGGATCGTGCCACGCTGAACAGGTGGTGCAAATTGAAGAGGCATCTCCGCAACATGGCGAGGCAGAGAGCCAGCGCATTATTGAATCGGTGCTACTTGCGGCCGGGATCAAACTCGTGAAGTTGCAGTCCAATGTAAGTTATTCTCTTCCAGATCTTGCCACACGGTTAGAATTACAGGAAGATGAATAGGAACAGAATGCTCTGCTCGTCAAAAACGTTTCTTACTGGGATGGAGCGGTGTCCTCGTTGCTGCTCGCTGTTGCTTCTAGAGCTTTGCGGGCAATCTCAGCTTCCGAACTATCCGGGTATTGATCCACAACTCGATCAAACATAAGCCGTGCCTTTTCGGGATCACGTAATTTGGCGTAGGTCTGGCCGAGTTTCAGCGTCGAAGCTGCTACCTTTGGGCTGAGCGGGTAATTTGACACCACATCGTAGAAGGACTTTAACGCCTCCCGGTATCGCCCCATACGATACTGACATTCCCCGATCCAATATTGCGCATTGGCCGCGAGTGCGGACTGACTGTGGAGCTCAATAAACAGTTGAAAACCTGCCATTGCTGCTGCGTAATCTCGGTGCTTAAATTCATCCATCACCCGATCGTATAATCGACGGGTCGTATCTTGCCGCTGTGTAGGGGCTGCGACAGACAGGTTCGTGGATGTCAAGAGAAGCAGGAGTAGGAAGATTGTGAGACTTTTCAGAATCATGCCGAGCCTCCATCTGCTCAAGCAATAGACGAATGCCTAGATTACGCAATCGCTATGCCATGACCCATGTTGTCTGCTGATGCAAACCCATTGAATAACAGGAGGTAACTACAAGATCGTGTCCTTCAGACTCTCGAATGTTTCATGAAACTGATGAGTAAAGACACAGAATTGTACAGAACCGTTCTCCTCCGTCATTCAGTGGATACCCCATAAGGGCGATGAGTTTGTGTAAAACGTTGAGAGCATGTGTGAGGAGAAAATATCATGAATATAGATTCAGTCCCGTCTAATCCCTTAGGAGGCAAAACACTGATCGTTGACCGCTCTGGGCAGAACAGATACATGCTCCCAAGCGAGGCGATACATGATATGGGTGAGTCGGATCAGGTTTATGTGCGTCCCGGGATTTACGAAGACAAAATTTTCGTCAGTCAACGGCCTATTCGACTCGTTGGCGCGGGTCGTGACCTTGTCCAGATTTTCTCACGGCGCGGAGGCCCTCTTTACCTCCAAGAAGTGCCGGAAGGGTGGATTGCTGGTATCACGTTCCGCTATGTCGGTAGTGATCAGCACTCAGCCCTCAACATCCTCAACTCTACCTGTACGATTAGGCACTGTCGAGCTATGGAAGGAATTTTGTCTGGGGTGGTTTTGTATGGTCCTCAGTGCGGTGCGACATTGGTCGACAATGAAGTGTGTCGGAACCGTGAATCAGGCATTTTTATATTTGCCGGAGCCTATCCGCGAGTGACCGATAACCATTGTTTCGATAATCACCACTTTGGTATCGCCGTGCGTGATCCGGGAAGCCATCCAGAGTTGGTGCGCAATCGGTGTGAGGGGAATATGCTCAGCGGCATTCTGCTGTTCCAGGACGCGGAGAGTCTCATCGTGGACAATCGGTGTCAGAACAATCAGCAATGGGGCGTTCTGCTGACTCCGGATGCGCGCCCCAATCCATCCCCTTCAGAGCTTCCGAGGATGAATCAGCTCACCCCTAATCCGCTCGGATCCTATTCGATTTCCGATCAGCCTCTTGCTGAAATCGGTCGATAATGACTGCCAGGCGATCCTACGGACTTGCTGCTTATGGGCTTGGGAGGAGAGAGGACTGGGGGTCGTTCGGGATGTGGAACTGATAGGAGCTGCCACCTTGTTGCTTAGCGCGATACATGGCGGCATCGGCGTGCTTTAACAGCTCGTCGACGTCATGATCGTCAGTTGGATAAACGGTAATTCCGATACTGACTCCGATAGATGCTAGGTGGGTATCGATCTGAAAAGGCTGCGCCAGTGATTTCGTGATACGCTCTGCGACCAGCGTGATATCCTCTTCGCACATCAGCCCCTCAAGTATAATGGTGAACTCATCTCCGCCCATGCGTGCCACGGTGTCCACTTCGCGTACGCACTCGTGCAATCGTTCAGCGACTAATTTCAAGAGTTGATCACCGACATTATGGCCCAGGGTATCATTCACCGGTTTGAATCTATCAAGATCAAGCAGCATGAGACCCAAAGGTTGTTGGAGCCGCTTGCTCCTGGCCATGGCTTGAACGAGACGATCTCGAAACAAGGTGCGGTTCACAAGGCCGGTTAACTGATCATATTGGGCCAGGTATGTGAGCCGCTCTTCAGCCCGTTTTCGTTCGATGGCATAACGGATTGAGCGGGCCAGTAGTTCCAATTGCCGTTCTCCTTTGACCAGATAATCCTGTGCCCCGTTCTTGACAGCCTGTAACGCGAGCGTTTGATCATTGAGTCCGCTGAGCACGATGATGGCAATCGTAGGGTTGGCGGCCTGCATTTGGCGTACTGTCGAAAGTCCATAGCCGTCCGGGAGCGAAAGATCCAAGAGCACAGCATCAAACCGTGCACGGGCCAGATGCCTGAAGGCGTCACTCAAACGGCTGACATGGGTGATCTCAAATTTTTCCAGACTCCATTCAGCCAGGATGTCCTGGGTGAGGCATGCGTCGACGACGTTGTCTTCAACCAGTAGGACCTTGATCATCGCGTGCTCATCGGAAACGATTCTGGAAGCCAAGACCATCCAGCTTTGAGACCTTCAATAAGTATAACTGAAGACCGGTATCGAACAAGCGAATCGCTGAAGAGCTCATATGGGCTAAGAGTGCC
>JBGSIO010000036.1:0-26820 GCA_041742455.1 Nitrospira sp. | reverse complement strand
TGAGCGGCTACCGAAAGGCGACGTGATGACGGCAGGAGAGCGTAGGAGGGGCCGTGCCAATCAAGGCACAGCAGAATGAGAGCGGTCTCAGTCAGCATGAACAGGGCTCACTCACTTCAATGTCGGACAGGCTCCTAGGAGCGACAGAAATCGAGGAAGGCGGTGTAATTGGACTGCAGGATGCGCGGCTCTCTTCTTATATCGGCGCGGCTCGTTTCGATAAGCGTCTTTCCGACCACTTGGAGATTCAGCTATACGGACGTGCCGGAATTCGGCGTTTCAACGAGGCCTTTGCTGTAAAAGACACGCAGTTGTGGGCGATCGGACCGCACCTGGTTTGGCACATGACGCACCACGCAAGGATGGTGCTCGGCTATCACTACGAGCGGGGATTGTCTGAAGGCCGCCACCAGCCTGAGCTCCATGATGATGGTTCCTATGTCCTCCATTTCGCATCGATTGGGCTGGAAATCGATTTGCTGGAACATTTGGAATTGAACGTGGACTTTCACTACGAGCGCGTCAACTTTACGACTGGAATCTCTGATGATCATCATCATTTTCATGGGAGTGAGGACATCTTCTTCGGAATCGGCAGGCTCCTGTACCAGGTTACGGATAACACGGCTGTGACGCTCCTGGTCCAGCGAGCAAACCGCAGTTTGAGTTCCGAACATGAGGATTCGCAGCTCCATAATACGAATGTGGGCCTTCGCGTCCTCTATCGGTTCTGAGAGCAGAAAGACTCGATTTGCGGTAGCGAAGCCAGGTCTCAGTACTGCAGTCCTATTGTTCAAGTGAGGAGGGTAGCGTGCCGGAGACAGAGCTTTTTGACCACAACCTTGATCGAGCCGCTCGGTACCAGATCAGACAGGACAACACACGGAGTGGACAACTCATGATCAGGAAGGTTTCCATCTTGGCTCTGTGCGGTCTTCTCGCCGGTTGTCAAAGTACCCCGGGCGTGCCTCCCCCGGACGTTCATGACTTCACCCGCTTGGCTTCCGTCAAATCCATCTATGTCGAAGACCTTGGGAAGGAAGAGGGCGCCCCCCTGATCGAGGGTTCCAGCCTTGTCAGAGAAGAGATCAGCATAGGTTTGGCCCGGTCAGGGCGTTTTTCTATCGTCCAATCTCCAGAACAGGCCGATGCAGTCCTCGCCGGATTGGCCGGTTACGAGAAATGGTACCATGGGATGGAAGGGTTTTATGAAATGGAAGGAAACCTGGATTCACACTCCGCGGGAGTGGGACATTTTCGGTTGGTGGATTCAAACACGAAACAGACAATCTGGACGCACGAATATAAGAGAGGTTTTCTCAACCCGGAACAAAGTGTGGCAGAACGTATAGCCAATCAGGTCGTGGATAAGTTATTGACTGATGCGATGCGTGTAGATGGCCCACCACACCGCATTTCCCCGTCACCTCTTCCTTAAGCTTCATTACTGTTGTTATCAGTTCGGCTACCAATCTTTATTAGAGTTAGGCTGTCAACAGAACAAGTTTTCAGAAGTCGCCAGGCTGTTCACGCTGCTGCAAAATCCCCACAGCAATCAGGAGGAAATGGGTGCCGATGCCCTCCCTCCACCGAACTGTGCAAGCATTTGGCCGTCAGTTGTTCATCATGAGCCGGCCCGATGCGCGACAGGCACGCGGCTTACCGATCAAAACTCACAGTTAACCGGTGTGAGAACGATACGTTGGTGGAGCGATTCCGTGTGTTTGCCACTGCCCGATTATGCTCCAGGAGGGGTTGACCCATCGCGGAGACATTTGGTATGAATGAGTAAGTTGCAGGACAGATAACAGTTCACCCCCAAATAGGAGTGGTCAATGCAACACAAAGATTCTTGGTCTTGGACTCGCCGAACTTTCATGAAATCGTCCGTTGCTGGGGCTCTACTGTTCGCAGGTAAGTTGTTGGATCCACCCGCCGTGCGCAGTGAACCCGTCCGCAATTGTCAGGCCGCGTCGGAAAGCGAAGCCCTTCAAAAAACCGAGGCCCTACCGTCATGTTTGCCATGGCAAGAGGCGAGCGTCTCGAGGCGATCGCGACTCGGGTGCCAATTATGTCCAGGCTAGCATATCCTCCGATGCTCGCGGCATGGGTATCCAGCAGTCGGGCATCTAATTCTCTCTGATCAACTGCGGCCAGCAGTTCATCTTCTGACTTGAAGCCCCGGACTTATGCTAAGCCTGAGTCAACTGCTTGGCAATCGCATTGAGAAGGACAGGCTCATCGCCTGCCGCCGCGATATTCGCCTGGATGACAGCCCTTCGTTCTCGTGATCACGCCTTGTCGCAGTGCTCAGACGGATGGAAGCTACGCACCTCCATTTTCCAATACGTCCATCTGCATTGTTGACCAGGAAAGAACGGCACTCCATATGTGCAACTTCTTCGAAAGATCCGGAAAATCAGTGCGGATGATATCAGCGCCGAATCTAGAGAGAAAACGGGCCTTCTGTTCAGCTCTGGCACGGTCTACACCGAATTCAGAATAGGGTGCGACGGAAAACAACACCATCCCATCATCTGGGATACGTTTGTCCTTCATATTGCTTTGAACAATAGCGGCAGCGGTGTGGATGGGAGGAGCAAGTTCCGGGCCCCAGGGGCCGATGATCAGGGCCTGGTTGGCCGTGTGCAGCCAGCTAAACCCACGCCCGAGCGCGATCATCCACTCGTGATGGACGATATCGAGGGGTCGGGTCATGCGCCTGACTTTCTCGATGTGGTGAAAGTTGCCTTGCAGAATAGGCAGCAGATCTTGTTGGATCATGTGAGGCATGTCCGGGTAGAAATGTGCCAGTGTCGAGGGCAAGGAATCGATATCCTCAGAGTCAAGGGAGGAGATGTCCAAGATTTCGTTATTCTGGCCGTGGAGTACCAGGGCGTCATCATCGGTCTCGAACCCGCACACCAGCGGATACACCGTCTCATGATGAGAGCCGAACATCTCATCCAGCTGCCGCTTGAGCGTAACCGCGCCGGCGCGGGCTGCGTCGGTGTCGTAATTCCAACCGGCACAGCCTCGAGAGCGGTCTCCTTTTGAGTAATGATAATTAATAAGGATCAGAGTGCGTCGTCCCTGTCTGGTTATCTGCTGAACCTCCCCCGACATCACTTCTCCGAAATAGGGCCACCCCAAATCGAAACGGCCGCCGATACTACGGAATGGCTCAATGATGCCGACCGGCGTGTTGGTGGCCAACGCCAGGTTAAGGCGTCCATCCATGCATTTGAGCGCAAGAACAGCGGTCGGGTGCTTGGCGCGATAGAGATTCCGGGACAAATATGCTTCCGCGCTTTGGTATGATGAAGCAAATTGGCGCTCGCGAGACATCAACCACTCGATCCGCTCCTTGATGGGCAACTGGCTGATAACCGAACTCTCCGAATCTGACCGTTGAGCCATATCGATACTCCTTAGGTAGTGTCGTCACGAGATAGCCGCCCAAAGAGCGATGCACCTGATTTGCACGGCGGCGAGGAATGACGCGGTATGTTTGGCGTATCGGGTGGCGATACCGCGCCAGCGTTTGAGATGCAGGAATGCGTTCTCGACCAGATGCCGCAGTTTGTAGAGTTCTTCGTCGTACGGTCTTTGCGTGGTTCTGTTTTTTCTGGGCGGAATCACCGCGTTCATGCCCCGGCTTGTGGCCTGCTCGACGAGCGCATCGCTGTCGTAGCCTTTATCGGCAATCAGATGCTCTGCCGTGATCCCTTCCATCAGGCGGCCAGCTTGCGTGCAATCTGCCACGGTACCTTGCGTGACAACGATTCTGAGCGGCATACCATGCGCATCCACGGCCAGATGTATCTTGGTGTTGAGCCCCCTTTTGTCCGACTCATCTCTTGGTTGCCGCCCTTGGCGCCTGCTGCGTGCGGGTGCACTTTACAATGACTGGCGTCGATCATCAGCCATTCATAGTCCGGCTCATCAATCAGGGTTTCGAGCAGTTTCTCCCACATCCCTTTGTCCCGCCAGCGACAAAACCGCCGCTGCACGTTCTTCCAGTCCCCCAAGTCCGGCGGCAAATCCCGCCACGGGGCGCCGGTGCGTAAAATCCAGACCACGGCATTGATAAACAAGCGATTATCCTTCGCTATGCCGCCCCAAACACCCTCGCGCCCGGGCAAATGCGGCTCTAGCAATTCCCACGTTCTGTCGGATATATCGTGTCGACGATGTGATGGTTTCATGCTCAACCTCCTTCGGTTCAGCATGATTCTACATCATTTCACATCTCGTGACGACACTGTCTAGAAGTGAAGACATTGATAATGTAGATGAACCGCTAACCCGAGAACAGAAATTCTCACATCGGTGCATTATACATAGCATGTGCCAGTCTATGCATGACCGGCACCGCGTTGGCAGTTGTAGCCCATACACTCGCGTCCTTTGCCCTGCCCCATCCGTACCGACCGCGTATGCTCATGCAAAGGCGGTCAGGTTGCCGGGGACCTGGCTCACGCGATACGCGAGTGCATGGTCAGAGAGCCCATGCAAATATTCCATCGACGTGTGGTCGGCAATTTTTCCGGTCAAGATGATCATTCGTGCATTTTCCAGGACGCAGATACAGTCTATCGGTCTTCGATTGATGAGCAGCATCGACAGAGGATCGACAAGAAATCTTAGGTGATAGGCCCATGACCCAGAAACCAAGCAAGGTGTTTGCCTGACACGTGGAAGCAAGTACTCGAAAAGGAATCGCAGGAAAAGAGAGCTCAGCTGCGTCGAAAACTGTCACATGGTGTGCCATAATTACACAGTTGCGCCAAAGTTACACAGATGTGTCAGGGATGAGCCAAACGGCGAGTTCCGGAGGAACGCTCACACGGAGAGTAAACTGGGATTCCCCTTGAGCCTTCCTCCTTGGTAACAGAGTTCATGAGCGATCCACTCGCACTTACCAACGCACCATGCAACGAAGCGATTTTTCCGATCCAGCGTTATACCGTTATATGGCTCTTGGTCGGCTTGACTAAGATTACTAAGATTTAAGTATGATGATCGTCTGATGAGAATGACGCGAACCGTCTGGAGGGACAATTCGCGACAGTGGGCCTTCTACTTGCAGCGAAAATAGTCGCACATTGTATGCCTTTCACCTGATTTCAGCGCGTAAGCCAGATCTGTCAGGATCATGATTTGCAGGCTCCTACTTGGCTACTAAATAGGAAGCAGATATTTAGTGTCCATGGGATCCAACACAGTGCAACTTGTGCTTCAGAAGTACATGAAGACATGCAAGTACCGCCGGCCCATTTTCATAGTCGTCTGATGATGCAGCAATTCGACAAGGGGAAGATGTTCAAGCGGTGGTCCAAGGTTGACGGTATCATGGCCTGGGTCACAGTCACCGGTGCGATTCTCGTTGGACTATCCAGCGTTGCCATTGGAATTTTTGACAGCAGAATTCTTGACAAGGCAGGAGCCCACAACCGTGAGGTGGCATTCCTCCGCATAGCCGAGTTTGTCGGCAACAGGATCGGCAAGGCAGGGGGAATACACAATTCAGCGTCGTTACAACAGCTTATCGAAGAGGTTCGGGAGAGTCGTCAGGAAATTCTACATTTATCTGTATTTGAAATCACATCGGAAGCCGACTCTCTCATATTCAGCACGGACCCAAAGAGTGTTCCAAAAACATTAGCCTCATTAGAACGGACCGAAATTGACGCCGGCCGGACGGTGATGCAACTCGATGAATCGTCCGCAGAAAGGGCATGGCAGATTACGGCGCCTATTACAATCGATGGCAAGGTCGTCGGCGCATTACGCGGCCTCTATTCGGTCAAGGAATATGATGACCTCATCAAGCAAAAAAGCGATCTGGCCAGGGTCGTCGGGATTAGCGTCGTGGCCCTCACATCTTTGGCATTTGTGTTGCTGATCCGGTTCAAGATCCATCGGCCGGTTCACCGACTCTTGTGTGCTATGCGGAGCGTGGAAGCCGGAGATCTCTCTGGACATGTGCCGGTCACAGGCCCCATCGAAATTCAAGAACTGGCGGCTCAGTTTAATCGCACGCTGTCCGCGCGCAGAACGGCATGGGAGGAAAGGGATCGCTTTCTAAAAGAAATCCAACAGCTCAACGAGACGCTTCAGAGACGAGTCGTGGAAACCAGGACTGAGCTGCAGCAAGCGAACCTTGAATTGGTCGAGTCGAGGATAGAGATTGAACGCAGGCAGCGTTTTGCGGCTTTGGGCGAATTGTCCGCGACGATGGCCCATGAATTGGGCAACCCTTTGAATGCGCTCTCCGGTCATCTGCAAATGCTCGCTCATGCCCGTGATACTGAGAGCCGGCAGCGACATCTTGTCGTAATTCGTTCCGAGGTCGATCGGATGGTCTTGATCATCCGGCAGATGTTGAACCAAACCCATGTACGCCTCCGATCAACCCCCTTGAACCTCAATAAGACCATCCACGAAGTGCTGTCCCTCCTGTCACCAGGTCTATCTCGTCGACAGGTCACCTGTAAAATGGACTTGCAGGGTGATCTACCACCGGTGGCTGGGGATCCTCGTGCCCTGCACGGCCTTGTATTCAACCTGATCACCAATGCCAAACAAGCGATGCCGTCGGGTGGAGAATTGATGATCCGAACACGTGCCGCCAGCAGTACGGAACTGCCGGGAACCGTCATTGTGCATGAAGGAACGCGAATGGATGGCACGACAGTTCGCCTGACGATCAGCGATACGGGCAGCGGTATTTCTCCGGCGCACCTATCGCGAATCTTTGAGCCGTTCTTTACGACTCGACAGCACGAAGGCGGAACGGGACTCGGGTTGGCGATCTGTCACCGAGTGGTGACGGACAGCGGCGGCCGGCTGGCTGTCAAAAGCGAGGTTGCGCGAGGAACGGAGTTCACTGTCGATCTACCCATCTGGAACGAGCATGAGACAGGGAGACATCAATGAGCGACTCATCTTCAATCCTCGTCGTGGATGACGACCAGCGCAATCGGGAGATGTTGGCCGAAGCCTTGAGCGAAGTCGGTTTCAAAGTGGACATCGCCTGTGACGGCGTCGAGGCGCTCAGCAAAATCAATCAGGTGACCTATGATGCCCTGTTGAGCGACATTCGTATGGTTCCCTTGTCCGGTTTGGATCTGTTGGATGCAGTCCGCAAAGCCACACCGGAAATGCCCATTGTGCTCTTGACGGCGTTTGGCTCAGTCGACACAGCGATCCAAGCCATGAAACAAGGAGCCTTCGATTACATCGCCAAGCCGGTCAATCTCGATGAACTCGTGCTCACCATGAAGCGGGCCGTAGAACACCGGCGTCTCATTGATGAAAACCGCACGCTTCAGCGTGCGTTCAATGAGCGACCACGAGTGGCGACGCTGATCGGACAAAGCAAGAAAATGGTGGAGGTCTTCAAACTCGTTGGAAAGGTCTCTCGCAGTCGAACAGCCGTCTTGATTCAAGGCGAGAGCGGAAGCGGCAAGGAATTAATCGCCCGTGCCATCCACGATAACAGTCTGCGCGCGACTCACCGATTCGTTGCCGTCAACTGCAGCGCCATTCCGGACTCCTTACTCGAGAGCGAATTGTTCGGACACACCAAGGGTTCATTCACAGGCGCGCATACCATGCGACGCGGCTTGCTTGAGGAAGCCAGCGGGGGAACTTTTTTCTTGGACGAAGTCGGCGACCTGACTCCGGCCGGACAGGCCAAACTCCTCCGCGTCCTCCAGGAAGGAGAAATTCGAAGGGTCGGTAGCAACGAATCCATTCAGGTAGACTTACGAATTATCGCGGCATCACGACGAAACCTCGGCGACTTAGTTTCAACGGGACGATTTCGAGAGGACTTGCTCTATCGCTTGAACACCGTCACGATTCTCCTGCCACCGCTCAGGGAACGGTCCGAAGACATTCCGGTACTTGCTGAGTTTTTTCTTGCACGTTACGGCGATCAGAAGGATGTGCCCGTGACGTCTTTTTCTTCTACGGCGATACAGGCGCTAAGCGCGTACTCCTGGCCGGGCAACGTGCGTGAACTCGAACACGTCGTTGAACGTGCCGTGGCGTTGGCCACACATGCGATTCTCTCCGTCGATGATCTTCCACCTGAAGTGCTTTATAAGAAACGAAGTGGGGAGGATCACGCGGACAGGTTTCCCGGCACTCTGAAGGCGCTGCAAAAGGAACAGGTGCTCAGAATGCTGGAGTCTACCCAGGGCAATAAAGAACGAACGGCGCGCCTGCTCGGCATCAGCAGGCGGACACTGTACCGCCTCCTTGAACGATATGAGATTGGAAAAATTCGACATTCCGTTGAATCCGATCCGACAGTGCCCTGAACATCCTGATGGGACGCGATGGGAAGCGTCGTTCCGACGGTCCCTCTACCGGAAGCATCAATGGCTATGGCGTTGTGTAGATTGTGAATCCATCTTCGCTTCACCCAATGCCGCACACGCAGATGCACTCTGATTAGGTCAAGCACCAATGAAATGGCGCAAGAGGGTGCGAGTAACGTCCCGCTCATTCCTTATCAGCAGCTTCTGTGCTCTCGTGACACACCATGCCAACATGGCACAAAGCTTCTCCTGACCGTTGTGAAATTACTTCTCTACCCTTCGAGAATTATTGAATAATTTCATTGGAGAATGAGTTGCTACTTGTTCTCTTCGGTGGCATCGCACTTGCTCACACCTCCGGTATGGCTAAGTTGTACCCACTGAAGAAGCAGGCTTTTTGTCAAAAGGAAGAGGCAGATGAAGTTGTGTCCACCATACGATGATATAGGGACCTCAACTTTCCGCACGGCAGCCATCTGTTCTTTCCATTCATGAGGAGGTAACAATGAGAGCAGTAATTGATATGGATTTGTCGGAACAAGCCTCTGATGCGGAAGCACAGATCGGATTACTTTACGACTTGGACGATGTCGTGCATGTATATGGGTCCCAGATGGAGACGACCCAAGGGGAGCATAAGATCCGTCAGACCTTGTTGGAGTCTGTCGATCAAGACGTTGCACAGTACCGGACCCTGTCTCCGACTGACGCACCATCAAGTCAGTCGTTGGTCGAAGTGCGGGATCCATCCTCCTTAATTCTCGACAGCGCCGCCACAGGTAAGGCCGACCTTACGGTCATCGGGGCTCGGAATCTCAGCTGGCCGGCGAGAATGTTTGTCGGCAGTGTCCCGTCCCGCGCGCTAAGACATTCAACGATGTCAACCTTGATCGTCAAAGGGGATACTCGCCTGGTGAACCGCGTTCTCATAGCGGTGCAAGGCCCCGAGGATGCGAACCGGCTGCGCACGTGGCTAACGGGTCACCCCTTCAAGAGCTCTGTCACACTCACTATCCTCTCGGTCATTTATTCACCACATATGGCTAGTGAGCATGTGATGGTCGAACCCGACGCTCTGACGGAACAACGTAAACGACAGGCTGCGCAGGTTGTAACGGATATGGCCCGGGCTTTGGCCGGTCCGCACTATACTGTGACGACTGCTGTCCTGATGGGTGATCCCGCCAAGACCATTTGTGGGATGGGAGAGAACCACGACCTCATCGTCGTCAGTTCGGATGGCCGAAAAGGACTGAGGCGTTTCTTTATGGGCAGCGTATCGGAATCAGTTGCGAATCAGGCTGACCGTTCCGTACTCCTGGTGCGTTAACCAGAAGGTTATGTCGCTTGTCGTTCGTGAAGCAGAATGATCAGTTTCAGGTTACAAGTTTCACGTTTCGAGTTGAAGGATCAGCTGCCAGAAACTCGAAACATGAAACTTACCGGTGTTTTCGTCACGGCACACTGGATCATGTGGACTAGCCTCGTATCAGTGCGGATACCTCGCTGTGCGAGGTAGGCTTGAGGCCATCCTTGCCCACGGATGTCACACTGCCTCCCGTCAGGGCATATTCACCATTGAAGAGGTGGAACCGCTCATTCACCGTATGGTCCATGTAGCTCACGCCGCTGTAGTCGATCGCCAGTTTCTTGCCGGGCGGTAGTTTATCCAGCTGGTCGCGCATCGAAACGAAATTCATGAAGCCGTGCGCGCCCTTGAGCTTCAGGACCAAGGCGTCGCCCTGTCCTTCCACGGTGGCGTCGGCTTTCGGCGAACGGACGCCTCGTATCGCATTGATCACGACCGCGAGGACAAATCCGATGATCACACCCCACAGCAGGTCCACCGTCACCACGATAATGGTCGTGACCGCCATGTAGAGCACTTCTTCCTTACCGATATGGGCGGCATGCATGAACTCTTTGGGATGCGCGAGACGGAAGCCGATGAACACCAGCATACCGGCCAGCGCCGCCAATGGGATCATGTTAAGGACACCAGGGAAGAGTGCAACAGCGAGAAGAAGGAATAGCCCATGGAAGAAGTTGGACCAGCGGGTGCGGGCGCCGTTCATGATGTTAGCCGAGCTACGCACCACTTCCGCGATCATCGGAAGGCCGCCGATAAACGACGACAGCGCATTGGTTGTGCCTTTGCTGAGCAGCTCCCTATTCATGTTGGACCGGCGCTTCCAGGGATCCATCTGGTCCATGGCAGCGGCCGTCAATAATGATTCCAGGCTGGCAACAAGCGTATAGGTAATGACGAATTTCCAGAACACGCCTGTGCCGACCATGCCCCAGTCAGGACCCTGGAAAGACCCCATGAAATCAAGCGGCACCTTGACGAGAAACTCCGGACCGATATTGAGCATTTGAGCCAAAGGCACGGTGACCAAGATCACCGCCATCGGCGCGGGCATCAGTTTGCCGATTCTCCCCATGTACGGCCAGACGATCATTATTCCCAGACTGAGCCCGCCAATCAGCGCGACAGTCGGGACCATGTTGGCAAAGCTGGAGGGAATCGCCAGGATCGTCGGAATCATCTTGCCCGAGAAGGTCACACCCAGCAGGGAATGGATCTGCTTGGACATGATGATGATGCCGATGCCGGCCAACATACCATGCACCACGTTCAACGGAAACATGTTCGTGAGCTTGCCCAGCTTGGCAAGACCCATGAGAATTTGGAGACCACCGCAGATCACACCGACGGCCAGCGCGTATCGAAAGCCTGCCTCGACATTCACGGTGCCGTCTGGCATGGCGCCCATCGCTTGTACCGCGCCGTACACAATGGCGATCAGCCCGGCGGCTGCGCCATTAATGGTGACGTAGGAACCTCCCATGAGGGAGCCCAGTATGCCGCCAATGAAGCCGGCAATTACTCCGGCGATGGGGGGCGCTCCAGAGGCAATCGCGATGCCCAGACTCAAGGGCAGAGCGATGAGGAACAGAATAAAACCGGACATCACATCGGTTTTGGCGTTCTGTTTGAGTCCGGGTAGATAATCGAGAGGAGCGGGTCCGGCATCCTGGACTTTCACGGCATCTTTTTCTGACGACATAATGGTTTCCTCTGCGTTATTGCGTGAAGATTTAGCCCTTATACGAATACATATCTCAGTGCTTGTTCAGCACTCCGGTTCATGGCCAGAGCGAGCACATCAGCCCTATTCGACTGACGTTGACCATACCGCCCGTCCTCTTAAGAGGCTGCGGAAACTCGTTGATGCCAATAATAGAGCCGGACTTCCCCGTACGGTACTCACACTCGGCGCATCCTCAGGATGCTCAAAAGGGCTGTCCAGCAAGGCCGCAGCGAGCGAAACGGCGAGGCGTACGCTTCGGTACGTTGAGCCGTTGAGCGATGCGAGAACGCCGCTGGCAGACTTTTTCAGCATCCTGCTATTACGTCCTCTTATCCGATGACCAGGACGGGAACGGCGACGTGGTGCAGGACTTTCTGCGTGACGCTCCCGTAGATGAACCGGGCCTCGCTCTGAAAACCATAGGCCCCCACAATGACAAGGTCCTGCTGGGCCGATTCCCTGACGATCACCTCAGGCGGATCACCACTGGCAACGTGGCCATGCGCCTGGTAGCGCCCGGCTGCAGGGGCCTGGGCAGGCGGCGCACTGAGCTTTGCCGCGACCGTATCCACAAGGTTTTGTCCCCACCTCACCGAATCCTCATGCAAATTCTCATGAAAGCGATCATGATTGGCCAATGAGGTATCCTCGCGATACGCCTTGAGCGTCGGCACCACATGCAACACGGTCGTCTCAACCGGATCGTGAAAGGGGTTGGCCAAGAGCCAGCGCTGGATTTGCGCCGCATCGTCAATCCCATTCACGGCGACCAGCACGCGACGGATCTGTTCCGGCATGTGTTTGACGACCAGCGTCGAGCAGGAGGCATGACTGGCGATCCGGTGGGAAACGCTGCCGGATATGAACTCTCTCTCTTCGCTACTGAGCTCGCGCGAGCCGGTGACGATCAAGTCGGCCGCCTCTATCTGCGCGGTGTGGATGATCACGCGCGCCGCGTTCCCCAGCTCGCACACGTGCTTGACCACGAGGTTCAATTCAGCCGGAACGGATTTCGCCGCTTGCTCCAGGAGCTTCCGACCGGAGTCCAGCAAGGGACGCAGCTCTTCCGGAACCGTTCCTCGACCACCAGGTCCCGTTGCCGGATACTGCGCAAGCCCGTGATCGACCGCATGCACCAGCGTGAGCTCAATCGGGGTGTAGAGTCGAGTGACCGCCTGCACCAGCTTGAAGGTCGGATCGGATCGATCGACTGCCACGACGACACGCATACCCTGCTCCTTTCTCAGGCACCGTTGTTGATCAAGGTCGATGGAGCCTGTACCGCCTGGTTGAAGCCCTTGGATGTTGCACCGACCCGGCCTATGACGAGACGCGCGTGGACGGTCATGGCGCGGTGAACATGACCAGGATCCGGAGCGGCTGCACCTGCGCGAAGTGCTGCACGAGAGTGTTGACGCTCGCCTGTATCGGATCCAGTAGGATGTTTGGGTAAAGACCAATGGCAAGCACGACGACCGCCATCGGTATGACGGCCACCATCTCGCGGCGAGTCAGGTCCGGCAAGGTGGACACGTATGGGGTGACAGGCCCGAGCACCATACGCTGAAACATCCAGAGCATGTAGACAGCACCTACCACAATACCGATAAGCGCGAGTAGGACGAGGAGATAGCTGTGATAGGAGGTGCCAACCAGGATCATGAACTCTCCGACGAAACTTCCCGTCCCAGGCAAACCGATCGATGCCATGACGAAGATGGTCAAAATCGCCGCGAACTTCGGCATCACCTGTTGCAGCCCTCCATAGGCTCTGATGATCGGATTATGCGTGCGGTCATACAACATCCCAGCCGCGAGGAACAAGGTCCCCAAGGTCATACCGTGGCTGACCATCTGAAAAACGGCTCCCTGGATAGCTTCCTGATTCATCCCAAAGATTCCCAGTGTGATGAACCCCATATGTGCGATGGAAGAATAGGCGATGAATCGCTTGATCGCACTTTGCGCCATGGCTACAATTCCGCCGTAGAGAATGGCCAGCACGGAGAGCCCCTGGATGAGCGGGGCGAACGACGCCGAGGCTTCGGGAAATATGGAGAGGCAGAACCGGATCAACCCGTAGGCGCCCATCTTGAGCAGGAGCCCGGAAAGAATGACGTGCCCCACAGCGGGCGCCTCCCCGTGCGCGTCGGCGATCCAGCCATGAACGGGGAGCATGGGCACCTTGATGGCAAACCCCAGGAACAACGCCAGGAAGATCCAGAACTGAACCTTCGGCGCATACTCTATCTGCCTCAGAGCCAGCAGATCGAAGGTGCCCCCGAAGTGGTGCAGCGCCTCAATCCCAAGACCGAGTAGAAGACTCCCGGCCACGCTGAACAAGAGAAATTTGATCGCCGCGTGAATCCGCTTGGGGCCTCCCCAAAACGCGATCACAAAATACATGGGAATCATCGCAATTTCCCAGAAGAGCAAAAAGAGGAAGGCGTCCAGTGCGGTGAACACGCCTGTCACGGCGAGTTCCACCAAAAGGATCAGCATCATGAAGGCTTTCGTGTTATCGATTCTCCATGAGACCAGGACGCACAAGGGGATGATAAATGTTGCGAGAAAGACCAGCGGTAAACTGATGCCATCGATGCCGACCGCAAACTGAAAGGTGAAGAACGGCAATTGCGCGCGGTCCACAAACTGCATCCCGCTTGCCGCATTGTCAAAGTTTCCCCACAAGCCAACCGTGAGCCCAAGCGCGATCAAGGTAATTCCGAGCGTCACCCAGCGAATGGTCTCGGCATGGCGGAGAAGTCCCACGATGATCAGCCCGATAGCAGGGGTTAGGACAATCCAGCTTACTAGATGGGAACCCAAGAACGAACTCTCCATGCTCACCCTTTCATGTCATCATCAGCGAGAACACGATCTCGATTCCCTCGATCAGAACGAGAAGCACGACGAGAAGCACCAGGAGAATGCGGAGAAATCTTGGATCGGAGGCATGGTGCGGTAGAGTTCCCCCCCGTTGGTACAAAGGATCGTGGTCACCGGTCTTCTTGACGCCCACGACTTTGGAGAGTCCTGTTGCCATCCTGAACGATGCGTTGACAAGCCCGCTCGAGGGCCGATCGATAAGCCGCACATCCAGGTTTTGCCAGAGCCACGAAGCGAATCGCAGGTACGGGCGGATGATCATGGTCTCGTAGACTTGATCGAAGTACCCTTGATTCAAAAAGAACAGGTAGAGCGTTTTTTTGCGCTCTGACCACCATGCTGAGGGATGGGCCGGAAAGATATGGAGATAGAACGCCGTGGCCCAGCCAGCTATCGCGGCCCCTACGCCAATGAACAGACTCACGGGGGACCAGCCGGCAAGCGAAATCCTTGCCAGCGCAGCGGCTCCCTCTGAGTGTACCGGAGAGATGAATTCGAGAAAGTCGCCCCAGATCAGAAGGCGGAGTAGAGCGAGTCCTGCCGTGATGGGAATGAGTCCCAGGAGCATCGATGCAGAAAACAGTTGCGGCCGCATCCTCCCCGGTTGAAATCCCTCGGACCAGTCGACGCGACCGGATGGCGTGAAGATCTCCATGGTTCCCTGGAACAGGTAGAATGCGACAAAAAACGTGGTGGCCAGTCCTGTGATCCAGAAGGCAACCCGGGCATGGTCAACGTGCGACAATTCCCACAACTGTTCGTAGGGTCCCCAGAAAATGACGATCGGTGGAATCAACGCCATGATCAGAGCGCCGACGTACAGGGGGACCTGCTGCCGTGACACTCGCGTTCGTGATGGAAGCCCGTGTTCATCGTGATCGCCGTCGTGTTCACCATGGTGAGTTGCCAGACTGTGAAGAGCGCTGCCTGCGGAGAGAAACAAAAAACTCTTCATGGCGCCATGGGTGAGGAGGTGAAAGATGGCGGCGCCATAGGCGCCGACGCCGCAGGCCATCACCATGAACCCAAGTTGGCTGATCGTCGAGTAGGCCAGAATGCGCTTGATGTCGAATTGCGTGAGGGCGACCAGGGCGGCAAAGAGGGCGGTCACACCGCCGATGACCGCCACCACGTTCATGATGGCTGGGGCCAGAATGTACAGCGGCCCCATGCGGATCAGAAGGTACACGCCCGCGTTGACCATGGTCGCGGCGTGGATCATCGCGGAAACCGGGGTCGGGGCTTCCATCGCAAATGGGAGCCAGACGTGGAGGGGAATCTGCGCGGACTTGCCGATCGGTCCCATGAACAACAACAACGCAATCACGGAGAGAATAGGGGCCTGCCACTCAAGGCCAAGCCATCCAAGGAGATTCACGGTCTGATCGGCGTACTGCGGCGCGGCGGACAAAATCGCCTGAATGTCGAGCGTGCCGAAGGTGGCCCAGGTCACGTAGATGCCGAATGCGAGGCCGATATCCGCCACTCCATTCACGAGGAAGGCTTTCGTCGCGGCGTCGCAGGCCGAGGGACGGCGTGACCAGTGAGAAATCAAAAGATATGAGCACAACCCCATGATTTCCCAGAACATGAATAACATAAACAGATTCGCGCCCATGACCAGCATGACCATGGCGAAGGTGAAGAGCGCGATCAGCGCGAAGAAGCGGGCGTAGCGCGGGTCCGCCTGCATGTATCGGCTGGAAAAGACATGGACTAGGCTGCTGACCCCAGTGACAAGGAACAATAGGATGACCGTGACCGCGTCTACGTAGAGACCTGCTTCGACGATCAGACTGCCTGAGTTGATAAGGGTATACAACGGGATCGACTTGACTCCGTGTTGGTACACGTCGATACAGGCCACGACCGAGAGGAAGAACGAGGCGAAGACCGCTGGAATTGCCAGCCGATGGCTCCTCTCGCCTAACCACCGGCTGCCCAATGCGATGATCAGGAAGGCGGCAAAAGGAAGCGCCGGGATCAGAATGTATACTGCGTTCATCATCATGAGATTGGTGGTGAAATCACCTTCCAGGTACCTCCTGGCTGATACTCCGAAAACTCTCCCGTGGTGGGATGGCAGGAGACGAGATAGATCCACTGATTGTTGAAAAAATTCTGAAGCACCACATGGCGGGAGATAGCCTGGGAAATCCTTCCCTGGTCCGCCTCGATCACGGCGAGCAAACGGAGCGGCTCATGAAACCGGCGAGCGCCCGTGGTCAGGGCTTGAAAAGGAAAGCCTGTTTGCAGATCGCTGTGCCTCCCAAGCATCACGCCGACTCCGCTGACGACGTTGTGCAAGACCTTCGTCCCGCTCCCGTACGCCCAGCTGTCCGTCGCGGAGAAATAATATTGAAAATTGATCATTTGCACCACGACCAGCGGGGCGGTCATGATGGCCTCCAGCACCCTGCCGGTTTCATCCTGAGACTGGTCGTAATTGTGGAGAAAGACCCGACCGTCAAGCTTGAGGCCTCGCGTCAGCGACCGGCGTCCAATAATAAACACCGCATTGCTGGAGAGCCCCCACTCCGGTCGGACCTGTGCCCAGTCACGGCTGACTTGCGATGCATAGCCGGCGGCATCCTGGGGTGAGGACCGGCTGGGAGCTCCCGGCAATCGACCCATTCGCTCCTGAGCGTTCAAGAATCTTGCTGCTTCCAGGTCCTGTTGCAACTGGATCACATCCGGACGGTGCGTCTCGGGCAACTCTTCCAGATCGAACAAGGTGACCTGGTCCGTGGTCGTATTGTGCTCACCGGCGATAAACCACGTGTCTTCTGGAATCTCGATCCCCTGGTTCCGTAGCTCCTGGCGAACATTTGACTTATTGGCCAGGGCTGCCAAGACCCTGGCATTGGGTCCTCCAGGATTCCCTCCGCAGGCCCCGCAGTGGTACGCGGATGCGTACGGGTTGTTCTCTGTGGTGCTCCCATGGGCGCAGAGGAGCACCAGCCGCGCGAACCCTCGGGTCAGGCTCATCACACGGAGCGCGTTTTCGACCACCGCCGATTCTTCTGCCAGGGAGAACCTGCGCGCAGCGAAGCGTTCGAGCGCCACATGGTGGTTGTGAGCATTGATTCCGTACTCGTATCGAAGCACCTCCAGAAAGGCATGCTCTTGCTCCACGGAAAGACCAAGCTGCACGGACGCTTTGGTCTGTCGCATCGCGTGACTGCGATCCTCCGGCTCCCGAATGGCGGCGAGCCGGAAATCTTCGAGGCCCGCCTGCGAAATGGTGCCCACGCCGTTCCAAAGGTCGAGCCGCTGCTGAAGCACCTCGGCGATGCACGCCCGCTCGTTGCCGGCAATGAAGAGGTTCCGCTCCTGTTCAGGGAATTTCTCCACCGGAATTCGGGTCGGGATCGGTGGGACGAGCCAGCGGCGCAACCCCGTGCGCACCAGCTCATAGGGTTTCAAGAACAGGGTTTTTCCCAGCATCGCCAGTCCGAACACCAGCCCGAATAGGTCGAACGTGAGATAGGAACTGGCGGGGTTCGCCTTGGCCTGGTGAAACAGGTGCCGGAGGAGCTGGTTCCAGCGGTCTCCAAGCCTGTGGCGTTGGACCCCAGGGTCCTGAATCCACCGCGGTTTCTCCTTCACCACATATTTTGGCTTGATCAGCACGGGACAGAGGAGGAGATCTTCGTCCCGATCGAGCATTCGGTAGTCGATCGGCGTGCCGAAGAAGCCGGCGAATCCAATCGTATCGTACTCGCCCTGGGTTTCCAAATGACGTCGGAACGGCTTGGAGCGGGCATCGATACAGAACACGGCTTGCGCTCGGGGTCTCGGAAGCTCGTGACTTGCGTAGTCTGAAGATCGCTGTCTCTCACTCACTAGCTTTGTCATCAGCGAGTGTTGATATTCTTTTTCATAGGCCTCATGCCACACAGGACGGAGCGCGTCGGAGGGGAACCGATCGAGCCAGGACAGCAACGACCTGACATCCGCCGGTGGCAGGTGTTGAAGATCTTCCGGGCGAAGCTCGAGGAATTGCGCCATGTGGAAGAGACGCCAGGCGTCCCGGCAGACAGTTTCCGTGTGCGCGTCGTGCGCGTGGGAGTCGAGTGCCTCCAGATCCTGGGAGCGCGCACGCTCGAGCAGATCGGGAAGTGTCGGGTTGATGCGCAACTCGCCTCGACAGACTTTCTCGACCAGCTCGGCCTCGTACAACAGGCGCACGGACAGGTATTCCAGCGGATCGATTGGGTGACGGCCCTGTTCAGGATAATCCGGGTTCTTGGCTCGCCAGCGAATATAGCCAGCCCAGCCGGGCAAATGGCCGAGGTGCCGGCGCAGGTACTCTTCCCGTTGTCGGTTTGGGACCTGCAAGCGGTGAAGGCTCGACGCGAGGGCGTCTTCAGGGCGGTCTGGGAGCGCCTTCACCCTTCGAGCCCAGTCGGAGATCCCGAGGGTCCATCCGGCAGCCTCGCACGGTGCGAGATCCCGCCAGGCACGATAAAATCCGTGGCTGCGTGAGGGCATCGACCAATCCGCCATGCCTTCATCCACGAATGCGGCGCACCACTTGATCATGTGTTCGTTGATCTCTCGTTTCAGATCAGAGCCGGTGAGGTCGTCGATGATCTCGGCTGCGGTGCGGAGACGCCGCTGCGACGGTCCAGGCTCAGCGTGCGCCGGCCCTCCAGCCGTGACCGTGGTGGGGGAATGGCCGTGGTTGCCGGTCGATCCATCTTCGGGGAGATCGAGCGCCTTTAAGGCCCCAGACCACAACGAACGGATGTAGACCGCTTCAGGGTCGCGCCCAACCGCATGCGATTTCAGCCGATTTTTGATGGAATGGGGAACATCAGGACGGATCCGGTGGGTGGCGTCTTCCTCCGTGAGTTGCCATGGCCATAATTTTGGGTCGAGCGGATCGATGCCGTGCACAAGGTGGACAAGGAGGACCTCTTCCGGATGGAGGCTCCGTTCGCCGACACGGACCCTGTCCTGTGATGCGAGCTCCGGCACCCGAGACCGCAGAGCGCTCAAGAGCTCCTTCTCGGAAATTCGTCCCTCGGCATAGCAGGCTCGGTACTCCGCCGTGGAGAGATAGCCTTCTCCTCCAAGCACGTGCTTCGCTTGCGAGACGGCTTCATGAAAGGGCAAATGTTCAAACCCGATCAAGGGATTGCGATAGGCGAACGTCCGAAGCGGCCAGTTCGGCGGAATGACCTCGACCGCCTGGGACACCAGGGCTCGTAGCTCCTCACGCTCTGCCTCGTTCAACGCAGGCTGGGAAGCGTCTTTTAAGTGGGTGCCGACGCCGTGCTGTTCGGAAGACTGCTCAGGACGCACCGGCGTCTCCCTGCTTTCGCACGGAGATCACACAGCTTTCTTCAACAGACGCGCGGACACTGCCAAGCATGCCATGGACTTGCTGCGTCAGCGGTACAGTCAGTGGGAGCAGGATGATGATTGCATACGCGGCAAGGAAGACCAACAACGTAAGCATGTGGCCTCGGACCTTCGGGATCCCAAAAACCTAACTATAAAATCAACAAAAACCCTCCCGAGGCCTTGAAGGGACTCAAGAGCAGCTTTTGTCCTACCCGCAGTCCATGCCGCATGACCATTACATGGTGGGCCGGAGTTACGAGTGCGCTGTTTACCACCTTTCCTTTATGGGCCAGTAGCCCTAGCTGGCATCAGTCGCTTATGACATCGCTGACGACGCAATGAGTCGAAAGCCTCAGATTTATAGCAGTCGCAATGAATTGCTGTCAACGCGTGATTTTCTGTTATCGCAACTGCGGAGACGCTCCCCAGTAGCGGGACGCAACAGGTTGACATCCAGCTCGCGCGATAGCGCATGAGGGTCGGTTAAAATCGGAAGGAGGCTTTAGGGAGTCTCCCGAGCTGTTTGCGTAAGCGCTGCCCCCTACATTTGAGGCATTGTGGAAGCCCAGTCGACTCAGCCATAAGTGACAGGCAGCGGTCACGACCAGCCTCCACCATGTCTCAATTCTTAAATTTGAGTCAGCACGCCAGCGATGAGGAAGTTCACTACCTGACGTCCCTGCTTGTTTATCATCTTGTCGATCGGTGTGGAGGGGAATTGCAATTCACTCCGGAGGATATGCGACAGATCCGAGAGAAGCTCGCCACCTCGATGGTGCAGATCCGACTCGGGAATGACTTGCGCCTTCGCATCATCAACCGGCTGCCGGAGCTCCGGTAACGCCTCTCTGAATCGGCAATAGGCCGCCACACCCCTCCTCAACAACCAGGCGGATAGGGATGGAAAAGCCACGCCCGTTCCAATTTATAGATTGATAAAAAGCTGTATCAGGATGATGTGGTTCATTTGGTTCGCGAGGCCAGAGATTTGGCGGCTGTTGAGCAGCTGGTTTTGGTAGCCGAGATCCACATTGATGTACTGGTTAAAGGTCTTGTTGACACCAAGAAAAAACCGGTTTTGATCGAATCCGGAGGCAGGCCCTTTGCCTGTGACCGCACCGACCGTATTCAAGTTGATAAAAATTTCATCATAGCTGACAAGCGCCCAGTCCGGAGCGATGGACAGGGGGTAGTCCAGTCTCAGCATTTGGCGAAAACGGACGGCCGTGCCGTCTGCATGCTCGATCCACCGTTCCTCCAACCTAGTGCGGCTCAGGAGTTTCATATTGGAGAACTTGTGCTTATAGTTGACCTGCTGATAGATTAGGTTTTCCTCAAAAAACGGCGACTGGGGCGGCGTATGCTTCTGATTAAACTGGCCCACCCAAGCATAGCCTTGCCAGATCGAGAGCTTATCCGTCAGCTGATAGCCAAAGGCCGGACGGAGGAGCAGCTGATCGATATGGCCGGCCTCATCCAGATCGGCGAAGCGTGGGTTGACTTCCATGTATGCAAGAAAGGATGACGGAAGCTTCACCGTTAGATAAACCGGTGACCATAGACGAAAGTCCTGGCTGAATGTCGAGGTAGACTGGGCGAAGGTTTCTCCCCCCACCAGCAGACTCCACGCGAAGACCACGATTGCAATCCCTTGCCCCCACTGACGTGCTTGTTGATTGGCTGATGGACACTGCATGATTCCTCCTCCAAGCTGACATATGTCTGCGACGCTCAAGCAAGCCCGCACCCTGTTCGAGACGAACGCGAGCTCCACCCTTGTCTTGTTTATCTCACAAGAACCCCGGATCGAGCTGAGACAGCAAGTCCGTGGGTCGTCTTCGGCAGACCTTGTACCTCGTCCAGTAAGCTAAACGCCAGTCAAAAATGTGCGTGATCAGACGTGTCGGCTGTTATAGGTTGTACCCCCAAAGCAATTGTGCTAGCTACTCCTCATGCTCCTCATTTCTTCATCGGTTTCTATTCCCGATCAGGACATCGAGATTCATGCCATCCGCTCGCGAGGCGCTGGCGGGCAAAACGTCAACAAGGTCTCGACGGCCATACATTTACAATTTGATATTCGTGCCTCCTCCCTGCCACCTTTCTACAAAGAAGAATTGTTGAAGCTGCGAGATCACCGCATATCAGCCGACGGCGTCATCACGATCAAGGCACAGCAACATCGGACACAGGAGCGAAACCGTGAGGACGCGCTGGAGCGGCTCCGCCTTTTGATTCAGAGCGTGGCGATCCCGCGCAAGAAGCGAAGGCCTACCAAGCCGACGAAGGGTTCACAGAATCGGCGGATTGAGGGAAAGAAACGGCAAGGGCGCTTGAAGACGTTGCGGAAAACACTCGATGAGTCTTGATTAGGATCAGATCAAGGCCGACGTGGCAGCAGGATTTTAGAATTGAGTTTTGTAGGTCGCTTTGGTGGCATTGGCCTGGAGCTGCTCAAGCACTGTTCGCGCTTCGGGGATAAAGTCGGCCCGGTTGTGTTGTTGAGCGAGGGCTAAGGCATCGGAAGCCAGCGTTACGGCTTCCTGATGTCGACCATGCTCGCATCGAACTTTGGCAAGGGATAAGCGAGCATTGACGGCTTTCGGCGCTCGGCTCACAACCTGCTCCAATAGCGCCTCTCCTTTTTCAGCATCGCCCCCCAATAGGCTCGGCAGCTTCACGAGTAATGTTCCTTTCGCCGAGAGCGCATCGATGTGAGCTGGATCAAGTTCAAGGGCCCGGTCCAGTTCATTCTTCATGCGGCGGAGCCCAAAGAGCGAGGTGAGGGATTCTCCGTCGACACGGAGCAGCTCTCCGAGATTGCAGAACAGCGCAAAGTGGGCATCGGCGCTTCCCTCATCCGCAGCCACTGCCCGTTCGCCTAAACTCTGTCCTTGTTGAAAATGGGCGAGGCGCGTCGCACGATCCACGGCCAGTCTCCCGCGATGACATTCTTCAAGAGCTTGTTTGGTAAGATGCTCGCCTGACTCCAGCGCGGAAGACGGTATCGGCAGGCAGAACAAGCCACTTGCCACAACCCCCACCAGGACGAGAGTGTTCATCCTCATCAGTCAGACATCCCACGGGAAAACGGTGCTATCCGGGTAACCGGCTGAGGTGACAGCAAACAAGGTGCCACCCAGTACCTGTACGGACGCATGTACCACTGGTTGATAAACCGATTTCGTTGTCATCGTACTCGGTTCATCCGATGAACAGTGACGACCGATGGACACGTTACGACCCACTTGTGCACAGAGGTCTTTATCCGCCGATGGGTCAGGAGCTCGCCTGTTCACTGGGAGCCATCATGCCCAGAATATTGAATCCGCCATCCACGTAGATCACTTCACCGGTAATACCCCGTCCCAAAGAACTCACGAGAAACATCGCCGTATCGCCGACCTCACCCTGTTCGGTGGCCCGTCGGAGCGGGGCAAACTCTTTATGAAGATCGACCATCTTAGAAATGCCCGAGACCCCGCGCGCGGCAAGGGTCTTAATCGGCCCTGCGGAGATGGCATTTACCCGGACATTCTGAGGACCGAGGTCATACGCCAAGTAGCGGACCGTGGCTTCAAGCGCAGCTTTGGCGACACCCATCACGTTATAGTGAGGCACGACGCGCTCGCTCCCCAGATAGGTAAGCGTAACGATGGAGCCCCCGGCAGTCATCAATGGCATGGCGGCCCTGGTGACGGCCACGAGCGAATAGGCGCTGATGTCGAGCGCCATGGCAAACCCCTGTCGACTCGTATTCACAAATAGACCCGCGAGTTCTTCGCGCGGAGCGAATGCCAAGGAGTGGACAAGGAAATCGATTTGGCCGACTTCTTTCTGGACTTGTTGCATGAGCGAGGTGATCTCCCCGTCATTGCTCACATCGCAGGGAAACGCCTTCGAGCCGGGTAAGGTGGCAGCCAGCTCCTCCACGTTTTGTTTCAGCCGTTCGTTTTGATAATTGAAGAGGAGCTGAGCGCCCTGGCTGGCCACTGATTGGGCGATGGCCCAGGCGATGCTGTGTTTATTGGCCACACCGATGATGAGTCCTTTTTTCCCCTTCAGCAACATTGGTCAGATTCTCCTTCATTGGGCATTGAGGGGCCTTGTTCAGCACGACGCGTTGTCTAGTTGGTGGCTGTCTCGCCTAGGTGCACAAGTCCCGACTGGCACGCGACAACGAGGACGGAAGATACCATGTTTTGAGAGGACTGTGAATCAGGTCGGGAGACAAATCGTAGCATAAGCTGTGGGCCTGGTTCTGTGGCAATGTCGTAGAGACCCGCGCCATCCTGCCACAGAATGTAACCCAAGGGAGAATCTCTTTTCCGTGGGTTGACTCTTTCGAACCTACTGATTTCTTAGCGCGACT
This sequence comes from Nitrospira sp., assembly GCA_041742455.1. Taxonomy (GTDB): domain Bacteria; phylum Nitrospirota; class Nitrospiria; order Nitrospirales; family Nitrospiraceae; genus Nitrospira_D. The sequence continues at coordinate 2,779 of JBGSIO010000036.1, read as the reverse complement.
GACGCAGCGCCCTGGTGCATACAGACTGGCACTTAGCTTGCTGGTTTACCTGCATAGGTACCAAATAATCGGTACATATTGATAATCTCAAGGAGGGAATACGTGATGAAAAGCATGTTGATGGCAGTGATGGCAGTCGCAGTGGCAGTCACCTTCAGTGCACCAGCCTTCGCTGGCGAGAAGAAGGAAGAGAAGAAGGGCGGCCACGTGGTGATGGCTGAAGAGAAGAAAGATAAGAAGGGTGGCCACATGGACACCTATGGCGACAAGAAGGAAGAGAAGAAGGGCGGCCATGCCGACACCTTCGGCGAAGAGAAGAAGGATAAGGGCGGAAAGTAAGACTCCGTCTGGTGGGGTTTGTCTTGGGGGCACTTCCACTTCTTTGTGTGGAGTGCCCTCAGATTGTTTTTAGCCCTCTAATATACACCGCCTGTAACCCAACTATCGTTTTGCCATCTCGAATCGTCCCATCTACGATTCTTTCCATCGCAGCGGTCAACGGCATCTCGACGATCTCCAAGACTTCGTCGTGATCCAGTTGCTGCCTGCCTTTTATCAATCCGCTGGCCTTGTAGACATGAATCACTTCATCCGCAAAGCCTGGGGCGGTAAAGATACTGGAGAGTAACTCAAACGAAGCCGCGCGATAGCCGACCTCTTCCTCCAGCTCGCGTGCCGCGCAATGCAATGGGTCTTCACCGGGAGAAAGTTTGCCCGCGGGAATTTCATAAATGAATCCCCCGGCCGCATGACGGAACTGCCGAATCAACACCACCGTGCCATCGTCTTTCATCGGTACAACTGCAGCGGCCCCTGGATGGCGGATGGTCTCGAGATCAATCGTCACGCCATTCGGTAATTGCACGGTGTCGACATTCAGCGTGACGACCTTCCCAGTATAAATATTCCGAACCATGCGAGATGCTCCTCAGTTGACTGTGGTCAGCATTCCATTGGTTGCAGAGAGCCGATGATGCGGGCAACCATTACTTGGCGGAACGTTTATAGAATGCCGCCTTCACCACCTTGGCCGGAACCGCTTTTCCTCGAATGTCGATACAGAGATCCGCTCCGACGTCACTATACTTCGTGGACACATAGCCTAAACCGATCCCTTTCTGAAGAAGGGGAGAAAGATTGCCGCTGGTCACTTCTCCAATGGGCGTCTGCGGTGACGAAGAAGAGAGGATGGTGAACCCATGGCGCGGAACAGCTTTTTCGAGTAACTCAAAGCCCACGAATCGGCGAGACACACCCGCTTGCTTCTGTATCAGCAACGCAGGCTTGCCGATAAAGTCTCTCTTCTCGAACCGCACAGCCCATTCCGCGCCGGCCTCAATCGGTGTCGTGCGTTCATCGATATCGTTGCCGTAGAGCAGATAGGCCATCTCCAGACGCAGGAGATCCCGTGCCCCGAGTCCCGCCGGCTTCAACCCAAACGACTTGCCTGTGTCCAACAGCTTGTCCCAGACTGGGCCGGCTGGTCCGTACACATAGAACTCGTAGCCGAATTCTCCGGTATAGCCCGTTCGTGCAACCAGGCACTCCACATCCGCGACTCGCACCATTGTGGATTCTCTAAGCTTCAGCTGTTCCAACTGTGGCAATCCGACCGCTGCGACGATGGCTCGCGCCGCCTGTCCCTGCAGGGCGATCTGCGCGATCTCTGCGGAACGGTCGGAGACCTGACAGTCAGTAACCACCCGGCTGTGATCCGTCAGCCACGCGATAATCTTCTCTCGATTAGACGCATTCACACACAACAGAAATTCCCCGGCCCTCGCCAAGCGATAGACGAAGATATCGTCCTTGATGCCGCCCTGCTCGTTACAGACCATCGAGTACTGCGCCTGCATAGGCCGCAACGCTGCGAGATCATTGGTGGTCATGCGCTGAAGGAACGACTCCGCGCCGGAGCCGGTGACGACAATGCGCCCCATGTGGCTGACATCGAAGAGACCGGCCTTGCTGCGAACCGTGTGATACTCATCCACCACGCCACTGTACTGGATGGGCATTTCCCAGCCGGCAAAGTCGACCAGCTTGGCGCCGGCGGCGCGATGTTGTGTGATGAGCGGTGTCTGCTGCACGGTCGTGCTATCGCACCCCGAGCAATTCGACGTCAAAAATCAGCGTGGCATTCGGTGGGATGACACCACCGGCACCTTGTGGTCCATAGCCTAAATTAGATGGGATGGTAAGTTTGCGCTTGCCTCCCACCTTCATCCCCTGTACCCCTTCGTCCCAGCCCTTAATGACACGCCCGGCGCCGAGAGGAAATGAAAATGGCTGTCCACGATCGACGGAGCTATCGAACTTTTTGCCGTTCTCCAGCCAACCGGTATAGTGGACGCTCACCGTCTTGCCGGACACGGCCACGTCTCCAGTTCCGACCACCTGATCCAAGTAGTTGAGCCCGGACGACGTCGTAATATCCTGCGCGTTTGACCCCTTTTCGCTCGCTGCCATAATGCGTTCTCCTCCTAATATCGATGTCAGAACCAACAACGTGACCATTGACGAGATGGATAGAAATTTCATAGCGCGTCTCCTTCTTGTCACCTGTATGGCATGAGAGAGATTGTTCGGTCAACTGAAGTTTGGCTACGAATCTCGCTCGGCAAAGAGAGCCAGGCTAGCGGTATACCCGTGGAGAAAGTTCCGATGCCCGATGGGGCCGATCTCGCCCTGCGCAAAGAAACCTGCCATGGGGATCGAACCCAGTTGTTCTGCGACGGCCCCCGCGTCGTGGTTCGGCCGTCCAAAAAGTCCCTGACCG
>JBGSIO010000035.1:0-25764 GCA_041742455.1 Nitrospira sp. | reverse complement strand
TCCGTTTCCCGTCGGTCGATCAGGCCTCTCCCGAAGGTCTGCTGGCCGTAGGCGGCGATCTCCGCCCAAAGCGTCTCCTCGAAGCGTACCGCCACGGCATTTTCCCCTGGTACAACGATGACCAACCCATCTTGTGGTGGTCGCCTGATCCTCGCGCCGTATTGTTCCCAGACAAGCTTCATGTACCGCGCAGTCTTCAGAAAGGCCTTCGCCAGAACCGGTTCACCGTCACACTCGATACCAGCTTTCGCGATGTCATGGAACAGTGCGCAGGACCACGCCCACAGTATCCAGAGGGAGGCACCTGGATCACTGGAGATATGCTAGACGCCTACACACGACTCCATGACCTCGGCTACGCCCATTCCGTTGAGACGTGGCAAGATGGTCGCCTTGTCGGTGGACTCTACGGTGTGGCCATCGGTGGGGCGTTCTTTGCTGAGTCCATGTTTACACGAGTCGACGATGCTTCCAAAGTGGCTCTCGTGAGGCTGGTCAGACAGCTCCAGGCTTGGGACTTTCGTCTCATCGACTGCCAACAGTCCTCTCCCCATGTCAGACGGTTTGGGGCGGAAGAGATTCGGCGCTCAGAGTTCATGGCACATCTCACAGCTGCCGTAGCGCTTCCCGATCGACGTGGGTGGTGGGAGTTCAACCGGGAAGATTAGGGAAACCGGCCAACCGGGCGACGAACCGCATTTGACAGGCTTTTCTCCAGTCGCTTATGATTTACTTCAGCTAGGAGGTGACATCACATGAGCTTTGTCATTACACCGAAAGAATTGAAGGCCCGAATCGATAAAGGGGATAAGTTGGTAATTTTGGATGTCCGTGAACCTTGGGAGAACCAACTCGCCAAGCTAGAAGGGTCGGTCTTGATCCCGCTCGGGACCCTCCCCCAATCACTGTCAAAGTTGGACCCGAACACCGAGATTATTGCCTATTGCCACCATGGCATGCGAAGCGGAGACGCCACGGGCTTTCTCCTTCAGCAAGGGTTCGCGAATGTGAAAAATTTGATCGGTGGGATCGATGCCTGGTCTATCCAAATCGATGGAAGTGTGCCTCGATACTGACAGACTGACACCGTAGCAGTCTCTCGTCGGCTGCTACGGCTGGCATCATAGCAGCCAGTCGGTCATTCAGCGTCACCGCTCAGCCTTCCGAGCGTCTCAACGACCGTTCTTCCCCTGAAAAAATTCGACGGTCTGCTTAAGTCCTTCGGCGAGATCGACCTTTACCTCCCACCCCAATTCCTGTTTAATCTTGGAGGGGTCGATTACACTTCTAAGCTGTTCACCGAGTTTAGCCGGGCCATGGACTTCCTTAGCTGGAGAACCGGTCAGACCAGCGAGCATCCGGAAGAGTTCGTTCACAGATGTCTCGGTCCCAGTTCCGACGTTGTAGACCCCGTGCGCATCCTGGCTCATGGCTGCAAGATTGGCTTCCGCCACATCATCCACAAACACAAAGTCCCGTGTTTGTCGGCCGTTTCCATTGATAATGGGTTGCTCATTATTCAACATCTTCTGGATAAAGATGGCGACCACCCCGGCTTCTCCCTCGGGATCCTGCCGTGGTCCATAGACGTTGGCGTATCGTAAGCTGACCACTGGAATCCCGCCCATTTGTTGGAAGTAGGACAAGTAATGTTCGCCGCATAGCTTACTGATGCCATAGGGTGACAGCGGGTTATTGCCGTGAGATTCCGGGGCAGGGAACGTCTCTTGCTCACCGTAGATCGCCCCCCCGGACGAGGAGAAGACAACCTTTCGGCATCCATACCGAACCGCCTGTTGCAATACGTTCATGGTGCCCAAGACGTTGACTTGCGCATCGAACACCGGATCTTCTACGGAATTGCGTACGCTGATCTGAGCTGCGAGATGAAGGACCACGTTGGGTCGCTCGTTGCGGAACACCCGCTCCAATCGCCCGCTGGTAATGTCGGTCTTGTAGAGGCTCGCTGCGCGATTGACGTTTTTTCGCTTCCCGGTTGCCAGATTGTCGACGACGACAACTTGATGCCCTTCTTCCACGAGTCGGTCCACAACATGAGACCCAATAAATCCTGCACCACCCGTCACCAGTACTTTCATTGGCCCTCCTCAGTGAGCTGTCTACTGCAACCTTTCTTACATACCATGAAACGAGGCATGGTATTCAAGAATTGCCAATACTTCTTCATTGCCCTTTTTTTTGCCTTTGATGGGAGAAGCGACGACCCGATTCGTCCGTATTCCTATGTCGGTGGCAAACCGTAAGACTCTCTTGACTACCTCCTCTCGTTGCCCCTCATCCCGTACGACGCCTCCTCGACCCACTTGCCCCTTTCCCACTTCAAACTGCGGTTTAATCAAAGCGATGATATCGGCGCGAGGTCGTAGAAACTGAATGATGGGCTGCAGCACTTTCGTCAGAGAGATAAAGGACACGTCGATGACGACCAGATCGATCGGTTCTGGGATGGCGGAACGTACCATGTACCGGATGTTGGTCCGCTCAATCAACACGACGCGCGGGTCTTGTCGAAGTCGCCAGTCGAATTGGCCGTAACCAACATCAACCGCATAGACTTTCGCTGCCCCTCTTTGCAACAAGCAGTCGGTGAATCCTCCCGTCGAACATCCGACATCGAGGCAGACTCGTCCGTGAGGAGTCAGTGAAGAAACATCAAGGGCTGCAGCGAGCTTTTCACCGCCTCGACTGACAAAGGGCTGACGTTCCCCGGTCATCTCAATGACCGCATCCACGGGAATCATTCTGGATGGTTTGTCGACAATGAGCCCGTTGCTTTTTACTTTCCCGGCCAGAATCATCCGGGCCGCCGTATCTCGACTCGGCACCAAGCCCTGAACCACCAGCACGTGATCGCAGCGATCCTTCTCGAGTCGTACTCTGATACCCATGAGTGGTAAAGATTATGAGCGCATGAGAAGCCCTCTAAATCGGATGGAGCCTCGTTAAGACTCCGCGGTGGAGCCCTTCAGGTCGATGTCCTCGGATGTGAAGGCGCGCAGCTGCTTCTTCCCGTTCTTGTCCTGGACAAGAACTTCCACTTTCCGCTCCGCTTCTTCCAGCACCCTCAAACAATTCCTCGACAGTCTGATGCCTTCCTCGAAGATCTTTAATGATTCATCGAGCGGCAGATCTCCCTTCTCCAATTCACCCACGATGACTTCCAGCCTGGCCATCGCTTGTTCAAATTTCACTCCAGCCACAACATTCTCCTTTGAGTGAGACCGCGGTGCATTATATCGAAGTCGGAGCCGGCATTTATACGGACGAACCGGGAGTCACTTCTTCCACCCTACAGCGAAGTTGGCCGTTTGCAAGCCGCGCCCGGATCTGTTCACCCACAGAGACTTGGTTGATATCTCGAATGGTTTGGCGGTGCGGCACCGTTTCGAGAATCCCATAGCCTCGGTCCAGTATGGCGAGTGGGCTCAGACTATTCAATCTGTCGAGATACGCGTGAGTACGCTGCTCGTTTTGCTTGAGGCCATGACTCATCGCCCCCATCAACCGCGACCACAATTGCGGGACAATGGCCATACCGTGACGTACTCGACCCTCAGGGCTCGCAGACGCCAAGGCTTGGCTCCATGCCTGTGTCGTTGCCGTCCCCTGTCTCAACCTGGCGCGTATGGCTTCACGCATATCTGCCACAACACTGTCTACATGTTGCGCTTCTCTCAGAATTCGAAATCGGATATTCCCCAGATGGAGCAACATGAGATCAAGTCGTTGAGTGCGCTCACCGCATTGCGAAATGATCGCTTGCCGACAACGAGTCGTGAGCCTATCGAGACGTTCCACGATCTCCGCCAACACCGGAGCAACCATTTCCGCCGCAGCCGATGGTGTTGGTGCCCGTACGTCGGCCGCAAAGTCGGCCAGGGTGACGTCCGTCTCATGCCCAACGGCTGAAATGATCGGAATCCGTGATGCGGCAATGGCCCGCACGACGGTTTCTTCGTTGAAACTCCACAGATCCTCCATCGAACCGCCACCTCGCCCGACAATCATCACATCGATCGAGCCGAGCTTGTTGAGTGCGTGAATGGCCGAGGCAATCTGTTCGGCTGCTTCGGCTCCTTGGACCTGGACAGGTGCGAGAACGATGCTCAAGACAGGACACCGACGGTGTAAGACGGTGAGCAAGTCACGAACCGCCGCTCCGGTCGGTGAGGTTACGATTCCAACTTTTTGAGGGAACGCCGGCAACGGTCGTTTACGCTCTGCGTTGAAGAGCCCTTCTGCTTCAAGACGGCGTTTGAGCTGCTCAAACGCTAACTGAAGAGCGCCTCGCCCTTTGGGCTCAAGATGATCAAGGATAAGCTGATACTCTCCGCGTGGCTCATAGACTGAGAGCCGTCCCCGTACGATGACCTGCAGCCCATCCTCCAACCCGAATCGCAAACGAAGCGCCGCTGAACGAAAGATGACCGTTCGAATCTGACTCGACTGATCCTTCAACGTACAATAGAGGTGCCCAGATCCTGGCGCGCGCAGATTTGAAATTTCCCCTTCAAGCCAGACTTCGGCAAAATCGGCTTCAAGGGAAGCTCGAACCATAGTGGTAAATTCCGAGACCGTGAGAATTGGCCTTGGAGGTCCATCAAACGCAGGAGGAAAAAGTGAGAAGGAAGAGTAGGTATTCGTGAGCCCGCTCCTTCCGAGTCGCGTGTGAGGATCACTGCGCAACCACCGACGGGCACGCCACACGGTGCCGACTTCAGCATGCCTGGCTAATCAACAAGGCGGAGTCGTTCAAATGCGATGACCTTCCCCAAGCGGGGATCAAGTTCGAGCAAAACCGCACAGAACACTGACGGTCCTGAAGCAACTTCAAACCGCCGAGGCATTCCGGTCAAAAACTTTTCGATTGCTAATTCCTTCTTGACTCCGATGACCGAATGAAGCGGCCCCGTCATGCCGATATCCGTAATATAAGCGGTCCCTTTTGGAAGGATCTGCTCATCAGCAGTCTGTACATGGGTGTGTGTGCCGACGACAGCCCCCACTTCCCCATCCAAGAAATGCCCCATGGCCATTTTTTCAGAGGTGGCCTCCGCATGCATATCGACGATGATGGCGGATGTTTCCCGCTTCAACCGTGACACTTCTCGCTTCGCCGTCTGAAACGGGCAATCGATCGTCGGCATGTACACTCGACCCATTACCTGCAGAACCGCCAGCCGCTCACCGCCTGCCGTCTCAATGACGACACTCCCGTTCCCCGGAACCCCCGCTGGATAGTTCGCTGGACGGAGCAAGCGAGGCTCACGAGAAAAATACTCGACCGCTTCCTTCTTGTCCCACGCATGATTGCCTGTGGTGATCACCGAGACGCCCGTCTCAAAGAGCTCCTCTGCCAGTTCCGGTGTGATACCAAACCCTCCCGCGACATTTTCGCCATTCGCAATTACCGCATCAATCTGACGCTGCGCGACCAGACGAGGCACTGCCCGAGCCACAACTCGACGGCCGGGCTCTCCCATAATGTCGCCGATACAGAGCACCTTCATTTGGCGTATTCCACGTATCGACTTTCTCTGATGACGGTCACCTTAATCTGTCCCGGATAAGTCAACTCCTGTTCGATCTTTTTTGCCAGTTCACGAGAGAGCTGAAAAGACTCCGCATCGGTGATGTCTTCTTGCCTGACAATAACGCGAATTTCACGCCCTGCCTGGATAGCGTATGCCTTCTGCACACCCTTGTGTCCGGTCGCCAGCGACTCAAGCTTTTCAAGCCGCTTTACGTACGACTCCAGCGCCTCCCGTCGTGCACCGGGGCGGGCCGCCGACAACGCTTCGGCCGCCGCGACCAACACGCTCTCCGGACAAATTGGCTCAACCTGCTCGTGGTGCGCGGCGATCGCATTGACGATTTTGGCCGATTCCCCGTATTTCTTGGCAATTTCAGCCCCCAGCATGGCGTGCGGTCCTTCTTCTTCATGGCTGACTGCCTTGCCGATATCGTGGAGCAGGGCTCCGCGACGAGCTAACCTGACATCCAATCCCAGCTCCGATGCCATGATGCCGCAAATGTAGGAGGCTTCGCGGGCATGGTAGAGGTTATTCTGTCCGTAGCTCGTTCGATACTTCAGGCGTCCCAACACTTTAATCAATTCCGGATGAAAGTCGGAAAGCCCCAGCTCAAAGATAATTTTCTCAGCCTCTTCATACATCAGCTTGTCGATATCCACCTTCACCTTTTCGACGATCTCTTCAATGCGAGTCGGGTGAATGCGTCCATCATGCATCAGGCGTTCCAACGACACTTTTGCGATCTCTCGTCGTAATGGATCAAATCCTGAAATGATCACGGCCTCCGGGGTTTCATCAATGATGAGATCGATACCCGTCGCCGCCTCAAGCGCGCGGATATTTCGCCCTTCCCGACCGATGATCCGGCCTTTCATGGCATCGGTGGGGATCGGAACCACTGAAATCGTGGACTCCGAGACATAGTCGCGAACGACGCGTTGAATCGAAGACGTAATGATCTCTCGCGCCTCCCGCTCCGCGTTCTCACGGGCCTCTTCGATCGTCCGTTTTGCAATTCCAACGGCGTCCAGTCGAGCCTGCGATTCCATCTCCACGATCAGCTGCTTCTTGGCCTCGTCCGCCGTCATCCCAGCCACACGCTCCAACGCTTCACGGTGCTCACGCTCGGCTTTCGCGCAGGCAGATTCCTTAGCCAGAAGCCCCTCTTCGCGTTTCGTAAAATCGACCTCGCGTTTGCGGGCCTCATTCTCTCGTTTTTCTAGCGCGGCGACCTTTTGGTCGAACCCTTCTTCTCTCTGGATGAGGCGTTTTTCCAGCGTCAACAGTTCGCCCACTTTGGCCTTCTGTTCTTGCTCGAACTCGGATCTGGCCTTGAAGGCCAGATCCTTCGCCTCTAGTTTTGCTTCCTTGAGAACATTCTCCGCCTCGCGTTGTGCGTTCTGCACAACCTGTTTAGCCAACCCCTCCGCCTCAGCCTGTTTGGCACCTGTCATCCGGCGACGCAGAAGCTCGAATATCCCAGCTCCGACTACGGCGCCGACAATACCGGAAAGCATGATGTACACGACAATTGAGGTTGAAATGGAAGTCACCCCCTTCTTGAAAACCATCAGGTGGCTATGCACAACCTGACGGAGCGCCCACTCACGGACCATGCATAGTGGGCATACGTGCGATGTAAGATGAAGACAGAGGGAGGGTTTAGGAGATCGCGAGTCGTTCGACCGAGAAACACAAGAGAGCGTGGGGGTACGTTTCCACAGTGAACCTATTTCTTACCCTAGCTCTCCGTTGCCGCTGATCGCTCGTGATCAGTTGCTGGTGAGAGTCGGTTGTCGAAACAGATGTGGGTGGTAGATACTCGCCAGCTCCGGCCGGCATCTTCCTGATATTGTTGTGTCGGACAACAGGCCGTTTCGCAGCACACCTAACCAGTTGACCAACCAGGGTTCTTACCATGAGCATCCACCGAACCAGTTCTTCGTATCCCCTCAAGGTATCTCTCTCTTCTTTTGACTACACTCGTTTCCGGTATAAGAACGATTGTGCGATTTATCCTTCTCTCTGGCTATCAATACACTCGCCTATCTGCACGATAACAAAGGGACTCTTTGAAAGCAAGACGAATCCTTCTAGCGAAAGAGCGATGTCGGCATCTGTTCATCGATAGACTCCATCAAGGTAGCCATTCGTCGTTCGACATCGGCCTCTCCTTGTGTTCGTTTCTTCTCAGACTCGAATAGTTGATGGGCAAGGTTGATGGCAGTGAGCACCGCCAACTTTGCCGGGGTCGTCGTTTTCATTCCTTCGGCCAGATGTTTCATGCGATCGTCGACAAAATGGGCCAGCCGCCGAATATAGACGTCATCTCCGTCTCCCGTGACTGTATACCGTTGACCATAAATTTCGACATCAATGGTCTTAGTCAATGGCCACCTCCTTGGGATCCTCGATGCATTCGAGCAGTTCGATCTCGCTCATGACTTTTTCTATTCGTGCCCTGATATCGACCCGCTCCTTCTCCCATTGGCGATTCATATCATCTTGTGCTGCCAATCGCTGGCGGGCCGTCTTGACCTCTTCTTCCAATACCGCATTTTTACGTTTGAGCTCTTGAACCAGCTGCACCAGATCACGGATTCGGGTTTCAAGCGCATCAAGTCGATCCAACGCCATGACAGCTCCTCTTTGTTGGGCCTCTAGGAGTAGAGGTGCACTATAAAAACTTCACAACATCTTGTCAAGAAACGGACTTTTGGATTCCGGCCAGACGACGATATTCCCTGTAGCTTCGCAACACCCGCTTAACGTAATGCCTCGTCTCTTGATAGTGGATAAGCTCAACAAACTCGTCTTCACTCCGCCCACGATAAATGGCTGCCCAATTCTTGACCACGATTGGGCCTGCGTTGTAGGCAGCTATCGTCTGCACCAGATTGCCGGAAAACTGCGCGAGGAGTTGTTCGACGTACCGGACACCGATGCGAATGTTCATCTCTTGATCAAATAAATCTTCCCGAGAGAGTGGGGGAAGCCGATGTTGTTGAGCCACGGCATTGGCGGTAGCGGGCATCACCTGCATGAGTCCAATCGCCCCAACCCGAGAAACGGCTTTCCAATCGTACTGACTTTCCTCTCGAATGATTGCCGCCACGAGAAATGGGTCCACGCCGTTGACCGCCGACATTTTAATGGTAGGAATCAATCCGGTTGGATAGGCGACTTGCCAGAGACCATCGGCGATCTCTCCGCCGGTTCGCTCCAGCTTCTCCCGAAATCTAGATCGCACGAGACGCAAGGCGTGATGATACGCACCGACATCGTTCAACATGATCGACAGCGCCGCCAACGCCTCCGGGTCGCGACCATACTGATCTGTCAAGGCCGCAAGTTCTCTGACGGCATCCTGCTCGAGGCCGAGCACTCGTAGCTCTATCGCACGCCGATAGGCTGCCTGCTGCTCGATATGCGCCCGATTCTTTGCATGATTATCCTGTGTCGAAGCTCCGGTCGACTCCGCAAGCGGCTGAGCCACGCTGGTGGAAATGGTGGGATTCTCCTGCTGAGTCCGACGCTCGCTCGACGCGTCGCCCAGGTTCCCTGCCAGTTGGCAATAATAGGTATAAGGAAACTGTTGGCAAAGCCGCACAAATGCCTCGCCGGACTTCGAAGCTTCTACGTGACTGTAGGAACGGGCAATCCAGTAGAGCGCTTGCGGCTCAAGCTCGCTCTCCTTCTGATCGACGATCTGCTGCCACGCACGAATCGCCTCTCGATAGCGAGCCGTTCGGTAGAATACCCACCCTTCCCGCCACCGCCCCTCTGCACGTTGGGATGCCGGCTCTCCCGATTTCGCCGCGCGTCGATACTTCGTGATCGCTTCGTCGAACCGGGATTGATCCTCAAGCCAAATCCCACCAAATATATTGATTTGCCCTTTTTGTTCTGGATTTAACCGTCGTTTGGAGAGCGTCCGACAGAGCTCTAAAAGTTTGTCTCCGAGCCCTTGCCTGAGATAGACCCTCGCCAGCCAAACAGTGGCTTCGTCAGCCCGAGGTCCTTGTCCGACCGCAAGCTCATGGAACGTGTCGCGTGCTTGGTCGTAGAGCTTGAGACGAACTTGCGCCACACCCAGTTTCAGTTTGGCATCTCTGCGGTGCGGAGAAGAAGGATCTCCCGTCAAGAACTTCTTCAACTCTTCAATCGCCTCGACGTGAAGCGATTGTCCGAGAAAAGCCTGGGCCCTAGCATAATGCTCATCCGGTGACGGCGCCCAGGGCTCACCTCCGATATTGCTCGCGAGCAGCACCTCAGCTTCCTTCGCCTCCTTTGTATGCGGAAACTTGGCCCAGAGCTGCTTGAGCGTTTCTCTGGCTTCGTTCAATTGACTTTCCCGAAGTTGGCAAGAAGCCAACCGGAACCGAGCTTGCGCAACTTGCCGCTCCCTCTCGTTGAGGTTGACGGTCTTGACCAGCCAAGAAATGGCTTCAGGGCATCTAGAAGCCTGATACCAAGCTTCCCCCACACGAAGCGTTACTTGATTGAGTAAGTTGGAATCAGGAATGGACTGAAGCATGCCTTCAAACATGGCCGCCGCTTCCTTGGGATCACCCAAATGCAGCAAGGCCTCTCCGATCCAGAATCGGATATAGTCGTCGAGCGCGGGAAAGTCTCGTTGAGCAGCTCGAAGGTAAAAAATCGCTTCCGCCGGATTCTGATCGATCAAAGTCACACCGGACAGCAAGCCCGCTCGTTTCGCCCACAATGAATCCGGAAACTTTTCTATTACCTTTCGGAGACGCTCAAGCTTCAGCGCCGCAACGTGGTCTCTCGTCAGACTGTTACTCAGTCGTTCTTTTGAGAAGGCCGCAGCGGCAAAACATTCTTCCGCTGAGGCACAACCATCAGTGGTCGACTGTTCAGGCGTTGCCGTCTGCTCCGTATAGACATCACGAGAGAACATGCCTCCAAACACGGAGGCCGTGCCCGACGCGAACGCCAGAGTGCAGCCGATGATAAGGCGATACTTGGTAAAGAGTTTCACGAGAGCGTGCTGACCTTCATTCACCTTCATTATATACGGGGCCGTCTGCAATGGAAGAAGTTTCAGACCTCGCGATCAGGATATCTCCATATGCGGAGAAGATTCCGCTATGATAGGCTCGCGTTTCTCGAAAGCAATACTCCGATTGTACCAATGTTACCTCCGACTACACAGGCACCCCTTCTGGCCTTTACCGAATCTCAGATGGTGAAGTTTGTCCGCGCCCAGCGCTGGCCGGATTATCGCGCAACACAAATCATGCGCTGGCTGTACCAGCGGCGGGTGCGGACCATCACCGACATGACGGATCTGCCCTTGCATACTCGTTCCCTGTTAGCTCAGTCCAGCAGCGTTGGTCGTTCACACAATCCAACCGTCATATCGTCTCAGGACGGAACGCGCAAACTGTTGTTCAACCTCGATGACGGAATGACGATCGAGTCCGTGCTGATCCCGGACGACGAACGGCTGACGCTCTGCGTGTCGACACAGGTCGGCTGTCAGCTGGATTGCGGCTTTTGCCTGACTGGAAGAATGGGGCTCAAACGAAACCTCAAGCTCCATGAAATCATCGATCAAGTCCTGACCGCGCAGGATTTGCTGAATGCCGACGAACGCATGACCAACCTCGTATTTATGGGGATGGGAGAACCTCTGGCCAATCTGGACATGTTGAAGGCCGCGGTGATCGGCTTAACCAATAAACCGTGGGGTCTGGGATGGTCGCGTCGACGCATTACGGTTTCGACAGCAGGACTGGCATCCCGCCTACGCGAAGTCGCCGGCCTTGGCGTGAATCTCGCCGTCTCCCTCAATGCCACGACTGAAGAACAACGGCGCGAGTTGATGCCTGCCGCAAGCGAACTGGCAACCTTGAAAGCGCTCCTTGCCGCCTGTCGCCGGTATCCGCTCGCTTCTCATCAACGATTGACGTTCGAGTATGTCCTGCTGGCCGGCGTGAATGATCAGTCGAGTGATGCCCGTCGGCTGGTGCAGTTACTGAAAGGCATACGATGCAAGGCCAATTTGATTCCGTTCAACGAATTTCCAGGCAGTCGTTTTCATCGCCCATCCGAACAGAGCGTCCTTCAGTTCCAATCCATCTTGCGCGACGCTGGTCTGGATGCGTTCGTGAGAAAGAGCCGTGGGCGGGACGTGCTGGGCGCCTGCGGCCAACTGGGAAACCTAACCGCTGGTCCCCTTCTCCAACCTTGACACCCGTTGAAACTCGTTGCTAGCATAATAAATTCTCCCACTATGATCAACCCAACTTCTCACGTGCCTTGGTATACCTATCTTGTAGGCGCGCTTGTCCTTTCAAGCCTTTCCACGTTCTCCTTTGGTGCGGAACCAAGCGAATACATCCTCTCCAACGGCATGAAGGTGTTGCTCGTCGAGGTCCCTAAAGCACCGGTGGCTACGGTGCAGGTGTGGTACAAGGTCGGGTCTCGAAACGAAGTGATGGGTCGCGCCGGACTCTCGCATATGCTTGAGCACATGATGTTCAAAGGCACGACGAAATATCCCAAAGGTTCGTTTTCCCGAATCGTTCGTAAGAATGGCGGGATCGATAACGCCTTTACTGGGCAGGACTTCACGGCTTATTTTGAAAATGTAGCAGCGGATCGTGTCCCGCTGGCGTTGGAACTAGAAGCCGACCGTATGCAGGGTTTGACTCTGGACAATACCGAATTCCAGACCGAACGCGAGGTCGTGAAGGAAGAACGCCGGCTACGATCCGAAGATGATCCTCAAGGTGCATTGGTTGAAGCGTTATTTGCACAAGCCTACATGAGTCATCCCTACCATTGGCCGGTTATCGGTTGGTTCGCCGATCTGGATGCGATGACTCTCGAGGACTTGCAGCGACACTACGATACATTTTACTCGCCCAATAATGCGACGCTGGTCGTCGTGGGCGATATCAAAGCCGACGCGTTACTTCCCACGATCAAACGTCTGTTTGAGCCGATACCGAGAGGACCATCACCCAAGCAGTCTCTGCCAGTGGAACCAGAACAACGAGGCGAGCGCCGATTTCTGCTGAAGCGCGAAGCACAGGTGCCGTTTGTCATGATGGGGTTTCGCGTGCCCAACTATTCGAGTGACGATTCGTACGCGCTCGACGTCCTCGAGTCGATCCTTTCTCGCGGGAAAAGCTCCAGACTGTACCAGAGCCTGGTGTACGAGCAGAAAAATTCGTTGTCCGTCGGGGCCGAGTACAGCCTGATCCAGACAGATCCCGGCCTGTTCTATTTCTATTCTTTGGTGAATCCCAGCGCAAAGATCGAAACCGTGGAGTCTGCCTTGCAGCGTGAGATTGCACGGCTTCAAAACGAGCCGCCCTCCGATCAGGAACTCCAGCGGGCCAAGAACCAGATCGAGGCCTCTCGAACCTTCGAACAGGATTCAAATTTTCGCCGTGCCATGTTGCTGGGACAGGCAGAAATGGTGGGCGCCGGGTGGCGGCGGGTTGATCAATTCGTCGAGCGTATTCGGGCCATCACTGCAAAAGATATACAGCGCGTCGCCAGACAATATCTGACCGAGGACAATCGTACCCTTGGCATTCTGGTTCCTTTGCCGCCCAAACCTTCCGAAGACCCGAGTCCCACGACGATACGAGAAGGAAGATCCTAGGTGACCATGAGGCATGAGCTACACAGCGCGAGGCACCGCTGTTTCAATTCACCATCCGTTCGACACCGACTTGGGATTGGCTTGCGTAGGAGACTCCTGTGCGCAGGTATGCTGTTGGCAGTGACGACGACGGGACAAGCAGCAGAAATTTCCCCGACAAGATTTGCGACTCCCAATGGCATAACTGTCCTAGTGCTGGAACAACACTTCCTTCCCATCGTTGAAATCCATGCTCTCGTTAAGGCCGGTTCGGTACAAGACCCCGCGGAAAAGGCCGGCCTAGCAAACTTAGTCGCCAGTCTTTTGGACGAAGGCACAACGACGAGAACGTCTAAGCAGTTGGCTGAACAGATCGACTTTGTCGGTGGGTCGTTAGGAGCCCATGCAAGCGAAGATTTCAGCACCGCCACCGTGCGTGTCCTTCAGAAAGATATCGATCTCGGGTTTACTCTTCTTTCCGATATTCTGCAGCATCCACTTTTCCCCAAGCAGGAATTTGAACGAGTCCGTTCACAAATCCTCGGAGAAATCTCCAGCGACAACGACGATCCTGGCCACGTCGCCATGAAGGCATTCAACCAGCTGGTCTTCCAGCATCATCCCTATCGTTGGCCGGTGAATGGAACCGAGGAGTCGCTCAGAAAGATTACCCTGGCCGATGTGCAGAACTTCTACGCCAAGGAGTACCTCCCCAATCAAGTCATTCTTACGATCGTCGGCGACGTAACAGTGGAACAGGCGACGGCACTGGTTCAGGAGCATTTCGGGTCCTGGAAGAAAGGTTCTGTACAATCTAGGCCCGCCAAGAAACCGACTGCTATCGATAAAAAGGTGGTACAGCTCATCGAGAAGGACCTTACGCAATCAACCATTATGATCGGCCATCCTGGAATTAGCCGAACGAACCCTGATTTTTACGCCGTGACCGTCATGAACCATATCTTGGGTGCCGGGGGATTTTCATCGCGTCTGATGGATTCGATTCGGGACAAGCAGGGGCTAGCCTACGGCATCACAAGCCATTATGACGCTCGGATGATGCCCGGCTCCTTTTGGATCAATCTCCAGACCCGAACCGAAACGACCAATCAGGCCATCAGCAGCGTGCTGTCTGAGATGAAAGCCATTCGTGAGGCTCCAGTCACCGACCAGGAATTGGCCGAAGCGAAATCTTTCCTGGTGGGCAGCTTCCCGTTACGACTGGATTCCACGGCCAAAATGGCCCAGGTCTTAGCCCAAGTGGAGTTCTATGGCTTGGGATTCGACTACTTCAGTCAGTATACAAAGTGGATCGAACGGGTGACGAAAGAAGATGTGCTGCGCGTTGCCAAACAGTATCTCGATCCTCAGCATTACGCGCTGGTTATAGTCGGCAATATTGCGAAGGCGAAAGTTCGCCATTAGGAAAGGCCAATGGGGCAGTGCATTATGCCAATGTCCATTCTTCAGCAGAAGCTCAATCGACTCCAAAACATTTTGAGTAAAATGGGCTCGGTGGTCGTAGCTTATTCAGGGGGAATCGACAGCACCTTTGTTCTCAAAGTTGCCCACGATCAACTCCAGGAGAAGGCGGTTGGAATCACGGCCGTCTCACCGACATTCCCATCGATTGAGCTGGAAGCTGCTGAACGAGTGGCCAGAGAGATCGGTGCCCGTCATGAAATTGCGCAGACGGATCAGCTCGCCATTGACGACTTTGTTAAAAACGACGCAAACCGTTGCTTCCACTGTAAAACCGATTTATATCAGCTGCTCAGAGGCCTACGGGAATCGCATGCTGCTGCATATGTCGTGGACGGAACGAATCTTGACGATCTCGGTGACGACCGTCCGGGGATCAAAGCTGCGCGAGAATGGGGAGTTCGTAGCCCCCTCGTCGAGGCTGAGCTTTCGAAAGCTGATATCCGCGCCCTTGCCAAGGAACTAGGGCTTTCGAACTGGGACAAGCCCGCCGCGGCCTGTCTTTCATCACGAATCCCACGTGGAAATGTGATCACAGTGGAAAAGTTGCATCGCGTCGAAGACGCGGAAGCGGTGCTGCATCGAGAAGGATTTCGTCATTTTAGGGTCCGAAATCACGGTGATGTCGCGAGAATTGAAGTCGCCAAAGAAGAATTACCGGGGCTCATCGAATCAGATCGATGTGCCAGAATCAGCGCGGAGCTCAAGGAACTGGGGTTTAAATTTGTGACCGTGGATTTAGAAGGGTATCGACCGGGTGGAGTCAGCTTAGGCTGACTCCACCCTGAATCCATGACACGCTATCGTTGGTAGGATTTGGAAAGCGCTTCCAGCGCTTCATCTGCAAACTTTCGCTGATCGGCTTCCGTCAAGCTCCGCTGTACGACCTTCTCCGCCACCATCAGCGCCAACTCCGTCGTCTGCGTCCGGATGTCCTGCACGGCCTTACGGCGTTCTTGTTCGATCTCACGCGTCGCATCGCCTTTGATTCGTTCAGCTTCTGCGGTCAATCGCTGTTCGTTTTCATCAAGAAGCCGTTGCGCGCGTTCTTTGGCAGCCGCAAGAATGGCTTCCGCTTCTTTGCCCGCCGCGCTGAGCTTGGCTTCATATTCCTTCAGCCGGCGTTCAGCCTCTGATCGATGATGCTCGGCCTGCTCGAGACTATCCTTGATTTTCTTTTCTCGTTCTTCGAGGACACTCAAGATACCTGGGAACGCATACTTATAGAGGATAAACAGCAGAATCCCGAAGGACACGATCTCCCAGAAGATGAGAGAAGAAAAAAAGTGCGATTCAAACTGCGGCATGTGAACTCCCTAGGATAGAAGAGTACCGACGTAACAGAGACGCTTGTTCCCCCTGTTGTTCCCCTTACCCCTTCCGAAAGCCCATAATGATGAAAGCAATGACCAGACCATAGAGCGCGATGGCTTCCACCAGCGCAAATCCGATCCACATGTACTTCGTGACACGAGCCTCAGCTTCAGGCTGACGTGCCACCACTTCAATCATCTTTCCAAAGATGAACCCGATGCCAACACCGGCTCCGGCAAACCCTGCCGCAGCACACCCCATACCGATCAACCCTGCTGCTGCTGAATCCATTATAGCTTACTCCTCTCTTGTCTAAACTCGCATGCGCTAATGCGCGTGCTCTTCATGACCGTGCAAATGAAATGCGTCCCCTAAGTAGACGCACGTCAAAATGCTGAAAATGTAGGCTTGAATAAATGCGATACCGAATTCCAACCCATAGATCGCCACCGTGAATGCAAAAGGCAACCATCCGATCAATAGCCCACCGCCGATCGTCAGGCTGAACAGGACGGCAAGCATCACATGGCCAGCCGTCATATTGGCAAATAACCGAACAGCCAGCGAAACAGGCCGTGCCACTTGGCTGATGATCTCGATCGGAATCATCAAGGGCACGAGCCACCCGGGTGTACCGGGTGGGACAAGAATGCCCAGGAACCTCGCCCCATGTAACATAAACCCTAGAACCAAACTGATCCCGTAAACGATAAAGGAAAACACAGCCGTCACGATGATTTGGCTCGTTACCGTATAACTTCCCGGGATCAGCCCGATGAGATTACTGAACAGAATAAACAAGAACAGAGTGGCGATGAGGGGGAAGAAGCGCATCCCTTCCTTCCCCATGGTATCCAGGATCATGCTCCGGATGAAGTCCACCATCATTTCCGCCAGGCTTTGCATTTTCCCTGGGACCAGCTTGCGCGCAGATCCAGCCATCACCATGAGCACCGCTGCCACAGCGATGACAATCCACATGAAGACGACGGCCTTATTGATGGAAATGTCTATTCCAGCAAGGGAAATCGGAATCCAATTTTCTAGCTCAAATTGATGAAGGGGGCTCTCTTCCACGATACTCCTGTGTTGTCTCTATCAACTGTCGTTATGTTTTCGGCCAGCGTTGGGCCGACCGATACGCGTTCCTCATACCTGCGACGAGGCCTAACACTAAGCCTCCGATCATTCCCCACGGGGTAGAATCGAACAGATAAGTATCACAAGCCCACCCCAATCCTCCCCCGACAATCAGCGCAGCCAGCAGATCGGTTGCCATCCGAACCGCTTGACCGAGCCCCGCGTATAAGGGATCTTGTGAGGGGGCCATTTGAGACCCATGGGAGGCGAGAGCACGAACACAGAACTCTGCCGTTGATGGGCTCGCAATTTAAGCAAAACTCTGCTTGCAATGTCAAGCCGTTAGAGGCCTACCTCTGAGGAAATCTCTGCGGTATAGTGGGTTCGCACTTTTTACAAAGGACCTGACCGTCCATGCGGCTAACCGCTTCGTCGTCGTTGTCATTCTTGCATGGGCCTCCTTCGCCCCTCATTGTGACGCATCCCGGTCCTTCGGCGAGTCCCTTCGAGCTGTACTCGAGAATCGCCTCAGCTCGACACCCATCTTTTCTCTTTGAAAGCGGCAACGGTGGCGGGGCCATGGGACGATATTCCTACTTCGGCACCGACCCCTATCAGACCTTGACCGGCACAGCCGATCAGTTCATTCAACACTCGACTCTAGGCCGCACTGAATCGGGGTTAGGTCCGTATCAACGTTTGATGCATCTTGTGAACAGTCAGCGGATCGAGCGTCTTCCCGAAAGTCCACCGTTTTTTGGGGGGGCTATCGGGTATTTCAGCTATGATCTCGCCCGACAATTCGAACAGCTCCCATCGCGGGCCCAGAATAGCCTGGCATGCCCGGATCTGGGGTTCGCATTTTTTGATGTCGTGGGAGCCGTCGATCATGAGCTGGGCACTTTAATCCTGATGTTCTGCCCTCCACTCGAACGATTCTTGGGTGAGCCTCGAGACAAACTATTTCGCGAGGGAACGGATCGCCTTGCCGCTTTTGAAGCTCAGTTGAGCAGGTCTGTCGCGGCTGAATCACGATCTGAAGAGCTGGAACGTCTCACCTTCACACCGGAACAATCCCGATCGACCTATATCCAGAGCGCTCGGCGTTGCCAGGAGTACATCGCGTCCGGCGACATTTACCAAGCCAACCTATCACACCGTTTCAAAGTGAGCTGCGAGGCGCTGACTCAAGGTGAACTTCAAGCCGACTTATCCGCCTATCGCCGCCTGCGGACGCTGAACCCTTCCCCTTTCTCAGGGATACTCCGGTTCGATACAGTTCGTCTCATCAGTTCTTCACCTGAACGGCTTGTACGCCTTGATGGTCGGCGCGCAGACACCAGGCCGATCGCCGGAACCAGGCCACGTGGGGAAACGGTGACGGCCGATCAGCAGCTTGTCACGGAACTGCATGGAAATGAAAAAGAGCGCGCCGAACACATTATGTTGGTAGACCTAGAGCGGAATGACCTCGGGCGTGTGTGTCGATATGGCAGCGTTCGCGTGGAAGAACTCATGACGTTGGAGCAATATTCTCACGTCAACCACTTGGTCTCACAGGTGTCAGGCACCTTACGGAACCACGTCACCGGTTTCGACCTGCTGAAGGCCATGTTCCCAGGGGGAACGATCACCGGCGTCCCAAAGATTCGCTGCATGGAAATCATCGAGGAACTAGAACCAGTCCGACGCGGTCCGTACACCGGATCAATGGGCTACCTCAGCTGGAGTGGGGACCTCGATTTCAATATTGTGATCCGCACGCTCGTGATGATAAACGGCATGGCCTCTCTTCAGGTCGGAGCAGGGATCGTGGCCGACTCCGATCCGGCGCGTGAATACGAAGAAACCATCCATAAAGCTCAGGCGTTTTTCAGCGCGTTTTCGTAACGAAATGTGGATCTATTTGAATGAGAAGTTCGTGCAAGAACACGATGCCGTGATCTCAGTGTTCGATCATGGATTTCTGTACGGAGATGGAGTCTATGAAACAATTCGCTCCTACGGCCCTCGCCTCTTCATGCGGGATCAGCATCTGTCACGGCTCTTTCGTTCCGCGGAAGCCATCGGGTTGACGATTCCCATTTCCCTAAAAGAATGGGCCGACATTCTCCATGAAGCCATGGCACGCAACAACGTCGGGACCGATCAACAAGATGCCTACTTGCGCATCACGGTTTCGCGAGGAGCTGGAGACATTGGTTTGAATCCGGCGCTGTGTCCCTCGCCCACCGTTGTCGTGATGACCAAACCGCTTGTGCCTCCAGCATCCGAACTGTATGAGAACGGTGTTACCATCATCGTCGCATCGACTAAGCGGAACCTGCCGAGTGCATTGCCGCCGCAGATGAAGACGCTGAACTTTCTGAACAATATCCTGGCAAAACGCGAGGCTCTTGCCGCAGGTGCATTTGAGAGTATCCTGCTCAATTGGGAGCAACACCTGACCGAATGCACGATCAGCAACCTGTTCTTTGTGGCCGACGGTAGATTACGAACTCCCGCCCTGGAGTGTGGCTTGCTCGACGGCATCACCAGGGGGATCGTGATTCGGCTGGCGGAAGAACTCCACATCCGCGTCGAAGAGGGACACTTTACCGTCGCCCAGTTGTATCAGGCGGACGAATGTTTTCTTACGAACACCAGTATGGAAATCATGCCAGTCTCCATGGTCGACACCAGGAGGATTTCGAGTGGAAACCCAGGCTCAGTGACTTCGAAGCTAAGAGCTCGATTTCTTGAGACACGTGAGCGATTTTTGGAACCTATCGGCCCGCCGTGAACCGCCAATCTTCCTGTTTTTCTCCACCTCCAGCAGTTCTAACGGCATAAGATCTGCATTTCCTTGACAGTCTGTTACAGACTGCTATCGTTTGACCATGCCGAAGGACAGATCTGCACTCGCTTCTTCTCACAGATGGACTGCTCTGGTAGCCCCAATGATACTCGGCAGTAGCCTGACGACCGCGGCTCCAGGTCTTCACGCAGAAATCTATCAATATATTGATGCAAAGGGGACGATCTCCTTAACAAATGTTCCATCTGATGTTCGCTACCGCCGGGTTGACCTATACCCGAATCGTCTCCACCCGATCATCTCAGAAGAAGAGTTGGAACCGGTGATCAGCCGATTTTCCAGAGAACATCAGCTTCACCCCGCCCTGATCCGTGCCGTCATTAAGGCCGAGTCTGACTTTGACCCACGCGCCGTCTCTCGGGCTGGAGCTATTGGATTGATGCAACTGATGCCGCAGACGGCAGTCCGGCTGGATGTACGAGACCTCTACAACCCCGAAGATAATATCGGAGGGGGAACCAAGTATTTGCGACAACTCCTCGATCGATTTCGAGGGAATCTGCCGCTTGCTCTCGCCGCCTACAATGCCGGAGAGCACGTGGTCGATCGCTATCGAACCCTTCCACCGATCAAGGAAACTCGCCAATATGTTCGCAAGGTCTTACGATACTATCGAACCTTTCTTGCGAACGACCTCGCCTCGACTGGTCACGTCATCCCGTCTTTGGAGGGCGCGCCACGGCAATCTTCCTCGGTTTCCTCGATCTCATCTGATCGGTAACGCGTTCGCCCAAACGGAGTCGGCTGTGCAGTTTCCATCCTGGGCGTGGAGATTTTGGAGAGTCAGAGCGATAATGGGCACCGACACTGTTCTCCCGCCAGAGCGCAGCTTCCGCCACACAGTGGGCCACTTGAACCATGTTCTTGACTTCTAGATCAGTCCGCGTCGAGAAGGATTGAGAGACCAGCTGTTCCCATCGGGCAAGTTGAGCGGTCGCTCGAATCAATGACTCGCGAGACCGGACAAGCCCCACTTGGCCCCACATCGTTCGACGCAACGAGCTTCGTAGCTTTTCAGCGTCCTCCAATCGACCAGCTGCAGTGGACCTCAGCCGCTCACCGTGAAGAGTCACATCCGGCGTCGAACAGCGTGCTGCCCAGGCTATCGCAGCGGCACCGGCCCGCATCCCAAACACCAATCCCTCCAACAGAGAGTTGCTGGCCAAGCGATTGGCACCATGCACACCGCTGCACGCAACCTCCCCAGCCGCAAAAAGACCCGGCAGAGTCGTGGCCCCATTGATGTCGGTCGCCACTCCACCCATCATGTAGTGCGCACTTGGAGAGACTGGAATCCATTCCTCTGTGATATCAATATCGTGACGTAAGCAGGTCGCATAGATAGTGGGAAACCGTCGCTTCACGAAATTCGACCCTAGATGCGTCACATCAAGATAGACGTGCCGTGCCCGCGTCGCCGCCATCTCCGTCCAAATGGCACGCGCCACAATATCTCTCGGGGCCAGGACACCGAGGGGGTGATAGCGTTGCATGAACGCTTCGCCCTTATTGTTGCGTAATTGCCCTCCTTCTCCTCGCATCGCCTCGGACAACAAAAACGGGGGACTAGACGGCAGATACAATGCCGTTGGGTGAAACTGGACGAATTCCATATCCTGGAGCTCTGCTCCCGCGCGAAATGCCATGGCCATTCCGTCGCCGGTGGCATTAGGCGGATTCGTGGTGCGAGCAAAAATCTGACCGGCTCCACCAGTTGAAAGGAGAACGGCCTTCGCGGGAATGATGAACTGTTCTCCTGAATATTCATCCAGTACCACCGCTCCGCAGCAGCGACCTGCTTCCACCACAAGATCGACGGTGAAATGGTAATCCAAGCGGACAATCTGCTTCTGTCGAACGACCTGCGTCAGTAAGGCACGCACCATTTCGTTTCCCGTGGCATCACCTCGAGCGCGGAGTATTCGGCTCCGACTGTGTGCGGCTTCCCGCGCAAAGGCAAACTTGCCTCCGGTCTTGTCGAACTTAGCTCCCCAGCGGATCAGTTCTTGAATCCGATTCGGCCCTTCTTCAACCAAAACACGCACCGCGTCACGACGACACAGTCCGTGTCCAGCTTTCACCGTATCCGTCAGATGGATCGCAACATCGTCTTCTTCGCTCATCGCCACGGCAACCCCACCTTGTGCAAAAATGGAGTTGCTCTGTAGGGGGTGGCCTTTCGTGAGGACGATCACTCGACCGATGCGGCAAAGTTCCAGTGCGGCGCGGAGCCCTGCGACTCCACTCCCGATCACGAGAAAATCTGTATCCGGAACAGTTCGGGACATCGCTATTGTAGCGGCATTTGCAGTGGAGGAGTCTCGGCTAGCGACTGCTTCGTCTTCATTCCAAACGGCAAGTCACCCTCGACTCCTCGCAGAAGGATTGAAGGTGCCCCTGCCCATTGCAAGCGCGCGTGGCCGCGCTGCCGGATCCCAGCATCATTGGCATCCTTCTTCCAGTTCCCTTGCCAATTGACAAACACATCGATGTCATCCTTTTCGATCACGACTCGCTCGATCTTGAACTCAAGAGTGATGGCATGAAACGTTTCAAAATCCATCTCAGCCTGTCGTTGAAGTTCCTCCATCTGATCCTGCGGTAACAGCAGAGAATGGAATGCGGATCGATCTTTTCGTTGATACGCGCTCCGTAAGGATTCCAACGCCTGATCAAGGCGAAGAAGACGATCGTGCTCCTCAGGATACTGGATCGTCTTGGAAGGACACCCGGCCATCACAAGGGTACACAACAGGAGCCACCTTATGCAGGACACCGGCGAAAGGCAGTATTTGTAAATATCCATGGGGCGTCAGTATACCATACGGAAAAAAGCGCTGTGATCTTGCATTTTCGACGGAAAGCTTTTAGACTCTGCCCCCTTAGGAGATACCAAAGCATGTCAAGCGTTCTGAAGAAGCGCCGAAAGAAAATGCGCAAGCATAAATACAAGAAGCTGCGCCAGCGACAGAAGTTTCTTCGCCGAAAAAGCTAAACTCAGCCTGCGTGGCGGGAGGAGGGTACCGTGGCCGAGGGCAAGAAAGTCCGCATCCGTGTACGGACGGTCAATTGCACCTATGTCGGAGACTTCCTGGTCCCTCCGATGCGGAATCGTGTTTCCGACGCTATCAACGAAGAAGCACGCCTCTTTATCAGTCTGACCGACGTCCTCATCGACGACAAAGATCGGTCTGATTTCGTCGCGATTAATAAGAACTTGATCGAGTCGATTGCTCAACTCTAACCTCTTCCTCTCGCCTCCCGTCAATCCAGTAACTCCAAATAGAATCGTGGGTCGGCACAATTCCATGGTCTATATGACCGTTTGAGCAATCATGTTGATCTTCAAGCGATTCCTTCCATATGTACGACCGTACCTGTGGCGCCTGATGCTTGCCGGCCTCCTGGTGTCAGGAGTGGCAGCCATCAATCTTGCATTAGTCAGACTGGCCGGCGCCCTCTGGGATATTGTGACGGTCCAGCATGATGCCGAACACATGACCCGGTTGATCGGTATGTTCTTGGGGCTCGTCGTTCTCCAAGGACTATGCTCCATGGGTCACACCTATCTGACAGCCTGGGTTTCCCAGAACGTCATCGCTGATTTCCGCAAACATCTCTTCGCCCACCTGCAAACGTTGACGATCAGTTTTTTTTCTCGCCGACGCACGGGCGAATTGCTGTCCCGATTGATGTCCGATGTGACGGTCATTCAATCCCTCGTCACAGAAACCCCCATTGACGCAGTGAAACAACTGGTGACGTTCGTGGGAGGCATTACGTTCCTGCTCCTTATGAATTGGCAACTCTGTCTCCTTATCCTGATTCTGCTTCCATTATTAGTCGTGATCTCCAAGCTGTTTGGGCGCAGATTGAAATCCCTTTCAACCTCGATTCAAGACCATACCGCCACGCTCAGTACGCTGGCAGAAGAAGTGATTTCTGGTATTCGCATCGTCAAATCGTTCGTCCAGACGCCACGTGAAACAGAACGATTCGCCGCTCAGGTCGATCAGACTCTCCGTCTCACACTCAGCCGAGCAGGCATCATGGCCGTCTTTATCCCAGTGATCAGCCTCATGACATTTTCGTCGGCGACCGCCGTACTATGGTACGGAGGCCGGCAGGTTATCGACGGCACCGTGACGCCGGGCGATCTATTCGCGTTCGTCTTGTTCGCGGGCATTTTGATCGGCCCCTTCAGCGCAGCCGCGCGCGTCTTTACGCAGATCAAGGAGGCCCAAGGAGCTACGCAACGTGTCTTCGAGATACTTGATGCGCAGCCGGACATTGCCGATCGACCAGATACACAGGCACTAGTTACAGTCGAGGGCCATGTGCGGATGGAGAACGTCACGTTTGGCTATGATCCTCGCCACTCGGTATTGTCCAACCTCTCCTTTGAAGCCAAGCCCGGCGAACTCGTTGCGTTGGTGGGGCCAACGGGCGCCGGCAAAACTACGGTGATCAATCTTCTGCACCGGTTCTATGATCCAATAGAGGGTCGCCTCACCATTGACGGAAGAGACCTCCGAGACGTGAGGCTTGAGAGTTGGTACCGACAGATCGCGCTGGTCCCGCAGGAAACTATCCTGTTCGGAGGCACAATCCTCGATAATATTCGTTACGGAAAGATGGACACGGACGAAGCGACTGTATGGGAAGCCAGTAAAGCCGCTCATGCGCACGACTTCATCACAACCTTACCGGACGGGTACCAGACCGTGGTCGGTGAAAAAGGAGTCAACTTGTCCGGTGGACAGCGTCAACGAATCGCGATCGCTCGAGCGATCCTGAAAGATCCTCGCATTCTATTACTCGACGAAGCGACATCATCGCTCGACACCGATTCAGAGCGCCTGGTCCAAGAAGCACTCCAACGTCTCATGGAAGGACGGACCACCTTCGTTGTCGCCCACCGACTGTCGACGATTCAGCGTGCCGATCGCATTTTGGTTCTCGATAAAGGAAAACTTGTTGAGGAAGGCACCCACGTGCAATTGCTGGAGCGGCAAGGTCTGTACCATTACCTTTATACCATCCGTCTAAACGAACCGACTGCCTGAAGGTATTGCGGATTTCTACTCTTCGTCCCGTTCGCTGACCAACTTCACTTCCCCGATGTAACGCGCACGATTCAATCAGATAATCTCCGTAACGAGTCTGTAACACAGAGGGCCTATGATGCCCATACAGGTAGAACTAAACGTGGAGGAGAGTCTCATGACTTCACAACGGCCCAAGAAAATCCTCATCGTGGAAGACGAACGAGAGATTGCGCAGTTGATCAAGCACTACCTCGAGAAGGAAGGATATCATTCGTGCATCGCAGACACCGGCATTGAGGCACAAAAACTCGTGTCGTCGGAACATCCCGATCTCGTGATTCTGGATCTCATGTTGCCGCAGTTGGATGGGTTGGAAGTGTGTAAGACCTTGCGGCGCAAGCCAGAGACCGCGCTGCTCCCCATCATCATGCTGACAGCAAAAAATGACGAGTCCGATACCGTCGTCGGGCTTGAACTCGGCGCTGATGATTATATGACGAAGCCTTTCAGCCCCAGGACGTTAGTAGCCCGGATAAAAGCTCTCCTGCGTCGTGTCGATCGAGTAACCGATCATCAACCCACATCCTTGGCCTATGGTCCGCTTCAGATGGATCTGACCAAACACGAAGTCACGGCCACTGGGCAAGAAGTGCTTCTCACAGCCAAAGAGTTCGGACTACTGAAGCATTTGTTGCGCCATCCTGGGCGGGTGCTGACACGAGAAGTGCTCCTCAATGAAGTATGGGGATACGACTACTACGGGACGACGCGAACCGTCGATGTCCATGTCCGACGCTTGAAAGT
>JBGSIO010000034.1:0-6051 GCA_041742455.1 Nitrospira sp. | reverse complement strand
ACGGCGACCAACGCCACCTGGGCCTTAAAGGTCGCTCCGTGATTCCGTCTCGTGCGTTTCATTGCCTCGCTCCTTTCGTTCGCCACCGCTCGGTGGCGTCGGTGAGGCCAGGCTACCACTTATCACACTGTCCGAATTTCCGGAGCCCTCTCTGTACAAATACACTGTACAAACTGGCCGGTCCACCAGGGCCACTATCCATTATGTTTTCGCAGTCGTACGCTATACGGAATGCACTGCAGTGCCAACGAGGCAGGTCGGAGCGTCGGAAACCGGAAGTGCACAGGGCATGGGAGTTCCAAATATAGGGCGATGCCAATCGCGTCTCTTTGGATGATTGGATCGCTGGACTCACTACCATTTTCAGCCCAGATACTGACATCAATTCGACGTCACCTGATTCTCGCCTTTGCGCTGCTACTGTTGCTTTTCTTCCTGTGGGCGCAACCTCCAGGCACCGATCCATGTGAGCGACAAAGTCTACGATCTGCTGCTATCCACCCTTGTTATCCCATCGCGTACCGGAGGTTTCAGTTGAGCGCCTCGATAGGAGCCACTTTCATATACTCGATGCCCGATCATATCGAGAGTTCGAGGTGAGTCATATTCCAGAAGCCACCTGGGTCGGATATGAGAAGTTCTCTCTGGACAGGCTGGCTGGCATCGACAAGCAGGCACCAGTGGCGGTGTACTGTTCGGTGGGATATCGGAGTGCACGGATTGCAGAACAGCTGCAGAGAGAAGCATATACCAATAGTGGCTATGTCTATGGAGGTATTTTTGAATGGGTCAACACCAAACGCCCTGTTGTGACCGACGACGGCGCCGCAACGGACAAGATTCACGGCTATTCACAATTCTGGGGGTTCTTGTTTGAACGAGGATCACGCGTCTATGGCTAGCCTGCCAACTGTGTCGCCCGTATACAAGCTATAAGACTAATCCTCGATCGGAAATCGCTGAAAGCCCTCTCGTCCATGGGAAGCGCTGTGCAGGCACATCACGAGAAGTGAGCGGTGTTCGACGGCACGCATCCAAACACATTTCAACACCTGCTTAGAACTTTTCAGTCGTTTACCAGCTCTCTCTGTCTCCTGCCTTGTTGATTTCTGCGTTTTGTTGCTATGTAATCACAGAATGATGGATGTATCTCAAATTTTGGGCTAGACTGATTCCACAACCATGGCCAAACTTGGGAATGTGCGTGAGTGGGAGAAACCGTGCTCGACCGACTTCATCGGCGAGCCGACACGCCACGTGATGTCAGTATCGGAGAAGACACCCGACAAGGATCGGCCGTCTGGCCTGGTGCAAGTCTTGAAGGCCGGCGCTGTCTATTTTCTGATCGCGCTTGGGGCAGGATTTGTGCTGGAGGTCATTCGGCTTGAAGTCGTGGCCCTCCATTTCAGCACGCGTGTGGCTCAAGTGATGGAAATTCCCTCGCATCTTCTCGCCATGATTATCGCCGCACGCTGGGTGATCGACCGATTCACCTTGCCTCCCTTCCCCGGTATTCGACTGACCGTGGGTCTCGTCGCGCTAACTTTCTGGCTGGTCATGGAATGGATCATTGTCCTCCCCTTCCACGGCCTCTCGCTCGACGAATACCTTGCCATACAAGATCCTGTTGTGGGAACCTTGCCCATCGGAGCACTCGGTGTCTTGACCGTCATGCCCTTTCTTGTTGGGTATCGATGGGATCGCTGAGTTGCTTTCCTTACCCCTGCGCACAGTCTTGAGAAAGAATTCTCGTCGATAGGAGGATCTACGTGATGATGCGTGGACTTCTGGCACCTGTTCTCCTTCTAGTATTCATCGGCGTTCCCATTACCGTACTGGCGTTGGAAACTTCAGATCCGGAGTCGGCCATCCGACGGCTCGTCCGGGCGAATGCCGAAAAAGATTTGCCTACACTTTCTCGAATGATGGCCCACGACGCAGATATCATCAGTTATGGAGTCGCCGGCCGTAAATATATCGGTTGGTCTGAGCTTGAACAGGGGATGAGAGACGAATTCATCAATGCTCACAAACTTGAGATTCCCATCACTGAGCTGAAAGTATGGACGAAAGACAATCTAGCTTGGTATGCCATGGAACTTGACTATATCCGCTATGTCACCGAAGGAGCTGAATTAAAACGGACGATACTCCCCATGCGAGAGACTGGCGTCCTCGAACGTCGCCATGGGCAATGGCAACTGTTATCGTGGCACGAATCATTCCGATCCGCCAGCTTGGACAGTGCATTGGGCTTACCGTCGGCAGATTCGCGACGACGTCACGCCATTAAGCCCCAGACCTCAAGGAAACCGGACGTGAGCGGAGAATGGGATATCCTCGAAGTCGAGGATGACAAGCGATACACAGCGACTCTCGACAGGAACGGCAATGGTCCCTACAGCCAGCACAGCGGGCGCTTTACCACTACGACAATTGCGGATCGACTGTGGCAGGGCACATGGTATCAGCCCAGCAACGATCGGGAGGGAGGGTTTGAAATCCAGCTCTCAGATGACGGCACGGAAGCGAAAGGCATCTGGTGGTACACCCGGGTCGGCAAGCAGAAGAACATTCCGCCACGCGAACACGGCGGCACCTACCACTGGAGAAAACACATTTCCCCCTCGGATGGTGCCCGATAGAGAGAACGCCGACTCCTCATTCCATCCGCGGTAAGGGACGCAACTAGGACAGTACCTCTTTAGGTTTCCATCATCTCCAGCCGGGCATCGAATTCATGTCCACAGGCTGTGCAGCGGATACAATCTGACTCCACGGCCACTTCCTCGTCTCGAATCCCCATGCCTCCACAATCCGGACATCGGGCGAGGTGGATCCTTTCGCCGTGTACGGTTTCGTATTGTGTTCCACGAAGACAATAGACCGTCTCGCCATCGATGAGCCACGGCTGCCCTCGTTTATCGACGACCGGCAAGACGAGATAATGGTGGTTCACATATTCTTCAACTTCTTGTTGGCTCACGAAACCGTCTTTTATTAGTTTTCCTCCCAATGCCTCATAAAGTGCCTGCGCTCTCACGATTGCTTTCGTCGGACCCATAGCACCTCCTGTCATGAAGGTTCATGAGTAATTCAACCGTTGATCAGACGCACATCTCCCCATTCCAAATGGGGCCCCTCCACCTTACACGCTGCGGTGCGCTTGAGAATGGAGCCGACATCCAGCCGTCATCATGCAGCATGCTGGCTGGTCGCTGACGACCACGCGTGACCATCCCTCGACTTGCCATCAGCCTGTGTTGACGTTTCTCGACTCTTGATGCTCTTCGATGCGAGAATGTCCATGCACACCAAGAGCATGACCACCAAGGCCAAGAGACCAGTCACGATTCCCCAATATGCCAATGACATACATCACCCTCTCGCGCACCAGGGCACGCGAGTCCTTTATCGCCAGCACCGATTTCCGCTGTCCAGGGTATCCAGTGTCTGGATGCATTTGGCTTCTGGAGATGAGACACGGCCCTGTACGCCAGTGTCTCAAGGCGGTGATATCGGATGAAAGAGCCTGTTGGGAGAAGCGCACACCCAGCAGGTCCAGACCGTCGGACCTGTGCTCCAAGGAAGACCATAGTCACCACCTCCAGAATGAGGCGGCAGTGAAAGGATAGCAATACACTACGCCTCAGCCAATAGGCGGGTCAAGTGGGAGAAATGCCAAGTGCTGTCAAGCAACAAGATGCCAACCGGTTTCACCTCATGCGTGAAGTGATTCATGTTCAGAAGCGGGCCGATTGTATGAAAGCTGGTCAGAGTGCGAACCTCGGCATGCCTTTTATCCAATCCACCGCTATCTTTTCGGATGGGTCGACGATCACGTGATCGTTCTTGAAGTCGGAGAATACCGCTGGCATAGTGGATTTGATCGCTGGGGTAGCATGCACCTGAGTCGGTTGCTCTATATCTGGGCTTCGATCAATCTGTACCCGGTTCGATATACACAACTTGAAGAAGAACGCCTGTGAGCCAACAATCAGCTCCTGCTCGTGAAGCCGTTCCCGGATCATTGATCGTCCGCGCGGCAGCCCTCATCGTGCTCTGCCTCCCCCTTTGGGGCTTTGAGAAAGTCCCACCTCAGTCTGTAGAGATCATTCCTCACTGGAATAAGGGCGACAAGATTGAGCTGATGGTCACGCGGGTACGCGATAAATCACTCAATGGCCAGTCCGCGGTTTCAGGAAAGACTCACACCCGTTTCTCCCTTGAAGTTCTCCACGTGAGCACCCAAGGATACCTTGTGGGATGGACTGTAGGTGCAACCACCTTTGACGTCCCTGCTCCATCCGAATCTGTTCTGCGACAAGTTGTAGGTCTCATGCAAGGCATACAGATCGTGCTTCAGATCGACCCTCGAGGCACCATCACCGGCGTCCACAATTGGGAAGTATTGCGCAGTGAAATGCTGAGGAATCTAGATGGCCTCTTGGCCAAGCGATCAGATCCGCAGCGCGGGCAACCTGACCAGGGTATGATGGCAAACCTACGGGCACAGTGGGACACCATGTTTTCGACCAAAGCACAGGTCGAGCAAGTCTGCACACGAGATGCGCAGCTCTATTTTAAGATTCTCGGACGAACGTACACATGGGACCAGCCCTACGAGTATCAAGGCTTCTTCGAGAACCCACTCGGAGGCGATCCCTTTCCGACTCGCGCCGACATTGTGCTCAAATCCTTCAACTGGCGATCGGAACACGCAGTTCTGCATTGGAATCAATCGGCTGATCGCGAGCAGACCGACCGAATCATGCGATCGCTCGTAAAGGATCTCGCTGCACGGAAAGGCAAACACGTGCCGGAGGGAGGATTTCTACAAACGGTTGCGTTGGAAAACCACGCCGAAGTTGAGGTAGATGTTGGAACTGGGTGGGTCAGTAAACTGACCGAAACAAAGTCTGTGACGTTCGGCACACGCGCCCAGATGGATACGACCTTCATCGTCAGGTCGGTGAAGTAACACCAGCACGACTGCCCCGGAGAGTGTATAGGTGGCGCTTCGTGAAATCTCCCGGCAAGTGACCTAATAGCGGGATACGAGGCAACTAAGTGATCTGGATGGATTGGGATGTGCGCGTTGGTTGAATAGAAGAATGGCTCTTTGACAACTCCCGGTCAGAGCACAAGCAGGGGGGGGGTTGGTCAATCTTCACATCAAAGCCTGCCACAACTCCTAGCGGCACGTGGCAGAGTTTACGCTGAAAAGTCACAGCCCAATCTTAACAGGATTAATTTCAGCTGGCGCTGTAGCGGGAAAGCGACAGGTTCAATCTGCCTGGGCAGGACGCCCGATCTCATTTCGAGCATTATTGCAAGCGAACTAAAGCTGGCTTCCATTCGATTGGTTTCCACGGT
The DNA here is from genome assembly GCA_041742455.1 of Nitrospira sp. Taxonomy (GTDB): domain Bacteria; phylum Nitrospirota; class Nitrospiria; order Nitrospirales; family Nitrospiraceae; genus Nitrospira_D. Next base: position 675 of record JBGSIO010000034.1, on the reverse strand, counting down.
GTTATACTGGCGACCATGACACCTGTTACACCTGATACCGAACTCTCGCTCTCGTTTAAGAATCAGCGAGCTGTGGTGTCTCCCTGGGGCGCGTCATTACGGCGCTATCTGCTTGTCGATGAGGGTGGGCGAGAAATGGATATTGTGTGGGGCTATTCGGGTGGAACCCGGAAACGAGGTGGACAAGGTGATGTGCTTATTCCATTTCCTGGGCGTATTAGTAACGGGCAATATTCCTTCGACGGACGACCATTTCAGCTGGAGTGTAACGACAAGGAAGGCCCCAATGCCATCCATGGTTTCGTGCGAAATCTCCCCTGGCTAGTTCGGGAGGCGCTTGCACACAGGGTCACGTGTGAGGTTCAACTCGAGGCTCAGTCCTATGTCAACCGTGGCTACCCCTTCTCGCTTATGGTCCAGGTTAGCTATGAACTCGATGCACGAGGCCTATCCTGTGCATTTGCCGTGACCAACGTGGGCCGACAAGTTGCGCCAATGGGAGTCGGCTTTCATCCGTATTTCACTGTTGGGACGTGAGTTATGATCGATTGTTGTGTATAGAGGGAATGCGGGAACCGGCGTATGCTGATGGTCGCTCAGGATCATCACTCGTGTGGCACATACTGGAAGGAGACGCCGTGGGAACGAAGACGGTGAACGAGTTCACGAATCCAG
>JBGSIO010000033.1:0-18668 GCA_041742455.1 Nitrospira sp. | reverse complement strand
CGCCCCGGGGGTGGGGGCGGGCACCGCGCTGTCGTGGGTGAGCTGTGGCTCCTGTGTCTCGTGCGTGTCTTCGTGCGTGTCCATGTGGCATCACTCCTTTCGAATGCGGTGAGAGGCATACTTTCGGTTGATGCTGCGACTGCGAAAAACCACTGCGCTCACCGGCAGGAGATCTGCTGGGAGCCTTCTTCCACTTCTCTGCAGAACCGACAGCCATCCAGATGGCTGTATGGCCCGCTTGGGCCTGTCTTTTATTGAGATGGTGGACCAATCACCGTCCCCATCTGGCGGCGGCAAGCATCTCACAACCAGGTGGGTAGACCTATCGGGGAAACCCTGAAAACGAGTCAGGTAATCCCTGAGGACATTCGGGAAATGAGCTGAGTATCAATGGACGGAGACAAAAAGGACAAGAACTTAGGAGTAGGGCTGGACCAATCCGACGCGGATCGCGAAACGCACGAGGCCAGGCACATCGTGAATTTCAAGCCGCTCCATGAGTTGGCTTCGGTGTGTTTCAATTGTTTTGACGCTCAAGTTCAGGCGTTGGGCAATGTCTTTCGTCGTCTGCCCTTCGGCGATGAGCTGAAGAATTTCACGCTGGCGCATGCTGAGTCTCGCCAGCGGACCAGATGGCCCGTCAGATTTTTCACGGTAGACCTCGATGGCATACTTCGCCACAGCGGGAGTCAGGTAGGTTTCACCCCTCCCGACCGTCCTAATAGCCAACTCGAGTTCAGCCAGTTCTGCGCCCTTCAAGAGATAGCCTGATGCGCCGGCCTGTAAGGCCTGCTGGAAGTATTCTTCGTTGGCATGCATGGACACCAGAATCACCCGGGTGGTCGGCGATTCCTTCACGATCCGCGAGGTCGCGTCGAGCCCATTTAATCCAGGCATCGCGATATCCATCAGCACAAGATCAGGGGCATCAGCTTTCACAGCCTTGATCGCTTCCCATCCATCCCCCACGTCTGAAACGACCTCAACACCCTCAATCTTTTGCACAAGGGCACGCATGCCGGCTCTGACTAGAGCATGATCTTCCACGATCACAACTCGAAGGTGGCTCATGAAGCCGTCACCTCAGCTGTTCGACTCACCTGGAGTCGGTCGTACTCGGTGAGTGAGAAACAAAGCTGGAGTCTGGTCCCTTGACCTGGTGCCGACACGATCACCAGGTTGCCGCCAGCCAGGCGCACCCGCTCTTCCATGCCGAGCAACCCGATGCTTTCTCCACCCTGGGCACGCTGTCGGGCTGACAGCACGTCGAATCCCACACCGTCGTCCTGAAGAATAAGCGTGACCTGCTCTTCTTGCCGACGCAACGTCAGATCGATCATCCTGGCCCGTGCATATTTTGCGATGTTGGTCAATGCTTCCTGTACAACCCGAAAACAGGCGACCTCGATGGGGGCCGGAACTCGCCCGGTCATGTCCTCGACGGAGAGCGAAAGGGTCCATCCATTACGCGTCGCCTGCCGGTTCGCATACCATCGAAGCGCCGGCACCAAGCCCAAGTCATCCAGGAGAGATGGTCGTAGGTCCAGTGCCAACGTCCGCACTTGAGTCAGAAGACGGTCCACCAGCTCTAGGCTATCCGTGAGGGAATCGAAACGGATCTCCCCAACCTCACCATGCTGGATTTCTTGTAGATCAATCTTTAATGCGGTCAAGAGCTGCCCGACCTCGTCATGCAGATCACGTGCTAGACGGCTTCGCTCTTCCTCCTGCACTTGCATCAAGCGACCGGAAAGCTCGCGCAGAGAGGTGTTGGCGCGACGCAATTCGCCAGTTCGCTCTTGAACCTTTATTTCCAGTGCTTCATGCGCCTGGTGCAGAAGCGTCTCTGCTCGCTTCCGCTCGCTGATATCACGGATGACTTTCGAGACTCCCACAAACTGACCAAGTGCATCCTTGAGCGGCGACAAAGTGACCGACACATCAATACATCGGCCGTCCTTGGTCAACCGCACCGCATCATAGGTATGAATGTCATGCGCACCTCGCACCGTGGCCAGCAGCCAGGCTTTGTCCCGATGGAGATGAGGTGGGATAATCATCAGGATCGAACGACCGATCATCTCGTTAGCGGTGTATCCGAAGATACGCTCCGCACCGGCATTCCAAGTGGTCACAAATCCATCGGGTGTCACGCTTAAAATGGCATCGCTGCTACTCTCCACGATCGCACCCAGCCGCCTGGTGGCATCGTCGAGTTTCGCCCTTCTCGCTCGCGCCACAAGCCACGCCGTAACCCACAGGAGAGCGATACCCACAATTCGATTGAAGATAGCCAGATCTTGTGGAATACCAGGATGAGACAGTGTGTGTCCCATTGGCACGAGAACGGTCCCGATGGCCGCAACCATGTATGGAGCAATCGGCCACTCGATCCAGAGTGCCAAGAACACGCCGAAGACGTCCCCAACGACCCAGACCGCATACCCCCACGGCATGAACACGTCAATAAGAAACGTTCCTGCCAGGATCAGCGGGATCAGTGCTCGGGCATAGGTACTGTTCATTGCCCTCCGTGATCATGAAGAAACGGGACCGCTTGTCGCTCGATAACAATGTTCCCCAAGAAGTGTTGGAAGTCTCCTGTTCCCTGGTCCTGCATGATACCTCAGTACTGCAGCTAGGATCGAGAGGGAGCGAGGGTGAAAGGAATTTGTAAACCCTAGTGATCTAACTTTGCCGTTTGACGATTGACAACCCACACACCAGTCAGGATGAGACAAATCCCAATAATTTCAATGCGCCCGACGGATTCACCTAGGATTAACGCGGATAGGCCAATGGCCGCCACAGGTGTCAGATTGCCCAAGACCGAGGCTCGTGAGGGGCCGATACCCTTGACGCCGAATAACCACGCCTGTTGAGCAACCGCCGTGGCAAAGACAACCAGATAGCCCAGCGCGAGCCAATCGGATGTCGTCACTGAACTCATCCCGGCATCCATCATTTTTTGATCAGTCCACAGCAGCGGAATTTGAAGGACGGTTGCCACGGCCAACGTCGTCCAATTCACCGTCAGCGCTGAAACCCTTTCCATGATATTGCGACTGCCGATACTATAGAGTGCCCAACTCACAACTCCCAGAAAAACCAATGTGCTCCCCAACAACGGTTGCTCGCCGGCGGCTTGAAACCCTGCCACAGAGACCAGCCCAACACCCGCAAACGACAAAAATGCTCCTCCCCACACTGCACCTAGCGGTACGTCTCGGATCAGAAAGGCTGAGAGAAGAGACGTGACCACAGGACTTGATCCGATGATCACACCACCGACCGCGCCACTGACATAGTTGAGGCCCATCAGAATGAGCAGGTGATTCCCCAACACGCCCAGCCCAAGAAGGCCGAGCAACCCCATGTCGGTACGATTGATCTTGAGAACTCCGCCACCTTCCTTCCACCACCAGGTGGCCAGGAGAATTGCCAATCCACCGATATCGCGAAGAACCGACGCCTCCACAGCGGAGAATGATCCAAGCGCCATCTTCTGCGCCACAATCGACCCACCCCACAGAACAGCCGCGAGCACGACAGACCCATAGGCCACTGTAGTAGATGGCTGACTCATGGCTCATTGGGATACCGTCGTTCCAGCTTCGCCGTCAAGCACTATTCATCGAGGTAGACACGTTCTTGACGGCATTTACACTTCTGCATAGCCTGCGTCTAATGAGCAAGACGGGTCAATAGGGAGGTAGGTCATGATATTGAAGCAGTGTATCCGCAAATGTGTAGGAATCGTCGCAAGCGCGTCCCTCTTTTTAACTGGCTGCACGACAGCGCTTGTCCATGATGATGTCAAATACCCATAAACAAACCGGCGCCCATTGTTCAGGTTCACAGGGTATTGACGATTCTTCCATCGCGGTGCTGCCAGCCCCGTAGTCGCCTTCGTCGTCTCACACGCCAATCTCCATGACATCAAGGCCGATGAGTATCTCAAGCGCTGCGGGGATCCGACTAAGCTAATCAATAGAAAAGTGGTGGTCAACCGCACCGCGTGTCTCCCCGTGAGGTTAATTCGCATCACTACCCTCGGCATCTGGTAGTGGTGTCCGGCGAGCGTGTCGTGGGAGGCGGATGTAAAGTCCTAGCCCGTCGCACAGCCGAGCTTGTGGCTGTGCGCGCCATCCATACCTCTCTCATATATCCGGACTATCTCGTCCCATACGAACGAGATATCATAACCATCGTTCATAATCGTGAGCCCCGTCCGGCCTCTGAGAGAGACCGTTGTCGATTTCCAGCCATATCGACGACTACTATGTGGATGCGGCCTACGGACAGACCGCGATGTCAAACCACTCGACCTAAGGGAGCACATCATGAAATATCTCTGTCTTGTCTATGTCGAAGAAACAGTTCTCAACAGTTTCCCCAGCAGCGAACGTACGGCCATCTCCGATGACGCAATGACCTACTGTGAAAAATTGCAGAGAGCAGGCCAATTGCTCGCGGCCTCTCCACTCCATCCGGTGGACACGGCAACAACCGTACGTGTCCGAGGCGGCAAGACGTCGACGACCGACGGACCATTTGCCGAGACGAAGGAACAGCTGGGTGGGTTTCTGATGATTGATGTACCCGATCTCAACGATGCCATCCGCGTGGCAGCTCAGTTTCCAGCTGCTCGCTTCGGAAGCATCGAAGTCCGTCCAATGAAAGAACTTGGCTGCGCGTAAGGACATCCGTCCATGGACGACGACGCAAACACATCGGCAGATGAGAAAGTGGAAGAGGTGTACCGTTCCGAATCGCGGCGCGTGCTGGCGACATTGATCCGGCTATTGGGTGACTTTGACGCAGCTGAAGAAGCGCTGCATGAAGCCTTCGCAGCAGCCATGGAACAATGGCCACGGGACGGACTGCCGGCCAATCCGCGTGCATGGCTGGTTTCAACAGGTCGCTTCAAAGCCATCGATGGAATGAGACGGCGTGCTCGCCATGATGCATCCTTGGCGGAACTCGCCAAACAGATCGATACGACCACAGGCACTCAATCAGAGAAGGAGGACGAGTCTATCGACGACGACCGTCTGCGACTCATCTTCACCTGCTGCCATCCTGCTCTTAAGCCCGACGCACAGATGGCGCTCACTCTTCGAGAGGTCTGCGGCCTCACGACCGAAGAAATAGCGCGAGCGTTTCTCTCTACCCCTTCCACATTGGCTCAACGTATCGTGCGCGCAAAGGCAAAGATCCGCGATGCGCGCATCCCGTACGAAGTACCGCCTCCCACCGAGCTCCTCGACCGATTGGACACGGTACTGCACGTCATCTATCTCGTCTTCAACGAGGGCTACTCCGCCTCGTCCGGCACCGCGCTCACACGCGCAGACCTCTCCGGTGAGGCAATCCGTCTCGGTCGACTGCTCGCACAACTCTTACCCGAACCGGAAGTGATGGGTCTCCTTGCCCTCATGCTGCTCCACGAATCACGACGCAACGCGCGCACATCGTCAACAGGTGATCTGGTGCTGCTTGAACATCAAGATCGATCGCTCTGGAATCGTGATTACATCCGGGAAGGTGTGGCTTTGACTCAACAAGCGCTGGCCTCGCGCCGCTTTGGTCCTTATACATTGCAGGCAACGATTGCCGCAGTCCATGCTGAGGCTTCCAGCGCCGCCGAAACTGATTGGGCCCAGATCGTCGCTCTGTACGATCTACTCTTGCGCGTAGAAGCATCACCGATCGTGGAACTCAATCGAGCCGTAGCGGTCGCCATGCGTGATGGACCAGCCAAGGGATTAGAGCTGGTTGGTGCGCTTCTGGCGGGTGACTCGTTGGCAAACTACCATCTGGCACATGCCGCACAAGCCGATTTTTTCAGACGGCTTGGGAAAAACGCGGAAGCACGGGCTGCCTATCTAAGAGCGCTCGCGCTTACCACACAAGAGCCGGAACGGCGCTTTCTTGATAGGCGGCTGGCAGAATTAGAGTGAGCGACCAGAGAGATCTCCTACATCCCCCTGAGCAAATTTTCCCTTGATGCATCCGCCCCGAGTGCCATGAGTCGAACGCGATTGACAGGGCACCACATGGGCTTCTCGCAGAGGGTGCACACTATCATGCTCCTCAGAACAATCTCGTGTTCTCGAGACTGACCTCAAGGTGTACCAGATCATACGTGCACTGTCGTACGGAAGCCGCCATCGTTACAGAACGTGGTAAGTCAGTTTTCAGTTCGATGGAGTGTTGCTGAGGAGGGCAAGATCACGAATGGGACGAGTCGAGAGCTCGTCGGATGCGCTCCTTGGCTTCATCTGAAAGCCCGGGTTGCGGTGTCTGTCTTCCCGAACTATGTGAATCGTATGTGAGCCGGAGGAGACGACGAAGCAGTGCAAGCTGATGTCGATACTGTTCACAGAGCACACACATCCTAAGATGGATGAACATGCGCCCCCGGATGTGCCACGGTAACCGCCGATCCAACGTATCCGAGAGCAATTTCGACATCTCCTGACAAGTCGGTAAGAGACGGGCAACCCAGCTCATGACTGTATGGCCTCCTCGGTTCGTCCAAAGTACCGAGTGGACAAGCAGTTGCGGAGCTGTTTTCGCGCGCGATGCAACATCACACCGAGGTTCGTCTGCGTGAGGTGCAGCAGGCGACAGATCTGTTCGGTGTCCATCTCATCAATTTCACGGAGCGTAAACACCTGGGCCGCTCGGGGAGGCAACTTGTCAAGACAGCACGCCAAAACACCCCAAAATTGCTTCTGCTCAAGCAACCCATCTGGGTTGTCTGGCCAGCCGCGACTCTCCCCAACTCCTGGCTTCCAGTGACCATTGGCTAAGAAATCATCGTCTCCGGAAGGGATGTCCGAACGACTGTCGTGGTGCAACGGCTCCCTGGCCATTCTCCGAAAATGATCGACGATCTTGTGCTTGATGATGCCAACCATCCAGCGGCGCTCGGCCATTGGTCCACTTTCTCGACGAGTACCTTGGAGCGCTGCCAGAAACGTGTCTTGAACGAGATCTTCGGCGACGTTCGAATCGTACACACGGACGAGAGCAAACCGGTAGAGATAGTCTCCATGTTCATCGATCCAACGCCGTGAGTCAGGACCGACTACTTCATCCATATTCGCGGAAACCTCCGGCGCGGAATTTGATCTTACGCGACACGTTCTTCCATAATAAGAGGCTGAATCCTACGCGATGCTATTGAAGATGGTCGATCGCTCGTGTGATTTCTTACAAACCCATCCGCTTGACGGGACCCACCCTGGGCCCTCCAGCCTTGGAAGACCAAAATTTGGTAACATGGTCCGGTGAGCCTACCATGAATCGCCCTAACTGGATTGGATCGATTGTCCTTGTGTTTATTGTGCTCCTGCTAGGCATCGGTCTGGCCGCGTGGAAATACGAAGCCATCCAGGGGGAACAAACAGCCTCAGCCAATCAACCGGAGCCGATGGAATCGGTGACCACTGCTGTCGCGCGAGCCATCGACCACCGCCAGACCACGACCTCGATCGGAACGGTCCTCGCGCTACGATCAATCACGCTGAAGAACGAGCTCGCCGGGACCGTTCGCGAGGTTCGGCTTATCCCAGGCCAAATCGTCGAAGGCGGCACCTTGTTGGTCGCGCTCGACGTCTCGGTCGAGGAAGCTGACCTACGAGCCCAGGAGGCCCAGGTCGCGCTTGCCAAGACAGTCCTCCATCGCAGACAGAACCTCAGTCAGGAGCTCGCCACGACACAGGAGGAAGTGGATCGGGCGCAAGCAGACCTGAATGTCGCCCAGGCACAGATTGCACGCACCAAAGCGATCATTGCCAAGAAGACAATCCGTGCTCCATTCCGAGCCAGGGTCGGTATCGCTGACGTCCACCCCGGGCAGTATCTGGATGAAGGAACACTCTTGACGACACTGCAAGGTGTTGGGGAAGCAGTCCATGTCGACTTCACAGTCGCGCAGCAGGTGGCGTCTGGGTTGCGCGTCGGTGAAACCGTTGAGGTATCTACGGCTGGGGATTCCCCTAAACTCACAGCCACGATCGTTGCCCTCGATGCACGCGTTGATCCGACGACTCGGAATGCCATGGTCCGAGCTAGGCTCGAAGGGGCCCGAAATGTACCGGCACCGGGTGCATCTGTGCGCGTTCGCGTTCCCGTCGGCGCGGCACGGAGTGTGGTCGCCATCCCGGTTAGTGCGTTACGCAAGGGACCGGGAAACGATCAGGTGTTTGTCCTTGCAGCAGACCACGACGGCCGGATGCGCGTACATACTCGTCAGGTCGAAAGCGGGCCGATGTTGGACGATGAGGTCGTCATTTATAGTGGGCTGACACCTGGCGAGCAGATTGCGGCCCAGGGATCTTTCAAACTGCGCGATGGTCTCCTCGTCTCGATCGCAGACTCGCCCGCGGCTCCATCCGAAGATGATCGCGCTGCCGTGAAGCCATAGACGGATGCTCATGAGGCCTGAAACCGCTCAGACATCATTCGCCGATGTGTTCATCAAGCATCCGGTGTTGGCGATTGTCGTCAACCTGGTGATCCTGCTCGCTGGTTGGCGAGCGCTGACGACATTGCCAGTCCAACAATACCCACAGATCGAAAACTCGCAGGTAGTCATTACAACCATCTACTACGGGGCCAGCGCCGAAACAGTTCGTGGCTTCCTCACCACACCCATTGAACGGGTCGTGTCCGCCATCAGCGGCGTCGACTATGTAGAGTCGACCAGCCGCGCCAGTGTCAGCACCGTTACCGTCCATCTGAAATTGAATCACAACAGCACAGCAGCATTGGCAGAGATCACCGCGCGACTTCAGCAGGTCAGATCGGAACTACCACCGGATGCGGAGCCGGCGGCGATCGAAATACAGCGGGCTGATCGGCCCTATGCTTCGTTCTACCTCAGCTTTAACTCGGCCGAACGCACGGTTCCAGCCATCACAGACTGGCTTCTACGGACGTTACAGCCTCAGCTCTCAACACTGCCCGGCGTCCAACGAGTGACGTTCGAAGGCGACCGACAGATCGCGATGCGTATTTGGATCGATCCAGACCGCCTCGCGTCGCTCAATCTTTCCCCTGGCGATGTGCAAGCTGCCCTCCGGCGGAACAACTACTTGGCTGCCGTCGGCCGCACCAAGGGCAATGTGGTGCAGGTCAACCTGCTGGCAAACACCGATCTCCGTTCAACTGTTGAATTTGAAGACCTGGTCGTAGCCGACCGCGGCGGTGCCATCGTCAGACTGAAGGACGTGGCGCAGATCGAGCGGGAAGCGGAAGAGGCGACCATGATCGCCAAGTACGACGCAATCGAAGGAGTTTACCTCGGGATTTGGGCAGTGCCCGGCACGAACGAAATCGAAGTCGGACACCGGCTGCGTGACGAAATTGAACAGATCCGTCCAACCCTACCGCGTGATATCGAGATGAAACTCGTCTGGGACAGCACCATGTTCATCCGAAACGCGCTGTCGGAAATCACGAAGACCTTGTCGGAGACGATCTTGATCGTAGGCGTAGTGGTCTTTCTCTTCATGGGATCGGTCCGTACAGCGCTTGTCCCGCTGGTCGCTCTGCCGGTCTCGTTGATCGGCACGGCTCTGTTCATGGCCGCGTTCGGTTTCAGTTTGAATCTCCTCAGCCTCCTCGCCATCGTCCTCTCCGTCGGTTTGGTCGTAGATGATGCGATCGTGGTCGTGGAAAATGTGGAGCGACATGTCCGGCTGGGACAATCCCGAATCGAGGCCGCGAAAGCCGCCATCCGTGAATTGCTCGGCCCGATCGTCGCCATGACGATCACGCTCGCCACCGTCTATGCTCCTATCGGTTTCCAAGGCGGCCTGACCGGCTCCCTGTTCCTCGAGTTTGCGATGACTCTGGCTGTCGCAGTGGTCTTGTCTGGCATCGTCGCGATCACGCTCTCTCCGATGATGAGTTCGCGTTTCGTGCACCCGGAAGGAAAGGAAGGGGTGCTGACGAGACAGGTGACCCGCGGTTTTGAATCGCTCCGTCGGACCTATGGGCGGATGCTTGATGGCGCACTGACGATGCGATGGGGGATCGTGGTTGCAGCACTCCTCGTGACAATCGCAGCCTGGCCGCTCTATCACTTCTCCCGTCAAGAACTTGCTCCCGTAGAAGACCAGAACCATATCAGTCTGTTTTTCGAAGCGTCGCCGGACTCCACCGTTGCCGCCACTAATCGCCAACACTTCCAGATCGTCAAGGCGATCACGGCCATCCCTGAAACCGACTATACCTGGTCGCTCACCACTGCTTGGGGAGGCTTCGGAGGTGTGGTGGCCAAAGATTGGCACGATCGAGCCCGCTCAACCGAAGAGATGTATGACGACGTCTATGTCGCCGTCTCGCAGGTGCCGGGACTTCGCGTCTTTCCAAGATTGGACCCACCTCTCCCTACCCCAGGTCAGTACGACGTAGAGTTGGTCCTACAGAACGATGCGCCCGCCGAGCAGATGCTCGAAGCAATCGGGTCAGTGTTGAGCGCAGGGTGGCAGAGCGGCAAGTTCTTGTACGTAGACACCGACCTGAAGATCGATCTGCCCCAGGCACGCGTCATCTTGGATCGAGAGCGACTCGCTGATTTGGGCTTTGACTTGGCCGGAGTCGGGCGCGAGCTGGGTACGTTGCTCGGCGGTGGATACGTCAATCGGTTCAATTATTTCGATCGCAGTTACAAAGTCATCCCTCAACTCGGCGATAAGGATCGCGCGACACTTGATCCGCTGCTCGACCTCAAGATCAAAACACCAGGCGGCCAGTTGGTACCGGTGTCGACATTCACTCACATCGAGTCCAGTACCGCGCCTCGCACCTTGAACCGTTTCCAACAACGCAATGCGGTCCGCATCTTCGGAGGCCTCAAACCCGGGGTCACGAAGGAAGAAGGCCTCCGTGTGTTGGAAACGGCAGCCGCTTCGGTTGGCCCGCGTGTCGTCCTCGACTATGCCGGTGAGTCACGACAACTCCGGCAAGAGGGAGAGGCACTCACTGTCACACTCGGTTTCGCGGTGATCCTGATCTATTTGGTGCTGGCCGCCCAGTTCAAGAGCTTCCGTGATCCGTTCATTGTTCTGGTTGGGTCGGTTCCGCTTGCAATCGCAGGTGCGTTGGTTGTCAGCTTTCTAAACCTCACAACGATTAACATCTATTCCCAGGTCGGTCTGATCACCCTGGTGGGGCTGATTGCCAAGAACGGTATTCTCATCGTGGAGTTTGCCAACCAACTACAGACTCTGGGCTATTCACGCCTGGCGGCAGTCCGCGAGGCCTCCATGACTCGTTTACGGCCTGTGCTGATGACCACAGCAGCCACTGTCTTTGGACATCTCCCGCTGGTCCTGGCGACAGGTCCGGGCGCGGCCGCGCGGAATAGCATCGGCATGGTCCTAGTGACAGGCATGACGGTCGGAACCCTGTTCACTCTATTTGTCGTGCCAGTGTTTTATGCGATGATCGCTGCTCAGCATCGGCCAATCGAATCACACATGACACCGGAGGCCGTGGACCCCGAAGCGATGACGTTGGCGGAAGTAAGAACGTAAACGATGTTGACTAAATCGTCAGACAAAATGTTGGTTCCGCATCTATCTCTTAATGCTCATGGTCACTGACCTGAAGCAGCGTTCTTAAGCAGAAAGGAAGGCTCCGTGATCCACAAGCCCCTACGTACACCCATGATTTTCATATTGATTGTCGGTCTAGGCCTTACCGGTTGTGCTGAGATTGCCTATGAGCGCCTGAATGATCCATCGCGAGATACGTGGCAGAAGCCCCAAGGGGTCATCGACAAATTGTCGATTGCGCCGGGGTCGCGCGTTGCAGACTTAGGTGCCGGTGGAGGGTATTTTACCTGGCATTTGGCCAAGGCGGTCGGCCCACGAGGAACAGTCTATGCGGTTGACATCAATAAGGCGGCGCTGGACATGATCTTTAAAGAAATGGTCGCGCGAGGGACTCCGAATGTGCGACCCGTGCGAGCCCAGCCGAACGATCCGCAACTTCCTGAGCCAGTAGACCTCGTTTTCAGCTGTAATACCTACCATCAGATAGTCGATCGAGAAACCTATTTTCACTCCCTCGCGTCATCCTTGAGACCAGGCGGGCGTGTCGCGATCCTCGATTTCCAGCCTCGCGGGTTCTTCTCGGGCATGTTCGGTAATAGAATCACCAAGGAAGAGGTCCGTCTCGAAATGGAAGCCGCCGGCTATCGACTGGTGGACGACTTTGATCTCATTGACCAGCAGCACTTCCAAATCTTCCTTGCTCAACATGGCAAGCAGTGACCTAGCACATGGCAATGCGAGTATCTTCATAAGGGTGCTCACCTCGTCATATAAATGGATATGTCTCCTGCAATTTAAACGCACCAGTAACGGTGCGGACGGCTTAAAACGTGCCCGAAGTGTGACAGACTGGAAAAGACAAGATGCACTGCAGAACTACTAGTTTAAGAGGCAATAACTACGAGGCTTGTAGAATCCTCGTTCGTAGCTAAATAAAGATCGGCCTAGCTGTGGCTGTACCTCAGCTTGAAACTGTAGCAATCCTCACCAACTTCATCATTGGCAGCACCGGCGGAACGGCCTTCCCACTCAATAAGAGGTTGGCAGGTATCCATATCATCCCAGTCGGTCACTAAACCTCATTTGACGCGCGCCTATCATCCTCGTTTACAATAGCAACAGCCGTAACTCATTCCGTGGCACGACACCATGCGTATGAACGCTCGATTGAGAGAATCCATCCTGATCGGCTTCATGGCTCTGCTCCTGTCCGGGTTGTTTTCTTTCGACATTCATTCGCCGACCGCCTTCGCCGACCATGCGTTTTATGTCATAGTCGTTTTAATCGCGACCGCCTCGCGTTTTTCATGGATGCCGGCCATAGCCGCTGGAGCAGGAACGGTCCTCACCATAGTCGGAGGGCTTGGGATCCCATGGTTTGCCAATTTGCCGCCTTGGATTCAGATTGGGAACCGGTCGATTACAATCGTCATTTTATGGGTTCTCGTGTGGTTTGCCTGGAAACGGCGACAGGCTGAGACGGCACTGCAGAAGGCAAACGAAGATTTAGAACACAAGGTCGTACAGAGAACCCAGGAACTCGCCACCGTCAATCGCACCTTGATCATCGAAATTACCGAACACATACGGACTGAACAAGCGCTGCGCCTATCACAAGGCCGGCTTGCCGGCATCCTAGACATCGCCGAGGACGCCATTATTGTGACGGAATACGATCTATCCATTACACTCTTTAATCAAGGAGCGGTGAAGCTATTCGGTTATGATCCGAACGACGTGATCGGGAAACCGATTGATCTGTTGCTTCCCGAACGATTTTGGATCGATCATGCAGATCATGACGTGTTCGCCAAAGCTCTCGAGTCCGATCGTCACATGGCACAACGGCGTGATGTGTTCGGCACGAAGAAGGATGGAAGTGAGTTCCCCGCAGAGGCGAGCATCTCAAAGCTGATCGTCGGTAAGAGGACAACCTTTACCGTGATCGTGCGAGACATCACAGACCGGCTGAGAACGGAGCGACAGCTGCAGTCATTGACCACCGAATTGATGACGGCACAAGAAGAAGAACGTCGCCGCATTGCGCGCGAGCTCCACGACGACATCAACCAACGGCTGGCTTTGGTAGTCATTGAAATTGGAAACATGCTATCCGATCCATCGACCATGACGTCCCAAGTGAAGGGGACGATTCAGTCCCTAAGTCAACGGTTGGCACGGATCTCTGATGATGTGCGCCATATGGCGTACCAATTCCATCCCTCCATCTTGGACGATCTGGGTCTCACGGCGGCGCTCAAGCACATGGCCGATGAATGGTCAGACAGGACAGGGATTAAGACAGTCATCGTCCAAGAAGAGACGGCTGATTTTTTGCCACGCGATATCGCCAGTTGTCTTTATCGAGTTGCGCAGGAGAGTCTTACCAACATCATGAAACATGCCAATGCCGCACGTGTGGAGCTCGAATTGACCTGTGACGACCAAGAGATTGCGCTATCGATCTACGACACCGGTGTCGGCTTTGATCTCAAGGACATTCAAGCTCGCCATCCCGGGTTGGGTCTGGTCAATATACGGGAGCGAGTGCGGTCCGTGCGGGGCCGATTGGACATCCAGTCAGAGCTAGGACGAGGGACGCGCATCGTTGTGACAATTCCATTCTGTGGAGCGCCATATGAAGAAACCACGAATTCTCTTGGCTGACGACCATACGTTTGTGATCGAGGGATTCAAGAAGTTGCTGGAAGATCATTGCGACCTGGTCGGAGCCGTTGAAGATGGACGTGCCTTACTTGAAGCCGTTATAAACCTTCAACCTGACCTCGTAATATTGGATATTTCGATGCCTCGATTGAACGGCATTGAGGCGGCGAAGAAACTCAAGAAGCAGGTCCCCGCAGTGAAACTGATTTTCGTCACGATGCATGCCGACATGGCCTATGTCGACGCAGCGTTCAGAGCAGGAGCGTCCGGCTATTTACTGAAGCGATCGGCAGCCACTGAGTTAATGCAGGCGGTTCAGTCCGTGATGAACGACAAGTTTTATGTGACCCCGCTCATAACGAAAGAAGTCGTGACCTCGTTCCTCAAGCCGACACAAACTCGTTTGGCCACGATCGACGACTTAACAACGAGGCAACACGAGATTCTGCAATTAGTGGCCGAGGGATTGTCCGCGAAAGAAATCGCCGACCAACTGAAGATTTCTCATCGTACCGTTGAGTTTCACAAGACTAAGATCATGGAACAACTCCACGTCCATACGACGACCGACCTCGTCAAATACGCAATGGCGCATGGGTTAATCACCGCCTCGTGATACCTGCACACACTACGGTAGTTGGTCCGCCGAAACCTCGTAGTTTCTACAAACGCAGCCAGTAGTCTTTCCTTCCCTCATCTCAATAGCACTCGGCTAAACTGCAGCATCGTGAATGTTTGGTACGTCAACTCTGACTCACGCCAGAGTTATGCTTGTTATCAAACTCGTCAATGAGCACACGACACGTGTAGATCTCAGGAAGTGAAAGCCAACAAAAAACAAGAATGCTGATTTTTCTCATACTCACTTTGTCTCCTCATACTACTAAATAGGAGGTAGAACACATGGTCATCACGCGTAGGCAGTTCATGAAAGCTTCTGCCGGCACGATCGCTGCCATAGCCGTGGCGGACAAAGTTCTGGCACTGACGGCGCTCCAGCCGGTGATCGAGGTCGGCAACCCCTTGGGGGAGTATCCGGACCGATCGTGGGAGCGGGTCTATCACGATCAATATCGGTACGATTCGTCCTTCACATGGGTCTGCTCCCCCAACGACACGCACGCCTGTCGCATTCGGGCCTTCGTTCGGAACGGAGTGGTTATGCGGGTCGAGCAGAACTACGATCACCAGACCTATGAAGATCTGTATGGAAACCGGGGTACGTTCGCCCACAACCCCCGTATGTGTCTCAAGGGGTTTACCTTTCATCGACGAGTGTACGGGCCCTATCGGCTGAAGGGGCCCTTGATGCGAAAGGGGTGGAAGCAATGGGTGGACGACGGATCTCCTGAGCTGACCCACGAATCGAAACGGAAGTACAAGTTCGAGGGTCGATTCCTTGACGATATGCTTCGAGTGTCTTGGGATACGGCCTTCACCTATGCAGCCAAGGCGATGATTGTGATTGCCACCCGATATAGTGGTGAGGCTGGCGCGCGACGCCTTCGCGAGCAAGGTTATGCGCCTGAGATGATTGAAATGATGAAGGGCGCGGGAGTGCGCTGCTTCAAGCACCGGGCAGGCATGCCCATTCTCGGATTCATTGGCAAACACTCCAATACCCGTTTCAACAACAGCGTCCTGCCGTTGCTGGATACATGGATACGCAAGGTCGGTCCGGATCAGGCGCAAGGCGGTCGTTATTGGAACAATTACACTTGGCATGGGGACCAAGATCCCTCACAGCCATTTTGGAACGGCACACAAAATTGCGACGTTGATTTGAGCGATATGCGCTTCACGAAGCTGAACACGAGCTGGGGCAAGAATTTCGTCGAGAACAAGATGCCGGAAGCGCACTGGAAGCTCGAATCGATCGAACGTGGGGCTCGTCTCGTGGTGATCACTCCTGAATACAATCCGACGGCCTCTCGAGCCGACTACTGGATTCCCCTTCGGCCGCAATCGGACACATCGCTGTTCCTGGGTGCCTGCAAGATCATTCTCGATGAGAACATGCAGGACATCAACTACATCAAAGACTTCACGGATATGCCTCTGCTAGTCAGAACGGACACTCTGCAGTATTTGGATCCTCGGGATGTCATTCCAAACTACAAGTTCCCGGACTTTTCGCACAGCTACTCAGGCCGGATCCAAGGGCTGAAACCGGATCAGATCGAGCGGCTAGGGGGCCTCATGGTGTGGGACCTGGCCAAGAAACAGGCGGTCGCGCTCCATCGCGAGCAGGTCGGCTGGCACTTCGAACAAAGCGGGATTGATCCAGCCTTGACCGGCAGCTATCGCGTCACATTGCTGAATGGAAGACAAGTCGACGCCATGCCGATCTACCAGATGTATCTGATCCATCTGCAAGACTACGATCTGGACACGGTACATCAGATCACGCGCTCCCCTAAAGACTTGCTCGTCCGGTGGGCGCGCGACTCGGGCACGATCAAGCCGTCTGCCATTCACAACGGCGAAGGGGTCTGTCATTATTTCCACATGACGGAAGCGGGACGAGCCGCGGCCCTCGTCCTCACCTTGACCGGCAATATCGGTAAGTTCGGCACAGGCTGCCATACCTGGTCCGGCAATTACAAAGTGGGGATTTGGAATGCCACGCCCTGGTCTGGAGTCGGTGGCGGGGTACACTTATCGGAAGATCCCTGGCACATGAATCTGGACCCCAATGCGCATGGAAAGGAAATTAAATACCGGAACTACTATTACGGCGAAGAGCCCGCGTATTGGAATCACGGGGACACGGCCTTAATCGTCAATACCCCGAAGTATGGCCGCAAGGTGTTCACAGGGAAGACCCATATGCCGACCCCCAGCAAGCTGCGGTGGGTCGTCAACGTCAACCTTTTGAACAATGCCAAGCACCATTACGATATGGTGCGCAACGTCGATCCGAACATCGAATGTCTCATCACGCAGGACATCGAGATGACGTCCGACGTCAACCATGCCGATATCGCCTTTGCCGTGAACTCCTGGATGGAGTTCACCTATCCTGAAATGACGGCCACCGTGTCGAATCCTTGGGTGCAGATCTGGAAGGGTGGGATCAGGCCGCTCTACGACACGCGGAACGATGCGGATACATTTGCCGGGGTGGCGGCAAAACTCGCCGATATCACGGGCGAGAAGCGGATGCGAGAGGTTTTCCATTTTGTCTATCAGAACCGAGTGGATGTGTACGCACAACGCCTCCTCGACGCGTCCAGCACTTTTTACGGTTACAGTGCCGATGTGCTCTTGAAGTCTGAAAAGGGCTGGATGGTGATGGTTCGAACCTATCCGCGGCACCCCCTCTGGGAGGAAACCAACGAGTCGAAGCCGATGTGGACCAGATCGGGGCGCATCGAGAGCTATCGTATTGAACCGGAAGCCATCGAGTACGGTGAAAACTTCATCGTGCACCGTGAAGGGCCGGAGGCCACCCCGTACCTACCGAACGCCATCTTCACCACGAACCCGTATGTTCGGCCTGATGACTATGGCATTCCCATTGCGGCCCAACACCACGACGACAAAATGATTAGGAATATCAAACTTGCGTGGGAGGAAATTAAACGCCACACGAATCCTTTGTGGGAGAAAGGCTACCAGTTCTACTGTGTCACGCCGAAAACCCGGCACCGTGTCCATAGCCAATGGTCGGTGAACGACTGGGTGCAGATTTATGAGTCGAACTTCGGCGATCCCTACCGGATGGACAAGCGAACGCCCGGTGTCGGTGAGCATCAGGTGCATATTAATCCTCAAGCGGCCAAGGACCGTGGGATCAATGACGGCGACTATGTCTACATCGATGGGAATCCGGTTGACCGCCCCTACCGAGGCTGGAAACCGAGCGACCCCTACTATAAGGTGGCGCGCTTGATGATTCGGGCCAAGTACAACCCGTCGTATCCCTATCACGTGACGATGGCCAAGCACGCGCCCTACGTGTCGACGGCCAAATCGGTGAAGGGTCATGAAACCAGGCCGGACGGTCGCGCCATCGCGATCGATACCGGGTATCAGTCCAACTTCCGGTATGGCGCGCAGCAGTCCTTTACGCGAAGCTGGCTCATGCCGATGCATCAAACCGACTCGCTCCCTGGTAAATCTGCAAACGGGCTGAAGTTTAAGTGGGGATTTGAAATCGACCACCATGCGGTCAACACCGTCCCGAAGGAATGTCTGATCCGCATCACCAAAGCGGAAGACGGCGGCATCGGCGCCCGCGGGCCGTGGGAACCGGTGCGGACCGGGTTTACCCCCGGTCAAGAAAATGAGTTTATGATCAAGTGGCTCAAGGGTGAACACATCAAGATTAAAGTCTAACCGCCTTGACGTGGGACGCCGGCGCCCTCCTGCTGGGAGGCGCCGGATCAACCATCCTACGCCTGGCGCAGGGACGCATTACGG
>JBGSIO010000032.1:0-33457 GCA_041742455.1 Nitrospira sp. | reverse complement strand
CCTGCCAGGCCTGCGTTTCGTTGTCTTTCATGATCAGCCTCCTGTTTGCTTTGAACCAGACGTTAGGAGTAATTCGGTCGACCCTCCGCTTAGCGTTCCGCCTCCAGCGCACGACCCGCTCCTTAGTGTTCTTGTTTGTGGATCATCGGCTCGATCTCCTTTTTCTGCTCCTTGGTCACGCCATACCGCACGTAGTCATGCTCCAACACCTCGTTGGCATAGAGCCGCCCGGTCGGAGCCGGGACCACGAGGATCGCTTCCGTGGTTCCCTTCGTCGCAATCGTGACGATTTGCTCGTTGACCGTGCGGATGTACGGATGCCACACCACCAGCTTGTAGGTACCAGGGGGCACATCGGTAATCGTAAACCTTCCCTCCTCATCCGTCTTGGCAAAGTATGGATTCCTGACCGACACGCCCCAACTCTCCATGTACGCATGGAAACCACATTGCATGACGAAGATCCGGCGGTCTTTACTGAGCGTAACCAATTCTTTCATCGGCGCCCCGGCCATGTGCTTGTGATACAGCGCAGCCTCGCTGCGATCCTTGAAGTTACGCGGATGTTGTGGATTCATCGGGAGCGGGACATTGAAGAGGACCCGCGCACCCAACTGTGATGTCTCATAGGCTTGGATGTCGTGCATGACCGGGTCCATGTTGACCACCGTCACCGTTTGATGGTCACGCACAACGGTCGTGAACGGCAGAAAGAGGCAGTCTCTCGCTTCGATCTGCGGCACACCTCTTTCGTTGAAGGGTTTGCCCTTGTCGATGCCATCCAGATAGACCACGACCTCCCGAAACTCTCCTGCCGGCCCCACATTGAACGGCTGCAGGATGCGCCAGCCTTGTCCATCGGAAATACGTCCGCAGTAGAAGGGGTCCGGCAGGGCGGTGAGGTTGTAGCCTTTGGGCTTCGGCACGTGGCCGTCCAGCTTCACCGCCCCGGTGAGGATCCCACCGTTTAACACTTAAGACGCGGCAATTGACTTGCCTACGACGGACGAGTTCTTCTTTGACGATAGACCGAATCCACGATGCGCTGAATCGTATCGGCGGTCAAGTCACGAATCGTGAGATGCGCCTCGTCGTCGCCGCTGAAGGTACAGAGCGCGATCGTGAAACAATCCGTGCCGCCACGAATGATCTTGAGGGCGATATTGGATTGATGGCAGTGGACACCGACGAAGAGACAGACATCGATCTTGTTTTTCCAGATGGTGAGATTCGGATGGTTCGGGTTGATTTCTTTTTCAGCAACGATCTTGGGATATTTGGGACGGTAGTCCGCCATGGGGATGAGTTTGGCCGGAACGGCTTCCGCTAGGGCCTTGATGACTTTCGACTCCCGAACCGCTTGCTCGTTCCACGCCCACAGCACCAGAGGACCGGGGAAGATGGTTGGATTCTTCGCATGAAGGAGACGACGCGCCGCTTCATCGATGGCCGCTTGCTCCGGCACACGTTTCCCCAGCACAAGCCCCTCGCCTTTCGAAGGGCCGATCACGCCTCGTTCTGAAACGGACGGCGGAAGATACCCCTCAGGCCCCACCGTCATTTCGTATGGTTCCATTCCGATCACTCCTTTCCTCTGGGTTGTTTCTCTGCGGTTTCATACGGCGCCCAATCCCTCGCGAAGGAAAATATCCATCGGCGTAAGGGGCCGACCTTGCGGCGGTGTCAGTGTCGCAAGGTCGAACGCGAATGAGGGGCGTAGGCGGTTCCAAGATCTCGGTGTCTGGCCCGATCTGACGAGGACGACCCGACGGACGGTTCTGGCGAAGGACTCGAGGTCATCGTGACAGAACGGCACGCTCTGTCTCGGATACAGTCCCGCGACGTTGAGCCCAAAACTCCGGCAGAGCACCACGGCATCTCGCACCACTCCCTGAGCCAGTCCCCAGGCGACGAATCCAATGTCCGCCTCAGCGTCTCCCTCATCCCACTCAATCATGGTATCGTGCGTCTCGGACGGAACACATCCATCGCGATCCGGCTCCATACTGTTCTGGGGTCTGATCCAATCAGCCAGGGTCCACGTATCGATGCTGTGCTGACGGGAGGCGAGGCCCTCCTCGATCAGCACCCCGACACCATCGCTCAATCCGTTGCGAATCAGATCGTGTCCTGCCTTGATCAGGCGGATAATGTCAGGAACATCGGTTGCCACAAAGATTCTTGGAGTCGTGACGGCCTTGAGGCACGCGGCCATCGCGGTCTCGTTCCCCCGGAGCATCGTCATGACCTTCCCTTGCGGGCCTCGATAGACCTGCATGCCGGGATACCCGTCGCTCTCCAGGAGGGTGACCATGGATCCGGCGAGTCTCAGATGGTGCGCGGTCCATCGCGCCGGCGATGTCACGAGATCGGTCTCGCATCCGGTCCGGCATTCGCACGCACTCACCGCATATCCCAATAGGATGGCTTGTTCGCAACTAAGGAACAGGCCGCTCCGACCGTCGGGTTCGATCGACGGAAGGGCATAGGGGTCGCGCTTCTCGATTTCATCACGAGCAAACGCCACACCCGATGCAAATGATCGAGGTGCCGCGACTGACGCCGTCCATTGATCCAGCGTGCCCGCTGAAACACCGAGCAAGTGGAAGAGCGCTCCCAGCGCGGCAAACCCTTTGCCTTCGAATCTCTCCCCACTCTGAATCGAAAGGGCCTGAAAGGGAACCGGATAGGCTACCACGCCGTTGGGCGGCACCGGGGATGATTGCAGATTCGACGGCGGATCCCACAGGAGAAGACTGCCGGGCTGGAGTCCGACACGCCCATACTCTGGGGCCTTCTTGCCCAAGTACACCAGAATGTCGCATCCATGGCCCATCGAACTGAACGGCCTGGTCGCGAGACGGATGCCGAGGACACATTCACCGAATTTTCCGTTGAGCCGTCCCGTTTGGCTCATAACCGACAGCCCTTGGCGGACCAACGCCTGGGCGATCGGGGTCCAGTCTTGTGCGAGCCCTGATGCGGGAGCGCCTACAATCTTGACGACGAGATCGAATTCTTGATGGGCGCCCACTGGTAGCCAACTTGTCAATGGAGCCATAATGTTTGGTTTCGTGCTAGACACGATAGATGTGTTGGATCCTTTTTAGACCTGAGAGCCTGAGCCACTGGACGGGGTACCCGTTGAGAAAGAAATGGTCATACACGGCGGACAGGAAGTTCGATCCGTCTTGTGGAAGCACGAGAGAACCGGCCCAATCCTTGACGCACCGACGCAGTCTCATCTGTAATCCAGCATGGCTGGTCGCCACGGTACCCGTGGCGAGGTCCAACCACACCATCGCCGTGACCCCTCTCGGCAACTGCACCACCACCACATCCGCATGTCCTGACATGTTCAGTCTGCTCTCCCCCGGTCTGTTTTGCTTCTTTCTTGTTCTGATCGCTGAGTGTTTCTTCGCTTTCTTGACCGATACCTTGCGTTTTGCAGCCAGAGACGGCCGCCTGGGGCGAAGGGTGCTGGTCGACCTATTCGGGACGCCTCACTTTCGCCTCGACACGGTCGCGTGCCTCCGGCATGAGCGGTTGGCTCAGGAACATCAAACAGATATCGTCGAGCGCGCTGGAGCCGGTGTTCCTGCTCGGTTGATCTGAGCAGCAGCCACCTGACGCAGGACCAGCAGAGGTCTGTGGCATGGCACCCTGAGCGCTCGGTTGTGGCCATGCTGAGGAGGGGGATTTCGACTCGATCGTCGCGAATGCCGGTCGGGCATAGATTGTGTCGGCCTTCACAAGCCCTGCACGTGCCGCGCGAAAGGCGACTCCCACAACCTCTCCTTCTCGAAGATTGGCAAGGGCCACCTGTTCGATTCCCCTCGCTATGCGCGTTTGTTCACCGATGATGATGCGAGTGAGGATTGCCCCATTTCCCGGCACGGCTGTTCTGACGTGAACCCACCGACCCTCAGTACGCCTCTCGGCAATTTGTTCGAGACGGCCCCAGATCGTGGTCATACACTCCTCCGCATTGTGCGGGTTGTATGGTGATGCCCCGTCTTCTGATGACAGCGAACGAGCCCTTCCCGCGCGTTGAGATGGTTCGCATCAAGATCAATGACCACTTTCCAGTGGACCAAGGCCTCTTCGTACAGGTCCATCGTTTCAAGGAGTGCGGCCAGTTCGCATCGCGAAAGAAGATCGCTGGGGCAGGCGGCCAGCAGTGCTTGCAGCCGAGCGAGTTGGACAAGCCAGTCCTCCTTCGGCGATCGAGGAGGTAATACGGGTTCCCTTGTTGATGCCACGCTCATGACCACCCTCCTCACGTATTCCGACCGTTCCTTCTCCTGCCCGTCTTCACGATCGCTAGGCCGGCAGTGGGTTTACTCGCTCGATCCCGTGCTTCGCTCGAATTTGTGTGTCGGTTAGGCGCACAGTGTTCCCATCGTTCGGCATGTCGATTCCCATGTCTTTCCGGACGGTTTTGAAGATCTCGATGATATGGTCCATCTGTTTCACATCGAGGTCCTGTATGCTAAGCATCGCGTCCTCATGGATGTCATGACAAAACGCTATGGTGACGCAATTCGTCCCAGCTCGGACCATCCGCAGCGCGAGGTTGGCATAATGACAATGAATGCCGATGAACAACGCCACCTCGATTTTGTTGCCCCAGATCGTCAAATTGGGATGGTTCGGATTGATTCCCTCTTCGGGATCAATCTTGGGATACTTGGGCCGGTAGTCCGGCATGGGAATGATCATGACGTTTGGAATCTCCGCCGCAAGCCTCAACATGGCCTGCCCCTTGGCGATCCATTCCGCATGCCAGGCCCAGACATACAAGGGGCCGTGGAAAATCGTAGGATTCTTTCGGGTGTAGAGTTGCCGGGCCGCCTCGGCAATCACGTCGTCTTGTGGAGCATGTCGGCCATACAACAATCCCCCTCCTGACTCAGGGTGAGTGACGCCGAGCTCCATCGCCGACGGTGGATGGAAGCCGGCAGGCCCGACATCGATAATTCGTTCAGGTCTTGCTGCATTCAAGGGGCTCATACCACGTTCCTTTCCGCTCGGTCGTTTTGGATACCTGAAGGATGGACACTACCGTTACCATGATGCTCCGTCTCTGGGGGTCACGACCGTCCTAAAATCTGTTCTTGCGATCCTGATTTCTCCTTCGCAATGGTCTGGCGAGGACGACGAGACAGATCATTTTCTCGTTCAAAATTTCCTAAGACCCACAACACGCTATAGGGAAGGATTACCAGGATAAGCCAAAGCAAAAGAGTCAGATACCAGCCCCAGGCCAGGGCTCCGGCCACGAAAACAATTGCCGCCAGGTACTCGATCACCTCCAAGAACCCGATCTGCTGTTCACGAATCGTCAACATGGCTTTGGCCGTCCCAAGAAACCTGTTGAAAAAGTCATCTCCATGAGCAAGACAACGAGCGCCCTCACCGTGATCGAAACGTTCGGCATGGGAAACACTGCCTCCGTGGATAAATTTTCAAAAGGTGCTTGTATCTGTTACGCATGGGTTTTTGGCTTTCTCCCTGTAGCCTTCTCGATAGCGCTCTGAATTTCTCCGGAGACTGCGACTCCCTTCTCCTTCAATGCTCTGGCTTGCATTTGCGCCGCGAGATAATCACCGTTCTCGATGAGCCCATGTATCACAGCGAAACCCGCTTCTAATGCTGTGACCTGCTGCCTGATTGTTTCTCCCGCATCTCGTTTTGTCCCACTCAGGGCTCTGGCCATCAGTCTTTTGGCAGACACCACGGCCCGCAGAGCCTCTTGTTCCATCGCGAGGGCTGCTGTCTTGGCCGCTTCCTTGTTCTGTGACGCCTTGGCTGCAACGTGCCCCCCATACACAACTACCGTGCTCAGCATTTCACCCACGTCGGCATAGAATCTGAACATCGGGAAGACCGTCTCTTCCTTGGCCAGCTCATCCTTGGCCAGGGCGAACTCCTGTTCCAATTTCATCCAATCGTCCTTCGCATAGGTCTCCGCCTCCGCAGTTTTGGCATCGTCGACCGCCTTCTGGGCTGCCTCAAGCTGCTGGGCGGGCGATTGCCCACAGCCGTTCATCAATAAGAGGACGAGGACGACTCCAGCCCTTGTGATCCGTGGCACAACAATCACGTTCTCTTCCGCCTTGTGTTACGTCCGACTGATTGGTTCCTGTTCCTGAAAGTGAATCCCTGCATACTGAGTGCCGCAAGATGTGAACGGACCAAGCAGTAGATTTATTGTGTGCTTACAACGGGAACCTCAGAGCTCGGGCAAAGCGGAGGTCATGACCAGAGGACCAGGAAGTTGGTCATCTGCACAATCTGCATGCAGGTCTTCTTTACCAGACAGCTCAAACTTGGATGTCTCTTTGCAGATCGCGCAGTTACATCTTGATGCAATTGATCGCACACATGCAGGAATTGCAGATCAAGGAGCAGATGTGACGAGGAGGCTTGATGCTATGTGATAGATGGGTAGTTTAGGGAATCCTTACTCGCGGATCCCGTATTCTTTGATCTTGTACTGGAGGGACCGCAGGCTGATACCGAGCAGCTTGGCGGCTTTCTCGCGGTGGTTGGTGACTTCGACAAGCGTCCGTCGGATCACTTCTTTCTCAATTTCTTCCAGAGGATTTCCGAGGGTGACGACCATGGTCCGGACGTCTTCCCGGCTGACTTGAATCTCCTCTGGTAAGTGCTCCGGGAGAATTGTGTGGTCCCGCACGGTGACGACTAGCCGTTCAAGCAGGTTGCGGAGTTGTCGAATATTTCCCGGCCAGGCGTACAGCCGTAAGAGCCGCATGGCTTCTCGTGAGACGTCCTTCGGTGCTCGTTGATGCTGTGCGCAAAATTTTGGCAGGAACGTCTCAACGAGGAGGGAAATGTCGTCTCTGCGTTCGCGCAGCGGCGGCAATTGAATGGGGACGACATTGAGTCGATAAAAGAGATCCTCGCGAAACGCGCCTTGCTTGACCGCTTCCTCAAGATTGCGATTGGTGGCGGCGATGATGCGGGCATCGACCGTAATCAGCTTGGTTCCACCCAGGCGCCTGAACTCCTTGGTTTCCAGCACTCGCAAAAAATCGACTTGAGATTTCAGTGAGAGTTCACCAACTTCATCGAGCAACAACGTGCCGCCGTCGGCCAGCTCGAACCGTCCGGCCTTGGTCGTCATCGCGCCGGTGAAGGCGCCTTTCTCATAGCCGAACAACTCGCTCTCGAAGAGCGCGTCAGGTAATGCCCCGCAATTTAGGGTAATAAACGGCCCATCGGCTCTCAGGCTTTTGTGGTGTATGGCTCGGGCGACAGGTTCCTTGCCGGTTCCGCTTTCGCCTGTGAGCAAGACTGTCACATCGCTGGATGCCACCATCTCCACCAGGCCGTAGACCCGCTGCATGGCCTCGCTTTCGCCGACCATTTGCTCGAAACGTGTTCTCGTTTCGAGTCGATCTCGGAGCCGTTGGTTTTCGATGGAGAGATGGTGTCGTTCGAGCGCTTTCTCCACCATGATGGGGAACCGCTCGCGATCGATGGGCTTGGTGAGATAATCGTAGGCTCCGGCACGCATCGCCTCCACGGCGGTTTCGATGGAGCCATAGGCTGTCATGACCATCACTTCCGTGCCGGGCCATTTCGTCTGCAGTCTCCGCAGAAATTCCATCCCGCCGATTCCCGGCATGCGCAAGTCGGTAATCACCAGATCCATCCCGGTCGTTTCAAGCAGATCCAACCCTTCTTCCGCCGTCGCCACGCCTCGGCCC
The DNA here is from genome assembly GCA_041742455.1 of Nitrospira sp. GTDB lineage: Bacteria > Nitrospirota > Nitrospiria > Nitrospirales > Nitrospiraceae > Nitrospira_D. The sequence continues at coordinate 25,721 of JBGSIO010000032.1, read as the reverse complement.
CGATATCCCTTCCTTTCCAGGAGGGTCACCAGCGCGTTGCGAATGTTCACCTCGTCGTCAACAATGAGGATCTTCGCGGGGTTGGTCATGAACCTACCTCAAGCTTCTCAAGCGACTTGGCTCCTACGGGGAGTTGCACGACCACGGTGGTCCCGACGCCGAGTACGCTAGAAACGCGAATGGCGCCGCCGTGGTCCTGCATGATTCGATAGGCAATAGCAAGGCCGAGGCCTGTTCCGCCAGCTTTGGTGGTGTAAAAGGGCTCGAATAGGTGCGACAGATCGTCCTTCTTGATTCCAACGCCTGTATCCGACACCACGACTTCCACCCAGCGAGCGTCGGCATTCCTCTGTACCTGCGTGATGATGGAACACCGTCCACCGTCCGGCATGGCTTGGAATGCGTTGACTATGATGTTCACCAGGACTTGGCTGATTTGTGTCTCGTCTCCAAACACTGGAGGTAATGCTTCTTCAACTCGTTCCTCCAGTTGGATCTTCCGCTCTTGGGCCTCGAATTGCATGAGTGCCATGATGTGTGCGATGACCGTTCGCAAGTCCACTTCATGGAGACCCATTGAGGTGGGACGCGCAAACTTCATGAAGTTATCCAAAATCACGGAGAGGCGTCGACATTCGGCGTTCACGACTTGAAGATAGTGCGCCACGTCCTGCGCCAGCCCACCCCGTTCTTTCAATGTTTCATCAAGCAGATGCAGGTTCAAATCCATCGCGCTCAGCGGATTCCGTAGTTCATGCGCGACGCCGGCGGACAAGGTATGCAGCGCGGCGAGTTTCTCCGCAACGAGCACGCGCCGTTCGAGCACCAGCCATTCCGTGACGTCCTGAGCTTGCAAGATGACGCCTGCCGGTTGTCCGTCATCTCCAGTCAGTTCGGCAGTACCGATGCGGATGCTGTGAACGATCCCATCGTGAGTTCCGTAGGGTACATCCTTCTGTTTCGAGTACTCATGTGTGTGTAGCGCTTCATCCAGTGCTCCACGGATGGTATCTCCTTCCGTAAAGACCGATTCATAGGAGTGACCCAACAGGTCTGTCCCTGAGCGTTTCAGCACGGCCTCTGCCATGGGATTGACGGCGGTGATCACTCCGGATCGGTTCAGAGTCAAGACGCCGGTCGGGATACTCTGCAAGATATTGCGCGCTAATCCCTTCACCTCCTCAAGTGTGCGACGCGTACTGTCGTAGTGCAGGAACGTGATGACTGCCGCGATTCCGATCGCACTCACCAAGAATACAAGAAGCGTCACGACGACCAGGTCGCTTCGCGATTGCCACAGAGCCGGAAATAGTTCCGTCGGAATCCTCTTGCCCTCGCTGAAACCCTCCAGGAGGAGTTTGTCGCGTTCCAGACTGAAGAGCAGAATGACGGAGACAACCAGGGCCAGAATCAAAAGGACGGATGCGATCAGCCGATAGGGAATCCTTCGGAAGACGGTAGTTTCTGGAATCGGCCTGAACATCGAGACATCACAGAGATGAATGCACCCATGCCCATGGGACCATAGGCATGCCAGGCTGAGATTCGAGGATGCTTAGGAACAGGCGGATAACACGACCAATTTGTTGTTTCCTCATCATGAAGGCAATCGGCAAGCTCATGGGAGCTTCTGTGGCGAAAATCCGTTCGCGGTCGAATCTGCAAAGTTTTCACTGGCTAAGACGGCTGCGCACGAACCGTCGAGTTTATTCAGATCGGATGCGGCGTTTCTTATTCACCCATCTCGCCTTTCCGTCCACGATGTCCCATCCCGCCTTCGGATCCTCTCATCGGCCCCATCCCGCCGCTATGACCTCTCATTCCCGGTCCGTGCATGCCTGCGAAGGTGCGCTCATACTGTAGGAGGGACCAGATTTCGTCATCCGCCAGGACCTGGCCAAACCCGATCATACCGGTACCGGGAGAGCCGTGTTTGATCACCCAGAATATTTCTCCCTCGGTGCGGTGCCGCCAAAACCCATGGTGTTGAAAATTCCGAGGGGAGGGATTCAGTTGGGCGCCCCCAGGTCCTGTGCCGTCCCCGTCCACTCCATGACAGGTGAAACACGTGCCCTTGCCGTGGTAGAGCGCCTTCCCTTTTTCTACGATTTCTTGAGATGCGGGGAGCGGGCTCCTGAGAGCTCGGGCTTCGGCCAGCTTATCGACTGGTACTCTCGGTTGCATCATATGTCGTTCTGCCGCACCGTTGGAGACCCCGAAGAACACCAAAATAGCCAGCAACGGAAACATCTTCGTCTTCATCGCCCCGCTCCTTCCTCAATCATTTCGACACTTCTGTTCTCCAGCAGCTCAATGAGGGCCTTTCTCGTATCGATCATACGGAGAGCATCCTCGGTCAGCGTGGAACTTGGATCTCCGAACCGTCAGCTGCCATACGACACTTCCTTCTCCCGGTCTTATATCAGAATGCGACGCTTCGATCGCGTTCAGCTACGGCTTTGATGTAATCCGGCATGCCTTTAATAGACGCGCCGGCTACCAGATCCGCCGTGTCGACCTGTCTGGCGACCGCACAAGCTCCGCAGACCCAGATCGGCACTCCTGCCGCTTGTACGGCAGCAAGCAGCTCTTTCAGCGGGGTCAAGTTTACGCCGGTCACATGATCCGCCACACCTTTGCGACCCAACGTCACGGCTTCGTTCCATAGCCACAGAACCACGTCGTGTCCTTGCTCTTTGGCCGTCTTGGCGGCCATAAACGGCAAGGTCGCCATCGTGGGATCGTCCGTCCCTCGACTACCTGAAATAATGAACGTCAGCATGATTGACTCCTTCAATAACTGTAGGTTCTACACAACGTAGGCCGTTCTCACGAACCGGTGCTTCGCTCCGGTTATTGTCCCACGACGATTCTGCCACCCATATCTGTATCTGCCCGATGAAGGGGGCAGTAGAATCGATAGGTCACGGTCCCCCCCTCGTCGGCGGTCGCATCGCTCGCTATCCGATCCCTGTCGATCACGATCTGCTCGCTCCCCTCTGGCGGAATGGTGATCCGAACCGGCCTGGTGATCTGAACACCTTGCTCTTCTACAGACTCAAACAACCCCGGGGATTCAAACACATGGGTCCGTTCAGTTGGATTTTCAAAACGAAACATCAGCGGCTCTGCCAGATCCGTGCTTCGATGAATGATGATTTCACTAGGCAGCCACACCGCTTGCTGATCTTCGACATCACGTGCCACAAAGATCATCTCCTTCGCCCATGCGGTAGACGACACGGCCAGCAGGCCGCCACCAATCACCCACCCAAGCCATACTCTCGCGCCCCGAGGGGAGAGTCTCCCAAATCTCTTCATGCGGTGTTTCCGTTGGCTCACGAGACCACCAGCCAGCTGCTCCCCTTCACGTCATCCATCTCAGGGTCCCAGCTGAGCTCCAGTATGAACCGTCGCCGGGCCAGGACCGGGATCCTCACCCTCCGCCGGCTGGAAGAAAACTCATCGATTCTATCCCGTGGGTGGGAGCACGTGTCAGACCATGACCAAGCTATGACTCAGCCGCCTCCGATATCTCCCCGAGTTTCAATCACAAACAACTCCCCTTTCACCTCAGGATGGATGTCGCACCACAGGGCGTGTCGCACACTTTCGGCTCCACCTGTCATCGGATCGAAGTTCGAGGGCGCTGTCGCGAAACGCAGCGTCATCGTCTTTCCCGCGTCGACGTGGAACGACTTGAATTGCTTCCCTCGTATCTCAGTCCCTCCCTCCACCTTCACGGGAATGTCTTTGAACAACGTTGACGCAAACCCGTGAGTGACGGAATCCTGGTTTCTGACGACGATGATCGTCTCCTGCGACGGCATCGTGAACCCAGCGGTCTCATAGCCGTGCTGGCGGTCCTTAATAGTGATCTCCACCTTTGAGGGCGGCGCTCCCATCCCCGCAGCCTGCGCATAGGCGATATCATCGCCACCGGCCAATACCGCCCATGCAGCGACAGCAAACCAAACGGCTGACTTCACCGATCCATATCGACGCACCCTCATAACCTACCTCCTTTTTGATATGCAAACATACCTCTTACTTTGCCAAACTTCTGATGTAGTGGATGAGTTGCCAGACCTGCTCATCCGGTAATGTGCCAAACGGCATCATGCCTGTCCCCGGAGAACCATTCTTGATGATCCAGAACAGTTGCCCATCCGGCAGATCTCGCATCATTGCGCCACATGTAAAATTTCGTGGTGGCGGCACTAAGGCCGCACCCATCAACCCCTTGCCGTCTCCCAGTTCACCATGACACATGACGCATGCAACGGGCTGCGCGGTCTTCAGGAACAATTCTTTTCCCGCCTTGATCGCTCCAGCAGACGATGGAAACGGGTTCGTTTTGGTGAAGAGGTCTGCCGGAGCCTGGGCTGTCTTACGCGGTTGCACACAGACACTCCCTTCGGTGCCTCCTGCTGCCGCAGCAACATCCGGGATCCCCTTGAAGGTCACCTTCAAATAGGCGATCACGTCCGCCACGCCCTGTTGACCGATCGTCAAATTCCAATACGGCATGTTCGGCGATTTGCCGACAGCCAGTCCGCCATGATTGATGACGTTGTAGAGGTATTCGATTGGGAGCTTCTCGAATGGAATGTTGGCATGTATCGCTGGTTTGGGTTCAAGGCCGGAAGCTGCCGGTCCGTCGCCTTTACCCGTCGCGCCATGACATTGCGAACAATACTCTTTATAAATCACCTTTCCTCGATCCACCCTGGCCATCTCAAATTCACGGCTCGTCCAGGGCTCGTAATACGTGAAGTCCTTCACGCCCTGCACCATAAGGAACCCGATCACCGCGCGGAGTTGTGGCTCCGTCGCATCGGCCAAAAACTCGCCGCTGTGTGGCGTGAAGTCTTGGGGATTCTGCCCGAATCGGAAGAGCCAGTCCGCGTTGTACCGCTGGCCGGCATTCTGCAACGCGGCACTCTGCGGGCCTCCGATGAGCTTGCCGTTTTCCTCGATCGTGTGGCAACCAAGGCAGGCGTGGGCTTTATAGGCTATCCCGCCGAACGTCGCATCGAACTTCGTCACTTTTGAGAGATCAAATGCACCCACTGTCACGCGAGGATCTTTGTTGTGTTCGGCAAAGTAATCCGCGAGTGCGTTCGCCTCCGACTCCGTGACCATCGGATGCTTCGAGGGAACGTGTGTCAGGTCCCACATATATCCCTTCGCATAGAGCGGAGCCTCCTGACCGGTCAACCAACGAATCAGCCACGACCGTTGGTACTTGCTGCCGGCCCACATCAAGTCAGGCGCGTGAAGCTTGAAGCGCGAATCCGGCTGACCTTCCAGCCGGTGGCATTGCACACAGGTCTGTTGGATGATGTCTTTCGCGCGTGCTTGGTCGCCTCCAAACGACAATTGCGGGGATGACATGAGCCCCAACCACACGAGCGCAGCGCTTCCCATGACCATCCGGACTCTCACATTCGACATCGCTGCTCCTTTCACGAAGGTTTCTCCGCACGAGGATGGGGATTGAGTTCGATCTCCACGCCGGCAGGCACCTCGAGGGATTGATGCACTGTGCAGCCATGCGCGACCTTCAACAGGCGTTCCTTTTGTTCTGCGCTGATTCGATGGGGAAGATGGATTCCGATCTTGATACGACCGACACGGTGTGGAACTTCGGCCATCGTCCATTCCGCATCGACCGTCAAGCCGTCTTGGGAAATGCCGTGCCGCCCACAGAATTGCCCGACGAAATACGCGACACAACCCGCGACCGACCCGACAAAGAGTTCGACTGGACCCATTCCGGCATCCTGCCCTCCATCCTCCACCGACTGATCGGTGATCACTCGATGTTTGCCGCTCACAATGTCGTAGCGTGTCCCTCCGTGAAAGGTGGCCGTAAGTTTCATCTCGCTCCTGTCGACCGCTCAATAGGGTGCATCCGCCGGCTTGCCCCCCTTCGGCCAGTCGTGGATCTTGTCGGGAAAGTCCGGTCGAGGCTGCGTATTGATATAGGCCGCAGCATCGATGGCTTCGTCGTCCGTCACCGTCCAGCCCCAGCCTCGCGGCATGTTGGCCTTGATAAATGAGGCAGCCACACTCACTCGTGCCATGCCTGCCCCTATGTTGTACGAACGAGGCCCCCACACTGGCGGTGCCGCCATGGTGCCTTGCCCATCGGAGCCATGGCAGAAGACACACTTTTTCTCAAAAACCTTCCTGCCGTTGAGAGGGTCAGGCTGATGGGTCGAGACGAGGCGTGGGATCCCTCGCCATGGGACCTCAACGCCGGGTGGCATATTCTGTGACAACCATTCAATATAGGCGACGATGCCCGTCAATTTTACACTGTCGGGTGGAAGTGCCTTGCCGTTCATACTGCGTTCGAAACACTCGTTGATTCGATCGGCCAGCGTCATCTGTCGGCCGGCTCGTTCACGATACTGTGGGTACAGAGTGGCGATCCCTACGAAGGATGCAGAATTTGGGTTGAGCCCCGCGTCTAAATGACAATTGGTGCAGGTGAGCGCGTTTCCAACATACCGTTTTCCATATTCCTGCGTGTCGACAATCATCTTGTAGCCCAGGCGAATCTGCTCCCCCCTCAGATCCCCCGGAATCGTTTCTGGCGATGGCGGAACAAACAGCGTATCGACGGGCGACCCCGTGCTCCGACGAGCAGCCGCCTCTTCACTCTCCGTTACCCGTGGAGGTGGGACACAACTGATTGTCCCCACCAGCGCACTCACCAGCACAAGGCCTGCCATGATCGGTCGGCTCATAGAGTGGACCTCATTTCTTCATACCGGACGCCGGAGAGCAGGTGCTGATCCTGAATAACGTGAACAGAGGACAATACCCCACGGCTCCAGTGAGCAGCAGTATAACCCCCACCGCAAGTACCGTACCCGCTATCGCAGTCGAAAACCCTGCAAAGAGGCCGATCGTGATCGCCAGTAGCCCTGCTCCAATTCGGATAGGTCTCTCAATCCCTCCAACGTTACACATCATGGCCTTACCTCCTCATCGAAAAACGGAGTTGATTTATTCCCCTGATACGCCTGTATGAGACATACTTCCACTTATTGGATTCATTCTTTATGGTTGTTCACCGGACTCCACCCCGAGTGTACGCACATAGGACAGGACGTCCCAAATTTCTTCATCGGAGAGAGCATGTTTCCAGGCACCCATCGCCGTATTGGGTTTTCCTCCGTGAATTCGTCGAAACAAGGTCCCGTCGAGCCGACTCTGAACGGCGAGCGAGGTGAGGTCCGCCGGAGGTGGAACAAGGTTGATTCCGAGTGCTCCCTTCCCGTCGATTCCGTGACAACGGATGCATGTGTTCACGTAGATTTCCCGCCCACTGACTGGATCTCCACTTTTTGCTGAGACCGTCAGCTCTTTTACGCCAAGATTGCTGAACCCCAGTCCCGACAGACAAGCTAACACTGTGCACAACGCCGCATTTCGTCCAGCAATACGCATACTTTCTCCCCTTCCATAGCTCCAACTTGCGATCGGTGTGCCATTCCTCCTGTCACAGATCGGTACTATTCCCATTACTGAACAATGGCTTATGACGTAGCTTTAGAAATGGATTGGAGAAGCGGACTTGGACTGGCGAAAAACGCCACAGGACCCTATCACTCACTGGCGCAGGACGCTACAGATTCCTTCGCTAGAGCCTCGGCAAACGCGAATACAAACGCTGAGTAAACTCGTTGCCCCCAGTTAGATAGTGTGACTATCAAGGGAGTCGACTCGATTCCGCTCAAAAATGAGAATTTCTTTCAACTTTTTCCTAAACCCACTAGCCTATTCTTTCAGCAAACAGTTCACGTGTAGGAGATATCCCTCCTGGCATAGCTTACGACTTGGCCCCTTACTTAGATGTCGCAACCGTCCTTTCCGGATACACACAATCTTGCAGAACTTTTTCAGTTATGTTGCCGGAGAAATCCGAATGATCTGGCCTACGCGTTCGTCCGTGACAACCTCGACATTGAAAGCCGGGTAACGTTCGGCCAGCTTGAACAGAGGGTGCGTTCGCTTGCCGGCCATCTTGCACGTGAGTTCCCACCAGGAACGAGGGCCCTTCTTCTCTACCCACAGGGGCTGGACGTCGCCTATGCATTTTGGGCATGTGTCTGTGCCGGTCTCGTTCCCGTTCCTGCTCCAGCTCCTGACCCTATCAGACGAAAACACAGCCTGCTTCGACTTCGCGCCATTATCGAAGATGCCCGAGTATCGCTGATGCTCACGACATCAGGTCTCGAAGCCGCGGTTTCGGAGCTTTCCATTGCCAAGGGCGCGAGTCATCTCCGATGGATAGCGACGGATCACCAGGATAATGCTGCCGGTTCGGTTGAGTGGCCACAATCTACCGATACCTGCCTTGCGTATCTGCAATACACATCGGGATCAACGGCCACCCCTCGTGGCGTCATGGTCAGTCATGGGAACGTGCTTGCCCATTGCAAAGCCCTGAGCCTGGCTGGAAACATAGCGGACGGTAGCCGGTCGCTCTGCTGGCTGCCGTATTTCCATGACTATGGATTGCTGCATGGAATCATCGCTCCATTCTATGCCGGTATCCCTGCCTATCTGATGTCACCCGTTACGTTTCTCAAACGGCCATTGCGGTGGCTGGAAGCGGTCACTCGATTTGGCATTACCCACAGCGGCGGACCGAATTTTTCTTACGAGTCTTGCGTCCGAGCAGCACAGCAACAGACGGAGTGGCAGGCTGATCTGAGTACATGGTCGGTCGCAAGTTGTGGTGCGGAGCCCATCCACCCAGATACGGTTGAGCGGTTCGTCGATACCTTTGGCTTACGGGGATTCAGGCGAACCTCGTTCGCACCGGCGTATGGGCTCGCAGAAGCGACGCTCTTGGTGACGATGAAGCGGGCTGGTGCAGGGCCGACGTTCTTCAACGTAGATGCTGAGGCGCTGGCTGACGCAGTCGTCAAGGAATCTCCCGCAGCGAAGGGAAAAACTCGGATATTGGTCGGATGCGGGGAGCCCCTCGAAAATACTCGTGTCAGGATTGTGAATCCTACGACTCATACCGAATGCCGACCAGACGTTATCGGGGAGGTGTGGTTGGCCGGACCCGGAATTGCCACCGGATATTGGGAGAAACCAGAAGAAAGCGAAGCCGTGTTTAAGGCCACCCTCGCTGGATCAAACGAGAGTCCCTATTTACGGACGGGCGACCTTGGATTTCTCCACGGAGAATTGTTCCTGACAGGACGCCTCAAAGACCTGATCATCGTGCGGGGGCGCAACTATTATCCCCATGATTTGGAATGGACAGCCGGGCACGCGCATCCTAGCTTGCGGCGAGGGGGTGGTGCGGCATTCTCGATAGAGAGCGAGACCGGAGAGCGTGTCGTACTGGTCCATGAAATCGAGAAGCGTCTGCCGGAATCGGACATGATGGAAGTGATACGCGGTATCCGTCGCGCCGTGGCAGACGAGTACGAACTGGAACTTCACAGTGTGGTGCTAATCAAGTCCGGCACGATCCCCAGAACCTCTAGCGGAAAAATTCAGCGAGGTGCCTGCCGAACAGCCTTTGAATCCGGCCAATTCGCTGTCCTCGCGGCAGACATGCCGGACCCGGCTTGGGAGGCCGAACCCGATGTGTTACAGAGTGAACCTCCGCAAACCACCACCGAGAAGAAGCTAGCTGATATCTGGCAAGAGGTGCTTGGAGGAGATTCTCCAGATCGCCATGCGAACTTCTTTGCACTCGGAGGCAATTCGCTCCTCGCCGCACAGGTTGTTGCCCGCATCCTCGATCTGTTCCATGTCGAACTCCCCATCGGCCTTCTGTTCGAGTGTCCAACGTTGTCTACGCTTGCCGCCCGGATTGAGGAGGGAAGCGCGAGTTTGGATGACGTGGGCCAGGCCACAGGTGGCGACGGCAGGACGCAGGTTCCAGCTGTTCCGCTTTCCTCGCCCTCCATACGGAAAGGCCGAATTCCTCTCAGCCCTTCGCAGCAGCGACTGTGGTTCTTGGAGCACGTACATCCTGAAAGTGCCATCAACCATCTTTCCATGAATGTACGTCTGCGGGGGTCTGTCGATCCTGAGGTGTTGGAGCGATCGGTGCGGGAAATTGCCGGTCGCCACGAGATTCTTCGAACTCGTTTTGGATCGGACCGGGGTGAAGCGTTCGCGGAAGTATCCACTGAGGCGACCATTACGATAGGACGGCAGGATTTTCAGGCGTTGGACCCTGCGGAGCGAGATGTTCAGGTCGGACACCTCTTGCGAAGAGAAAGGAGCCAACCGTTCGACTTACGACGGGGACCTCTCTTCCGGATAACCCTGCTGACGCTTGACCAGAACACGCATATTCTGACACTGACCTTCCACCGCCTCGTCGCCGATGGGTGGTCTCTCCGTATCTTCTGGAAGGAATTAGCCTTGCTCTGGGACGCCGGTGGCGATGTTCAAACCGCTCGACTTCCCTCAGCCCCGGTTCAGTACACGGCCTATGTCGACTGGCAGAGAACCAGACTCGATCAAGGCCTTCGTGACATCCAACGTGCCTACTGGATTCGGCAGTTGACCGGTGCCCATCCTCCAGCTGAACTCCCAGCCGATCGTCAGCGACCCCGAGCCCGGACGTTCGAAGGAGGTGTACGGTCACGATCACTCCCTGCAGGACTGAGTGCCGGCATCGATCGTCTCTGCCGAGAGCAGAACGTCACCACCTTCATGGTGCTCTACGCCGTTTTTGCGACGTGGTTGCATCGCTACACGCAAGAGTCAGATCTCGTCATTGGATCGATCGTGGCGGGCAGGCGTCGGAGAGAGCTCGAAGACATGATGGGCTATTGCGTCAATACGGTGGCGTTACGGTCAGCATTTTCAGATGGACTGACAGGCCAAGAGCTGTTGAAGCAGGTACGCCGCGTGGTGGTGGAGGCCTATGACCATCAGGAACTTCCGTTCGAAGAGGTGGTCGAGGCGCAGTCCTTACAGCGTGCACGATCATTCTCCCCGCTGTTTAACGTGATGATGGTATGGGAGGACGACCCCTTGTCAATGTTCATTGTCAAGGATCTTGAGGTCGCACATCTCGCATGGGAGCCGACTGCGTCGGAGTTCGACCTCGTCTTGATGGTAGTCAACAAGGTGGATGGCCTTGACTTAGCGCTGCTCCATGATTCTACGATTTTTGAGGATTCAACCATCGACCGAATGTTGGAACAGCTTGAGATCCTCCTTGAGGAATTTCTCAAAAAACCTGTGGCCCCTCTTAACCAGCTTTCATTGCTGACCGATGAGGAGAGACGGAACGTTCGCTTGACCTGGAACAGACCATCCAGTCCAGTCTCCAGTATCCATGCACTCATCGAGGCACAGGTGGAACGAACTCCCCATGCACTCGCTGTCACGTGCGGAGACCAGTCCCTCAGCTACCAAGAGCTGAATCGACGAGCGAATCAAGTTGCGCGCGCGCTCAAGAAGTTAGGGGTTGGCGCAGACCGGCCAGTGGGTCTCTGTATCGAGCGCTCGGTGGATGCTCTGGTGGGCCTCTTGGGTATTCTCAAAGCCGGCGGTGGTTATGTTCCCCTGGATCCGTCCTTCCCCGGTCACCGACTCCAGCTGATACTGGAGGACGCAAAGGTTTCCATCGTGGTGACACAAGAACACCTCCGCAGCTTTTTCCAAGGCTACAAAGGGCATGTCTGTGACGTGCAGACGCTTGGTCGTTCGGCGGCAAGTGGGGACGAAGAAAACCCCGCGACCTCCAGCTCTCCTGATCAGCTTGCCTATATAATTTATACGTCAGGCTCGACAGGATGGCCCAAAGGTGTGGCTGTGCCACACCACAGTCTGGTGACCTCTCTTCAAGCCAGACTTGAGTACTATACCGAACCCTTATCCCGATTCTTACTGACCTTCTCGCTGGCTTTTGATGGGTCTGTGACGGGCATATTTTGGACGTTGCTGCAGGGAGGGGAACTGGTTATTCCACCGGAGAGCGCCCATCTCGATCCGACGCAGCTTGCTGCGCTCATTGAGCAGCATCGTATCTCGCATGTCGTGTGTGTGCCTTCTTTGTACCATGCCATGCTTGGCGAAGCGTTGGGCACTCAGTTGGAATCGCTTCGTGTCATCATCACTGCTGGTGAGAGTCTACCCCTTGAACTTGTGCGGCGACATTACCAGCTTCTGCCACATGTCATGCTATACAACGAGTATGGACCGACAGAAGCCACAGTCTGGTGTAGCGTCTATCGAACGACTCGTGAGGAAGCCGGAGCCCGAGTGCCGATCGGCAAGCCCATTGCCTATATGCAGCTCTATGTGCTGGATGCGAGTCTGCAACCGATGCCTATCGGCATACCAGGTGAACTCTATGTAGCGGGAGAGTGCCTTGCTCGCGGCTATGTCAACCATCCGGCGTTGACCCAAGAGCGGTTCCTTGAGAACCCCTACACGGCCGGCACCAAGCTGTATCGGACCGGCGATCTGGCTCGGTATCGCGCCGACGGCAATCTAGAGTTTCTTGGTCGCGTGGACCAGCAGGTCAAACTGCGTGGCTATCGGATCGAACTAGGAGAAATCGAGCATGTGCTGAGCAACTTCCCGGGCGTGCATCACGTGGCGGTGCTGCTTCGGCACGATAAACCGGATCAGCACCGGTTGATCGGGTATATCACCGGCGAGTCGTCGCTCCAAGACAGGCTCGAACAAATTCGCAATCATCTTGCCACTCAATTACCGCACTACATGGTGCCATCCGCCATTCTATGGCTTGAAACGATGCCGCTCAGTGCCGCTGGAAAAGTGAATCGACAGGCTCTTCCTGCTCCGGAACACATAACCGGTTGCACGACAGCCAAGATCGCTCCCAGAAATCAGATTGAGGAATCCCTGGCTGAGCTGTGGAAATACGTGCTTCAAGTGCCGCAGGCGGGCATCCACGATCATTTCTTCGAGCAGGGAGGCCACTCCTTGTTGGCGACTCAGCTTGTCTCCCGAATACGCGAGCTATTTGAGGTCGAGGTCTCGTTACCGGCGCTTTTTCAACGACCGACTATCGCGGCGTTGGCAGAGGAAGTGACGCGATTGCGCCAGGAGGATCAGAAGGCGTCCATGATGCCGCCAATCGTCCCGATCCCCAGAGATCAGCCGCTCCCCCTTTCCTATTCTCAGCAACGCATGTGGCTGATGCATCAGCTGGCTCCTCAGAGCACGGCGTATAACATGCCGTTTGCGTCGCGACAGATGGGACGACTCAACAAAGCAGCTCTCCGGAATACGATTGATGCCATCTGTAACCGCCATGAGGCATTTCGGACGACGTTTATGATGAGTGGTGACGGACCGGTCCAAATGATCCACCCTTTTCTCCCTCCCCATTGGGTCGAAGTAGATCTTATGCAGCGGCCTCGCGAAGAACGACAGCAGGAAGCGATCCGGCTTGTGGAAGAGGAAGCGAACCAGCCGTTCGATCTCGAGAAGGGCCCTCTCGCACGATTCCTCTTAATTGCGATCGAACCAGAGGACCATGTATTGGTGCTCACGATGCACCATATCATCGGAGACCAGTGGTCGTTCGGTGTCATCGGTCATGAGTTTGCATTCTTCTACAATGCATTTTGCCGAGGGGAAGTTCCTTCACCAAAGCCGATTCCCTTCCAGTATGCCGATTACGCGGTGTGGCAGCGGCGCTGTCTGACCGATGACTGGCTCACCATACAATCGGATTATTGGCAGAAGAAGCTGGCCGGACTTTCTAAGCTTTCGTTGCCGACCGATCACCCACGGCCTGTGTTGCAAACATTTAACGGCTCCCATCGCATACTAGAATTGCCCGCGTCGTTGATCGAACGACTGAAGCAGTTCAGTGCAGACCACAATGCGACGGTATTCATGACCCTGCTAGCCTGTTTCCAGATACTCTTGAGTCGCTACTCCGGCCAAACCGATCTCGCCGTCGGTTCTCCCATCGCCAACCGGACTCAATCCGCAGTCGAGTCGATCATTGGTTCGTTCGTCAATACACTCGTCTTGCGCACCGACCTCTCTGGTGATCCGACGTTCATCGAGTTGCTGGCACGGGTGCGTGATACAGCTTTAGGCGCTTATGCCAATCAAGACTTCCCCTTCGATAGGTTGGTCGAGATGATGCACCCCTCGCGCGACCATAGCTCCGCCCCGCTGGTGCAGGTCCTTTTCAATGTACCGAACGCTCCCATCGGAGAGATCAACGTTCAGGGGTTGAGCTGGGTACCGTTCGAGGCGGAGACACAAGCCGCACAATTCGACTTGAGCTTGACGATCGAGACGGAGTTCTCACGGAGAGCCTACCTCACGTTCAATACCGATCTCTTCGAATCTCAGACCGCTGAGCGGATGTTGGGACAGTATAAGGTCCTGCTCCAGAGCGCATTGGCCAATCCTCAGAGCAAACTATCCGAACTCCCGACACTGACGGCGCCAGAGCGTCAGCAGATGTTACAGGATTGGAACCGCACGCAAAGAGAGTATCCACAGTCTGAATGTTTTCCTCAGCTGTTTGAAGCGCAGGTCGATCGGATGCCTGACGCGGTTGCGTTATCGATGGGACACAAAACCATTCCGTACAGTCAGCTCAATACCCAGGCTAATCAGTTGGCACGCTATCTCCAAACGCAGGGTGCTCGTCCCGGGACGGCGGTGGGGATCGGTCTTGAACGATCCGTGGAGATGGTTATTGCATTGTTGGCCGTACTTAAAACCGGTGCGGCCTACGTGCCGCTCGACCCTGATTATCCACGAGATCGACTTCGGTTCATGTCGGAGAATGCCTCACTCATTGCCGTGCTCACATCCGCCTCGCTGTCCGATCGGTATGATACCCAAGCCTGCCGCATACTGTATCTCGATCGAGAGCAGGAACGGATCACACAGGAGCCCTGCCACAATCTTCCACCTACCATCACGCCTCAGGATTTGGCGTACATCCTGTATACATCGGGGTCGACAGGACAGCCGAAGGGGGTGGAAATTCCGCACAGAGCACTGGTGAACTTCTTATGTTCGATACGACAAGAACCAGGATGTTCCGCTCAAGATGTCATGCTCTCCGTCACAACGTTATCTTTTGACATTGCTGGGTTAGAACTGTATGTGCCACTACTGGTCGGGGCCCGCGTCGAAATAGCCACTCGTGCTGTTGCAATGGACGGACGACAACTGCGGGCTCTCTGTGAAGCCGTTCAGCCGACGATCATGCAAGCGACCCCTGCGACATGGCGTATGTTGGTCGAGGCCGGATGGCAGGGTAGTCATAGACTGACTATCCTCTGCGGAGGAGAGGCCCTTCCTTCTGATCTTGCGGCTCTATTGTTAGATCGGTGTCTTGCCTTGTGGAATATGTATGGCCCGACAGAAACAACGATCTGGTCCACGATCGAGAAGGTCGAACGGACCGATCGAGAGATCACCATTGGGAGACCAATCGCCAATACCGAGGTATACGTCCTTGATCAATTTCTCCAACCCCTTCCGATTGGCGTGTCTGGTGAGCTCTATATCGGCGGCCATGGGTTGGCCCGAGGCTATCGTGGAAGGCATGAGCTCACGCAAGACCGCTTCATCCTCCATCCATTCTCCCCGGAGCCCCACGCGAAACTGTACCGAACGGGAGATCTGGCTCGTTATAGGGCGGATGGGCGTATTGTGCATTTGGGTCGAGTGGATCACCAGGTCAAGATCAGAGGGTTTAGAGTCGAATTGGGCGAGATCGAGGTAGCCCTGAGCCGCCATCCCTCCATCAGTCAGGCGGTGGTCACCGCACGGGATGATCGATCAGGTATTAAGCAGTTGGTGGCCTATGTCGTCTGCCAAGAGGGGCCGACCCCAAGCCAGGCGGAGTTGCGCTCGTTTCTGCGGGCCGAGATTCCGGAATATATGATTCCTTCACTCTTTGTTTTTCTGGAAACCATGCCCCTGACGGCTAATAACAAGGTCGACAGGAAGGCTTTACCAGCCCCAGCCTCTGCTCTCCCAACAGCTGCTGTTCATGTCGCACCCAGCGATCGAATGGACGTACAAATGGCGGCCTTGTGGCAACAGGTTTTTGGAATTGACAAGATCGGGATTCACGACAATTTTTTCGATCTCGGCGGCCACTCGCTGAAAGCGGCCCAGTTGTTCTATCTCATTGAACAGGTCTATGGACGACATCTTCCTCTTTCGACACTGTTTCAAGCTCCAACCATTGCCACGCTCACATCGGTTCTTACACAGGAACAGTGGGTACCCCCTTGGCAATCGTTGGTCGCAATTCAGCCCTGTGGGTCGGGGATCCCCATTATTTTTGTTCCGGTAGTGGATGGCAATGTTTTGTACTATGCCAAGTTGGCGAGGCTACTGGGCCAGGTTCATCCGGTATACGGCTTGCAAGCTCGAGGATTCGACGGGAAATCTGAACCGTTTGGCTCCGTGCGGGAGATGGCGAAACAGTACATCGCTGAAATTCGCACATGCCTCCCAGAAGGACCATACGTCATCGTCGGTGCATGTACCGGGGGGCTGGTCTCCTATGAAATGGCGCAGCAATTAGTCGAGCAAGGCGCAGCGGTCACCTTGGTTGTTATGAATAGCTGGCATCCGACTTCGTACCGCTCGTATCGTAATGCTGTTCCTCGTGGACTTGCGTTGCCGTTGGGCATTCTCTCGATCACCGTGCGCACCCTAGACGAACTCCGGCGCAGACCTACAAGAGACTGGTTGCCGGTCATGCAACGCAAATGTCAGAAACTCCTGTCCCTTTTCCAGCGATCGTCTGAAAGGGAACTGAGACAACGTCAAATCAAACGCATCGAACAAGCGATGTTCCGTGCGGTCGCCCACTATCGAATGCATACCTATGCCGGACGCATACTCAACATCGTGGCTTCGCAACAGGTCGTGGCGCAAGACACCAGATATGTGTGGAGAGAGGTGGCAGGCGGTGGATGCAAGACCATAGATGTTGCAGCTCCAGGTTTGCTGAGCCTTCTTGCTTCACCGCATGTCGAAGAAGTATTCCGGCATATTCAGCACTTTATCGCCGAACATTCTCAAGGCATACCCATCCGACCTAGTAATAGGGCTGCGTGATTTTCACCACCTTCTTTTCCCGAATAATGAAGGCAATGTCCGCATGCAGGATAGCAAGATACTGATCTCATTCCAGTCAATTGAGCGTCTGGCCGATGCAAAACGGCAGGATCCTATGGGCCTTGAGCCGAACGCCATTCACCTCTGGGGAATCGAGTTAGACGGACCATCTCTCTGTCTGGAGCGCTGTGCAGGATGGCTGGATGAGATAGAACGACAGCGAGCGGCTCGCCTTGTTCGGGAGGATCTACGGCGACACTACGTGTGTGCTCACGGAGTCCTCAGAGCCGTGCTCAGCCGATATCTGGGTGTCAGCCCGGAATTGGTTGAATTGGACCGTAGTGAAACGGGCAAACCAATGTTGGCAAGGGAATTACGAGATCGATCTGAGATCACGTTCAATTTATCTCACGCCCACGGCCGTGCGCTTATGGCAGTTTCACGAGTACAAGAGATCGGAATCGATCTTGAACTCGTTCGTTTAGATATCCCGGTTGAGAATTTATCCAGGCGCTTTTTTACTCAATCAGAATACACGACGATCATGCAAACAGCTCCGGAGCAGCGTGCAGCCATCTTCTTCCGCTACTGGGTTGCGAAAGAGGCGGTGCTGAAGGCGCAGGGTATCGGTCTCAGAGGATTGACAGGGTGCGAGATTATACTTGGGAGGGATGGGGTTGGGAAAGACGTTCGAATACGGGTTGATTCCCGGCTCCTGGATCCATTGAGAGTTCGGCTTCTCTCTTGCGAGCCGGGGTGGGAAGCAGCGGTGGCTGCTCACAACTTGGACCGAGTGATGCAGTGCGGTTCAAATACAGAGTAACGAGTGCGGTTTTGTAAGGCTAGCGAATGACCGGCTCGAGCGTGATTGTGGCTTTCATCGAATTGGAGATCAGGCAATTCCGCTCCGCCTTTTCGATCAACTCTTTGGCCTTCACCACATCCTCCTCGGCCTTCAATGTAATGGAAGGCCTGATCGTGATGGTGGTAAATTGAAATTTGCCCTCTACTAGCTCCAGCCGACCTTCCGCCGTGCTCTCATAGCTGGAGAAGGCGAGTCCAGCTCGCTCCGCCATGGCCAGAAAAGTTGTCATCAAGCAGACGTTCGCGGACCCTACGAAGAGATCTTCGGGGGACCAGATCCCCTCGTGTCCCTTGAACTCAGGAGGCGTGGCCACCTGGACCTCCGGCTTTCCGACGCACGACATGACACCCTTGCGCTGCTCAGTCCATTTCACGGCGGTTTGATACATATACACTTTGCTCTTCTGTTCCATTCATCCTCCCAGCCTTTGAAAGTCAACAAGCCTTATCGATTCATTTCACGTCAACGAAACCCTTGACCCAATCTCCGACCGCATGCGTGATTGCCACCACGCACAGGGCGATGAACACGTGTTCTCCGATCACTCCCCAGGGAGCAATCGCCTGCGCACGAGCGATGAAGAAACTCAGAACCGTCAGCAAGAACAACCCCCAGATCACACTGATCACGATCGCCTGATCAAGCGGACTCAAGAGGACTGGAATCAAAAAAGTCGCTGAAACCAGAAATTTCGCGGCGAATGTGGCGAGCGTCGCCTCCCAGATGTGGCTCGTGGAACCGCTGTTCTTTGATTCTTCGGACACATGGATGCCAAGGGCATCGGACATGGCATCAGCAATGGCAATGGTCAGAATCCCACCGATCACGATCGCTCGCGAATGCGTTCCGGAATGCAGACCCACCATCAGCCCGAGAGTGGTAATGACACCCGACGTCAATCCGAAACTGATCCCCGTTTTCCAGGATGTTTTCACTCTGCCTCATCGGCCTTTATCAGCGCGGGAAGGTCAGAACATAGGCCAGCACATCGCGGATGGCTTCGTCTGAGAGTTGTGATTTCCAGGCATCCATGGCGGTATTCGGCCGTCCCTCATGGATGCTCTTC
Organism: Nitrospira sp.; assembly: GCA_041742455.1. GTDB lineage: Bacteria > Nitrospirota > Nitrospiria > Nitrospirales > Nitrospiraceae > Nitrospira_D. The sequence goes on along the minus strand of JBGSIO010000032.1, from coordinate 6,693 downwards.
AAGAGGCGAGAGTCCGGCTTCAGGAGCACATCGCTCGATGTCAGGTCCGCCACAGGGGGGTCAAACTGCACGGCTCCATCCCCTCGAGCTTGCGGACCATGACAGGCCAAGCAATACTTCTCATAGAGCTTCTTGCCTCGCGTCAGATTTCGCTCATTCGCGGCGAGGCTAGGAGTGGACGTCACGAGACAATACACCGTCGTCAACACGCACAGGACATAGAGGCTGGGGCACTTCACGGCTTTCTCTTTCCACCAGGTCCAGCAAGCCCTCTATGAGGGATCACACTCCGGCGAGTGCTGCACGCATTGCCGAAGCCATGAAACGATCTGATCGAGCAAGCCGGCGACCGCTCGATTGGCAGCCAGCACGCCCCCATAGGCATTCTCACTCGGAGCATTCTCCAGAGCCTCAAACGCCCGGGCTCCGAGAATCCTTGATTCTTTCAAGTCCACGAGCTGCAACCGGGCCGTTACTCTGACTCGACTGGGCTGTTGGAGAAATTCTTGCTGTAAGCGAACCCCGTATGTGTCGAGGCGATAGTCCCCACTGACTGAACCCGGCAAGGGAATAACGGTCCGCCATGCCCCACTCTGATCGAGCACCTGGACCATCAACGGGGTGAGCATGCGCACCGGACTATCAGCCCACTGATTCACTGAAAAATATTCGAGTTCGTACGGACGTTTGACATACACCATGCGCTGCGTCTCAAATCCCGGCTCCGCTTGAGGTGGACTCACAAGCAATACCGGACCATCTATCTGCTCAGGAAGGATGTTGTTAGATGAACCGTCAAGGCTCAAGTGATAGGTACGGATTTCCATGGAATCCGTTCGGAGCGACAGACACCCGCTTCCCGTCACAACCAACACAGCGCACATGACATGGATGAGCCGATACTTCTTCATATCCTGATAAGTCCGAGCCTTATTCCCCCGGGCCACGTGGTGGCGTTTTCCGTCCAAACACCAGCGAGCTTGGTTCTCGCTCCAATTCCCGTGCCACTCGAGTCAAGGAACTCGTGAGCTGTCTGAGCTCAGTGACCAATAAGCCGACTTCGGGCAGAGTCCGTCGCGTGAACTGTTGCAACTCCGGTCTCGCTTCATTGACGACCGTTCCAACGATCTTGCTGGTCCGAGCGAGTTCGTCCGTTGCCGTGCCTAGCGCGGTGACACTATTGTTGATCCCTGCAAGTAAGGTAGGAACCTCGGTGTTCAACGATGCCGTCAACTTGACAAGATTGTCGGCACTTCGTGCTGCACCGTTCAAACTTTGTTCGATCTGGGTTTTGTGGGCTGCGATGGTCTGAGCAACATCCGAGAGATCTTTGATGGTGCGCTTGAGCAGCCTGCGATTTTCTTCATCCAAGACGTTCGCCGCCCCTTTCGCCGCTGTGTCAAGATCGACCAAGAGTTGGGCCAGACCTTCTTCCCCCAATAGACGAGAGACTGTTTGATCCAAGCGGCCGAATAGGGAGGGACCGGTCTCGATGACCGGATACGCTTGTCCGTCCTGGGCCTGTAACGAAGCAGACTCCCGGCTTCCTCCGGTCAAATTGATCGTCGCAAGACCCGTGAGCCCCTGGGTTTCGAGTACAGCAATCGTGTCGGTCTTGATGGGTGTTCCACGCAAGATATCCATGGTCAGCAGAACTTCCTTGGGATTATCAGGATCTAAGGCAATGCCCTTGACCCGTCCTACATCGACGCCTCGGTACTTGACGGTCGAATCTACGCTCAATCCTGCAACCGACTCCTTCATATAGGCCACATACCGGTCATAAGAACCGCGATAGTCGGTCTTTCCTAACCACAAAATTCCGGCGAGTATACCAGCCCCGAGTAATGCCACGAACGAGCCGACGAGAACATAGTTGACCTTGGGTTCCATCTTGTTACCCTTCAGTTGCTCGTCAGTGTCATGCCTGATCTGTAGTCGAGGCGTGATGGTCTCTGATGTTCCATGCCGCCTGTTCGCTTGCCGCACGCCCGCGAGGACCTTGAAAGTACTCACGGATCACGGGATCGTCCGACTGGGATAACTCCTGCATGGTGCCGACCCCGAGCACCTTGCCACGACCCAGCACCGCGACACGATTGGCGATCCGCCATAGCGAATCCAGATCGTGCGTGACCATGACCACCGTCAGTCCCAAAAGACTTTTCAGCGAGAGCACGAGATCGTCAAATCCCGCAGCAATGATCGGATCAAGCCCAGCCGTCGGTTCGTCGAGAAATAGCAACTCGGGGTCCATCACAATCGCTCGGGCCAACGCAGCCCGCTTCCGCATGCCTCCGCTGAGTTCGTTAGGATACTTCGCGGCGCTGTCCGGAGGTAATCCCACCATTGCAATCTTGGCGGCCACAATATCTCGAATCAGTTCGGTGCTCAATGTCGTATGCTCACGCAGGGGGACGGCGACATTCTCAGCCAGCGTGAAAGAACTGAACAGCGCGCCATGCTGGAACATCACACCAAACCGTCGGTGGACCGGATGGCCATCACCCGCCTCTAATCGTCGGCTGTCTATGCCAAACAACCGAATGGTCCCGGACGACGGTATGATCAGGCCGATGATCTCACGCAATAACGTGGTCTTGCCACACCCATTGCCTCCCGCAATCGCGAAAATTTCTCCACGGTTGATAGACAGGCTGACGTCCTCGTGCACGAGCGCCTGTCCGAACTTCGTGACGACATGGCTGACGTCAATCACCGGAGTCCCCGTATTCGTGGCCGACGGCATCAGAGGCTACCTTTCACACACATTGCACAACATGCTATAGGTCCCACCAATTGAGAATGATACTGCAGACCGCATCGAACACGATCACAAAAAAAATCCCCTGCACAACGCTGATAGTGGTATGCCGACCAACGTCGTCCACGCCCCCACGAATCTGAAATCCTTGATAGCAGCCCACCAAGGCGATGATCGCCGCGAAGATTGGAGCCTTTCCCAATCCGATCAGAAAGTGTCGCACAGGCACCGCTTCCTCAAATCGAGTGATAAACTCTACAAAGCTCACGTTGAGCTCTCCCAGGGCGATCAGCATGCCGCCAAATACGCCCACGACATCTGCGTACACCGTCAACAGGGGAAGAGCAATGATGAGGCCAAGCGATCGCGGGAGCACGAGCAAGTTCATGGGCGAGATGCCCAACGTCCGCACCGCGTCTAATTCTTCCGTGACCTTCATGGTGCCGATCTCAGCCGCATAGGCCGATCCAGATCGCCCGGCGATGAGGATTGCGACAATCAACGGCGCGATCTCACGTAACAGAGAGATGCCAACCAGATCCACAATGAAAATGTTCGTGCCGAACTTGCGTAGCTGTTCCGCTCCTTGATACGCAATGACGACCCCGACTAAAAACGTCAGCAGGCCGGTGATCGGCAGAGCCCGCACACCATCCAGTTCCACGATCCGCAGGAGCGCCCGCCATCGGATAGAACGCGGCCGCATTAGGGATCGGCCAAACGCGATGGTGCTCTCTCCGACAAAGGCGAGGGCACGAATCGCAGACATTTGCCGAGACTGTAGCGCACGTGCCAGACTCTCAGCCCATCCTGTTCCTAAGACAGCGGCTCCGCGCTCAGGTCGATGTCGGTCAGTTTCTACCCTCTGAAGCAGATCGACGAATTCCGGCTTGAGCCCTTGGAGGGATGTCTGTTGACCTTTGCGACGCACGCCGTCGATGCAACGCTGCAACATCAGTGCACCACCTGTATCCATGGCGGTCACTCCACCGACGTCGTAGAGAACGGAGGACATATGTGGCCATCGAAGCGCTCGACTTCCTCGCTCCAGCTGGGCCAGGTTTGGAAGGATCCACGCGCCGCGGCAGCGGATCACATTATCCTCGACCGAGATGGTTGCCTGTTGTTCCATCGGTCCCACGTCGTCGGTTGATCGGACTCCTCACAAGTCTGAGCATCACATCTGTCCGAGCCCTGTCAGAAAACCGTAAACAGATCTCCGAGTGCAGTCTACGTGCCGTCTAGAATCGCCTTCAGCTCAGCCCCGGTAATGACCTCGCGTTCCAGCAAGAGCTTGGCGCCCTGTTGCAGTGCAGCTTTCCTTTCTTCCAACATTTTCTTCACTCGCCCGTACTGTTCGTCCACGATCCGTCGCACTTCGCAATCGATTTCACGGGCGGTCTCTTCGGAATAGTCGCCTTTCTCAGACGCAATAGGAAGTTGGAGAAATTGTGGTTGCCGCTCTCGCTCCAACGTGATGGTGCCGAGTTTTTCGCTCATCCCATAGGCCTTGACCATGCTTTTCGCGATATCGGTGGCCTTGAGGAGGTCGTTCTGCGCTCCCGTTGAAGCCTCGCCGAAAATGGTTTCCTCGGCGATCCGTCCACCGAGTAATACAGCAACTTTATTCTCCAATTCAGATTTCGTCATGAGAAACCGGTCTTCCGTCGGAAGCTGCAATGTGTAGCCCAGCGCCGCCACGCCGCGCGGAATGATCGAGATTTTCTGCACCTGATCCATTCCCGGCAAGGACATGGCGACGAGGGCATGGCCCGTCTCATGGTAGGCCACCCGCTCCTTCTCCATCTTATTCAGGACACGATTCTTCTTCTCCAAGCCGGCAATGACTCGCTCGACCGCCTCCTGCAATTCTGAAAAACCGACCTCATCCTTGCCGCGGCGCACAGCCAGCAACGCCGCTTCGTTGATGATGTTCGCCAAATCGGCTCCGGAGAATCCGGGGGTCATCGCGGCAATGTTTTCGAGATCCGCGTCCGGACCCAGCGTGACCTGTTTGGCATGCACACGAAGAATGGCCAGGCGACCGATCTTGTCCGGGCGGTCAACGACCACATGACGATCGAACCGGCCGGCCCGCAACAAGGCAGGATCAAGAATCTCAGGACGATTGGTCGCGGCCATGAGAATGACGCCGATCCGAGGATCGAAGCCATCCATTTCGACCAGCAACTGATTGAGCGTTTGCTCCCGCTCCTCATGCCCCATGGGCCCCGCGCCACGGGCTTTTCCGAGCGCATCTAATTCATCGATGAAAATGATGCAGGGAGCCTTGCCCTTCGCCTGTTCGAACAAATCGCGAACCCTTGCGGCACCCACTCCCACGAACATCTCAACAAATTCTGAGCCGCTGATGCTGAAGAACGTCACACCGGCCTCACCGGCCACCGCACGGGCCAGCAACGTCTTCCCGGTCCCCGGAGGTCCAACAAGCAGGATTCCCTTGGGAATCTTGCCGCCGAGCTTGGTGAACTTCTCCGGCGTCTTGAGGAACTCGATCACCTCACGCAGCTCTTCTTTGGCCTCATCCACGCCGGCAACATCCGCGAACGTCACCTTAATGTCCTTCTCTACGTAGATCTTCGCTTTGGACTGCCCGACCTGCATGAAGCCGCCCTGCGCCTGTCCTAATCGTCGAAAGATGAAGAACCAGATGCCGACGAAGAGAGCGACCGGGACGATCCATGATAGGAGATCACGCCAAAATGTGGATTCAATGATGCCGGAGAAGGTGACTCCGTGTTGATTGAGTTCACGCACGAGATCAGGGTCTTCGACCCGTACAGTCGCAAAGGCTTTGGGTTCTTTTGAATCTCCTTCCGGCTTCAATGTTCCGGTCAATATGTGGCTGGTCACGGAGACTTCTGCGACCTTGTCCACCGCTACCAGCCGCTTGAATTCACTGTAGGGCAGCTCTTCGACCTGGTTCAGAGCCTGAATAAAGTCATGCACGAGCACCACCGCCATCATGGCAAGGAGGATGTACCAAATGGAAAAGGAGACTTTTTTATTCATAGGCCTTACTCAGGACTTGCAGATACAACATGGACTGATTCTTCCCCCTTCGCAACAGCCTAGAACATGAAATACGCGCCGGCTCCGAATGATTCGGTCTTCTGGGAATAAAAGAATTGCCCATAGGGATTATAGCCGTGATAGTAGTTGAAAAGAATCCGAAGACGCTTAAAAGATCCGACCCGAGACATATCGAAGCCCATCAGCAAATTGGTATTGATGTGCCACTGCTGTTGTTCAACGGACTTCAAGTCCGCCGTCAAGACGGGTGAAAAGAGGAGCGGATTCGAGAGCAAACCGAAAACATAGGACCGCGCCAGTGGCCTTGGTGTTCGCGCTTCAAATCCCCATTGCCCGGTCCACCGGTCGATCGTGGACGGTTGGCGGTTGACCATCATCGCAGCCCCGCCATAGAACCGCAGCCATTTTTTGAAATCATAGGACAGAATCAGATCGACTTCTTCATACTGAAGACCGATTGATTGAAAGCCAGGATGCGACCCCAAGAACTCATCTCCGATGTGACTACTCTGATGATAAAAACGTAAGCGCGCAGACCAGTTTCCCTGACGCCAGGTGATCGGCACGCCGACGTTGAAATCGATATTGATGAGTTCCGAATTCGACGTATCGAGGTCAAATTGCGCGAAAATTCCGGTCAGGAGACTAATCTGCCATCCATTGCATCCCGTACGCCTCGTATAAAACCCAAAATTTTCTCCGACGCCGATCGACCCGATGTTCGCATTGGTGCGTTCTATGCGTGATTGCTGGGATTGCCAGAGGGCAAAGAACTGCGGTTGTTTGGGATCGGCCAAGAGCGGACGAAAAAGATCATCCTGAGGAAACCATTCACTGTCCATTTCCCCACGGTCAGGTTGCTGGTACCGACAATC
>JBGSIO010000031.1:0-64394 GCA_041742455.1 Nitrospira sp. | reverse complement strand
GCCGAGCTGTTTGACCGAGCAATGGCGCAGAGCATGGATACTGTCCCCCATCCACAGCCGAAGGCCCTTTCGGGACGGTGAATTCAGTGTCAACACATACGTTCGTGATGTCGTCTTCATCCTGCCCTCCGTAATAATGGTGCTCACCGCTTCATACTCAAGCCGAGCCTGAACCCGCGAGCCAAGTTCATTCTTCTGCTCATGCCGCCCGAAATACTGCAAGCAGATCACTCAATGCCATGGTCTTGTGTTTCAGCACGGCCCGCTCCACCTTTAGCTCCTCCAGCGCGATCACCTTCGCGGGTCCGTCTCCAAGGCAAGCCAGGATAAGCGAGCGCGCGTGATCACACTCCTGCTCGACCTTTGCCTTGACCACTTGATTGACAGACAGCATGTCCAGCGCCGTAGCCCTGGTCGCGGCGAGATGTGACTCTAATTCGGCCTCCGGATAGTCGATACGCGCTGTTTCACTCAGACAGCGATCCATGCTTTGCGCCAAGAAGAGGTACAATCGAGCCAGCGTGTCCGTGATTTCGATATGACTATGAACGACGGATTGGGCCTTCATGGTTCATCCTCCTTCTCCTTGCGACGCGATTGCGTCTCAATGATGGCTTACCTATCCTGCGATGACTGGCTGCGGCATGGCTTTCACGGAAACACTCGGCTCCGACGATCCTTGCATCGACGCCTTCAGTTCCTGGATGGCCCTTTCGACATCCTGCTCCGTCGATCCAAATCGGTCTCCCATCACCTTGATCGCTTGAGCAATCGCTTTCTTCATTTTTGTGATTTGTTCGTCTGTTGTCATAACCCCTCTCTCTCGAGTGAACCCTCGCGGTGATCTGATCAGTTAGGACACCCGGTTGGTGCGTCTCGTTACCAGGTGAATCATCAACAATACAATCCCACTCAACAGCAGGGTCCAGGATCCCTTCGTCGCAACCATGGCTATTCCGGACGCATTCAAGCCCGCGGCAATCAATCCGAAGAATAGGAACATCCCTGCGTAGTACATCATAGTGCACTCCTTTCCAGAGTTGCAGTGCTGAGGGAAGCGCCCCCTGCACATCCTGGCGTCGGTGCTCTCCTCAGGTAACTAGACGCTACCCTGGACAGGCGCAACCACGACACGCGAATCTTGAGAACCGAACATAGTCCGAAGGCACTCTGTGACGTCGAAGCGGCAGAGGATCCTCAAACAGTTGCGTAAGAAAGAAGCAGGGAGTGCAAACGACGAGACAACCGCTGTACCTCAAACGTCAGGAAGAGGAATGACCGCGCTCCCCTCCACTCCCTCAAACTAAGTCTAGTCCTATTAACTATATATAGTCAAGTATTATCTTGCCATGCACTCATCGCCTCTGTATTATTAACTACTTTGTGTTAATCCAAGACAAGGAGATTCATTGTGAACATTGCGCTCCTCATCAGAAATCGATTGAAAGAGTTGGGTCTGGGGCAGCGGGATCTCGCCCGTGCGGCCCACGTGACCGAATCATACATTTCCCAGTTGCTCACGCAGAAGAAACTTCCGCCGGCGCCGAATCGAACCGACATGTACGAGAAGATCGGAGGAGTCCTGAAGTTGCCGCATGGACAACTTTCCAAACTCGCCGATCAACAGCGCCGTGAATATCTCAGGAAGCGGCTGGAAGACCCGCCAGATCCTTTGCTGCACGACGTGCGGGAATTGATCCTCCGCAAGTGTCACCCTGCAAAAACCCGACAGATCCGCGAGATTTTCGAAAAACAACCCTTCGGCGAACTCGAGCGGTTCGTCACTCAGAAGCTGCTGGGCGTCGTCAAAAGTGTGGCTCGACAGGAACTCGACAATCCTACATGGGTGCGGAAGGTCGCTCGGCTGAGCAAGACAAGCTATCCCCAGATGCGCGTCACCGTGCTGGAGTTCTTAGATACGACCGTCTTCGATCTCTCGAACGAGAACTGCATCGCGTTCCTCAATCCTTTGATTGAATCCTGGAATATCGACCTTGCCACCTTTTGCATTGAGATTGTCCTGAACCGCCGAGTGGCGCCAGGACACCACAAGTCGTTCGAGTTCATGGAGAAAGGACCGGATAAGACGTTAGGGGAAGAGCCTGGGCTGAAGGAATTTCTGCAAGACCCCATGCTGAGCAAGGATGCGACCGAGGAGGAACTCACCTTTCTGCGCACACTGACGTTTGAGAACAAACGACCGACTCCGCTCTACTATTACCGTGAGCTTCAGAGCCTCAGAGACCCCTTGCATTTTCAGACCTCTAACAGAAAACCTTCAGGAAGATAACAACTCATTGGCACCTTGCTACTGCGCCCACATGTGGGTCACAAGCAGAACGGTCACCCATGCAATCACATACGCAAGTAAGAGGAGTTCCGTTGACATCGTGCGCCAAAAATCACCCCATTTACTCATCACGTCCTCCTGGTATTCAACGGTCCTTACGGACGGAAGGACCTCCTACAGGCACACATGTTGCGCATGCCACTTTTACGAAGCACTATTTTTCGGCAACTGCCTCTTCACCGATTGTCCTGTCCCTCTTTCGGCAGCTTGACTGTCGAGAAATCTTCCAGTGTCCGGAGGAGTTTGCCGTGCGCTGCCTTTCCTAGGCTTTAGTGTGGGTGAACCAGGGAGGCGCGCACCATTCCGGATCGGTTGACTGTGGCTCGCTCGATTGGCCTCAATCCCTGGATCCGTCGTCGCTCCACAGAGCAGGCAACGCCATCCAGTTACCGGAGGCTGTCCCATATCTCGCATTTGGATGGCAACCAAAAGGCCTTGGCAACGCAGACACTGCATAACGCCTCCTACGGGTTTTCACTACAACACCCTTCTTAAGGTCGCGTTCCAGATCAGACACGCATACATGGAATCAGCGGTGCTTCGATGGAACCAATACCACCAAACCTCCGCGATGAACACCCACGGCCTGATCATGCCAAGCCTCCTTCCCTGGAGACTAGCAAGCTTTGGACGGATGGTTCGATGAAGCGATATTGAAGACCGCCAGATTCGGATGCTGGAACTCTAGGCGCTTTTCGCGTTTCTGGAACGTGCGATCCCCAATCGCCAGCAGCTGCTGCTTATTGAGAAACAAGTCCCGCTTGTCGTACACCGCCCACTCGTATTCCTTCGTCATCGCAAGCGCATCGACCGGACAGGCTTGAACACAGAGTCCACAAAACAAACATCGCGTCATGTCCATTGAATACTCTCTCGCATATCGCTTCGTCGGCTCCGCCGGCACTTCGGCGCTCACCACGGCAATGACGCGAGAGGGACAGGCAGCTTCACAGAGATCGCACCCGACGCACTTCTCAGTTCCATCGTCATAACGCAGCAATGCCAACATGCCGCGATAATTGTCCGGCAGCATCCGTTTCTCATGCGGATACTGAAGAGTAATCGGCTTGTAATGGATGAGATGGCTCATGGTCGACTTCATACCCACAGCAAGCTCATAGAAGGTGATCAGCTTGATCCACGCTGTGAATCCCCGATAGTGTCTTTCCAATCTCTTGCTCAGCCTCATGAGGAATCTTTCTTGAATCTCTTTCTTGAATCTGATGAGCTGTCCGTTAATGTCAGGCATGCGCGACTCTGCTCTATCGCGTGCCCTGAACCCTCTCAATCCCTTCATTCATATCCAGTAGAGAGACCCGATGCGAGATATACATTGCGATAATCAAGCCCATATACCTGCGTCGGGCCTCCTCTGCTTGTCTGATGACACAATCAGTACCGTTTATCTTCCTGCTCCTCTGGGATTGAAGCCCAGATCGTGATGCTCCACAACAGCACAATAATGCCAACCAAGCTGTAGATCTGATACATCCTCATCACCTCGCTTTCAATGACACTTCGAATTTGCTCGTTTGCCCTGCACACTCCTCGCTCCTTTCGCTTCACCGAGCAGCATAATCATCGACACTTCAGTTGCGCATTTTGTAACCGTCGTTTTCATGGTGACCACCTCCTCACGACTTTTATAAGGTCTATCCTCATGCTGTACAGACGCAGCAGGCACGAATGCTGTGGAATTTGCTATTCCCATACTGCACCAATTGATTCGATGAAATTCTCTGCTCGAAGAAACGGTGGAGACTGGGGAATCAGACGCGCATGGGAGGGAGGGAATGCGCGAGAGATAGGACAGTCGACGTTGCGTTGAACGTCACAACATCACCCTACAGGCCACTAGCGGCAGTGTCAATGCGTCCAAGAGGAGCCTGTCATATAACACAGTGATTCTATAGGGTCATATTTATTTCTCGGTTGAACATCATTTGCTGCTCAGAGAACTGAATGCATTGTTCGCCTCGGACACACTGAGCTGTGCAGCGGCTGTCGTAGTTTGAATGGCATGATTTCTAGTTGCGCAAACTTCTTCCCACAGGAATGATTTCATGAGCATTGATTATGAGTCTTTCGCCCTATGGCAGTCATATCTTAACATTCACCCACTGGACGGTTTGTGCGATAATCCTTCCATGATACTAAAACGTTGGCTCGTCGGCGACCCTCTAAAGACTGCCCAAGCAAGGCACGAACGGCTTTCCAAAACCGTCGCCTTAGCCATCTTCTCCTCGAACGCCATTTCGTCCGTTGCCTATGCGACGGAAGAGATTTTGCTCGTACTGGTGCTCGCGGGAGCTGCTGCAGTAGCCTGGTCGATCCCTATCAGCCTGGCCATTCTCTTCTTGGTCTTGGTACTGACGATCTCTTACCGCCAGATCATCTACGAATATCCAGAAGGAGGCGGCGCGTATGTCGTCGCACGGTCAAACCTGGGCGATCGTCCAGCCCTGGTCGCAGCAGCGGCACTGATGATCGACTATGTCTTAACTGTCGCCGTCAGTGTGGCGGCCGGCATCGCTGCCCTCACCTCGGCCATCCCAAGCCTATTCATTCATCGCGAAGCCTTGGGGCTTGTCGCTATTCTGTTCATCGTTGTGATGAACTTGCGAGGGGTTCGCGAATCAGGCAAGTTTTTCGCGGTCCCAACCTATTTTGCTATAGGAGGATTGGGTCTTCTCGTCATCGTAGGAACCATTCGGTCTCTCTTAGGCTCCGGCGAAATTCCTCCAACCGCGAGCCCTGTCGAGATAGAAACCCTTACACTGTTTTTAGTGCTTCGTGCCTTTGCTGCCGGTTGCGCAGCAGTCACCGGCATGGAAGTGATTTCGAACGGGGTCAAAGCCTTTCGCCCTCCCGAATCCAAGAATGCCGCCACCACCATGATCTGGATGTCCGTCATTCTGGCTTCACTGTTCATAGGCATTAGTTGGATGGCCTATCACTATGGCATCCTAGCCAAATCGGATGAAACCGTGGTCTCTCAACTGGCTCGGGTAACCTTCGGCACAGGGGCTATCTACTATGCTGTGCAGATCGGCACCATGGCCCTATTAGTCCTAGCCGCGAATAGCGCCTTCGCGGGCTTCCCCCACCTGGCATCGATCCTGGCGCGAGACGGATTCATGCCTCATCAAATGGCGACGTTCGGCGATCGCCTCGTTTTTTCAAACGGCATCGTTATTCTTGGGTTCTTTGCCTGTCTTCTACTCATTGTATTCCAAGGAGACACCCACGCGCTGATTCCCTTGTATGCTATCGGCGTGTTTGTGTCGTTCACTCTCTCTCAGGCTGGCATGGTGAAGCGATGGCTCATGAAAAAGGGACCACATTGGCAGACCAAGCTGATCGTTAATGGAGCCGGCGCTGTAACAACCGGCATCGCAACGGTTATCATCGCCAGCACCAAGTTCATGCAGGGCGCCTGGATCGTCTTCCTCCTGATCACAATTCTTCTCCTCATGTTTCAAGGGATTCGCTCCCATTATAAAGCCGTCTCCGAACAAATCGCGCTGGACCGTCGAGGAGAACGGCCTCCTTTGCCAAGACGTAATATCGTGGTCATCCCGATCAGCGGTTTGAATCGTGCCGTGGTCCGTGCGTTAGACTACGCAAGAAGCCGGCCCGGCGAAATCCGCGCCGTGTTCGTCGATGTGGATCCCGAAGAGAGCGCCAAGGTCAAAATCCAATGGGCCCAATGGGGAGGTGGTGTGAATTTGATTGCTCTCTCCTCTCCCTACCGATCAGTTCTGGGGTCGTTACTGGATTACGTCGAGGAAATACTTGAGAAAGATCAGAATACCTGGGTGACTGTCGTCATCCCGGAAATTCTTCCCGCGAAGTGGTGGCAGGGCATTCTGCACAATCAGCGAGCATTGCTGCTCAAAGCAGCGTTACTCTTCAAAGACCGCGTCATTCTCACCGACGTTCCGTACCATCTGACACGATGAGTGTGAAAGCATATCCGTCCATCGGCACACGTCGCTTGCAATCTGCAAATTGGTACCATTTCGCCATTGCTTCACTCCTTGTGGTATTGCCACATCCAGCTGACGCCTTCAGGATCATGGAGCCTGTGGAAGGTGCCACGCTGACTGCAGGAACTATCGTGTCCGCACGTGTCGATTTAGGAAAGGACGCCGGCATCGTCAAGGTCCGCTACTATTGGTATGGCGAGCAAGACGAAACCCTCGTCGAACAAGACGATTCGACAGCCAGTGGCTCGATCGTCGCTCCGGTCGCAATGATTGGCTCGGCCGAGCACGATCCGGCTTTTGGCGGCCTATTGAAAGTCCCCCGGGACAGTATCGGCCCCATGAGGCTGTTGGTGGTGGCCGAGATTTCTCGTGGACGTTTGGGTACGAGATCTGTCTTCGATGAAGTGATCGTCAGTGTAGAACCTCCTGTAGCACTCATCACGATCGACTTCGAAACGGACAAGCCATTACAACTAGGCCGAGCAGGACAATCTTCTGCCTTTGGCCATGTCGACTCTCTTGGCAAAGTCTTCGAACTCCCGGTCGTCGGTGACTTCGCCGATGGTATCACCAGACATATCAGTACTCTGGCCAGCGGCAGCAACTATGAGTCTTCAAATGATGCGGTCATTAAAGTCTTGCCCGGAGGTTTGCTCCAGATCGTCGGCAACGGGAAAGCGACCATCACCGTCAACAACCGTGGCAAACAAGGCTCACTCGATGTTGACGTGAATGTGAACGATGAGCCGAACGAACCGCCTATCGCCGACGCGGGAGAGAATAGATCAGTGAGGTCAGGTTCCAGAGTGAAGCTGAGTGGGTTGAGAAGCCGCGATCCTGAAGGCGAAGCGCTCTACTATAGTTGGAGCCAAGTGCGCGGCAGCAAAGTCTCGCTGCTCGACGCCAACAACTCCGAAGCCTCATTCCTTGCGCCAGCTGTTTCAGAGCCGCGAACGTATCGATTTAAGCTGCGCGTGACGGACAAAAAAGGAGCGGATTCATTGCCGGCGTTTGTGGACGTGACAGTGGAGCCGTAGACAACCAGCAGGCTGCTACAAAGACCGCCAGCGGCATTCCCTGCCTTCATATTCCCTGACCACAGTTTAATCGGAGCACGACGGTGAACTTGTTATGCGAGAGGGGGAAATGCTAGTGTTGACTAGGACTGCACAAATCTCCGTCAACTACTAACCAGTGCGTCTGAGGAGGTCACCATGAGTGTGACGGAACAGCAGACGCGACGCAGCAACAGCAATCTCACACCAACCAGCCGCCTCCAGAGTGGCCCTGGCGCCCAAAAGAATACTGAGCAGGCAAAGGTGCCGCCAGGCAAGACGTGGCTCTGGTTCGTGCTCATCCTCCTTGCAAACTTCCTGCTTGGAAGGTTCCTGATTCCTACTCCGGAAGCGCCGATCACAGTGCCCTATACCCTCTTCAAACAGGAAGTGGGAAAGAGCAACGTCGCGGCGATCTACAGTCAGGCGGACACCATAACGGGACGGTTCACGACATCAATCGAGTATCAGCCGTTGAGCGAAAAAGACCCGGGGGCCAGTGGCGAAGCCAAACCGAAGAGTGACAAGAATTCGACACCCGGCGGTGAGACCAAATCGACGGACGAGCGCGGTAGAAGCACTGGTAGCGCGTCCCAAACAATCAGTGTCTTCACGACTACCTTGCCCTCTTTCGTAGACCCCGGCTTAGAACAATTCTTAATTGCGAACGGAGTCGAGATCAGTGCAACACCTATTCAAGAAGGTGGAAACCCATGGGCGACGATCTTTTTTAGCTTCGGCCCGGGTCTACTCTTCATCGGCTTTTATATCTGGCTCTTCCGTCGGGCTGCGCAGCAAGGCGGTGGCATGATGGGCGGAGGAGTTATGGGCATGGGCAAGAGCAGAGCCCGCCGCTATGACCAGGAGCAAACTGCGAAGGTTACCTTCGAGGATGTTGCCGGCATCGACGAAGCTGAAAACGAACTGGTCGAGATCGTGGACTTTCTCAAGGATACCAAGAAGTACACTCGCCTAGGAGGGACTGCTCCAAAAGGCGTGCTGCTAGTGGGCGCGCCGGGGACAGGGAAGACGCTTCTCGCAAAAGCTGTTGCAGGAGAGGCGGGGGTGCCCTTCTTCTCGATGAGCGCTGCGGAGTTTGTGGAGATGATCGTAGGAGTGGGCGCAGCGAGGGTACGAGATCTCTTCAAGGAGGCGCGCGAGAATGCCCCTGCGATTGTTTTCATCGATGAACTCGATGCCATCGGACGCGCACGCGGACAGATAGCGATCGGCGGATCCAGTGAGCAGGAGCAAACCTTGAATCAAATCTTGACCGAAATGGACGGGTTCTCAAGCCGGCAAGGCATCATCGTATTAGCGGCAACCAATCAGCCTGATGTATTAGACAAGGCTCTTCTGAGACCCGGACGCTTCGATAGGCGCGTTGTTGTGAATCTCCCGGACAGGACAGGACGAGAGGCGATTCTTAAAGTTCACACTCGCAATGTGCCGCTCGCGAATGACGCAATACTGGTAAATCTTGCGGCAATGACACCAGGGCTTTCGGGGGCCGACCTGAAGAATCTAGTCAATGAGGCCGCATTATTGGGCGCTCGCCGCGAGCAACAAGAGGTCCGTTACAAGGACTTCCTCGACGCGTTAGAGAAGATCGTGCTCGGCCCAGAACGCCCGATTCTCATGAGCCGAGACGACCGCGAGCGTATTGCCTATCATGAAGGGGGACACGCCATCCTCGGTCTCGTCGTGCCTGGCGCTGACCCAGTGAACCGGGTGACGATCGTGCCCCGTGGGCAGGCTCTCGGCGTAACCTATCAGCGCCCAGACAGTGACCGGTACAACTATCCGGAAGCCTATTTGCGCGCGAGGATCGTTGGAATGCTGGGCGGGCGTGCAGCAGAGGAAATTGTCTACGGGACCAAGACCACCGGGGCCGAAAACGACATCGAGCAAGCTACCGGTCTCGCTCGCCGGATGGTCACGCGTTGGGGTATGAGTGAGCGGCTCGGCCTTGTGCAGCTCGCGCCAAGGGAAAACCCCTACCTGAGCGGCCTAAACGGTTACGGAGACACGAGGCCTTTTAGCGAAGAGACTGCAAAAATCATCGATGCCGAGGTGCTCAAGATTATCGGCGAGAGCTACGAGGAAGCCAGGCGGCTCCTCAACGCGCATCGCAAGCAACTTGATGTGCTTGCCGAAGCCTTGCTCGCGCGCGAGACTCTCAACGAACAGGAGATTCTCGATGTTACAGGACTCCCTCATGCGCCGGCCCTAGAGACTGGAATGTTGCCTTATCCCGGCGCTGGCAGGAGGAGCGTTGACTCCTCCCGTGAGGACTCAACAGCGCGGAGATCATAGGAACACTAACCTAGCTTTCTTAAGCGGACCGAGATCCACCGTGAGGTCGGACCGAAGGATGGCTGCCAGCCACGTCTCCATCACGCTGTCGAACAAATTCTTACCCAGCTGCGTAAGATCCGAGGTTGGAGAGCAAGTCGCTGAACTGTGCATTCTTCCAAAGATCGCGGATAACCCGCCATACCCACTTATTCCACTCCAAGCTGCTGATATATAGGCCTTTGAAGCGCGCAAAGAATGGGAAAACTTCCACAGCACTGGGAAACGGTCTCGGGCTATCCGGAAATCGGCACGTGCATTACTAGGTAAAGGGGTTGAGATAGATTTCTGATTCTCTAAACGAGAAAGCCTCCTCTCCTTGCCTTATTACTGGGAAGTTCATCCCAACGAATCAAAACCAAATCGCTAGGGGTGTTGAGTATCAGGACCACTGTAAGAGTATCCCTCTCCGATGAAGAAATGCGCAGACTGGAGGAGCTAAGTAAACAAGGGGGTTTAACCGTTGAACAGATGGTCCGATTGGGTATGAATGACTTCATCGGCCAACCGGATGATTCCTTTCGAGCTGCAGCGAGGCGTGTCATGGAGAAGAACGCCGAGCTCTACCGACGCCTCTCGTGATTCGTTATCTTGCCTTGGTTGAGATTCTCGAACTCCGCAGAGCCGTGACCGAACGCTGGGATGGCGCAACCGGGATTCGAGATCTTGGCGCTCTGGAATCCGCTTTAGCCCAACCACGCCAGCACAACTGACAAATAGTCGCTATTCCGCCTACCGTCGGACCTTCCCAATCGCACCAGTCCATAGGTTTGGCGAGCCTGCCGAAGCTCCTTGTTGTGTTTCCGCTGTGTTTGGCCGAGGTTGAAACGATGTCCTTCGCGACTACGTTGCTCGCATGGTCGTTCAATCTGCCGCTGATAACAGATGAGCTGTGCTGGGTTCGGCTGGTGTGTCTACTCGCAAATACAAATAGCAGTCACGGACTCGTTATCGCTAGGCCCCCTGCTTCCCCTTCCCTTTGGCAACCAGAGCGACTATCTGGAACAGCTTTTCAACTCGGGCCTTGTATTGATTCATGAATTGAGCCGTCCACATCTTGTTATATTCGATTGCTGCACTTTTCTTCATTCCTGCATCTTTTTCTCCAAGCGGAGAGGAGTAGTGCGCAATGAGACGATCAAGCTCATCTTCACCGAAATTGTTCGAATACGCATGCTTTAAATGGTCATGGAGAGTCTCAACTTGCCCGATTGATTTTCTGATGTCTTTCAAGAACGCATCGAGCAATTGATCGATTTGCTTCCTTTTTTCACCAGCCAGGTTTGGGTAGGTACTCACTACAGTTTTTCTTATTTGCTGCTCATAGTCGCTGACATATTTCCGAGTGAGTGAGTCATACTCAGACTCCAGTTCTGAGACGCGGATGAGTGTAAGCAGTTTTTCTACCTTGATTGCCTTTGGGCTTTCAATCGTTCCCGCTTCGGTTGCCATCACGCTCGAAACCAGCGTTACGCAACATACCCACCCCTGCAGAACAGCTCGTATAATTCTTACCTGATGTATCCCTTCCAAGCTAGGCATAATCTCACCTCTTGCGATCGAGTCTACTCCGATTGGAATGATCGTCAAGAAATAGAGCGCTTCTACTGTCAGGCTTTACTCAACCGAACTGGTCCATAGGTCTGCCGAGCTTGCTGGAGCTCCTTGATATGCTTTCGCAGCGCCGAACCAAATTGAGAATGCTCCACTTCGGATTTAAATCGCTTGCTCTCACATTCAACCTGGTCAATCGCCTCAGCCAGCTGCCCAACCAAACGTCGACCAGAACCAGTCAGCCATCCAAGATGAGAGTCGGCATAGTGCAGATCTTGGAGTGAATACCGGACAGACGCCACTTCCTCCAAGCAACGGAAATGTGCCCGTTGCAGGTCTCGCTGAATCAGACCCGCCTTCTTCCATCTCCCCATCCCGCTTCGTCCCGAACCCCATGACGAAAGCCGTTGGAATAACAGGGCACCCATGGTGAAGGTGAAGGTCGCATGAAGAATGCCGCGCAACGGCCGCAGACTCCTTCGCCACGGTGAGTAGAAAATCTGCTGGTTGTGGTCTCCTCGATACATGACATGTTTCCGCAGCAGGAGATTCAAATGGTGATGACTGTTTTCATGGATGAGATCGTCGATGAGATCAAGATTGCCACGATCGAAACAGTTGATGAAGGAGAGCCCCGGTCGATGCCGGTAGCTGAAGCTGACAACCCCTTTCGCCTGGAGCGGAACAATACGAGAAGTCAGCAGCCTGAGCACATCATGGCCCTCAGGCCACGCAAGTTCGATGGTCTGCCAGGCACGAGCAATGCGTTCGACCTGTCGCCGATCGGTCGCTTTCACAGTTCTTGGCTGGCGATCTTTTCCATAGACAAGTGTCGGGCTGACGGTGACGGGATCATGGTTGCTCTGGATGGCGACGATTGGTGGATGGCAAGCCCACTGCCATTGCCCATCCTCTCCCCGACCCGACCAGATGGGTGACACGATTTTGCCAACATTCACAGTCATACCGGTCGGCTCCACTCGAAACACCACGCGTCCTGACGACTGACGCAGTGCTCGCCCGACCTCACTCGGTGCCTGGCACCACGCTTCACCCGTCCCAATCGCGATCGTTCCCGCGATTTCACTGCGCTCACAGTTATTGGCCAGAGTCCCCGGGACATTCCAATACCGTACCTTGTGACTGCGGCACCATCTGACCGGCACTGTCGGATCAAACCATAGAGACTCCTGAACTAATTCCTGCGCCAGCCGCTTGCACAGCGCAAACAGCCGCTTTTCTAAGCCACTCGTTTGGGGTTGCCCCGTCGGGAAGAGATCATCCAGGTAGCCATGTTCAAAAAACTTCTCCTGACACTCGGCTAGTAATTGCTCAGCAAACTCAGGCCGATCCTGTTCCTCTTCGAACTGCCGGATCACGTCCAAGAGATATACGAGGTCGTTCAGTGTCTCGATCCATCCCACAACCTTCCAGTTGGAATAGACATCCGGTGGAAACTCTGAGCGGAGGCTGTCAAGGAAAGCGGTTGGAATACTTAATTCTCTGGTCAGATCAACGTGGTCGGCATGCAGTTCTCGACACAGTTCAACAAACAGCCGTCGCATCGAGAGACGAAACTCATCTCGCAATTTCGCAAGGGGCAGCGGATCAAGAAGACGCATGCTGAACAGCCACGAATGAGACGCAGGGAGGGACTCTAGCGTAGCAGGAACGTTGGTGCAAGCGAGAAGCCGGATGGTTGCGTCAAATGCCCTTTCATTTACGTACCTAGCTATTCATCCCTTCACCGCTCTAACATGTGGTGAATTGACCGTAGGGGACAGTCGTAACACAAAGTCAGCACGGGCAGTGGGATGCTCTCATGGCGCTATACCGATCGGATCTCGTCCTGGTCTTGGCAGAGATCACTCCTGCGTTACGAGGAGGTTGGATTCAGAAGATTCATCAGCCCAGGCCACGCACAATCATCTTTGATATCCGCTCATTGGGGCAGACCCATCGCCTGTTAATCTGCTGCGAACTAGACGGTGCTCGGCTCCACCTCACGACCCGACCTCATCAGAATCCTCCTACACCGCCCCCATTCTGTCAGTATCTCAGAGCTCACTTCCAAGGGGCCAGACTCAACGAGATTCATCAGATCTCGAATGACCGGATTGTTGAGCTGCAGATGACCGGGAAGGAAGGGACTCACACAATCGTCTGCGAATTGACTGGCCACAAAGCAGATATGCTGGTGCTCGATACTGAGAGACGCGTGCTGCGCGATTTGGCCAACAAGCGGGATCTTATCGGCCAGCCCTATGTTCCATCGGTTCGAACTGTAGCTGAAGGTTTCGAAGGCAAACCCGCCCGTTTCCCAGGGGTGGCCGGTAGTCCATTCCCCGTTTCAACAGCGATCGAGGCATTCTACGAAACTCAGGAAACAGCCGTTGCTGTCGACCATGCCAAAATGGACAGGGTTCCGTCCCTGAGAAAAACCCTCAAGAAAGAACAGCGGTTGATTGAAGCCTGGCGTGGGGATTTGGCCAAGGCACTCGTCTACAAAGACTATTCCCGCTATGGTGAACTGCTCAAAGCCAATTTAGGTGAGATCACAAAAGGCCTCGACCGCATCACCGTCACCGATTATTTTGATGAGCACTTCCCTGAAGTCACAATTCCGCTCGACCCGACGAAGTCCCCTCACAGCAATATGGACGAGTACTTTCGGAAGCAGCGAAAGTACCTGGCTGCCGAGCGAGAACTTCAACCACGGATCGAACGCGCCGAACAAGAGATAAGAACACTCCAGCAAGAACTCCAGGAGATCGCACAGGGGACCTGGACTCCACCGACAACACGACCTCAGCATGAACCGGCGAAAACCCGTGCCCGACCAGTGGCAGGAGGAGAGATCTCAAAAGGGAGTTATCGACATGGTCCTTTCCGTCGATTCACCTCGAGCGACGGACTCCCGATCTTCGTCGGGCGTAATGCCCGTGAGAACGATGAGCTGACGTTCGGCTTAGCCAAGAGCGAGGATCTCTGGTTGCACGCCCGTGGAACGCCTGGCTCTCACGTGGTCGTGAGGCTCGCCAAAGGAAGCGATCCCCCACCCGAAACCCTTCGCGATGCCGCGACCTTGGCACTGCTCTATAGTGATTTGAAGAAGAGTGGGAAAGGCGAGGTCATCTATACACGGCGTAAATGGGTCAAGAAAGCGAAGGGTCAGGCTCCAGGCGCGGTCATCGTCACCCAGGAGAAATCACTGCACATCAGTCTCGACAAGACCAGGCTTGAAGCACTCAAAAACCGAAGGAACCAGGAGTAAAACTGCTCAATCCTCACCACTTTACCTCTCCTCAGCGCCCATGCGGCTGCCCCAACGTATGCGCACTGTTATTCAGCAACTTCCCATGCAAAAGGTATCCCCATACCCATTTCCTCTAACGATTTGCATGAACTCGATCTGGAACTGGGTCTCGCATGTGGAGCATGGCTTCCCTGACCCAAAATCGGTACCTATTTTTTCATTAGTATGATCAGGTACGATTGTCTGTGTAACTCTGGATTGCCAGTTTTTCACTTCGGTATCGCCAGTCGGAGACCGCACCGTGAGTTATGTCGCGCTCAAAATGCTGTTCGGTGATCGCGCCAAATATCTCATGCTGCTCTGTGGGTTGACCTTCGCGGTCATGCTGATCGTGCAGCAAGGTTCTATTTTCTGGGGCCTCATGATGTGGTCCCAAGCCAATATCAGCAATCTCAATGTACCCATCTGGGTCACGGATCCTGGCATCGCCCAAGTAGACGAAGTCAAACCCATCGCCAGCACCGCGGTCGACCGCGTCAGAAGCGTCGATGGTGTGGAATGGGCGGTCCCCCTCTACAGAGGTCTGTTGCGAGCTCGCCTCGCCAAGGGAGAATACCACCAGATCACCTTAACCGGGCTCGAATCAGCGACGCTGATCGGACGCCCCGCTGAGGTCCTTGAGGGTCGGTTCGAGGACATTTTGCAGCCCGATGCCGTGGCCCTGGATCAATGGGCCGTCGAACGGATGGGCGGGCCGACAGTCGTCACAGTCGGAACCATCTTTGAGTTGAACGACAAACTCGCTCGTGTTGTGGCCATTGCAAAAACTCAAAAAAGCTTCACGAATGTCCCTGTCGTGTATACCACCTATGAGCGCGCACTCCGCTATGTTCCGCGCGAGCGCCGTACGCTTTCGTATGTACTGGCAAAAGCCCGTGACGGAGTTCCAGTTGCGGACGTCATCCACCGTATCCGTGCCGAGACCGGTCTTGGCGCATTCACCGAGGAAGACTTCGGATTCAAGACGATCATGTGGGTCCTCAAAAACACAGGGATCGGCATCAACTTCGGCACGACAATTCTGCTCGGATTCATCGTTGGGATGGCCATTGCAGGACAAACTTTCTATCTGTTCACCATCGAAAACCTTCGACAGTTTGGCGCGCTGAAAGCCATGGGGGCATCAACCTTCACTCTGGCACGTATGATCCTACTCCAAGCCTTTACGGTGGGTCTCACCGGCTATGGGGTCGGCGTTGGTCTTGCCACAGCGTTTGGGTTCTTGACGGCGCGAGGCGGTAACTTGCCGTTTGCCGAAACCTGGCAATTGCTACTCCTGGTCCTTGTCGCTTTACTCACGATCTGCCTTGTGTCCGCATCAGTCAGCATCCTGAAACTCGTGAGACTGGAGCCGGCGATCGTCTTTCGGTGAGGGACATGAACGACGACTCACAACCGGCGGCCGTGCGTGCACGGAGTGTGGTGAAATCATTTGGCAGCGGGGATACCCAGGTCACAGTTTTGAAAGGGATCGATCTGGATATTTATCTCGGCGAGTTGTTGTTACTCGTGGGAGAATCCGGTGGCGGCAAGACCACCCTCCTCTCCGCCATCGCCGGGATTCTCGACATCGATAACGGCCAGATCGATGTGCTGGGTGTCCCACTCAGCAGCTTACCCTCCAACAAGCGGACTCGCTTTCGAGGACAAACCATGGGGTTTATCTATCAACAATTCAATTTGCTCCCCGCGCTGACCGCGGCTGAGAACGTCTCCGTCCCTCTTCTGATCCAAAAGATCGGACGCGCCGAGGCCTTGCGGCGGGCACGAGTCATGCTGAACCGTGTCGGCCTCGGTGATCGTATGGACTTTCTTCCCAAGAATCTCTCCGGTGGTCAGCAACAGCGCGTCGCGATCGCCCGCGCCCTAGTCAATGAGCCACGCCTGCTCATCTGCGATGAACCGACGGCAGCCTTGGCGGACCAAACGGGTAAAAGATCATGAAGCTGCTTCGTGAAGTGGGACGCTCACCGGACCGCTGCGTCATCGTGGTCACACATGACAGCCGCATTTTCCACTTCGGCGATCGCATGGCCAATCTCACGGATGGACGCATCGTTAACATTGAGCAGATCCCACAGGAAGGAACCGCATGATCGTCATGAAACGAATGAGCGTCTGGCTGGCGCTGGCAGGCGTGGGGTTCGCAGCATGGGTGCTCATGGGTGCAAACCAGAAAGACCCGATGCCTCAGCCGATCTCAGAACCGCCCAGGTCGCCCTACCAGCATACCGTCGCGGCCTCTGGCATTATCGAAGCCGTGAATGAGAATGTCCGCATCGCTCCCCCGATCGCCGGGTTGATTGCCAAGATGTTTGTAAAAGTCGGCGACCAGGTCACAGAACAGGCTCCGCTATTCCAGTTGGATGATCGAGAACTGCGCGCACAGCTCCTAACTCGTGAAGCCGCCATTCCTCCACTTCAAGCACAGATCGAAGAGCAGAAATATAAAGTCGGTGATCTCAAAACCCAGTTGCAGCGTCTCCAATCGGTGCACGATGAACGAGCCGTGAGCGACGATGATCTCAAGCGCACCTGGTACGCGCTTGAGATGGCCAAGCGAGGCGCCCAGCGTGTTCACGCCACCCTCAAGCAAGCCATGGCTCAACGTGATGAAGTCACGATGCTGCTGGATCGACTGACGGTCCGTGCTCCACGACGAGGGACGATATTACAAGTGAATATTCGAGCCGGAGAATATGCCACGTTGGGATCGACTGAACCGTTGATGTTGTTGGGTGAGACTGAGCAGCTGCAAATCCGTGCCGACATCGACGAAGTCAATGCTCCACTCGTCGTTCCACACGCTGGGGGGACGGCCTCTATCAAATCTCTGGCCGACCAGGCAATTCCTCTCACCTTCGTGCGGATTGAGCCCTATGTGATCCCTAAAAAATCACTCACGGGTGAGAACGCTGAACGAGTCGATACCAGGGTGCTGCAAGTCATCTATCGATTCGAACGGCCGCCCTTCCCAGTCTATGCCGGACAACAGGTCGACGTATTCATTGAACGACATCCCCCACACTCATCCAGGACACAACCGTCTCCCGTCGGCTCCACAGAGCAGCCATCGTGAGCCGCACGATGACCATCTTGAGAACCATCATTGCAGCGTTCACCTTCTCTGCCTGTGTGCAAGGGACCGATTACCAACGCCCCAAGACCGACGCGCTAGACAGCTGGTCTCAAGTCGCTCCCATTCCGGCCACGGTCTCAACCTCTCATCAGCCAGAAGCGACCTGGTGGAAGACTTTTCAGAATGATGAACTTTCGGAGGTGATCGAACAGGCTTTACAATACAATCACGACGTGAAACG
Source organism: Nitrospira sp. (assembly GCA_041742455.1). Classification (GTDB taxonomy): domain Bacteria; phylum Nitrospirota; class Nitrospiria; order Nitrospirales; family Nitrospiraceae; genus Nitrospira_D. Next base: position 46,455 of record JBGSIO010000031.1, on the reverse strand, counting down.
AGCGGTCGTTCGAATTCTAGAGGGCCGCGCCTCAGTGATGTCTGCTACCGCCGGCCTCTTTCCGCAAATGAACCTCTCCAGCTCCTACACCAACATCGCGGTATCCGAGAACACCTTGGCAGGGTTGGGATTAGCAACTGGCCAGAGACCAGGTCCCTCGATATTTGCGACGCCGGGAACCACCTTCGACCTCTGGAATGGGGCGATGGACCTACGCTGGGAAATTGACTTCTGGGGCCGCATCAGACGAGGCCGCGAGGCAGCGCAGGCGGAGACCAAAGCCATCGAAGAAGACGCCCGCGCCGTCGCCCTCTCACTCATTAGTGATGTAGGACAATCTTATTTTCGTATTAGAGAGCTGGATGAGCAGCTTGATATCGCCTCGCGTACGCTTGCCGTCCGCCAAGAATTCCTTGAGATCATCCAGAAGCGCGCCGTAGTCGGATTAGCCTCAGAATTGGACATCAAACGGACAGAGGTACTCGTCGCGGAAGCAGCAGGTCTTATTCCGGACCTGACAAGGTTACGGGCCATCGAATCTCATCGACTTGAGGTCTTAACCGGTATGACACCTGGATCGCTTGCCCTCGTCCGCAAACCTCTTCGTGCCGTCATTGCACAACCGGATATTCCCGTAGGACTTCTCTCTCAGCTTCTGGAACGGCGTCCTGATATCCTCCAAGCAGAAGCGACGCTCATGGCGTCCAATGCCCGTATCGGACAAGCACGCGCCTACTTCTTCCCGACTCTTTTGATTACAGGACAAGGGGGCCTTCAGAGCGCAGACTTCGCCAAGTGGTTTTCGGGAAACAGCTTGAACTATAGTATCGGCCCATCGATCACCTTGCCCATCTTCCAAGGGGGGACCAATCTGGCTTCGCCTCGATCAGGCCGAATCCCAGTACCAACAGTTATTGGAAAGCTATCGACAGGCCATCTTGCAGGCCTTTAGAGAAGTTGCCGATTTGCTGGTTTCCGTACACGCACGGGGCGAGCAGCTCACCCATCAACGCGCGCAGCTCACCGCGGCACAGGAAGCCGTGCGATTAGCTCAGGTCCGTTACCGCAACGGGATGGTGAACTACTTGGATGTGTTGGATGCACAACGGACCGTATTATCCGCCGAGACCCAGCTAGTCCTCACCGAACGGGCTCGCCTCACAGAGATGGTCAGCTTGTTCAAAGCGCTGGGTGGAGGATGGAAGCCAGCCCAATCTGATCTTCCGACCTAAACTGAGGATGCATCACGCGAAAAATTGTGGTTTTGCTCGCCATGCCTCCAGTTCGGCACTATGATGGCAGCTGGGAGGTTTCAGACATGGAGGAGCATCAGGCAAGTCGATCAGCAGAGGTTTCGTCGACCATCTTAGTTGTAGACGATGAAGGCTCTATTATCAAACTCTGCAAAGCTCTCCTTGAAGACGCTGGATTTACTGTGCTTGAAGCCGACGGCAGCTCGGAGGCGCTCAAGATCTGCACTCATCACGAAGGCCCGATTGATCTCCTCCTCACAGACCTGGTCTTACCCCCGCCGGGCTTTCAACTTGCCTCGACCTTAAATCAATTTCCGCACGTCAACGGTCATGAACTGGCAGTTCGCGCAACCATGATCCGGAAGGGCCTCCGAATTATTCTGATGTCGGGGAATCCGGATAAGGAACTTACCAGTCATGGGATCAAACGAGGGACACTCCCATTTTTGGCCAAGCCGTTCGAGCGTGACCGCCTAATCTCCCTCGTGCACAACGTACTCGCCCAGCCGGGGACGACTCTTGGAGTTGAAGACCGACCACGCGCAGCCAACGATACCGACTGGTTCGGTTGAGCCCGGTAGGATAGGATAAGATTGAGGCTAAGGTTTAATATTGAATTCTCTAAACCTTGACCTCCAACCTCGCCCGTTTTAGGAATGCTCGGTCATGAACCATCCGGCGATTGATAACCGTCGATGCTGACCAGCCGTGGGGTCCACGCGGCAGACCCGATGAAATCGTGGGACAGTAAACATAACCAACGACCCAGGGAGAGGTTCGATACAGTGTGTCGGCATCAGATTGATAGGCCCCTTGTCACGATCGGTTCGGTGCTCATAAATGATCAATTCCCCGCCCCAATCAGGTTGCCACTCCTCATGAAAGTAGGTGACGACAGCAATCCGGCGCTTTGGGGCTCGACGACCTTCGACAAGCCGACCCTGATCCGTGTCGTCATGTGTCAACAGACAGTCGCCGGCCGAATAGGAATAGTAATTGAACCCCACATGGCGCCTGATGATATTTGAGAACGACTCGATATGCTCTTGAATGCACGGAAGCTGCAACCTCGAGAGAAAATGCTCGGCCTCTGCCGATCCGATTTCAGCCTTTGCCCAATTGCCTGAGTTGGGAAAATCTTCTCGAACGTTCTTGAGATCGGAGAGACTCTTCCATGCAACCTGGTTCATCCCTGCGCGAAAGAACTGGCGTTCTTCAGCAGACCAAAAGTTTTCCACCACGAGCACCGGCCTGCTCTTCAGTGAAACTGAAGACAGATCTCCAAGCCCTATGGTTGAGTCCCCAAGACGCATATTTGACCACCATCGCGAGACGGGAGTCATTATGACTCCCTATGCAGAGCACAAAAAAGAGGGGGTGCCACTTGGGTGGCACCCCCTCCATTCATTCTACGCATGCAACTATTCAACTACCAGCGGTCGCGCTTGCCACCACCTCCGCTGCGACCACCACCGCCGCCGCCGCCGAATCCACCACGACCTCCACCGCCACCACCCGTGCGCGGTTCCTGTGGCCGTGCTTCATTAACTGTAAGAGTCCGGCCACCCATCTCCGAACCGTTGAGGGCCGTAATTGCAGCTTGAGCTTCAGCATCCGAGGACATTTCCACAAAGCCGAATCCTCGGGATTGGCCGGTGAATTTATCCGTAATAATTCGCGCCGAGGCCACTGCGCCATGGGCCGCGAATAAGTCACTCAATTGCTGCTCGGTCGCCGAATACGGCAACCCACCGACATAGATCTTCGAACCCATCGGGGTTCCTCCTTTAAGATAATGACATTGTCTTGAGCACGAGGAACGGGGAAGGAGCGGGCCGAAGACGCGATCGCTGCAGCGACTTAGGTCTGACTTCCGACAAAATTCCCGGACAAGGCAACATCGACATTGTGGGCCTCCTCTGATAGACACTCTGTACCGCAGAGGCCCCGCGCGATATGAGTCAAGGCTAGAGTAGCACAGGGGTTTGGGGATTACAACCTTACTCCCCCACTCGAACCAGCAATCCTTGATCTTTGCAGTATGCGATCGTCCGGTAAAACCACGCGACAACGCCGACCAACAACACGCCATTGAGTCCGACGGCCCAAACCAGATTCGACAAAGGAGCCTCCCCGGAGCTCAAAACCGCCCGCATACCTTCGAAGATATGCGCGGCGGGATTCGCCCAGGCAATCGCCTTCAGCCACTGAGGCAGCACATCCATGGGATAAAACACACACGAAATGGGCTGAAAGAGAAAGACCATACTCCAGGCCAGCACTTCCGCCTCCTGTCCGAGTCGCATAATCAATGAGGTTGTAAACACGCCTATGATCCAGCCTGTGACCACAAGATTGAGCACGAATGGGACCAGCCACAATCCGATGATCAGCACATTATAGGAATAGAAGACGAGTGCACACCCACCCAGAACGATCGAGACGACGGTTACCTTCATCACACTCATCGCCATAGTGGCGGCCAGAAATTCACTTGGCTTCAAGGGACTGGCGAAGAGATTCATCAGGTTACGCGCCCAGAGTTCCTCGAGAAAGGTAATGGTGATGCCTTGCTGAGATCGGAACAAGACATCCCAGAGAATCAGCGCTCCGAGGAAAAAGGTGACGAACCCGGGGACCTCGCTCTGGTATCGGGCAAGATAGAGAGTGATAAATCCCCAGATCACGAGATCCAAGAATGGCCAGTAAAAAATTTCCATGATCCGCGGCAAGCTTCTTCGGTACAGATAGAGATGTCTGAGGATGAGCGCTGTAATACGATGCAGTTTCATTGACAGGTCTTATGGTCCTGCGCATGGTCACAGCCACCACAGCCTCGGTGAGCTCCCAGGAGATCCGACCTGAGAAATCGGACCCCTTCAAGAAAATGTGTACCCGCTGTTTTTCCATCTGGCATGGGTCGCAATGAGAGGATCGACAGAAGAGCAGGCATTCCTACCAATCCACTCGCAAACCATACCCCGTCATACCCGCTTCCACCGCGCCACCACAAGAGGCCTAGTAACAGAGATAACGGCACAAACCCGCCTGCAATTCCTTTCATCACTATCCCCCCCCCACAGGTACGACGGTTCCAGCCGATCAACCCGATCGCAAGCCAGAAGAGTCCCCAGGCCGTACTGACGGCAAGCCCTCCGGCAAGGAATCCCGCACCGAAGTCCACAAGAGCCTCCGTCATGATGGCAACGGAGCGCTCGATTCCCGCGCGAGATTCAAGAACACTTCTTCCAAGTCCGCTTTGCCGAATCGTGCCACGATGGCCTGCGCCGTCCCTTCGGCTACAAGACGTCCACGTTGAAGAAAAATAATCCGATCCGACATTTCTTCCATCTCCCGCATGTTGTGCGAAGTGTACAAGATACTCAACCTCGATGATCGTCGCTCTTCTTTCAGCAAAGACCGTATCTTGTAGGCGATGTCGGGATCCAAACTGGCCGTCGGCTCATCGAGAAAGAGAAGACGAGGCTCCGTGAGAAAGGCCTTTGCCAATGTTAACCTTGTCATCTGCCCTGATGATAATTTGCGGGTGACCTTCTGTCGGAATTCATCCATCTCGAGCTTCTTGACGATATCATCGACCCGTCGCGCGATATCGCTCAGACCATAGAGCCTGGCCACAACCCATAGATTCTCCTCGACGGTGAGAGATTGCGGCATGGCGATATAGGTCGATGAAAAATTGACCTGTTGCAGTACCGCTTCACGGTGGGTGGACAGGTCCAAGCCAAAGGCTTCGATCGAGCCGGAGGTAGGCGTCACCACCCCGAGTAGCATCTGGATTGTTGTGGTTTTTCCTGCACCGTTTGGTCCCAATAACCCCAAGATCTCACCAGGTCGAATCTCGAAAGAGACCTCATCCACCGCAGTGAAATTTCCGAACCGCTTCGTCAGCCGCGACACTTTCAGAACGGGACTTGTCATCCGATCCATCACTCCGATCAACTAGTTAAATAGTAAGGCGCCGCTGATCTTATCAGGGAGGTGGCAGGTCTCACATTTCTGATCCAGTATGTGACCGTCATGCTGGCTCTTTCCATCGTGACAGCTGAAACAGTCACGGAGAGCTCGCTCACGAAGATACGATCCCTCGGGATAGATCGGATACCATGGTTTACTGTCAGCAGACAGATGGCCACGCGGAATGACGACAGAATAGCCCTTGATGGGTGCATCATGCACCACGCCAGAATGACAGGTTGTACACCCTTCGCCTTGTCCGCGAGCCTTGAAGGCCTGCATGTGTCGGCGATGGTTCATGATCAGTCCCACATCTTTAACCGGCGATGGAAGGTCGCGCGAGGCGATTTCGGAAACACGGAGGATATGACGATGGCAACTGAGACAGACCTCTGAGCTCACGCTCGCCTTGAGATTGTGCGGATCCGTCGGGGTGCCCAATAGATAGATGGCCGTGTCTTTGGCTCCCGCCAAGACCTTGTCGTGTAACCATCCTTCGACGCCAGGCCGTACATGACAGGCAACACAACTCACCTCTTTATGGGAGGACTTGGCCCAGCTCTCATAGGAAGGCGCGATGGTGTGGCATCCGGCGCAGAATTTCGGCTGATCGGTGAATGGAGTTGCGACCCCAACGAGGGCCAGACCTCCTACAACGAGGCTCAACGCAAAAGTGGCCTTAGACGTCCAGCTCATGCTCCCGGCGTCTGAGAGGGAACTGCTTCATCAAAAGAGCAGCAACACCGCCCACATCATTCATATGGAGCACAGGCACCGGGAGATCGACTGGCGTATCGGAGACGACCGCCAGAAGACCATCGGAGGAGTAAGAGATTTCACCCAATTGATCACGGACAATGATGATTTTTGGATACCCCTCGCTCTTCCATCCTTCGGCAATGATGAGGTCGTAGGAGCTATCCAAGAAACGATCGCGAACCTCTTCTACCTTGAGCTGTTCCGAAACATCGGCAAACAAGGCGAGACTCCCTTTCGAGACGATCACGACACTGCTGGCGCCGGCGCGCTTATGACGCCAACTATCCTTTCCTTCCGTATCAAGATCGAAGCCATGCCCTGCATGCTTGACGGTCGCAACACGGTATCCCGCTTTGACCAGTTCAGGAATCACACGTTCGATCAAGGTCGTCTTACCACTATTTGAACGACCAATAAAGGAAACAATAGGGACTACCATGGGAGTATATTACCATCGATCAACCTAGTCATCGCGGAGCCGGGATAGATTCTTGGCCTCGTCGACATCACCAACAACGACTAGTGATCGTCCTTTCTAACAACACGAGAGGCGGTGCGGACCGGCCTCCGGTGGCTCGGTCATGGTAGGCCATGCCTCGCCGGTCAACAGTTGAACCGTAACTTCATCACCGGGCTTCAGGCGCTCGACTGTGACAGGCACATCGATGAGACAGTTGGCTTTCACCATCGATGTGAGAATGCCTGATCCCTGGTCCCCAGTCGTGCGGACCGTGAAGCCCCCTTCTTCTCGAGTGAGGATACCACGCAAAAAATGCCGTCGATCACCACGTTTGGAAAACGTTTCCTGAAAAACGGCCTGCACAACCGGGCGTCCATAGCTTCGACAGCCGCTCATTTTCAACAATGCCGGCCGCACCAACTGCTCGAAGGTCACCATCGACGAAACCGGATTGCCCGGAAGACCAAACGCGAGTGTGTTCTGAATTTTTCCGAAGGCCAATGGCTGACCGGGCCGGATGGCAAGTTTCCAAAAATTCATCTCGGCGCCAAGTTCACGAAAGACAGCCTTCGTGAAGTCGTAATCACCCATCGAGACGCCGCCAGACAAGACGAGAATGTCCGCATTCAATCCATGTGAGATCTTTTCCTTGAGCGCTGCGGGAGTGTCACGAGCGATGCCGAGCAACAACGGAATGCCCCCGGCTTCTTGAACTGCCGCAGCGATCCCGTAGCTGTTCGAATTAATGATCTTCTCCTCACTATACCGTTCATCCAGGTCCGCCAACTCATCCCCCGTCGAAAGGATCGCCACGCGCGGCCGCTGGTACACGAACACAAATGGCTTCGCCAAAATCGCCAACATCCCAGCCTCACTAGGACGCAGTCTAGTCCCTCTGGAGATTATGCAATCCCCTTTCTTGACGTCCTCGCCCTGCGGCCTGATATTCGCTCCCTTTGGTTCCACCTTAAAGACCCGCACCGACTCAGGTGTCGCTTCGGTGTCTTCGACCTTCAGCACGGTATCAGCCCCTCGAGGAATCGGCGCACCGGTCATGATACGGATCGCTTGACCAGAGCCCACCTCCTTCGACGGCATCGTCCCGGCTGGAACATCCTCGATCACCGCAAGGGACACCGGTTTTTGGATCGAGTGCTCCTGTTTAATATCTTCCCACCTGACGGCAAACCCATCCATTGCCGAATTGTCCCACGGAGGATTGTCCCGCCCCGCGACGATATCCTCAGCCAACACGCGCCCCAGGACCTCAAGGATCGAGACCTTCTCCTCTCCCAATACCATCGCGGCATCGAGCACCACATGCTGCGCCTCGTGGAGTTGGGTCAATCCAGTCATAGCATCGGCGGCTTTCACAAACTCACTCCCTTAACCGGCCCGGCTGTGGGTCGCCCAACTTTCAGCAATGATCCACTCTTCTTGCAGAATGATTCAACTTGATTCGCGATCCGGTGGTACGCTTCCGCCGTCGCCGTATCCGAGTTGAACATGGCAAACGGTTCACCAGCGTCGGATTGTGTAACGACATCAGGGTCAAGGGGGATTCGTCCCAAAAACGGGACTCCCATATCAAGTGCGGAGGCCTCCCCTCCACCTTTCCGAAACACCTCAATCTCGCGGTGGCAGTGGGGGCAGTCCAATCCGCTCATGTTCTCGACAATGCCGATGATCGGCACTTCGCTGTCTTTGCAAAAGGTGACTGACTTCCGCGAATCAAGAAGAGCCACCTCTTGGGGGGTTGTGACGATGACCGCACCGCTGACATTGCCGAGCAAGTCGATGGTCGTGACTGATTCGTTGCCGGTCCCCGGCGGAAGATCGATGAGGAGAAAATTCAGATCCTGCCAATCGACTCCGCCCAGCAATTGGTTGATGAATTCATACTTGTAGGCATCCCGCCAGATGATGGGATCATCGGAGTTCTGCAAAAGAAACGACATCGAGGCGATCTTTAAATTATAGGCTTGGAATGGAATGATCCCGCCAGACGTGCTGATCTTGAGCTTCTGCCCTTCAGCGCCAACCATTTTCGGAATGTTGGGACCATGGATATCCATGTCACAGATGCCCACGTGCCACCCCTTAAGCGCAAGACTGACGGCAATGTTCGTCGTACAGGTACTTTTTCCCACGCCGCCCTTATTGCTCATGATAAGCACTTTGTATTCGATCCGTTCCATCCGCTTCGCGACCAACCAACGGCTATGTCCTTCCTTGTCCTTTTGGCACCGTTCATTCTCATCGCATATGGCACAGGCCCACATGTAAGTGCAGGCATCTTCACTGCCATCGCTGATGATATTAAGCTCACGTCCCATGGGTCCCCTTTTCGTCCACCTGGCTGTCCGACGCCAGAATCAGAATTAGTGTCGTTTAGTGCCGTCGTCCTCCAGGAACGCCTACATACTCATCATCCGAGGATTTCCCCATCGACACTCCCGAAGCACTCCCCCCTGCTCCCGCCATCGCCACAGTCGGAACACTAGATTGGCTTGTGTCCGACGCTGTCTTCTTACCAAACAGTTTCGCACCAAAGATGCCGACCCAATATAAGAGGAACATGGGACCGGCCATGAGCGTTTGATTGAATGGATCAGGTGTCGGAGTCAGAATTGCGGCAATCACAAATGATCCCAACAACGCCCACTTCCAGTACTGAATCAAGAACGGCGCATCGACCCATCCAAGCTTGGCCATAAGCGTGAGCGCCAACGGCACCTCAAAGGTCAGCCCAAAGACCATCAGAAACCAAAGGGCGAATCCGACATACTGTGCAATCGAAATTTGAGGCACAAACCCGGCGTTCACGCCATACGCAATCAAAAAATTTAAAGCGAACGGCAAGACGAAAAAAAATGAAAACCCTACCCCGGCATAGAAGGCTACCGCGCTGACACACACGAAGGGCCCGACAAACCGTCGCTCTTGGACATGCAGTCCAGGTACGACGAATCTCCAAATTTCATACAGTAGATACGGCATAGCTACCACGATAGCACAGAGCCCTGCCACCTTCACGTTCTGCCAAAGCGCCTCCGCCGGGGCGAGAAAGACAAACGGCACCGTCGGCAGATCGGTGGGTTCCCATGAGAGATCGCGAGGCACAAACATGTTCTGCAGCGGAACACGGAGCCATTTCACCAACGTATCCGCATAAAAAAATGTCCCCATGAAAATGACCGTCAACACGATCACCGCACGGGTGAGCCGCACCTGGAACTCCACCAGGTGCTCCATGACCGGCATCTTTTTATCTTCCAGGGGCTTGAAGATCGAATCTTGCAGCCACCGGTTCACCTTGTTCAGCACACAGCCTCGTAAGTTTCAGAATCTGTCGATCCCATGATCTGATGATCAGGCCTCCGGCAAGCCACAGATTGACAGCTCAACCGATGCCCCTGTGCTTCCTACTTCGGATTGATGGCCACGTACAAGCTGTTCCCTTGGCGATTAACGAATACCACCGCTGGTTCATCCTTCTTGATCTTTTCCGCAGCCTTTTGATAATCAGCGAGCGACTTGACGGGCTCGTGATTGACTTCCTGAAGGACATCACCGCGCTGAAGCCCGGCCGCCTCCGCCTCTCCTCCGGGTTCCACGGATGTGATGACAACCCCGGTTGTCTTCGCAGAAATATTGAGTTGGCTCATCAGCGCATTGTCCAAGGCTTGGACACGCAGCGACGCCAACACATTGTCCGGCGGCTTGATCATTTCGCCGGACTCCTTCTCCTTGGGTGGACCAGGTTCTCTCTTCGCCAGCATTTCGTCTGACGGACGTTCCTCAACCTTCACCGCGATAAGCTGTTCCTTGCCTTCGCGCACCACCTTGACCTGTGCATCCTTACCCACCACGGTTCTCGCCACCATATTCCGCAGCTGACTGACGCTCTGCACCTCCTTGCCATTGAATGCGACCACCACATCGCCCCGTTTAATTCCTGCCGCGTGAGATGGACCATTTTCATTGACGTCGCTGATCAAGACACCCTTCCGTTGCTCTGGAAGTTTGAAGGACTTCGCCAATGCTGGGGTAATCTCTTGGATCGCGACCCCCATCCATCCACGAACGACCTTTCCTGTTTTCTGCAGGCTGTCCACGATATCGAGTGCGATGCTGCTCGGAATTGCAAACCCAATTCCTTCCGAGCCACCGGTTCGGGAAAAAATCGCCGTATTGATCCCGATCAGCTCGCCGTTCATATTGACGAGTGCGCCTCCTGAATTCCCAGGGTTAATCGCCGCGTCGGTCTGGATAAAGTCTTCATAGTCGGCGATTCCCACATTGCCCCGCCCTAGGGCGCTGATGATACCGAGCGTGACGGTCGAACTCAGGCCGAACGGACTCCCAACAGCCAGCACAAGATCACCAACTTGTAAGTTTTCGTACTCAGCCCACTTGAGCGAGGGCAAATCTTTTGCCTCAATCTTGATGACCGCCAAGTCAGTTTTCGGATCGGTGCCGACCACCTTCGCGGTAAACTCGCGCCGATCGCCCAGTGTCACGGTAATCTGCGTCGCTCCCTCGACCACGTGATTATTGGTGACGATATAGCCGTTGGCATCCAAAATCACCCCGGAGCCTGCACTCTGATCCGGACGACCATGTGGGACGGGTGGGCCATGAGGGCTTGGTGGTGTCGGAGACTCTCCGCCGCCCGGCTCATCACCGGGAGGAGGCGTCCCAAAAGGAGGCACTTGAGGAATTCCCCCACGGCGCCGACTCCCTTCCTTTCCGCCAGTCACAGCGATATTGACGACAGCCGGGGTCGTCTTTTTCACGATTTCTGCAAAGCCTTGAGCCCAGACTGGAGGAACACCTGCTGCCGAGACGGATGACACGCATCCACTTCCAATAAGAGCACATCCGACCAATCCACAACCGACAAGCACTCTCGTCGCCTGCTGACTCCAATTGAGCATATCTGCACTCCTCTAGGGTATGGCTCTCTACAAGAGAGTCCGAATTGGAAATGGGGCTCTCTACCTATACTGCCCCGAACGATACATCTTACACCACTCTTTCAATAGGCTTCAAAGAGGAAAACTTCCCGCCAATACAGGCGGGGACTCATTGCATGGATCTATCGAGCCACTTCCGACCATACTGCGCGTGCTTCTATTCTTGAGATCTCCCTGATGATCGTGTTGCTTTCAAGTATCATTTCCAGTACGGTTACGGCCGCGAAAACTAGGCGAGCCAGTGATCTCACAAAAACCATTCAACCGGACGGCCTTTGTTGCAGGCGCAGGATTGGGAGGCGCCCTGCTTTTCCTTTCCGCTTGCGCCAAACACTTGGAGTTTCCTCCACTGGGAGAGCCTCTTTCTTCCAGCGCCAAGCTGGAAGTATCCCCATCATTGAAAAACTTAACGATTCGCTACAACGACTCCTGTGGACAGATTCAGGAAGTTCCCTTGGGAGATCGCCTCCACGAAGCATTGCGGGCAGGCGTTCTGCGAACGTACAAAACAGTGCTATCTGAAAGCAATGTCGGCACGACCCCTCCCGATCATCTCATTCAGGTTGATCTTGTCGATTCAGCATTCGATCTGAATAAGGAAGCATTGTACGACCGACCTCCTGCCAGCTTACAGCTCACCACGGTTGCTCGCGTCTACGATCGAACGGGAACGTTACTCCGACAATCGGACATCAAAGTCGCACGACGGGAACGCCTACGGCTGGAGCAGCTCGGAAAGAATTGTAATTATCATATCGACCCGTTCATTCAGGACGTCGCCATCGATGTTGCGACACGTGTCGCCTTAATTGCCCGAGTGGCAGCAGGAGGCCAAGGCCTGCTCGGTTCATCTGAGCCAAATTCCGCAGCCTCTGATACCCTACCTGTGCCTTTGGCTTCAGTGACAGCAGAAAGCCAGCCTCGTCCAGCCTTAATTTCGTCTGCGCTACGATTTAAGGCCATGTTACTCGATGAAAACAGTGATTTGATATTCGAGGGAGGCGAACATGCCCGCGTCCGAGTGGACATTGTTCATACGGGAACGAGCCCGATCGAGAACGCATGGGCCTCGCTGAGTGGAACTTCGGCTATAATTGATCAATTTCCCGCGACCAAGTTGAAGGTCCCGTCTCTGCTACCGGGCCAAACGAAATCTCTGGAATTTGTCGCCAGTTTGCCCTTGCTCGCCGAGCCACTGCGCGCCGAAATTCTGGTTGCCGTGGAGGAGCGAGGTGGGGCCGCGGCCCGAACTCAAACGCTTTCCTTTACTATTGCCCCTACAGGATCCAGCCATGACGATATCGATCAAGTTCCGGCACAGGCATCAGTCACTCGACAACCAGAGACTTCCTTGATTTCCATCGGTCTCAGTACCTATGCCAACCAGCAGATACAGCCCCGAAAGTATGCGTCACACGATGCGGAAACAGTCTCCAAGTATTTTCAAACTCTCGGGGGCGTTCCGTCATCCAACATTTCCGTCTTGACGGATCGCAAGGCAACCCATTCTCAGATCGAGAAGGCGCTCCTCGAATGGCTCCCGACTCGTTCCATGAAGGATGGAATCGTCATAGTCTATTTTTCTGGTCACGCCATGGTTTCTCCGTCAGGAGAGATCATGCTGGTCCCCTATGATGGAGCAAAGACTGCGACAACTCTATACCGGTTGAAATCGCTCGAATCAGTCTTTGCGAAACTCAACCCGCGACAGGCCATCCTTGTCTTCGAAGGAAAACTCTCCCAGATACAAGACGGCCCCAAGACGACCGTCACACCGCAGTGGGATTTACATGGTGACAAGGCAATCCGCTTGATCGCGGTGGAGGGGCTCGGCAAAGGCCTCGACGACGACGCACATCGACATGGGCTGTTCACCTACTATCTGCTGCGAGGTCTTCGAGGAGAAGCGGACACGAACCATGATGGGAAGGTCACCCTCGGGGAGATCGGTGGATTTGTGCGCCAGAAGGTCGCTTGGGCGTCAAAATCGAAGTTTCGCTCGGTGCAACGTCCTCAGATCATTCCGCTGCTCAAACCGGACGACAAAGCAACTGACGTCGTCCTCACCACCCTACCCTCCCTCGCCGCATCAGAAACGCCTTAGCCCAGGCAATTCACGCCGATTTGCCCGTCGAAGATCGAGCCAATCTCGAAGGGCTTAGGCACCAGATCCTGTCCAGATTGGGGACAAAGCCCGCTACAATGTCGAAAAGACTGGTGCCGTCGCCGTTCAGCTCATCACTGAACGCTACTCCGCCACATTGAGCGTACGACCCATGGGCAAGCCGCCAACAGACTATCTGGAACCACTCTTATTGGTGGCGCGTGAAGTGGCTGGTCCCCTGCCGTAGATCGAGAGGGCCATGGCACGGAGGGAGAGCTGGCGCCAAGGATTGGCTGGCTGCGCGACAAAAAAGCGGGTGGGGAATTACCTCCCCACCCGCTTGTGGTCTGTCACGGTTTCAGCAAAAGCGTTACTCCACACCCGGCTGAAACACCGCTTCTATGGGCTGGTCACCTGCATGTGAATGCTGCCGGTGTCAGGCATCGGCGGATTGATCGTAATGGTATACGTCTCCGAGGTTGCCAGCGTTACGGGCTTCAGTGTAAAGCTCGACGCTGAGCTCGTTACCCCGGTTTGCAAGATACCGTTCGGAGAATAAAGGCTCACGTTTACATTGCCAATCTTATTTTGAGTAACCTTGATCGTCACTTGCTCGTTCGCCGTACCCGTAAATGTATAGCGTCCATTCTGCCCTGCCCTGCTGATCATGATGGCTCTCGGAGCCGCGTTAACTTTCAGAGAATCCGTTACCTCCGTTGAGAGGGTCATGGTCATTTTCCCGGTATAGTTACTGCCCGGGTCAACAAGAATCGTGTACGTGCCGGTAGTTGGCAAGGGGTTTTGATCTTCGAGAGCTCCACCTGCTGTACCCACAGCTGTGGAGGCAAGGATGGTTCCTTCCGAGGTCATAAGCGTAACCGCGCTCGAAGTGATGTCCACTGAGGTCAGCCCAAGGCTGACCCATTGGCCTGCCTTTCCATTGAACGTATACCGAGCGGTCTGACCGGGTTTGGCAAGACTAACAGGAACTGATGGACCATCAAGAGCCAGAGTGCCTGTGACTGGAGTAGAAAGGGCGAGTGTCATACTGCCTGTATAGTTGTTAACCGGCTCCACTACGATGGTGTACGTCCCCGATTCCGGCAAAGCAGTCAAAGGATCGAGACTGCCGCCGCTCGAACCAATGGTGGTTACTGACCACTTACTGCCGTCCGGCTTTAGTATGGACACGGTGCTCGTGGCAATTGATACCTCGGTTAGACCGAGATTTACCCATTGGCCCGCCGTTCCGTTAAAGGTATAGCTCGCCCGTTGGCCCGGCACGGTTAGGGTTGGTGTTACCGTCACTTGGTCGATCATGATGGTACCGGTCAGTTCCGGAGCGTTATACAAGGCGAGCCTGGCATGACCGGTGTAACTTAGATCCGGATCAATCAGGATTGCATAGGTCCCGGAAGTCGGAAGGACCTGCCCCGGGATCATGGCTCCTCCATACACGAACGAGGTCGGCTTACCCAACGGCATTCCATCCGGTTTGAGGATTGAAACATATCCACTTCGAATTGTCGCATCGCTTAACCGCACACTCACCGTTTGACCACGCTCGCCCGAGAATGTATACCGAGCGTTTTGCCCGACTCGTTTGATATCAACCGCCACCGCAGAACCTTGGGGTACAATCTCGCCACCTAACTCGCTTGAAAGTGCTACGGTGACCCTCCCCGTGTACTCGCTAATGGGATCAAGGAGGATCGTATAAGCTCCCGTCAAGGGCAACTCGACAAAGTCCAGACTCGCTCCGTTCATCTGGCTGGAAGAGATCAGACTCCCCGTCACATCATCCGTGAACTTATAGGCCATGGTGGATGTTTGGACCTTAGTCTGTGAGGAAAGTTCTCGGTGTGTCGTCGCATAATAGTTCTTCACTGCTGACGCCTGAGTTGGCACCATGGCACCATCCGGCCCATACACCATCACCCTGAACTGCGTGAGTGAAACGTCGCTAAAGCCTATGTTGATCCTTTGGCCTGCCGTGCCGTCAAAAATGATGACGCCCTTTTTCTTTGCAGTCTTAATAGCGGCTGTGACAGGTTCCCCTCCAACCACAATACGACCGTTATATTCGATGTCACCTGCCGCGACACCCTCTGGCAAGACACTTTCTCCAGCATAACTCGTACCGGACTCGATACTGAAAACAACTCCTGCTGATACAAGCGCAAGCGATACGGATACCACTGCTACGCGGCACTTCCCCCACGGCCATAGGCTGCCCATAGTCGCCCTCCTATTCCAAGTTATGAAAACAGACGGCCCGATATGGTTGTCCCCTTGCTTTGTTCCACTCTCAATCTTAGTCTAACGGGCGGACTCTACCTTTTTTCCTATCTACAGCGCAAGCGCCCAAGGCCCTCCTTAGACAGTTCTTCATGCCATCCCCCCTTATGGAGGGGGATCAGGTACTACGTGCGGTCTCGGATTTCAACTATCGTTGAAGAGGATTCTAGGGTGGAACAAGCAAACGTCAGAGAGCGGAAGGCTTTATCCTTTGATTTTAAAAGCAGGAAGGGTGGAGAGTTGTCTCCCCACCCTTCCAAGTCGACTCACAAGAACCTACTCAGGGACTAAGCTAGTCCTTTTTACAGAAGCTGCGCTCGTAATTGATAATATGCCACGCTTCGTCCTCTGTGATCGCAGCAGGAATCAAGGACACCATGCCCGTACCAGGGCTGCCGTTCTTGATGACCCAGAAAAGCTCCCCGTCTTTCCGCTTCTTGTGGAACTTGCAGTTCGTGAAATCTCGTGGGCTGGGGTTGAGAATCTTGCCGGCTTCCCCCTGCCCATCACCAGCTTTACCATGACAATTGAAGCAGGTGCCCTTGCCCTCATACAGCGCCTTACCTTTGGCGATGCTGTCCGCATCGCCCTCGAACTTGTTCTTCAGACCTTTTGCATCGGCCATTTGATCAGCCGGAACTCGCGGCTTCAATGGATCTTTTTCTTCAGCTCCCACCACTGAGACCGAGAGAAGCATAAGCGCTGCGCTGATACTCATAAACTTGGACAGATACCCCATTACACGTCCTCCTTTGTGTTAAACCCACCGGCCTGAATTCAGCTCCAGACCGCCGACTCGTATCCTTCGTTCTCTATAGTCAGGTAAAACCGTTCGACTATATCAACGCTTCTGAATTTCTGTCAAGGAAACCACCCCTCTGATACACTCGACCGCCTTTCTCTTCACTCAGGAAGATCAAATCGTATGCCAATGGCAACCGAGAAGAGTATGAAAAAATCTCGGCACCTATGTGATTAACCATCACCTCGTTCCATGTCTTAAACAATTTCGTGACACCTTTGCGCCCCACAGAGACCATCTCTGCCTCATCCGGGGTTGCGAGAAACTATGCCTACTCTCGAAGAAGGGGAACTTGCGGTAGGTGCTATCGTTTTAACACAATGTCGCGGGCCACTTTCCCACTCGGTCCAAACGGTTTTTGCGGCTTACCGTTCAATTCAGCTCTGACCCCTCCGGCGTTCCCGAGGGTTAAGATGAACTGATCCTGCCCCGTCCAATGGGACTTTTCGCCAGGTCGGAGCAATGACTCCTGAGGGCTTCCATTATCGATCTGTACGACGACCCAACTTAACTCCGTGGCTTCGAGATCCAGCACAAGCTGTCCATCACCTTGATCCCCTACAGTATTCAATGATAGTCCCGCCAATGGGCCATCACTGCCAGGAGACCCTGTCGATATCGTGGATACAGCGTGTGGCTCAAGTTTAGAAACCGGCGCAGTAGAGAGGGTTGGTTCGTGCTTTGTCAGTGCTTCAGTCGTCGGTTTCGGCACGCCAATAGACGGCTCGTTTGGCTTGGGAACCTCCGCTGAATGTTCCGGTTCGCGGGCACTCGATTCCAGAAGATCTTTGCCTGCTTGAGCCGTCCGTTTCGTTGCCGAAGCTTGTTCGGGTGGCCCATTTCGAAAGACAGCCGATTGCTCTCGGCTTAAGAGAAAGATCAACGTCAGGACAGCGATACCGATCGCAATGGCCACCGCCTTCCGATTAGCCTGGCGCTTGCGATCTTCTTCGACCTGCCGAATCTTCAGCCGTTCTCGTTCGTCCTGCTTCTCATAGAAAGATCCAGCGGATTGGATAAACCGGTGAATCGCATCCTCTTCATCCAGCCCTAGCGATCGAGCATAGGAACGCACAAACCCGCGAGCGAATACCTGGTCGGGTAACTTGGCAAAATTCCCATCCTCCAGCGCCTTGACGAAATCCGTACGAATGCGGGTTTTGGACGCCACCTCATCAATGGTCAACCCCTTGGTCTCTCGAACTTGCCTGAAGAATTCGCCAACCGACTCCATAGGTCTCCTACTTCAATCGACTCAAGAGTTCCGCTGCTGCCGCCGCGAGCTCTCCGCCTTTGTCCATCGTCGTGACTTTCTTCAGGACTTCACGGGCTTGAGTTGCGTAGCCCAACTTATAATACACCCGTCCGAGCTCAAGATGAGTCATAGCTGGCGGGACGCTCGGAGGGCTGGCCGAGACCGCATCCTCAAAGGCCTCCATTGACCCCTGAAGGTCGCCCTGATGCGCAAGCGCGCGACCGAGATGGAACCGAGCCAAGTCGGGCGTTGGATACAGCGGATTCACAAGTGCCAACTTATAGGACGCAATCGCTTCCTCCCACCGATCCTGATTCGCAAGGACTTGCCCGAGATAGGTATGTGCTTCGGAATAGGACTCATCAATTTTGATCGCCGCGCGAAATTGCTCTTCGGCAAGCGGCAGCTTGTTTTGGAGTGCATACACATGCCCCAATGCGTACCGTGCCTCTTTGTTCTCCGGATTCAACTGGACGGACTTCTGGAACGATACGAAAGCTTTCTGACGATCTCCCGGTAGACTGGCCACGCCTTCTTGATAAAACCCCTGTGACTTCCGCAAAGCCTCTTTGTCGCTTGCACATCCTACCAGAATAGTTATGAGTCCTAAACATACCGGCAAAAAAGACTGATGCGCCCTATCACACCATCGGTTTGTCCTGGTCATCGAATATCCTCGAAATGCGTCAACCTCTTGAATTCTGAGAACCGAGCCTGAATCTCTTTGTAATCCAGGATTCGCAATCGGTCAAGACTAAAGGCTTCTACTGTAAACGACGCCATAACGCTTCCAAAGATGATCGCCTGCTTCATCGCCTCAGGCGAGCGATTCCCGGTCGCCGCCAAGTATCCCAAGAATCCTCCCGCGAAGGTATCGCCCGCTCCGGTCGGATCCCGTACGTCTTCGAGCGGAAAGGCCGGAGCCCCAAACACCTGATTGTCATTAAACATGAGGACACCGTACTCTCCGCGCTTCACGATCAGATGTTTGGGGCCATGTGAGAGCACAAGCCTCGCCACTTTCACCAAGTTCGAATCTTGGCCCAGGGCTCGAGCTTCGCCGTCATTGATGATGAGGACATCGACTTTCTCCAACACCTTCCACAGCGCTTCTCGTTGACCATTGATCCAGAAATTCATCGTGTCGCAAGCCACAAGGGCCGGGCGTTGAACTTTCTGCAGCACATCGAGTTGCAACTCCGGATGGATGTTCCCTAGGAACAACACATCCGGCTCCCGATAAGCTTCGGGGATCTGAGGGCGAAACGTCTCGAACACATTGAGCTGGGTATCCAGGGTATGTGCCTCGTTCAGCTGGTGCGTGTATTCTCCTTTCCATCGAAAGGTTGCGCCGGAGCGCCGCTCCAAACCCGTGAGATCGATCCCCCGACTCTTGAGAAATGCGACATGCTGTTGAGGAAAGTCTTCTCCCACCACTGCGATGAGAGCCACCGACGTAAAAAAACTGGCAGCTGTTGAGAAATAAGTAGCCGACCCTCCGAGAATTTCGGTCCCTTCGCCGAAGGGAGTCTTGACTGTATCAAGCGCAACCGATCCGACAACGAGCAATTTCCCCATGACTACCGGACTCCTTTCTGTGGGCTCAGCGCACGGTCAATGAGCACGGCAAGCTTCTTCCGAGCCGCTGCGGGGATTCGTTTTGGTGCCGTGAGGATAGCATCATCCAACGCTCGATGACACACGCACTCTATCGGATGGGCAAAAGACGGCATCACCGCACCAAGTATCTGTTTCGCTAATGCAACATTCCGATGGAGCGTGGACAATACCGCTTCGACCGTCACAGCCTCTTCCGTTTCGTGCCAACAGTCATAGTCGGTGACCAGCGCGACGGTCGCGTAACACAGCTCCGCTTCTCGAGCCAGCTTGGCCTCGGGCATATTGGTCATCCCGATCACATCGACACCCCATTGCCGATAGAGCCGTGATTCCGCTTTAGTCGAAAACTGCGGGCCCTCCATGCAGAGATAGGTGCCGTTACGATGCACCTTGGCCCCCGCTCGCTCCGCGGACACAAACAGCGCCTCTCCCAGCTCGGCGCACACCGGCTCACCAAAGGCAACGTGCGCCACGATCCCGTCCTCAAAAAATGTCGACGCGCGGCGCTTCGTGAGATCGATGAACTGGTCGGGCACCACAACATCGCCTGGTTGAATCGATTCCTTCATGCTGCCGACGGCACTGATTGAGATGACGTGCGAGACACCTAGAGACTTGAGCGCGAAGATGTTCGCACGATAGTTGATCACACTCGGATTCAACAGATGCCCTCGTCCATGTCTAGAGAGGAAGGCCACTCGAATACCCTTGAGCATGCCGACCGTAATCGCATCGGACGGAGCGCCGAAGGGCGTTCGCACCCGAATTGATCGAGTTGCTGTGAGCCCTTCAATATCGTAGAGCCCGCTTCCCCCGATCACACCGACCGTCGCTTGCCTATTGCTTTTCCTCATCCTCATACACATCCTTTTCCCAACATCGTCTGCTGCAATGCAGCGGATTGTGCTGGTTCTTCTAGGGTCCTCACAAACTGCTCTATGAGTGCGATCACTCGTTCTGCTGTCCGCTCACAGGGCTCATTCTCTTCGATCGACAGCCATGCGACTCCCGATTCTTTTCGAAACCAGGTCATCTGCCGTTTGGCAAAATGTCTCGTATCGCGCTTGAACCGACGCACCATCTCTTTATAGTCATATTCATGCGCCAGAAAAGCTCCGACCTGGCGATAGCCGAGCCCTTTCATCGAAGCGAGTTCGCGTCCATATCCTTGGTCCAGCAGTGCGCGCGTCTCTTCTACCATTCCGTGAGTCAGCTGCCAATCGATTCGTTCTTCAATCCTTCGATAGAGCGCTTCCTTATTTCGCTGGAGTCCGATCAGAAGCGCCGAAAACAGGTTCTCTTGAAACCGATGTTCATCGTGAATTCTAGATATCGGACGGCCTGACAATCGGTAGACCTCAAGCGCCCGCATCACTTTCGACTCATCATTCGGATGCAGCCTGGCTGCTGTTTCAGGATCGACGCGCATCAATTCGGCATAGAGGCCGACTCTGCCGCTCGCTTCTCGCAACTTCTTCAGGTCTGCCCGCACAAGGGGATCGGCCTGAGGTGCCTGGCAGAGGCCTCGCACCAACGTTCTGATATACAACCCTGTACCACCGACCACGAAGGGCAGCCGGTTGGCCGCATACAGCCGATCGATTTCGTCCAATGCGACGCGGCGATACCACCCGGCATTGAACACCTCATGGGGATCGACCATATCGAGAAGCCGATGCGGCACACCCTGTCGCTCTGCAGCCGTGGGCTTATCCGTCCCGATATCCATCCCACGGTAGACCTGACGAGAATCGGCCGTCAGAACCTCGGTATCGAAATGTTTGGCCACCTGCGTCGCAACTCGACTTTTTCCAACGGCAGTCGGCCCCAGAAGCACGACTAAGGGATGGTAGCGGCGTAGATGGTCTGGAAGCATACATTCACGCGAGAGGAACTGGTCGTCGTATCCGGGAATCTTGATTCTCTTCACTCACCTCATTCGCATTCCTGATCCATGATCGTCTACCAGCCGACTCGTCCAAACATTTTCTCCAGCTCATCCGTCGTGAGACGGAACGATGTTCTTCGCCCGTGAGGGCACGTCGTAATCTCTCCTTCACTCTGCCATTCCTCGACCAGCACTTTGATCTCTTCCAGTCTCATGGGACGCCCAGCGCGCACGGCGCCATGGCATGCCATCGAAGCCAACACTGAGCGAACCCTTGTCTCCAGACTCGCGAGGCTGTCCCATTGAGTGAGATCCTCGAAAAGGTCCTGGAGAAACATGCCCGCATCGATTCGACCAAGACCAACCGGCGTCGACCTGATCAGAACCGTTGATGCACCGAACGGCTCAATCTCCAACCCCAACATCTCAAGATCACTCTGGTACCGCTTGAGTAAACCAACCTGAGCGGGAGACAGCTCAACCGGATCGGGAATGAGCAATGCCTGGGCTTCTATTTTATGGGTCGTCCAGCTTCGGAACAGTCGTTCAAACAAGACACGCTCATGGGCAGTATGCTGGTCGATCACAGTCAAGTCGCCGCCGACTTGCACCACAAGGAATGTTCGGTTGATCTGTCCCAGCGGGATCACCTCGGTTGATGGGACGCGAGCATAGGGTTCTGCCGCTTCGCTTACGAACGCCAACTGAGTGTCAGAACCTGGCCATGCGGAGAACGTCGAATTCGTCGGAGGAGACTCGGGCACGGGTGAAGACCCAGCGACCGAACGAGAGCTGTGAGGGTTGGTACCGGGAAATCGGGCGCCCTCGCTCGAATTATCTGTGGATTCCCCCCTGCTCAATGCCTGGCGAACGGCCCGTCGGACGAGCTCATGCACGGTTTCATTGTCGGAGAATCGCACCTCCCGCTTGGAAGGATGGACATTGACATCGACACGATCCGGATCGACCTCCAAGAACAGCACAAATCGTGGATGACACCACTTGGCGACGAAAGATCCGTAGCCTTCTCCTACGGCGTGAGACACCGCCAGGCTCCGAATCGGGCGACGATTCACAAACACCTCTTGGGGGGTGCGAGACGACTTCGCATAGATCGCATCGACAATATATCCTTTGATGGCGACACCAGGAAGCGCGGCCTGGAGCGGCACGCATTGATCGAGAAACCCAGGCCGATACACCTGGGCGATCCGGTCCATTGCTGAGAGCACCGCCGGATAGTTCATCATCTCCTGGGCGTTGTGCGTCAAACGGAATTGAATGGACGGCCAAGCCAGCGCCGCCTGTTGCACCACCCGAGTGATGTGCGAATATTCCGTCGCGATCGATTTCAAGAATTTTTTACGAGCCGGCTGGTTATCGAACAACTCCGCCACTTCGATTCGAGTCCCGGTCACGGGAGGCGCGTCGGTTATTTTCCCGACCAACCCACCCACGACCTCTAACGCTGTTCCAACATCGGCCGAACGAGTAGCCGTACGTAGGCAGACCTGCGCCACCGCGGCAATACTCGGCAGAGCTTCCCCTCTGAAGCCCATCGTTCGGATAGACCAGAGATCTACATCCGACTGAAGCTTGCTGGTCGCGTGGCGATAAAACGCACGGGGTGCGTCCTCCCGGCTCATCCCCTCTCCGTCATCAGTCACCCGGATCAGAGAGAGACCACCGTCCTTCACGTCAATCGTAATGACGCGGCTCCCTGCATCGATACTGTTTTCAAGAAGCTCTTTTACGACCGCTGCCGGGCGTTCGACAACTTCTCCTGCGGCGATACGGCCAATGACCTCTTCTGGCAGGATACAGATCTTGCCATGGCCGTCAGTTGTCAGCACGACAACACGCTCCTCGTGAATGATGTGATGGTTGGAAGGGCAGGACGCCGCGCGACGGCGACGGTCATCGGATTTCGGCCAGCTTATTCTTGGCCAATTTTGATTCGTCCGATGAGGGGAACTCTTCGAGCACTCGCTTCAGATTTTTTCTCGACTTCGCAAGATCACCGGTCTCAGCAGTGGCCAAGCCAAGCTTATAGAGCGCGGCGGGTACCTTTTCGTTGCCAGGGTATTCCGCCACAAGAGAATCGAATGTCTGGATCGCTCGCCCGTAGTCTTTTAGATTGTAATACGAGTCACCCAGCCAGTACTGCGCATTCGGTGTCAACGAGGTACCCGGGAAATCCTTTACAAATCGTTGAAACCCGGCTACCGAGAGCTCGTAATTCCCATTGAGGTAATCATTATACGCCAGGTTGAACGCCGAGGTTGGGGTAATTCCGGTGACGATCGCCACCGATTCGGCCGGCGGGGTCGTCTTAACGGGTTTGACGGCGCGAGGCTCAACCGGATGATCCACTTTCGCCGATGACCGGCTGGTCAAATCCTCTAATTTGGCAAGGCGATTTTCCATTTTCTGAAAACGGGTGGAGAAGTCATCAAACCGTGCCTTGGTTGCCTCTGGATCCTTGAGCTTTTCGATCGCCTCCAGCCGCCGCATCACCACATCCACCCGCTGACGATCCTGCTCCTGTGTTCTCGCAACCGCTGAGAGCTGATTCCGAGCTTCGATGAAGTCTGCATGTCGTGCGCATCCGACAAGATCCACCACTGATATCGACAGTCCGCATACGACAAGACCCGACAGCATTGGACGAACTTCCATGGTGTTAACGCGCCTCCTTGAGTTGTGTTAACTTGTCCGATGCTCTTCCTGCCTCTGCACTCCCGGGGTACAGTGTGACCACCTGGTTGAAGGCCGACGAGGCTCGCTTCATGTCCTTCATGGCTAAATACGCATACCCTTTCTTCAGAAGCGCGGCAGGCACCTTCTCACTGCTCGGATAATCGATCTCCACCTTGTCATAAGCATCGATGGCCTTCTGGAAATCCTTCTTGCCGTAGTATGACTCGCCCAGCCAGAACCGTGCATTCGGCGCGAGATTCGAGTTGGGATATTCAGAGAGAAAGCCGGCGAACCCTTGCCGAGCGCCTTCGAGATCTCCGTCTCGAAACATGGACAAGAGCCGGTCGTAACGAACCCGATCCGGGGAGTCGGAACCTCCCTGAGAAAGTTCAGACTTAAATGACTCTTGAGGAGGAACGATCGTTGTTTTAGCCATCGTCGCCCCCGATTCAGCAGGAGCTGTTGCACCTTGCTCACCGTCGGCTGTAGGCCCGTTGGATCCGGTCGACTGCTGCGCTGATTTTGCCCCCAATTGAAGCGCCGCAGGCTTATTTGAAACGTGCTCCACCGTTTTCGTCAGCGCGTCGATTCGGCTATCTTGCTCGTCCAGACGAGCGGTGACTTTCTTCCCGACGATTTCAAGCGCCTTGGTCACAGAGACCACGCTTCGATTGATATCCTCCGCATGCGCGGCTGTGGCCTTTGAATCGGCTTCGATCTTTGTGGTGAGGCTTTTGGCGGTCTGCTCACCTGCACCCACCCGATCATTGAGACCAGACAACGCTTCCCGAAATCCGGTCAACGCCTGATTGAATTGAGCGAATTTTTGAGAAACCTGTTCGATCCTACTACGGGTTTCCGCTGACTCCCGTCGTTGTTCATCAAGCTTCGCGTCCACTCGTTTCGTGAGGCTTTCGTTCGTACGCTGAACAACCTCAATGACGTCCTTTCTGAGCGCTTCCATAGCTTTGGATATTTCATCGAGCCTGGCTGAAACTTTCGCATCCTGAGTCTCAAAACTCTTCTGCACCCACAGGTAACGGGTACTACTATCGGTTTCCAGTTTTGTCGCAAGCTGCTCCAGCTTTTTTGTCTGTTGCTCCAACTGCGCCGAACGATGTTTGAAGTCATCTTGCCTCGCCTGAAGGTCCTTTGCCAAATGCAGCGCCTTTTCCAGTTCTCCTCGTAGCTGCGGCAATTCCTGTTCTCGTAACGTCGAAAGTTCATGACTCTGCTTTGCGCTTGTCTGAGACAGCTGATTCTTAAAATCCTTTTCCGTTCGTTTGAGGTCAGACTGCTGTGCGACACAGCCGGGCAGTATCAGACCTATCATCACGACACCCGGCAGGAGACTATGAATCACTGATCGTTGAGGCGGCATATCTTGACCTCTACACAGCCATCAGCAATGTGAGAACCTTCCGACGAATCATGACCACGAGGGCGTCAATTCCCAGTTCGGACAACGAGGTGCCCCCGACGATTTTGGGAGTAACACGATTCTACATGTTCTGTGCAGAACGGCCGTTCCTTACCATACGAGACGACCGACAGATGCTCAGGCGCCACCCCTAGCTCAACGAGATAGTTCCGCACGGCTTTCGCGCGCTTTTCGCCCAACACCAAATTGTAGGCTGCCGTGCCCCGTTCGTCACAATGTCCTTCGATTTTCAGCTGTACGTCTGGGTTGGACTTGATCCATTCCGCATTGGTGGAAAGCGCGTGACGTCCCTCGTCCGTGATCGAAAAACTATCATATGCGAAAAAGACATCCCGCAGTTCTGCCGCTGCCGATGCGATCTGCTCGGCCCGTATTTCAGCCAACTGACGAGCGGCGGCACTCGGATCGGATTTAGCCATCAACCTATTCCCGTTACCCCCGGAACCACCGTTGCCGCCGAAACCGCCGTTACTACCTGCCTCGCTACTGAGCCGTTCTTCAGAAGGATCACGATCTAATCCTCGCAAACTACTCGAATCGTTTCGACCAGAGAATGCGGTGTCTGGAAAGTTCGGGCTGACCCCTCCTCTTCTGGCTCCTTCTCTCGTCGTCCCACTCTTGGCCATCTCTTGTTGAAAGGCTTGGGCATCCCCACCCGATTGAACCGCCTTCTTCGAACAGGCAGGGGTCACCACAACGAAAATACCAAGAAGTAGTGGTAGGTAACTGGCTGGTAACTTTTTCATGGGATTGATTCCCTCCTGTAGGATATCCCCTCTTACATACAGCGGAGGATGATTGCCGTCAATGCCTTCCAAAAAATCACGACGCGGGAGACCATGTCGGTGCGCTGTTGTGGGTCCCTGTGAATGTAATGCGCTCGAGATCTTTGCCGTCTGCATTAATCATGTAGATCTGGCTCTTGCCATCCGCCGTCGAGCTAAAGACGAGATGGCGTCCGTCCGGCGACCATGATGGAGAATCGTCCACTCCGTGCCCTGTCGTCAACTGCATGCGCTTCTGTCCATCGGGCGTGATCAAACAGAGCTTGTATTCTTTCTTAAGAGTCCTGCACACATACGCAATCCAATTTCCTCGAGGAGACCAGGCTGGCGCAGCATTATAGTCCCCATCAAAGGTCAACCGACGCACATTCGCCCCGTCCGCACTCATGAGGAACAGTTGCGGACCTCCACTCCGATCAGAGGTAAAGACCAATTCTCGTCCAGAAGGGGACCAGGATGGAGAAAGGTCCCCTCCTGCATTGGTCGTCAATCGCTGAACAGCCTTTGTGCGCGTATCCAAACGGTACAGCTCAGCATTGCCCTCATGGCTCGACGAATAGGCGAGAAAATGCCCATTGGGAGAGAGCGCTGGGGTGATGTTCAGCCCTCCTTGCGAGACCAACGTCCAGCGCTTCCCTGTCGCCAGTTCTATCATATCAATTTCTTGTGTGTTCCGATTACGGTACGCGGTAAAGACCAGAAACCGACGATCCGGGGACCAGTGTGGCATCAGGTTCAAGAAACCATCAGTCGTTAACTGACGAGCTTCGAACCCATCATAGTCCATCACGAATATTTCACGAGCTGTTCCCTGCTGCGAGACATAGGCGATCTTCGTCCGCGCAATACCGGGCTCACCCGTGTATCGAAACACCAACTCATCTGCAAATCGATGGGCCATAAGCCGTACCACTGACGTCGAACCCGCGTATCGTTTTCCGCCGACCACCTCATCACTTCCGGCATCATATACGTACCCATCCATACTAACATCTGGAGTCTTGGTGTCAGTCTTCATCCCCGCTTTCCCCCAGACAATCACGGATACTCCATTCTCTGCAGCTTGTTTGAAGGAGGGGTCTGGCTCTCCACCCAGACCACCGGCCTTGATACCAAGATTGGATAGGTCAACGAGGGAAAATACCAAGGATCGTCGCACATCCGACTTGAGCACTTCCTCGATTTGGTTACCCAGTTTTGCTCGTCCTTCGGGCGACTGTGGACCACCGACATGGTCAATTCCCACGACCCCCAACGGAATCTTCTGAAAATCCGGCCTCGTGGCTTCAAGAAAGACATCGGCGGCACCGGATTCGATGATCCACATGAGACCAAGCAATGCGCAGAAACCGACGATGGCACCGGTTCGAAACATCATGGTTTATCCTTGGGACTCCCCGACGGTGAAGGTGAAATGGGCATCGAAATACGCATCGGTGATTTCATGTGGGAAGCTGGGTAAGGGGATTGCGCTCAGGACCGCCCGTTTCCCTGCCAAATCGTAATACTCATTTCCAGAGGACTGTTCGATGGCAACTCCGGTCACCGTTCCGTTTCGATGCAGTCTGAATTGCACAATCACGACATAGACCTGGTTCGTCACATCCACCGGAGGTGCACTCCAAAACCGACTGATGCGTTGGCGAACTAACGCGAGATAGGCATTCGATCCGGGAGCCATCCCTGGAACTTTGAGAGTCGTATCAACTGCCTTTAAACTTGGCACCTTCGCCTCAACCCGCGGTAGAGGCTTGACTGGCGTCTCCGTGGGAGGTGTTGAGGGAGGTGTCTCCTTCGGCAACTCAAGCCTTTTGATCTTCTTGAGTTCCTCATCCAATTCTTGCGCGGATTCTTCCGTTAAGGATGGTGACGGGGGCGTGACTGCCTGTTTTCCCGCCGATTCCTTCGTCTCCGCCACAACCGGAACTGATGGCAACTTGATGGCCGGCGCTTTCTTCGGATTGTCCTCCGGACTGATCTCCCCGAGCTTTGGCGCATTCGGAGGTAACTCAATGTCTTTCAAGACATCGCGCATAATGTCATTCGACTGTTTAGCCGAAGGGACCGGAGGAGGGGCTGGCGGGACATTCACAGGTGGGGCAGGCTTGGGTTGTTCCACTGGATGGGACTGTTCAACTAGTTTTGATTGCTCAACTGCTTTGGGTTGTGCAACCGGTTTAGGCTGTTCGATGGGCTTCGGTAGCTCAACACGTTTTGACTGCTCAACTAGTTTAGGCTTTTCAGCGGCCTTAGGTCGCTCCACTTCATTTTTGACCGGCCGATTCTTCTCGGGTTCGACAACCTTCGCAGGAAGCGTCGGGAGACTCGCGAGGGAAATCTCGATGGAGGTCAGCGGCCGCTCACCATGGCGAGGCAATCGGACCCAGGTCAGCATAGCCAATATTCCTATATGCAAGACCAGGGACACGATGACAGCACGGCCTAAGCGACGAGCTAGTGTCGCCTGCCATTCATCGCCCGCAGACATGCCGGCTGATGTCCAAGCCTGCACCGTAAACCTTATCCTACTGGTTACTTGGCGGGGGCCGTGTTATCAGTGATTCGTTCTGGTCCGGTAGGATCCGTCACCATACCGAGCTTCTCGATACCGGCTTTCTTCACTCCGTCCATCACCTGAACCACGACTCCATAGGGCACATCGCGGTCGGCACGCAAATAGAGCGACACGTCTGCATGTTCGGTCTTTAGAGTGCGCAACTTGCGTTCCAGCTGATCCACGCTCACTTGATCTTTGTCGAGGTAGAGGCGTTGATCTTTTTCGATGGTGAGCACAGCTCGCATCTCGGGCTTAATCGTGTTGGTCGCGGAAGTCGGCAGGTTGATATCCATACCACGATACAGCATAGGCGCGGTAACCATAAAGATTACGAGCAACACCAACACGACATCCACGAGTGGAATCACGTTGATCTCTGCCAAAAATCGACGTTGCCTCGTCTCAAAAATCATCCCTTAACTCCAGCAGAGACCGAACCCGTGGGCTTGCCCTGGGCCGGGATCAAGGCCAGCAGTTCGACGACGACGGAATCCATCTGCAGTGCGGTGCGTCTGATGCGTGTCAGAAAATAATTATAGGCGATGACGGCAGGAATGGCTGCGAACAATCCAGCGGCGGTGGCAATCAAGGCTTCCGAAACGCCAGGAGCAACCGCCGCGATGCTCGCTGTGCCTTGTGCTCCGATTTCTCGAAATGCATCGATAATCCCCATAACCGTTCCTAAAAGACCGACGAACGGGGAAATGTTCCCGGTGGTTGCAAGAAACGGCAGATACGATTCCAACTTGGAGATTTGCCCCTGGGCGAGATGGGCAGCTGTCCGTTCCATTACATGTCGATCAAAGATCATCGAGCCACTGTCACTGAACGCGGTCGGAATTTGATCCAACCGCTGGATCACGGAATGGAAGATTTTCGCGCAGGGACTTCCGGCCGTCTGTGGCGCGTTTCGCGTCACCTCTTCGACATCTCGTGCCCGCAGCAACAGGGCCATGAACTGACGGTCTTTGAGGTCGACCGCTCGATAGGTCGCCCATTTGTAAAAGATGATCGCCCACGAAATGATGGAGAATCCCAGCAGCACCAACAGAACCACCTTGGAGATGACCCCAAGCGATGCAATGATTGCCAGCGGACCGGCTTGAAACATACGAGTCTAGCCTCTCCCTCCTGAGCTCTTAACAGTTCGTGTCAAAGTGGATTGTACCAAACACTGAGGAAAATGGCGGGGCCGACGGGATTTGAACCCGCGACCTCCAGATTGACAATCTGGCGTCCTAACCAGGCTGAACGACGGCCCCGTACTCTCTAGTTATGGCGGAACATCGAACACGACAAGACAACATCAACGGTCGCCGGTCAACCCTTGAGCGAGGAAGGGAACCTCATCCCTGCAGGACTTTTCCTGTCCCTCCTTACCAGAGCTGTGCTCGTTGGTAGGCGGAACAGGGATCGAACCTGTGACCTCTGCCTTGTAAGGGCAGCGCTCTCCCAACTGAGCTATCCGCCCGACTTCCCTAACAACCGGCGCGGAGCGTATCAAGTCCATTTCTCCTTGTCAACCAGGACGCGCGTCTCGTCATTGTTGTCTCCTCATCTTCCTCTCTCTATCTGAACGTGGAAGAGTCAGTTGTCGAGGAAAGAACTGTCGATGAACATGTTTCAGTCGGCGACGGTCCACATGCGTGTAGATCTGGGTCGTTGCGATATCAGCATGCCCTAGCATCGCTTGAACAACACGAAGATCAGCGCCGCCTTCGAGCAGATGCGTGGCGAACGAATGTCTCAGCATGTGTGGTGAGATAGGTTTGAAAATCCCTACCCGTCGCGCGCGCAATGCAAGCAACTTCCAACATCCCTGCCGTGTCAGTTCATGCCCCCGCCGACTGACAAACACGTGATGAGAGGAGCGACGCTTCATGAGCGTCGGTCGCACCTGTTCAAGATACTCGACCAACAAATCTCGTGCCGTCTGTCCCATCGGCGCAACTCGCTCTTTGCCGCCCTTCCCCATCACACGAAGGTAACCAAGATCAAGATCAATCTGCGCAAGAGTCAGTCCAACCAGCTCTGATACTCGAAGCCCAGACGCATAGAGCAACTCCAGTATCACACGGTCACGGCGATCCTCAGCCCGGTCACGAATCGGCGCCTCCAGCAACGCCGTCACTTCCTGGAGGGTCAACGTCTTGGGCAATCGTACTGAGCGACGCGCGGTAGCCACATCGCGGAGGGGGTTGGCCTTGAGAAGTTTTTCACGGACCAAGAAGCGATACCATCCTCGCATCGCCGAAAGTATCCGAGCCACCGATGATGCCGCCAGCGCTTCCTGTTTCAGTGAAGCCAGAAACGACCGTATGATATGGGGCGGCACGGCGTCACTCATGTTGAGTCGATGCCGCAGCAAGTAGCGTTGCATTCGGAACAAATCTCGCCGGTAGGACTCCAGCGTATTGGTCGCCAACCCTCCCTCGACCCGCAGCCGGTTGAGATATCGCTCAACCAGAGGATCCAACAGAAGAACCGATGAGTGATCCGTCGTCATTGGATGACAAACTATATCCAACTCTTTCCGTAGGCACAACGAGAACGTAGCAGTTCTCCTTGACAGGTCACACCCTTTCCGATACTAGTCTCCTTATGGCTCACCGCTGATCGAACGGAATGCTCGCCTACTCGCACCATCCTTCTCGCATTGCTGCCTGGCCGCTGGTGATCATCATCACAGCTCTTGCGGCGTGCCTTGTCCCAGATTCCATGTTGACCCGTTCAGGTCAAACGGAGGCGGCGGAGACCGTCAAGCCTCTGATTCCAAATCCGCCGGTCTTGAACCAGGCCAAGCAACTGCTTGAGAAGGGCGACCACGAGTCCGCGGCAACTGTCCTGCGACGATTCTTGACCACTAACCCACGATCCGAACATCTCGATGACACTTACTTGCTATTAGGGGCAGCCCTCTATGGCATGCAGGACTATGGCGAGGCGCTCCGTTATCTCAACCAACTCCACATAGAATTCCCTGAATCCGAGCTTGTAGACCGAAGTAAACTCTTCCTGGCCCGGACCCATGCGGCAATGGAGAATGTCGACCTGGCCATGCCATTGCTCACTCAAGTTCGTACGACGACGTTGGACGCAGTCACCAAGCGCGAGGCACAACAACTTACGGCCGAAGTATTGGCTCAGAAGAAAGACTATGTGCGGGCTATTCACACACTGCTAGAGGGGATGACTGGAAGTTCTGAGGATCAGGTCAAAGAAACACGAGCACAGATTCGGCAGTTTGTCGCAGAGAAGTTAGACAAAAAAGGGTTGATCCGGATGCGCAACGCCTATCCGCGCTCATACCCCGGCGACCTCGCCTCGCTTCGGCTCATCGACTATTACATCGGGCGGGGTGAAGACCACCTGGCGGAACGGGAGGCTCGGCATTTTCTTGAGGCATTTTCTGCCCACCCCGCTGCTCAAAAGGCCAGCGAATCGTTGCAACTCATCCGGTCACGCTTAAGAACCAATCAGTATGTCATCGCCGCCGTTCTCCCCTTGTCTGGAAACCTGTCGACGTTTGCCACCGATGTCTTGGAAGGTGTTCAACTTGCGGTGGAGAAAGCTCGCGAGCAGCCCGGCAGCCCTTCCGTGGGCTTGATCGTAAAGGATCATGACGTGGATCGGCCCGGTTTTCTGGATGACCTCTCAACCCTGCTCCATGATGATCGACCGCTGGCCGTGATCGGCCCGATGCTGTCCAGAAATCTACCGGTCATGGCTGAGATGGCACAGAAGACCAGAATCCCCTTGATTACGCCGGCGGCAACGCTCCCTAATGTTCGCCGATTGGGCAATTACCTGTTTAGCACATCGCTCACCTACGCATCACAAGCCGAACGCATTGCGACCTACGCGACACAGGAACAAGGGCACCGACGATTCTGCATCATCCACCCTGACACCGTCTATGGACGGGAACTTGCCCGCCTCTTCGCCCAGGAGGTGTATCGTGTCGACGGCGAAATCATCGCCATCGAAGCCTTCAAGGAAGGGGAAACAGATTTCGCACCGCAAATCCAGCGACTGAAGGCTGAGGATCTCAAAAAGTATGGGCTGGCAGTTCCTGTGGAGATTCCTCGCCCAACCGGCAAACCGGCCAGCCGAACCGAAAAGCGCATGCTGTACACTCCAGGGTTTGACGCAATCTTTATTCCGAGTCGTTCTCAAGATATCGGCCTGCTCGCTGCCCAGCTGGCATTCCATGACATCCGAGCGCCCCTCTTGGGTACAAACGGCTGGAACTCGCAAGACTTCGTCCGAACCGCCGATCGGACGGTCGACGGAGCAACCTTTGTTGATGGCTTCTTCCTCGACAGTCCGAATCCCACCGTCCAGGACTTCGTTCAACGATATCGGAACCGCTTTGAATCAACCCCATCACTCTTCACCATGCAGGGATATGACGCAGCCAGGGTAGTGATCGAAGGAATACGTCACGGGGCGACCTCAGGAGAGGCTCTTCAAGAATTTTTTAACACCCAGCGTGACTTACCGACACTCGCCGGCCCAGCCCACTTCGGACCAGACGGCACCTTACACCGTCCACTCTTTCTTCTGCAGGTGAAACAGGGTAAGTTTGTACAACTGAACTGAACAACTTCTCATGAGTTCTCTTTCACAAATTCTTCACACCATCTCGTACATGGGACTCCCCCTTTTGTTCGCAATGGTACTCCATGAGTTCGCGCATGGATGGGTGGCGGAGAAATGCGGAGACTCGACCGCGAAACTTCAAGGGAGACTCACCGTCAACCCTCTCGCCCATATCGACCCATTCGGCACCGTCATTCTCCCCCTGATTTGTTTATTGCTGCCGGGAAGTTTTCTATTCGGCTGGGCGAAGCCGGTTCCCATCGACCCACGGAATATGCATCAGCCTCGCCGTGATATGGCACTGGTCGCTGCAGCCGGACCTGGGATGAACCTATTCTTAGCCGTCGCAAGCGCGCTATTGTTGGCCGTACTCCTGACGATCGAGCCAACTTTATCGCTCCGAGGATCGACAGAGGCCGAGGCGTCGACGAGCCTGCTTGGAACCATGTTTTTGCGCCCCATTGCCGTTATGGCGCTGTATTCCGTGATGATCAATGTGTTGCTGGCGCTCTTCAACCTGCTTCCGATCCCACCCCTCGACGGTGGACGAATCTTGACCGCGATTCTCCCCGCCAAACCGGCGATTGCGTTGGCACGATTGGAACCGTATGGGATGCTGATCTTGGTCGGACTCATCGTGTTCGATAAAGAACTGGGTGTGATTCACACCATCACTGGAACGTTTGCTAATGGTCTGTCCGGTACTATCCTGTCAACCGCGCTTGGCCTTCGCCCAGGAGTCTCGGAATGACAACATCACGAAGGCGAGTCCTCAGCGGCATGCAGCCGAGCGGGCTCATGCACCTTGGGAATTACCTGGGGGCCTTGGAAAACTGGAAAGCGTTACAAGAACAACACGACTGCTACTTCTTCGTCGCCGACTGGCATGCCCTCTCGACGAACTATGCGGACACCAGCCGCATTCGCATGTTCGTTCGCGAGATGCTGATCGATTGGCTCGCCGGAGGGATCGATCCGGAACGGTCCACGATCTTCGTCCAGTCTCGCATTCCGGAACATGCCATCCTTTATCTCTTGCTTTCGATGATGACGCCGATCTCGTGGTTGGAACGCAACCCGACTTATAAGGAAAAGCAGGAGGAGATCAAAGAGAAAGATCTCACCACCTATGGTTTTCTCGGCTATCCAGTCCTACAGGCAGCCGACATTCTCCTATACAAACCTGATTTCGTGCCGGTGGGGAAAGATCAACTCCCGCATCTTGAGCTGACAAGAGAGCTCGCCCGGCGCTTCAATGACATCTACAAGACTTCGGTGTTTCCGGAGCCCAAGGAACATCTGACCAAGTTTCCCAAGGTATTGGGCACTGACGGGCGAAAAATGAGCAAGAGTTACCACAACACGATCAACCTCTCGGATACTGAACCAGTCGTCCGGCAAAAGCTCAAGACCATGGTCACAGACCCGGCGCGAGTGAGACGAACAGACCCCGGCAATCCGGACATCTGTCCCGTCTACGAATTCCACAACATGTATTCACCTCAAGCAGTAAAGGACCAGATCAACACGGATTGCCGAACCGCAGCCATCGGCTGTATCGACTGCAAGAAACTTGTCGCAGACCGTATGGTGGAACAGCTCATACCGATCTGGGACAAGCGTGCCAAGCTTACGCAAGCGCCATCTCGCGTCGACGAAATTGTCGATGCCGGCAGCAAGCGCGCCGCCGCGGTCGCCAGTGCGACGCTGCACGAAGTAAACGAGGCGATGAAGATCTAACCCGAGCCTCCCTCCTCCGACCTTCCTGCAAGATTTTCGAATCCGCTAGAAGAACAAGCTAGTCGGTGGAAGAATGCCTCGCAGAAGACCTATCTGCGAGGAGAGATCGTTATGACGTATAAAACTGGCCAACGACGGCTCAGAACTATCGGACTGTTCGTAGGACTTGTCTCTCTCTCCGGCTGCGGCAGCTGGTTGCATGGGGGATATCAGTCCGTCACAATATTTACCACGCCACTCGATTCACAAGTCGTGATCGACGATCGGGTTCATCTCTTAGCACCAGGAACCGTCTCTCTCAGTCGAAAGGACGACCACCAGGCTGTCATCACCAAGGAGGGCTACGAGCCAAAGACCATGGCCCTGACGCGAACCTGGTCCTGGTGGGTCATCGGCGATATCTTTGGCTGCGCCATCATTTTCTCACCTGCCTGTATTTCCACTGATAAAGAGAACGGCGGCTACTACACCTTCGACGACAAGGTCTACGTGACACTGGAGCAGAAAGCGGGTGACGCACAACATAGCGAGCCCAATCAGTAACACACCATTCCCTTCTAGCCCCTGCCTCCTTAGAGACTCGAGTGTGATGGGCAGCGACTAAAGTGCGTCTTAATAATCGCGCTCAACATGGCTCGTCCTTCCGCCAGGACCAGCAATTACATTAATCCACCTCCCCTTGCGTTCCTGATTGCTCACCGCGCGTAATGACAGCACCGTCCACCCAGCGCGGCGTATCGCCCTTGCCAATTCATTTTTTCGCCATCGAGCAAAATACCGGCCTGGCATCCAGCCGGTGCGTCTGATTTGGCTATAACTGCCATACGTGAACGTGGCGGCCAAGAAGCCTTCTGACTTCACGAGGTGAAGAAGTTCCGCCAACACACCGGCCACCTTGCGCTTCGGCAAATGAATGAGTGAGGCCGCTGCCCAAACCCCGTCCAGGCTATTCGCTCGAAGAGGAAGCGCTCTGATATCGGCGAGGACGAGCGGCACCGACGGAGTCCGGCTGTTCGCAAAGTGCAGCAGCGATATAGCTCCATCCAGACCAATGACTCGGTGGCCGACCTTGGCGAGGTAGCGCGCATCTTGGCCGGCCCCGCAACCCAGATCGAGCAATGTCGCGCGAGCCGGCAAGAGCTTCAGCCACTCAGCCAACAGCGGCGGTCGTTTGTACTTTTTCCGGCCCCAGTGTTTGAGAAACCCGTCAGCGTTCCGCTCATAGGTTTGAAGGGTCTGCGCGACATCTCGACTTATGGTATGGTGCTGGGGTTTGCGGAGGGTCATTTAGATGACGACACGCATAGGTCAGTACTGGTGGAGTGTTTCCGTTCTGCTCATCAGTTCGCTCCTCACAGCTTCAGTTTCGGCAGCTGCCGATCCGCCCTGCGACAAGTATCCCACACCCAAACAATCACGTTGTTCCGAAATCTGGACAGAGCTGAACAAGGAAGATGGGCCGATCATTGCGCAGTTTGGCCTCGATCAGCAAAAACGGCGCGATGAAGGGAAGATCAACGCCCAGCAGCATCTTGCCGAGAATATGATCTTCATCAAACAATCGACCGAGAAACGAATTGCGCGTCTCAAGGAACGCATGGCCGGCGAATAGTCCTCATACACGGATAAACTGATTCGATTCTTTTTCAAGACCGATTTCCGTGTCCGGCCCATGCCCGGTTATCACTGTCGTGGCCTCATCGAGCGTATAGAGTCGCTCGCGAATCGACTGTTCGATGGCCTCAAAGTTCCCGCCCCATAAGTCGGTCCGGCCGATGCTTCCCCGGAAAAGCGTGTCACCGGCTAACACAAGCTTATCATTCGGCAGGTAAAAACTGATCGACCCAGGCGTGTGGCCTGGCGTATGGAGCGCCACGATCGGCACCTGCCCCAGCATCACCTTCTCCTCATCCGTCAGCCAATGGTCCGGCGGCAAGGCCGGCACGTACGACACCCCAAATACACGACATTGGAGCTCCAAGTTGTTCCACAGCTGGAGATCGTCCTGATGTAGACAAATCGCCGCACCGGTCGCCTTTTTTATTTCGCTGGATGCCAAGAAGTGGTCGAGATGAGCGTGCGTGTGAAGGATATGAGTGACGGTCAACCCCAGCAGCTCCACTTCATGGAGAATTCGTTCTGGCGCGCCACCTGG
Organism: Nitrospira sp.; assembly: GCA_041742455.1. GTDB lineage: Bacteria > Nitrospirota > Nitrospiria > Nitrospirales > Nitrospiraceae > Nitrospira_D. Next base: position 9,079 of record JBGSIO010000031.1, on the reverse strand, counting down.
GTCGATGACGACCGCTTGCTTCGTGACCGGATCACCGATAATGGAACAATTACAGCCAAGGGGAGGGACCGAGAAGGTTTTCCGAATCAAGTCCGTCATCGTAGAGGCATGCTACAACCCATTGATCTTCTCGCGCAAGGCAAGAACCTCCAGCCTCACTCCCCCTATCGCATGGTCCAGACCACCTCCGTATCAAACAATTCCCACTCCTGTCCCTGGCGACGAAACCACACCAGGAACCCCGCCCCGCTCCCGTCACGGCGCCTATTCTCCACATAGACGAGGGCTTGGTCGTTCTTCAACGTCCTGCCCACGCGTGAGAATGCCAATCGGTCAAGCACAAAGGGCGCTTGGACCGGCACGGCGGAATTGTTCACAGCAAGGAGCACGGCACCAGCCTCTGAATCTTCGTCCATTCTCTCGGACACAAATCGATAGCGAACACCGAATCGAAATCGATCTTCCAGGCGAGTAGGAGTTTGGTTGGCTCCGACAAAATCACGAACAAGATCCTGCGGCAGCAAGCCGTCAAAATAGCCGTGCTGATGAAAGATATCCATCGTCATAGATCCATCCTGTTGAGGCACCAGCCGAGAAACGGTCATACGTTCCAGTAGGACCAATTGGATCTGAGACGTGAGAAATTTGACCTCAATAACTCGGTCGTACAGACTATAATCCTCCTCCAACACAGCCACCGCTGCCTGCCCTCTCTCCGCTGCAAGAGGTGACAGCACAACAGGAAAGAGCAACAACCCAATCATGAGTCCTCGCGAAGTCTTCATCGTGAGGAGCATACCGATCAGCCTTCGCGGCGGTCAAATATGAGATATCGCATAGACAAGTTGAGCAGAAGCGTGGATAATCCCACGACGCTCTTAGGAGGAACCCGCGTGCAAGAAATAACACTTGACGGTCGATCACTACTCGGACTCTTCGGCATCTTGTTTTTGGCTCTGTCCGGCTGTAATCCGGACGACAGCCCCATTCGTGCAGATAATGAGGTCCTCAAGAAACAAGTCGCCAGGCAAGAATCCTTGCTCAGTTCTCTGCAGGATGGCAACAAGGTCATGCAGCAACAGATTGATCTGCTCAATCAAGAACTCCGTGACGCCAAAAAACTGAACGACGAACTGGACCAGCAGCTGGATGAAGCCAAAGAGATGATCGGGACGCAAGTCGCGCAATCTCTCAAAGTCGAAGACAAAGATGCGCAGTCCGAGACGCTCCCTCGCCCTCTGGAGATTGTGGCAAAAGTCGCTGAGGAAGCGCTGGCACGAAACGGCTACCGGCTGAAGGTCAGTGTCAAAACCGATCAGCGCGCAGTCTACGTCACGGAACGGAAGATCTCAAACCCCGCCACGCTCGAAGTGACAGGCTCACGGAACCAATACCTCGTTGCTCTGGAGGCCCTTCCCAACAACAGCACGAAACTCGCCGTGAAAGCGGAATTCGAGCGAATCGCGCAGGGCGGGCGTGTCTTGAGCGTGAGTGCCGAGGAAACGATGGAAATCGAACAGCGCTTGATCCGTGAACTCAGCAAAGCCCTCGCAACCCCGGCCAAGACGTAAGTCTTCGACGATCTACGGTCACAATCACTGCTTTTCTTGGTCCGATCGGAGCCTCGTGCTAGCATTCTCACGCGATGGCTCTGTCGACCAGCGTGCACGATCTTCGCACCCTGATCCGTTCCTCTCACCCTCTCGTTGTGATCGAAACGGTGGAAGAGGAACGGGTGCTGGCCTTACTGCAATCAGTCACAGCCCAGGAACGGATGCCACTCTTCGAGTGGTCGGTCACCAGGGGACTCACGCGTACCGACGATGCCCCGACGCTCAGTAGAATGACAGCGACCCCCTTGGCGGTGCTCCAACACCTCCATGACTTGACGGTCGAGGCGGTCTTCTGGCTCAAGGATCTCGGTCCCCATCTCCAAGAGCCCGCCGTATGCCGGCAGTTACGTGAGGTTGCGGCGGTGCACAGCCGTTCACGCGCAACTTGTGTGCTGACTGGTCATCCGATTGCCCTGCCCCCAGACCTTGAACAACTTGCGGTACGGCTCGATCTGAAACTACCGGATCGAGAAGAGCTTCGCTCCATGCTACGCGGCCTGCTTCAGTCATTGGGGCCTCGCACGTCCGCTCGCCCGCGTTCCACCACCGTCGTACAAAGCATGCTCCGCTCAATGAACGAGACCACCACAGCAGCACAAGGCCCGACCAGCCAAGATGCCGAGGCGATCCTCCGTGCCTTACAGGGTTTGACACTCCATCAAGCGCGCCAGGCCGTCGCCCAATGCCTCGTGGAAGGTGGCACCCTCTCGGCCGGCGACGTGCAGACGATCCTCAAGCGTAAAGTGCAAGCGATCAAGGATGGTGGTCTGTTGGAATACTACCCCTTGGAGGATAACCGGTTTGAGCTGGGAGGGTTCACCAACCTCAAGGCATGGCTGGAGCGCGCCCAAGTCGGGTTTACAGATGAAGCCAAATCACTCAACCTCACCCCGCCCCGCGGCATCATGCTGGTGGGAGTGCCGGGCTGTGGGAAATCGCTGGCCGCGAAGGCCATCGCACGTGAATGGAAGCTCCCGCTCTTGAAGCTCGACGCCGGTCGATTGTTCGACAAGTTCGTCGGCGAATCGGAAAAGAATTTCCGTAAGGCCATTGAAATGGCAGAATCCTTATCTCCGATTGTTCTCTGGATCGACGAAATTGAGAAAGCCATGGTCGCCGGAGGAGGACGCGGCGATGCCGACGCCGGCCTAAGCCGCCGACTCTTCGGTGCGTTCCTCACATGGCTACAGGAAAAAAAACAGGATGTGTTCGTGATCGCCACAGCCAATGACCTGTCGTCGTTACCACCTGAGCTCTTGCGAAAAGGGCGGTTTGACGAGATCTTTTTCGTGGACCTCCCTGACGATGCTGAGCGTGACGCGATTTGGAAGATTCATCTGGGCTTGCGCAAACAGGACAGTGCTCAATTCGACCTCAGCAAAATCGTCAGCGCCAGTGACGGCTTCAGCGGTTCTGAAATCGAACAAGTGGTGGTGGCAGGGCTCTATCGGGCACTTCATCGAAAAATGCCGCTCACAACCGATCTACTTATCGAAGAATTAACCCATACGGTTCCGCTTTCGGTGACCAGACGCGAAGACATCGATGCGCTCAGACAAACGGCCGAGGGCCGTTTTGTGAACGTACGGTAAGCACTGATGAGATTCTTAGGCATCATCGCCGTTGTTACGCTCATTCCGCTGACTGGCTGTACGAAACCTATACAGAAGTCTGCGAGAGTAGCCAGTGGGCCATCGATGTCCGCCGATAGGTTGACCCTCCACAAATCATCTCTACCGGCCCATCCTCAAGCTACATTGCCACTGGAGCACCTCCCAGCCCCCTTTACGGCGTCGTTGCCGAGCCGATCGGCCATCGTTCAATCCGCAACGCGACTGATCGGAGCGCGGACAGTTACCAGCCAAGGACGACGCATCGCCTACGACTGTGCCGGAGTCGCCCATGCCATCTTCCTTGAACATGGTATCGATCTCTACCGCACAGACCGACATGATGTGAATGCCAACGGCGTGCGACTCATTTATAACCATGTGCGCCGATATGGGACCCTGCATCGCGGACCGGAGGTCAGACCAGGCGACCTTGTGTTTTTTGATAACACGTGGGATTTCAATGGCGACGGGAAGGCAAATGATCCCCTCACCCATGTCGGCATCGTAGAGGAAGTGGAGCCGGATGGAACCGTGATCTTCATCAGCCGCGTTGCGAGTGCTATTGAACGCTATCGAATGAACTTGGAGCAACCTCATATCCATCAGACGCCCGACGGCCGCGTACTCAACGACTACATTCGCCGCAAACGTCCGACGGACCGAACCAACACCGCTCGATTGACCGGGGAGCTTTTCTCCATTTACGGAAACCCCTTAAGCCCTCGGAAACATGTGTCTGTAAACGAGGAAATTGTACAGAATCAGGACCAGCCGCACACTTCCAGCACTTCCGCCTCAGCGATACTGGAGCAATAATGCTGCACGATCCAACGGTGCCACTTCATACGGCGCCTATTCTCATGGATTGGTTTGGACCCTGCTTTAGAGTGAAGAGTCGCGGTGGTCTTCATCATGACTTTAGAATATACGCCTGATATCCGATAAGGAACATGATAGGTCGCCCATTATGAGAAAATTTTCCAAACCCCCATTTTTCAATTGACCTGGTAAAATTACCCTATGGCTATCTCATCAAAACAGACACATGTCCGAGAAACCAACGCGCTCCGTCGGACCTTGACGGATGTCCGGCACGGGCTCCTAGGCTTGCACAAGGCGCTGATCGTGGCTGAACAGCTGACCTATGAGCGAATCTATGGCCGCGTAGACTCCACGGGGCAGCTCCTACAACTCGTCATGAACGACCCCTGGTTCACCTGGCTCCATCCCCTTTCCAACATGGTCGTCCGCATTGACGAACTGCTGGATGGCAATGATCAGCCATCCGTTGATGAGGTCGCGATGCTCTTGGCTGAGATCCGGGTGTTGATTCGCCCGTCAGAACTCGGTGACGGGTATGAACGGAGCTACTATGAGGCGCTCCAGAGGGCTCCCGATGTCGTACTCGCGCATTGTGAAATGAAAAAACTGCTGACTTTGCCTTCGGTTTAGAACCTTCGCACTCACTTCACCCCGACAACCCCAGCCGGGCGCCCCTCAATGGTTGCCCGCTCGACCTGAGTTACGGTCAGCATGCCTCTCCTCCACTCACACCAGCTGCCATATTCCGCCAGAGACCCTCGCTCGGAGAGCACTCATCCGTACCCGTCGACCGTATGGCGGAACGCGAGAGGTCTGTCCCTTGCTGAATGGATGGTATGATACAAGTCCACTCAGTGAGAGGCCTCATGTCACTCGTCACAGAACGATCTTCCCTAGTTTTAGCTCTGTTTCTTCTCTTGATCGTTCCTGATCCAGCCTTTGCGCAAGCGCGGCAGGTGGATGTCTTGGTCACTGTCGTAAAGGACAAAGTTGTCGCACTGCCGGGAGGAGGAAGCCCGGTTGAAGAAGCGCTAGGAGTTAATGAAACCATCATCGCCACAGAAGCCAAGGGGCCGGCAGGCTTTGCACAGACCTCCCGCCGACTCTTGGGATTTTCCTCAGGATTACACCGATGGACTGAGGTGCAATTGGGGAGCGAGGAGCACGTCGATCGACATCAACTACTACCTCGCCTGATCATCGTCCAAACAAACCGCCGGGTCCATGGATTTCAAGAGAGTCGTGGCCATTGGTTCAGCGAAGCATTGGGGCCGAATGAAACCGTGAAGGAACTACACGGAGACGGTCATATCCTCATCGCCATCACCACCGAGCGAGCGCTCGCTATTTCCGCTTTTACGGGAGGATTCTTCACGGTACGCTGGTCCGCAAATGAACACCTACAGTCCATCGACCACACAAGAGACGCCGTGCTGATTCAAACCTCGGCCCGTCAGTTGAGTTTACGTTCCCAAATCGGCGGATGGATGGAAATGAGATAGAATGCGAGGGGAATATTGACATTAATCAGGACGGTGATCTTCGCATCCAAAGATATTAAGCAAAGACAGTTGCTCCGAACACAGACAACCGACGGCCAAGGCTCCCCGCCTATGGAGCGATATATCCCTGGTAGATGACCAACACCGGCTGGTCGGTCATGGGACTGAAATGCGAGAGCCAACCGAGTCCTAACCCCAGCACTCCAACAATCGTCCAGAACCGCGGTCCAACCAGGCCTGTTCGATCGAGCCACACACCCAGCCCCATACCACCCAGGATGACCGTAGCCACGACCATGAATCCGACCGACTGTTCCTTGATCGGCCAGTGAAAATCCCCACGAAGAATGTGGTGGACCAGATGGAGCACGTTCAGGAGAGCGATGACTCCGAGAAGTTGGATGAAGCGACGATCGGGCATAGAAAGACTTCCGTTGTTGGCAACCGTCATGATTTCTGGCGGTAGTACTCCACCTCGCCTGAAAACTGATGGCCCAAACAGAAATTCGCGACCGCCACACATTCGAGACCAAACGGCAGATAGCCCGCGTAGCCAAGCAACGGCATCTCGAACAGTTGGAACCGATGCACGAAGGGAATCGCGTACTCCCAATGAGCAAGGCTCATGCAGTTCCACAGCTCCCAAAAGATTCCGCAGATCAGCGCAGCTAGTGCCGCGACCCATACTCCACGCCAATCGCCCTGCGCAAGCGGGGAAAGAATCGTCGGTTGTCCAGCCAGTGATTCCAACGAGACGATCAGCAACAGAGGTCCAACCCAAACGAGTGGAAAGAGATAGTTGGGCCAGAGTCCGATGCCGAGGAGTCCGAGACCGGACAGCATCAGCAAGGACCAGCTTACCCAGTTTTTGGCTACGGAGTGAATTGGTTTGAACCTCTCCAGACCCGCGCTAACGGCAGGATACGAGGTCAGTAACTCCGCCGTGCCGATGACGGCTGGCAGCACCGTAGAAAATGGAATCGTGGCTTGAAGGACATACTCGATCGAGGACAATTCTCCGACACCGACGTAATACCAATTCTGCACAAAACGATTCAGGTACTCAAACAGCCACCAGAAGGCGGCGCTCAGAGGGAACAACGACAGAAAGTAGCGGGGACGATGCAGCATCATACATCGGCCGGTCCGCGAAAATGTGCAGGCATTCACAATCACGATAGAGCCGAGCCACAGCGGCGTGAATGTATGCGCCTGAACCGCAGCCAGCGAGGGGGCGCGAGTCCAGGCTGCCGCCCACCAGAGTCCTGTCCATCCGATTCCAAGCCACCCCCACCAGGGGAAAGGGGAACGAGAGTGCTGAGTTAGGGGAAATGATCGACGAAGGCTTGTGCGGGTTATCTGCAGAAGAATCGGTCCAACTAACAGGGCGATCAAGAGTGTCAGGGTGATAAACACCGGCCAAGAGAACGGCTGATGCTGCACGTAACTGGTGCGGGGAGGAAATTCCAGATAGCGCCAGACCGGTTCACCGGCCAATAGCACGCCAAGGAATGGAAGCCAGAGTACCAGGGTAAGAAAGGCACAGATGACGCCAGCTCGGCTCATGTCTCATGCTACTACATGCGGTCTTCATCAAGCTCGATGACATCCACCCATGTGGTCACCGGAGGAAGGGAATTGACCGGCACGCCGCGCTTGGTCGCGACGTCTTCAAGTCGACCTTGGAACCGCTGGCGAGCCGTCTCATCCTTCGGACCAGAGGCGAGAAGATTCTGGCTCCACTCTACAATCTCTTCATCGGATGGCTTGCGGCCGTTCGCCTTCACCCAGGCAAGTAATTCTTCATCGGTCCCACCGGCCAAGACCCGCTGTTCGAATGATTTCGGATTGATACTGAGGAAATCGACGAGATATTTGTCGAACCCCACAGTAACGTAGTTGTAGTCCTGAATCTCTCCAGCTTGGCGCAGACGGATCTTGTCGATAAAGCGTCCAAGGTGAGCAATCCCGCCGAGGAGAATTTTGGGACTGCGCGGAAAATTTTGCCGAGTCATCAGTCAGTCCTCCGTTATGCAAATTTTACGAACGATACAAATGGAGCCGGGCACGTCTAGCGAGAATCACGAGAAAAGAAATTCCGTCTCGCCTCCTTTAAGTTTTTTCCCATCTGTCCGATACAGGCATTAGCACGGAGGCAAGTATGCGGCTACGGAGTAGCTCAAGGAAGTGTGTGCGGTATTCCGCCAGCGTCCAGACCGACAACGGCGCCGGAGAAGGAATTTTGTTCGATCTCTCTGCAACCGGATGCCGAATGCAAAGCAACGCGGTCTTGACTCCCGGAAGCTATCTCGCCCTCCATTTCGAGGTTCCACAAACAGAATCTCCGCTTGCCGTTGAAGTCTCGGTCGTGCGTTGGCATAAAGACAATCAGTTCGGCATCGAGTTTCTTCGCTATGCAGAGGGAGTCCGTGAGCGAGTCAGTGATCTGATCGAAGGTCGAGAAGCCCCTGCTATTTCCAACCAACCTGTCGAGGCCGAATTGGCGCTCAGCCCAGTCGCCGCGTAGGCGTCTTCATCATTAGCGAGGAGAATAGCTCATGCAACCGAGGTCAAATAACCTAGGACATGAGACGATCGCAACATCGTTTACAGCCACTGGTTATTCAGTAGCCGCATCGGAAAGCCCCTTAACTACCTCATGGATATTGGATGCGGCCCCGCCAAACTTCGTAGTGATCCAAAAAAGATCTCGGTCGTGTGTTACCAACGTAAAACCATTTTTGATCGAGGTTTCAGCAATTAACGAGTCTTGGACATTATTTGGCTTGCCCCCATTCAGCCGGTCGAGCTCAGACCTTATTGGTTTATAAAGATTGTCGCAAGCTGTCCACTTATACCTGCCCCATTTTGATACACCCCAGACAGCCGACTCAGTTGTGATGGGTTGCTCACCACCCAACTTCGCTTCACCTAGTTGCGAGATCCCTAAGATAAAGGATTCTGTCGGAACCCTTATGTTGGTGATTTCTTCGAACACCTTAAGTAAAGTGGCTCTTCTTGCATCATTAGAGGTGTTCTTCAACTCATCAATCTGAACATGAGTTGCGTAGAACTTTGCTTGACCAACAAACTCGCTAAGTTCCACCATGCCATCGAGAACATGATTAAAAACATTAGTATCAAACATGAAACTGCGCATTCAGCATTCCATTTTCAGGCTAATTATGAGCACATGACTTCTTGATGCCCCCCCCACCCACCGGGAACAAGTAGCGCGGGTAGGCTACTTTTTGGATTAAGGATTGTCAATGATGCGAAGGGCCTCGAGGCCGATCAATGGCCTTCGATGAGACCGTAATGAGCAAAGGCTGGCAGTCAGAAGTCAAGTTTCAGAGCAACTTGGCTGGAGGGGACCTGCCCTACCGGACTAGGGCCTGTTAACACTAATGGTCATTCGTATGAGATACTGCGGACATGGAAATCACCGCCGCCCAGTATCGCCAGATCGAGCCGTGTTTGCCGACACCACGCGGCAACGTGACGCTCGACAATTTGCAGGTGCTCAACG
>JBGSIO010000030.1:0-83925 GCA_041742455.1 Nitrospira sp. | reverse complement strand
ACGCCGCTCTGCAGTACCGACTCTCACGGAAATAGAAGGTTAGGGACAACCTTCGCTCAATGCGTGGCTTAGCCGCCCAATGTATCGAGAGTTTCCTTGAGGCTTTTGCGAATGCAGGTGAAAATCGGCGTATCGCGCAATGTATAGCGTGAGCCTTCGGTTTCGCGCAGCGCCATCACCAGGTCCAGAAAATCTTCAGGTTTGTCGCTTTCAAACGCCACTACCCATTCTTGATCGTCTAGTCCGAATGAGTAGGTCGTGTTCAACTTCACTGAGGGGAACCGATGGCCTACTTCAATATGTTCGTCCATCATGCCCTGCCGAGCCGCTTTGGTCAGCAAAAACCATTCCCGTGTCTTCAAAAATGGATACACGAAGATGTACTTGCTTTTCCCCGGGACCACGGTCAACCGTTTACCTTCCTGGCCTGCATGTGAATGATGATCGACGTACACGGATCGTTTGGTGATCGCCAGATAGGAATAGGGGGTCGTGAGGTACTGCCCAAGGCCGGAGGCCAGGATCTTGGCGCTCATATCTTGGAAGAGGTCCAGGTCGTAGCTGATGCGCCAGAGCATGAAGTCGCAGTCGCCGCGAATACCAATGGTCGAATAGGGGACGACCAACACTTGACCGTTAAAATCTTCAACGGCTCGCAAGAATTCCTGTTTGCCCTGTGTGCGCACGTCCTCCGGGAGGCGGCGCCACGCTGGATCGACCTTATAAAATACGAAGTTCACGTATTGCCGCCGAGGCGCCTGTGCGGCAGGGGGTGTGTCAGGAGTCGACATTCAAAGCTCCTTTAGTAGATGGAAGATAAACTCTTGTTCATTTTTTTGTTTCGTTTAGCATTTCCTCTTCAGTCTTGTCAACCGCAAGACGAGGCAGAGAAGCGTTCATTGACAGTGGAATGATGGTTCTGTTAGTCGCAATCGTATGAGATCTGTCGGGCATTGGGCTGTAGGATCTGTCGCGGTGTTCCTGCTAAGCATTGGAGATCTCTCGGTCGCGATCGAGGTATACCCCTCGCAGACGCAAATTCAGGCCGCACTCGATCAGGGCGCAAAAGCGGCAGATCAGCATCAGCCGCCCGAGAAGTGGTATGTACGCTTCGGAGGCAATGAGGAGCTGGATTTCGGCGGGTTCCTTATCACGAAAATCGGTGGTTTGTCCGTGCTGGCAACCCACATGGCGCTACGAGGACTCGAACCGAGCACGACCGACATTGCTCAATTAGTCGATGCCACGACCATGCTCGTCAGTGCGGTGATCTTCGGAGACAGTCCTGCCTTTGCCCTGGAGAGTTACATGGTGCTGGATCAAGAGGGAAGAGCAATCAAGCCTGTCACTGTACGTGTTGATGGGCAAGCCACTCGAACGACGGCCTGGCCAGACTCACCAAAATTCATGGCCAACGTGGTCGCGGCATTCAAGTATGCTGATTTTGATCCGAATGCGCACACGACCATTACCGTGTTTCCTGCGACCGGAGGAGAGCTTCGCTTTGCGGTCGACTTTGGAGACATCGACTAGGTGCGGCAGCCGAATATGCGAACCTTTGTTTCCTCCCTCCGCAGCCAGATTGCGGAAACTATTGCGGTCGGCTCGGAACTCCTCGTGGGGGGGCGGGCCGATAGCAATTCACTGTTCATCACTGATGCACTTGGTGCAATAGGCGTGGAAGTGCGTTTTAAATCCATTGTCGGAGACGATCGATCGGACATTGCCCATGTCGTGAGGACGTCCTGCAGACGTGCTCGAATCGTCATCATGACCGGAGGGCTTGGCCCCACGGTGGACGATTGTACTCGGGAGGCGGTTGCGGCCATAACCGGGTTGCGACTCGCTCGCCGTAGGGAAGCACTCGAGGGAATGAGGGCACGGTTAGCTCAGTGGGGGCGGATACCGAATAAAGGGCAATTGCGACAGGCATTGATTCCGTCTGGGGCCATAGTGCTGCCTAACCCGGTAGGCTCAGCCCCAGGCTTTGCCTTGCTATGGCGCGGCACGCACATCATCGCGTTACCCGGTGTCCCGAGTGAGATGCGTGCAATGGTCCAGCAGTCAGTCATCCCCTATGTGATCGCTCAACTCGAACGTACGCCGAGTCGATGTCGGCAACCCCTGACAAGAATAATTTTTCACACATGGGGGATGCCGGAGGCCGATGTCGACGCCAGATTGAAGGGACTCGTACCGATACGCATGCCTGTTGCATTAGGACTTCTCGCGTCGCCGACTGATGTGCTTGTATCGCTGACGACGAAGGGTGATGGTCGTCTGCAGGAAGGGGCTCTTGCGTCGCTCGCCGAAGAGATTCGTGGCCGACTGGGCGAATGGATCTATGCCGAAGGGCAGGACACGATGGAGCAGGTGGTCGGCCGACTGCTGTGTGAACAGAAACGGACGGTCGCTGTAGCCGAGTCGTGTACGGGGGGGCTCATAGGACAACGGTTGACACAAGTACCAGGATCGTCTGAATACGTCGATCGCGCCGCTGTATGCTACAGCAATCGGGCAAAAATTGAGATGCTTGGAGTTTCGGAAAAGCTTTTGGAGAATCACGGTGCGGTCAGCCAAGAAGTGGCGGCAGCGATGGCTAAAGGAATGCGCGAACGCGCAGGCGTATCGGTCGCCCTGAGTGTGACAGGTATCGCCGGACCAGGCGGTGCTACAGACAATAAACCGATTGGGTTAGTTTATATCGGACTCGACGGAGGTCGTGACGACGTCATGACTAAAGAGTTTCGGTTCCACGGCGATCGGTCCGTCATTCGACAACGTGCAGCTCAGGCAGCTCTCGATATGCTTCGTCGATGGTTGGTCAGGAGAGGAAGAACATGATACGAACATTCCTTGCCGTCGAGGTCAGCGACGATGTCAGAACGGGGATCTTGCAGGTCCAGCATGATCTCAAACAACAGCTCGCAGGGTCTCTTACCAAAGATATCCGCATCGCGTGGGGGCAGCCAAATTCCTTTCATCTCACGATCAGGTTTCTGGGAGATACGGACAAACAACTCCTCGATCCCATGCGTGAGGCCATGGCCATCGTACGCCGGTCTCACCCAACCATCCAGATCCCGCTCGATCGACTTCAGGCGTTCCCGAATCTGCAGAAACCACGGGTTCTCTGGGTGGGACCGTCCGAACAATGGTGTAAGAGTGACGCAGCACGCCAGTTGACGGCATTGCATCGGGAGATTGAAGCCTGTTGCCACTCGTTCGGGTTTGCGCCGGACGACAAACTGTTTAATCCACACCTGACGCTGGCGAGGATCAAAACAGGTGAACGACCGGTGGGACAGTTGTTGGCTCAAAGCGGCGTCTGTGATCGGCCGCTCTCTCTCGGGGAGGTCCGGATTGGGTCTCTTGTGCTCGTGAAAAGCAACTTGCGTCCGACCGGACCTGTGTACACCAAGCTCTGGGAAGTGGAGTAGGCGGGGCATGGCAATCTCACATCAGGGTTGGAGGAGCGGGATGAGCACCGTGTGACCTCGTTTCTCAGCCAGGTCCACCGGCCGTTCGCCAGATGACATCCTCGCGTACTTATTCCCTCCGTGATTGAGCAACAAGGTGATGATTTCTTGATCGCCGCGATAGGCAGCAACATGCAGCAGCGTCACTCCGCCGACGGAAGGTTGGGTATTCACATCCACTCCGTTGTCTAGGAGGATAGCTACGATATCCCTGTGCCCTTGTTGCACGGCGCTGAAGAGTGGTGTGATGCCGTCTTGACTCACCGGATTGATCGCGGCTCCTTTCCCCAAAAGCAAGCGCACGGCATCGCGGTGTCCATGTTTCGCGGCCATGTGGAGCGGTGTCAGGCTGCGCTCACATTCACACCTTGCGCAAGAAAGGTGTCCACTCGGAGGAGATTCCCCTCCGCTGCGGCAATCCGGAGTTTCTCTTCTGCCACGGTCGCACAACTATTCAAGGAAATCAGAGCAAGGATGCAGACAACACGGTTCAGATGTAACCAGACCTGCGTCATTCCAACTCTCCCAATTCTGCCAGCATGGTTGTTAGATCTCGATGGGAGAGACCACGTGTTAGAGTGCTAATGCTGGATAGTCGCTGTACCCGTCGGGTCCGCCGCCATAGAGTCGATCGAAATTTACCTCGTTGAGTGGGGCCTGTTTGGCAAAGCGTTCGACAAGGTCCGGGTTAGCAATGTAGGGACGTCCGTAGACAATCGCATCGGCCGCTCCACTTGCAACCGTCGATTCGCCGCTCTCACGGGTATAGCTCCCATTGCTCATTACCACACCCTGGAAATGTTTGCGGGCGATTGCCAGGATGGACTGCTCTTCAAGCAATGCATGGGCCTCGTGCCGGATTTCCAGAAACGCGATCGCTCGCCGACTTAATTCGTGCGCCACATGGGTCACCAGCGCGTCGGGTTGACTATCGGCCATGTCGTTAAATGGGACCAGCGGCGAAATCCGAACGGCGACACGTCCGGCACCCCAGACGCTGATGGCGGCATCGGTCACCTCCAGCAGAAACCGAACCCGGTTGGGTACTGAACCTCCGTAGGTATCCGTGCGTGCATTCACACCGTCACGCAGAAAGTTGTCGATGAGATACCCGTGAGCGCCGTGGATTTGCACTCCGTCAAAGCCAGCCTGTTTGGCGTTCTGGGCCGCGAGCCGGAACATCTCCACAAACCGCGGGATCTCCTCGGTGCGGAGCGCGCGGGGAACTTCATACGGCTTGGCGCCTTGCGGAGTATCGGTCGTTTCATTACGGATTGGCTTGGCGCTGCTGGAGACCGGTTGTTCACCATCGTTCAATAGCGAATGTGCGGCACGGCCAGGATGCCAGATCTGCATGAAGATCCGGCCACCCTTGGCATGCACCGCGTCCGTCACGCGTTTCCAACCGGCCACATGCGAAGGACTGTAGATGCCGCCTTCTCCCATAAACGCACAGGCGTGGGCATCGACCATTGTGCATTCCGTCATGATGAGTCCACTCGACGCGCGTTGCGAATAGTAGTCGACCATCATGTCGTTGGGAATGTGTGTGGAACCAGCCCGAACGCGAGTCAGAGGGGCCATGACGATGCGGTTCGGCAAGAAAACATCTCCAACTTGAAGCGGGGTAAACAACGTTGGCATCGATCTTCCTTTGAGCAACAGGTAATCGTTGGAAAGAGAACTTATAAGTGACAGGGTGAGGGAGTCAAGGCAGGATAGGGTATCGACCTTAGGCCCATTGGCAAGCTGAAGAAGGGAAACTTCATTCATGATGAAACCTCGAACAGTGCTCACATTGTTGTTGGTAACCGTGTTTGTTTTCAACAGCTCGGATGGATTCGCGCGCAAAGGGCGTGTCGCCAAACCCGAACCAACGGTGGAGGCCAAGGTTGAAGGATGCAAGCAAAATCCGATGGGGATGCAGATCATCACACACCATGCGCTCAACGCTGCTGTGAATCCACTGGCGGATCGGGTGTCGTCTATGGATTGGGGGAAATTCTGTGGATGTTTCGGGCCTAAGCATTTTGAGGTGTCTAAGGACTTTAAGGAAGATCGCAGAAGCAAGGTCAGCGGATCGTATGAAAAGTATGTGAAGCAGCGGGATGCAATCGCTGTGACCTGTGCGGCTGAAGGTATTCCCACGGTAGGAGCCGCTCTACCCAGGGTCGCGTCACACCCATCCGGCAATCTGGCGCGCAATCATCCAAAATTTGAAGCAGTGACTGCGCATTGTGTAGGATCGCCGCATGGCTATTTCACTAATGCGAAAGTGCATCTCGAAGTGCAGAAGAGCCCTCGAGCGTCGAAAGTGATGGGCATGAATCCACCGAAGTATTGTCGCTGCTATGTCACGCATATGCGTGGCGCACTGGGAGACGATATGGCTCACCAATACCTCACGTCACTGCATATCCCGAGCGATCTTGATTTGATCGCGGTCTCTCAAGCGACCGATGGCGCGTTTGAGGCTTGCGTGGCAGAGCAGATTCCATTTAAGTGACTGTGTGAAGATTTGATGAGATCGAGAAGGTGTAGCTTTCACGTGTGTGCGGAACGTATACACATATAACGTAGTTCCTCCACCAGTCAGTTCTTAATACAAAGAAACGATTGCTCCAACGATCTGTCGTCTTGGACACTACTCGAGTAACTCGTCCTGAGTCAGCGACTCGACGGTCAGAGTAGACTCCAGAGACCTCTATACATCGGCAGAATTGCTATGCTGGAGGCTTTCGGCGAATTCGCTCGGTCAGCTCTTCATACACAGAGCGGCGGTGCCCCACGGCTATTAGGCGCATGACTCGTCTCTTGTGATCGAGCGCATAGACGATGCGAAAGCGGCGAACGCGATACTTGCGTAACCCATCGAGTTCTCCCTTGAGCGGCTCTCCACATTCGGGATTCGCAGCAATCGCGCGAATGGCGGACTTGATCAGTTGTTTAAGATCAGGATGGAGCGAACGGATCACATCTGCCACATGCGGAGGGATGTCCGGCCGGAAAGTCACGTCGTGCGTCGCTTCTTGATGGGCGTGAGAGGCTCGCCGAACACGTCTTCAAACGAGAGTCCGTTGCGTTTCGTTTTGTAAAAATCTCGGCTCTCGGCAATCTGGCTCATGAGGTCGGGATCGCTCAGGACATCCAAGGTCTCTTTGAGACGGGTATATTCATCGATATTGATCAAGATGGCAGCCGGCCGACCATTTTTTGTGACGATGACTTCCTCTTCACGCTCTTGAACACCTGCCACGAGCTCAGGGAGACGAGTTTTGACTTCCGATAATGACAAGGTTTTTGCCATGGGAGACCTCTTGTTAGAGTGACCAGAATTCTGGTCGTTAGAATACATTGGCGGGTGGGGCGCCGTCAAATGAACTGGTGAGCGATTGCGATGCGGTGTGCCTGGGGAAGTGTGAATGGTAGGTGTATGGGATGAGGCATAAGCGGCAAGCTGCCAAATGCGTACACATTCCAAGATTCGACCTTACATTGTTTTCTTGCCTGCAGCGCCAGCTATAGATTTGGGCACCCAGAACCGCGTTGACATCTCCCGTGGCTTGCGTTATGGCTTCAGACCGAAATAAAGTCGCAGAAAATTCATCATTGAAGAGGGGTTCGATGAGTGTGGAGATAATCGGCTGGCTTAATGGGCCGTTTGCACTAGCGTTGGCGGAAGATCTTAAGCGACGGAGCCCCATGCCTTGGAGGTAATAGTCCAGCAGAGCGCATCGCCATCATCGCCACCATTATTGCTGGCCTGTGCTGTGCAGAGGCCGCGCGAAGGGGCTTAATCCCGCAGCCTGATGGAGATACGCGACGTAGGGCGTTAGTTCTCGCGGACGGTCCATTGGGAGAAAGCGCAGGTGGACCATCTCAGCTCATTCCCGCCTTGCAGCCGGATCTACTCGGCGAGTGGTTTGTGCTGAGTGCGATTGCCAATGGGCTTCCAGGAGAAGAGATCTTGAATCTCGCCTGGCAGCAGGGCCCTGAACAGACTGCCGCCTTTCTGCACCGATTGTCGCAGGATTTTCCAGAGCATGCGGTAACCGCAGAGCTACTCCATAAGGAGCCGCCCAATGACCAAGCTCGCAAAGCCTTTGCTGGCATCTCGGCATCGATTCTAGTGAACCTGCATGAGGCCCGATGTCCGTTCCCAGCTCCAGTGATTGTAGGCCTCATCGCTGCCGCTAATAGCGCAGTGGTCGCGCGATGACTGCTCTGGGCTGGTGCTATGCGCAGGGGCAGGGTGTTGAGCAGGATCGAGCGCAGGCGGTGGAGTGGTATCGGAAAGGGGCCGCAGCGGGCGACGAGCATGCGAAAACAGGCCTGCGTGCGTTCACGACTGCCAAGGCTCTCGTGAATCCAGTGCGAGAGCCCGATCAAGGATCAGATTCTTGGGCACGTCAACGGACGGATCGCCTTAACGAATCGCCGTGGGTGGCCCCGCCACCGATACGAGCTCAGTGGGAAGATCTCACCGGCGCGGCTGTGATTGAAGTACTCGCGATGTTGAGACCTCAGTTTGGTGCGGCAGGACTTGCGGATGAACTTGACTCGATGGGCGTGCAGCGCATCCGATCGACATCATTGAGTTTCTATAAGAGCTGCTCTCTTGTGGACCTGCAGTTGCGCCGATCGAGCGAAGACTCAGCGCGATTCGTGTCCGCGCTGGTTACTCTGACGGGTGCTGCGCTACTTGATGGCAAGGTAAATATTCTTCATGCTGTCAATCCGTATTTGCTAGCGCTGACGAGTGATGAGTGAGCCAGCGACTATCTGCGTTTCTTTTGTACGTTCGTCCGGGGTGGTGATGGGCCTTTTCAGATCGTCGATGACATCCATGATTTGCCAATAGAAGTTGTGCAATTCATCCAGCCGAATCAGGCTGCTCACGAAAAGCTCAGCTCTCTGCGCCTCCTGGATGGAAGCTCAAAAAACGATGGTTGGCGTCGCTTTGTTGGGTATGTTCTATATGGGAATGCTCTATTTCAATCTACCTTCAAGGTCTGGGATAAGGGGATCGTTGAAATGATGGATGACCAACCGATTGTCGGCGACCTGCCCGCTCAGGGGCCCCGTTTCGACGGTATATTCCGCATGCGATAGGCCGCACGATAGAAATGTTGGAGTCAAGCCTTGTTTTGTGCACTCTGTTGAGCGGGTCATAAACTGCAGGGCTCAACCTCTTGGTCTCGCCTGCCCGCTACGCCTGATGGGCTGGTTCGCGGAAGAGGTTGACGGCTTTGAGGAGTGTGCGCATGGAGGCGGAGAGTTGTGCCGCGGTGGCCAGGACGACGCCGAGCAGTTCTTTTGCTGCGCGGCGATTAGCTGATTGGCGTTCCCGTCGACAATCAAAGGTCCGGGCTCCTCAGAGAATGTATTTTTCAGTGAGATAGCCGGTCCGTCTTGCGCGTACCGACTTGCAGGCCGAAGACAATCTGAACTTGAAGATCAAGGTGGTGCCGTGAGGGAAGAAATAGCAAGGCCCGCGGTGCTGGGGCTTGCTTCGCATGAGGCGCATGGCTGGTCGTCGTTGACAGAGCATCACTTTCAAGATATTGTGGTGCCATGGCACAGACATTGAAGCGACTCTCTGTAGCACTCGACCATCGACTGTTAGCCGAGGCGCGACGATTGACTCGTTCCCGAAGCAAGCGAGCCACGATCGCCAAAGCGCTTGAGGAGTTGGTGAAGCTAGAGCGCCGTAAGGCGTTGGCTCACTCCTTGGGTACTGGCGTGTTCGAAACCACTGAGGCCGAATTTCGTTCTCGCCGTCGTCGTGCACATGCCAGCCGTTGACCTCGGTCCGCGCCTTGTCGACACCAGCGTCTGGATTCGCGCCGATCGAAAAGGCCATGAGACTCTCAAAAATCGGCTCAAGGAATTGCTTGTAGCCGATTTCGTCTCGATTTGCTGGCCGATTCGAGCTGAACTGCTCATCGGTGTCAAAACGCTGGAACGGTGGGAGATTCTTGACGAGCAACTGGCAGCACTGGAACAGGTGCCGATGACGGAATCGACATGGGCACAGGCTGCTCGCTTGGGCCACATGCTTGCGAGAAAAGGACAAAGCGTTCCGCTGCCGGATCTTCTGATCGCGGCCACGGCGCTCCTCCAGGACCTTACACTCTGGACTGTAGATAGTGATTTTAAACGAATCGCCGCAGTGGTGCCATTGGATCTCGACATATTCGGAACAGAGTAGCTTGTAATGCACTCTCCATCTAGGCATCCCGCCGAAGACTCCGATCAGCAGGTTGACGTAGCAACCCGAGCAACCGATCCGTCCCAGTGTAATCAAAGGACTTGCATCGAGGACGAGAATCACGCAGATGGAGTGGGCGGTGGAGCCGCTAACGCCAACAGATCTTCACAAAGGGTCTCCGCGGAATAGTCAAACCAAGGAATCTGATACTGCGCCAAGAAGGGCGGGAAATCAGCTAGCGGGATCTGGAGAAACTCCGCTGCGCGAGCCCGAGAAACTTTTCCACGGCGGACTAGATCCAAGATGAGGGCCGTCTTCGCTTCCCGGCGCGCCTCGTCTTCTGTTCCGAGTAGTTCTAATAACTCAGTCGTAATATCGATCGTAAGCTGCCGTCCCATAATCACTGAAGTCTAGCAGAGGCTCCGTCAACAACCAAGGTTGATGCCTCGAATCAGACTAGGTTTCCCTTGCCCACTTGGGTATAATCCATCCGCTTACCCCGTTCATTTTGTAGGAGATTTCTATGTCCGAAAAAGAAGACAAGAAACGCGCGCTCGACCTCGCCCTGTCTCAGATCGAAAAGCAGTATGGGAAAGGCGCGATCATGAAGCTGGGAGCAGAAGAGAAGGTCGACGTGCCGGCGATTTCTACCGGCTCGCTGACGCTCGACATTGCGCTTGGAGTCGGAGGACTGCCACGCGGACGGGTCATTGAGATCTTTGGCCCGGAGGCCTCCGGGAAGACGACGATGACGTTGCACTGCATTGCCGAAGTGCAGAAGACCGGTGGTGTGGCCGCGTTTATCGACGCCGAACATGCGCTTGATTTGACCTATGCGAAGAAACTCGGTGTGCAGGCGGACGATCTCCTTGTGTCGCAGCCAGACACGGGTGAACAGGCCCTGGAGATTGCCGAGACCTTAGTCCGAAGCGGCGCGATTGATTTAATCGTCGTCGATTCGGTGGCAGCGTTGACTCCGCGAGCCGAAATCGAGGGTGAAATGGGCGATGCCCATATGGGCCTTCAGGCTCGGCTCATGTCGCAGGCGCTCAGAAAACTCACGGCGGCCATTTCGAAATCGCTGACCACGGTGATCTTTATCAATCAAATTCGCATGAAACTCGGGGTGATGTTTGGAAACCCGGAAACAACCACCGGTGGCAACGCACTCAAGTTCTACTCCTCCGTACGGCTGGACATTCGCCGCATCGAATCGATTAAAGAAGGGCAGGATGTGATGGGCAGCCGGGTTCGTGTCAAGGTGGTAAAAAACAAGATGGCGCCGCCGTTTCGCCAAGCGGAGTTCGACATCATGTTCTCCGAGGGAATTTCTAAGACCGGCGAGTTGGTGGATCTGGGCGTCGACAAAAAGATCATCGAAAAATCAGGGGCTTGGTATTCCTACAAGGGAGAACGGATCGGGCAGGGACGCGATGCCGTTCGAGAGTTCCTGAAGACCAATGCCTCTACGGCGCGTGAGGTCGAAGCACGAATTCGAGAAGCGGCCGGTGTGCCGGCTCGCGCTGAGAAAAAAGCTGAGCCCAAGGAAGACAAGCCTGTTGCGCGAAGCGAGGAAAAACGGGCGCATCGGTAGCCTGCGAAGCGTGAAAGCTCGCGCACGGGCCACACCGATGAGTCCGGATGCTGTCATTGAGCTTGCGGTTCGTTTTGTCGCACACAGAGATCGGACGATCGCGCAAGTCGAACAGTTTCTCACCTCACGAGGAATCTCGTCTCTCCAAGCCAAACAAGCGATTCGTCGATTATCCGATCTTGGGTATCTCAATGATGACGCCTATGCCCAGCGCTGGGTGGAGAGGCGGCTGGCCGCTCGACCGATGGGACAAGAACGGTTGAGGGCGGAATTACAGGCCAAAGGAGTGGCTGATAGCCTGGCCGCGCAGGTGGTCGCCGATGCGTTCCGAGTCGTGAACGAAGAAACATTGGCGCAGCGCGTCTTAAAGGCTGCACAACGGCGCGGTCGCCGGTTGAGTTCGACTCAAGTAGGGCGGCTTCTCCATCAACGGGGTTTCACTGAAGAGACGATCGATCATATAATGATGAAGTTCAGAATGAATGAGGAACGTGTCCATGAAGAATAGTGCAACGGACCTACGGCAAGCGTTTATCCGTTATTTCGAGCAACAAGGCCATCAGGCAGTTCCCAGCTCTGCTCTCATTCCACAGGCTGATCCAACCCTGCTGTTCACCAATGCCGGGATGAATCAGTTCAAGCGGGTCTTTCTTGGTGAAGAAACGCGCGCGTACAAGCGAGCCGTGACCGTGCAGAAATGTTTGCGGGCCGGTGGCAAGCACAACGATCTTGAAAATGTCGGCTATACCAGACGGCACCACACGTTTTTTGAAATGCTCGGGAACTTCTCGTTCGGCGATTATTTCAAGGAAGAGGCGATCCGATTCGGATGGGAGTTTTTGACCGACACAGTCGGATTGGAAAAAGATCGTCTCTGGGTGACGATCTTCCGAGAAGACGAAGAGGCGGACCGCCTCTGGAAGAAGATCGGCGTTTCGGCTTCCCGTATTGTGCGTTGTGACGAGAAGGATAATTTTTGGCAGATGGCGGATACCGGGCCCTGTGGCCCTTGTTCCGAGATTCATTTTGACCAAGGGGCGGTGGTTCCAGGCGATGATCGGCCAAACGGAGACAGCGATCGCGTGATCGAAATCTGGAACCTCGTATTCATGCAGTACAACCGGGATGCCGCCGGCACACTGCATCCTTTGCCCAAACCGAGTATCGATACAGGGATGGGGCTTGAACGCTTGACGGCGGTCGCACAGGGCGTCTTGAGCAATTATGACAGCGATCTGTTTATGCCCGTATTGACTGCCATTGCGAGGCGCGCTGGAGCCCAGTACGGCGACATCGAACAGGCGGACCGCTCCATGCGGGTCATTGCCGACCACTTGCGTGCCATCAGCTTCTTGATGACTGATGGAGTGCTGCCATCCAATGAAGGACGAGGCTATGTGCTCCGCCGGATCTTGCGCCGTGCTGCGCGTCATGGACGACTGCTCGGGATTGTCGAGCCCTTCCTGCATGAACTGACAACATCCGTGGTCGAGCAGATGGGAACCGTCTATTCCGAAGTCACCCGTGCGGCAGGCACCATTGCCGAAGCGACCAGAGGGGAAGAAGAACGGTTTATCGCGACACTCGATCAAGGCCTGCCGATTCTCAACGACATGATCGAGAAGACACGAGCGACCGGCGGAACTGTCTTGGCGGGTAGGGATGTTTTCAAGCTGTACGATACGTACGGGTTTCCAATGGATCTGATCACCGAAGCCTGTCGTGAGCAGGGGATGACGGTCGATGAACGAGGGTTTGATGCGGCGATTGACGACCAGCGAACGCGTGCGCGGAAGACCAGCGGGTTCGAACAGGACACCGCTCGTCCGTCGGTGATGGAGCTGGCCAAGCGAGTCGGAGCCACGCAATTTGTCGGCTACGACCGGTTGGAGAGCGACAGCCTTCTACGCGCGATTCTTAAAGATGACCACCTGGTGAAAGAGGCCTCTGAAGGGGATGAAGTGGAAGTCGTACTGGATACCACGCCATTCTATGCCGAAGGAGGCGGACAGGTCGGAGACCGGGGGACATTGGTGGGCCCAGAAGGGTTGGTCGAAATCACGGATACGACGAGGCCGGCGCCCACGCTCATCGTTCACAAGGGAACTGTGCGCAAGGGGAGTATCCACGAAGGCGAACAACTGCGGATGGCGGTCAACGGTTCGATCCGCCAAGACGCCGCACGTAATCACACGGCGACGCATCTGGTCCACGCAGCCTTGCGCGATCTGCTGGGCCCACATGTCAAACAATATGGCTCCCTGGTTGGACCGAACCGGCTTCGGTTCGACTTCGCCCATTTCCGGCCGCTGTCGTCCCGCGATATCGACGACATCGAATCGACGGTGAACGAAGAGATTCGGAAGAACGAGGTGGTAACTGCGCAGGTCATGAGCATTCAAGATGCGGTGGCGAAGGGTGCCCTGGCATTCTTCGGCGACAAGTATGGGGAACAAGTGCGAGTGGTCAGCGTGGAATCTTTCAGTAAGGAACTCTGTGGCGGTACCCATGTCAGACAGACAGGGGATATCGGGCTATTCCGTATCGTATCGGAAGCAGGCGTAGCCGCCGGTGTCCGTCGGATCGAGGCTCAAACCGGCAGCGGCGCGTATGCGCTGATGAAGAAGCTCGAAGCCGACGTCCGCGAGCTGTCGGACGTGTTGAAGGTCGGGCAGTCCGAATTGGCGGCTAAGACCCGCAAACTGATGACCCAACTTAAGGACAAGGAGCGGGAGCTGGAAGAGCTGAAACTCAAGATGGCCGGTGGTTCCGCAGCCGCTTCGACCTCCAAGACAGTTGCCGGAGTGTCTGTGCACGTACAGCGGACGGACGGGCTTGATGTCAACGGCATGCGGGCGCTGGCAGATCAGTTACGGGATAAGCTGAAGAGCGGCGTGATTGCGCTGGGCGCCGTTTCCGGAGACGAGAAAGTTGCGTTGTTGGTTGTGGTCACCAAAGATTTGATCGGCAGGCTCAGAGCGGGTGAGCTGATCAAAACGATGGCGGCAGAAGTGGGAGGGAGCGGTGGTGGCCGACCCGAAATGGCTCAAGCCGGCGGTAAGGACCCAGCCAAGCTCGATGCGGCGTTAGAAAAAGTCTTTGGCTTGGTCGAAAGCGCTCTGCAGCGGTAAAATCATGCCTAGTCGTATTCTTGCGCTCGATTACGGTACCAAGCGAATCGGCGTCGCCCTCAGCGACGAGTTAAAATGGACGGCGCAACCGCTTGAAACCTTTGAGCGACGAGCATTGGATTGGGACGTCGCCCACATCGCCGCGTTGATTTCGTCCCATGATGTGGAGCGGGTGGTCTTAGGCTTCCCGCTTCAGCTGGATGGCCGACAAGGGCCTGCTGTTCTCGCTATGCGAGTGTTTGCGGAGAAACTGGAAGCGGGAATCTCCGTGCCGATTGTCCTGTGGGACGAACGAATGACGACGAAGGCAGCGGAAGATCTTTTAATCGCTGCGGACGTCAGTCGGAAAAAGCGCAAGGGTGCGGTCGATCGAGTCGCTGCGGCGATACTCTTGCAGAGTTATCTTGAGGCACAGGCCTCTTCGTCAACGCTGAATGGAGCGACAAGCGCTGTTGATGAGATAGAGGAGGCTTGGGCCATAGAAGTTCCAAGCGATCAATCCTATGACGCTACGCGTAATCCTCATCGGAATCATCGCCGTCGTCGCGATCGCCGTAACGGTCGTCTACCAGACGATCCGATGGGCTGAAGGTCCGGTTCTCTCTGCGTCTGATCACCCTGTGAATAAAATCGTGGTGATCCCGGAAGGGGCGACATTTCTCCAAGCTGCGGCCCTGCTTGAACGCGAACAACTGATCAGAAGCCGTTCGATGTTTGTGATGCTCGGAAAGTCCCAAGAAGTCGACCGCAAAATTCAGCCCGGAGAGTATGAGTTCAATGGTGCAATGCTCCCGGCAGAGATTCTTTCCAAACTGTTGACCGGACGAGTTCTGCTCTATGCGGTGACGATTCCCGAAGGCTATACGATCAGTCAGATCGCCGAAGTACTCGAGGGACAACACATTACGAGCCGTACTGAATTTATCCGGGTGGCATCAGACCGGTCATTCATCAAGACGCTCGGAATTTCTGCGGAAACCGTGGAAGGATATTTGTTTCCCGATACTTATCGCTTTGCCAGAGCCACACCTCCAAAGGACGTCATTCGAACGATGGTAGATCAACTTGGCCGTGTTGTGACCGAGGAATGGCAGGCGCGAGCCAAGGAAATGAATTTGACATTCCATCAGGTTCTGACGTTGGCCTCGGTGATTGAAAAAGAAACAGGGGCGGGGGACGAACGGCCGCACATTTCTTCCGTCTTCCACAATCGATTGAAGAGGCGTATTCCTCTCCAAAGCGATCCAACCGTCATCTACGGGTTGCCGAATTTCGACGGAAACCTCCATAAGAAAGATCTTTTCCATCCCAGTCCCTATAACACCTATCGCTGGGCTGGTTTGCCGCCTGGCCCGATTGCAAGTCCGGGGGCTGACTCAATCCGTGCCGCGCTGTATCCGGCGATGTCCAAATATCTCTATTTCGTATCGAGGAACGATGGCACGCATCACTTTTCAGCCACTCTGCTTGAGCATAATAAGGCCGTTGAAAAGTATCAGAAGCGGCCGTTTCGAAGAGGTCCTCATTCGCAAATCTCTGTTGTTCCGGGCGATGGCAATCTGGCCTTTTGGAAAGGAGTTTCGTAGAGGATGTCTGCATGGAACCTGCCTGCGCTCATCGATCACACGGTTCTGAGACCTGATGCCACCAAAGCTGATGTGCTCCGGCTTTGCCGAGAGGCGAGAGACTGTGGCTTCACTGTCATTTTTGTCCCACCATGCTATGTCGATGAGGCAGTCGAAGCAGTAGCGGGGACGACAATTCGAGTCGGCATTCCTATTGGGTTTCCCTTGGGGGGACACTCCACAAAGACCAAGGTCGCAGAAGCCATTGAAGCGGTGGCTCATGGCGCGGCAGTGTTGGATATGGTTCTGAACGTCGGTCGCTTGAAATCAGGTGCCCATGATTCCGTGCGAGCAGACATTGCCGAAGTGGTGAACGCAACGCCAGGTGTTGAGCACAAAGTCATTCTTGAGACGTGTTATCTGACACAGGAGGAAAAGCGAACCGCGTGTCACCTGGTGATCGAAGCAGGGGCGGACTACGTGAAGACTTCGACAGGCTTCGGCCCAGCAGGTGCGACCGTCGAAGATGTAAGTTTACTGAAAGACACCGTCGCAGGACGGGCAAAAGTTAAAGCCTCGGGTGGCATTCGCGATTGGAAGACAACCTTGGCGATGCTCGAAGCGGGAGCTGACAGAATTGGGACTAGCGCCAGTCTCAAAATCTTCGATGAATGGCGTGTGGGATGACACAGGCCTGGAGGAATGCCAGTTCGATGAAAGAGCCGTGCCGACGGTCGATGTGAATTGCGAATGATCGGCTCGGCTCCATCAACAGATTTTCAGCGATATCCACTGATAAACTTTGTGATAGGACGGCCGGTAGACCTCTTACCTAGGTCCTCTCGGATCTCTTCGTTGGTTCCATACGCATCTACCTCGCTCTAAGGCAATTTGGTAGAGTCAGCTCATGATTAATCGGATCATTCTGCTCGTCATTGATGGGTTCGGTATTGGGGCGTTGCCGGATGCTGTCGACTATGGCGATGCCGAGGCAAACACTCTCGTGCATCTGGCTGAGACAGTCGATGGCTTGAATGTGCCGAATTTTGAGATGCTTGGGCTGGGACATGTCGCTCAGATCAAGGGCGTACGGACCATGGCACAGCCAAGTGGCTCCTTCGGACGGCTGGGGTTCGCATCGCCCGGCAAAGATTCCATCGTCGGGTACTGGGAAATCAGCGGGGTGATCCAGAACAATGCCCAGACGATCTGCAGTTCCGGTGTGCCCGTGAAGATCGTGGACATCGTCGAACAGATCTTGGGTAGAAAATCGATCGGCAAGAACGTCTCCACGATGGGAGTTATGCTCCGCCGACATAGCATGGAACACATGGCCACCGGAGCTCCGATATTATGGACCGATGGATGGAATACGTGCTTTCTTGCCATGCATGAATCGGCCATGGTGCTGCTGGAATTCCAGCAGCGATGTCGCGAGATTCGAAAGGCGGCGAAAGATGCGGGGAGTTTCATTCGCGTCGTTGCGCAGCCGGTCATCGGTGGGCACGATCAGCTTCGACCGCACACTGGACGGAAGGACTTTGTGATGGAGCCACCGGGCTTGACGATGCTGGATGTCTTGAGCCGATCCGGCCAGATGGCGATGGGGGTCGGAAAAACCTACGACCTCTTTACCGGACGAGGGTTTACGAAAGCTTTTCCGGTTGCCTCAGGAATAGCCGCCTTGGATGAGGTGATCGGCATGCTGAGCAAGATGCCCCGCGGTCTTGTGTGTGCCAGCCTAGATCTGCTATCTGAGGATGCCGCCCAAGCGGCCACAGCCATACAAGACTTTGATCGTCGGCTGCCTGATTTGTTCGAGAAGCTGCGCCTCGGCGATATGGTGATCATCACGGGTGATCATGGAAGAGACTTCTCCTTACATGGACAGACATCCACTCGAGAGTATGTGCCGGTGTTCGTGACTGGGCCTAAGCTTGCGCAAGGGGTCGACCTAGGGAGCAGGCCGACTGCTGCTGATGTCGGTCAGACGATTGTGGAGGCTCTTCGAGCTGAGCGATTACTGGTCGGTGACAGTTTTCTCGATGCCCTCAGACCAGGGTAAAGAAAGGCAAAGAAAGAGAAGAAAGGCGCAATGTCTTTTGAACAACGCCTCAACGAATTGGGGCTTACATTACCCCCTCCGCCAAAACCAGTTGCCAACTATCTACCGGTGGTCAGGGTTGACAACCTCTTGTTCCTCTCTGGGGTGTTGCCGTCACGCGATGGTCAGCTCGTCATGACCGGCAAGGTCGGACAAAACTTGTCCATCGAGCAGGGGGTGGAGGCGGCGAGAGTGGCGGTGTTGAACGGCCTTAGTATCATTCGGAGTACAACCGGATCGCTGGATCAGGTGAAACAGATCGTCAAGATGGTCGGCTATATCGCATCCGCACCTGGCTTTGTCGATCAGCCTCAGGTCTTGAACGGAGCCTCAGATCTGCTCGTATCGCTCTTCGGAGACGCCGGCCGTCATGCACGTGTTGCTGTCGGCGCCGCGGAACTTCCTCGCCATGCACCTGTGGAAATCGATTTGATCGTGCAAATCACTTCGTAATCCATCTTGACTCTGCAAAAAATCGCTTGTTAAAGTCGACCTACAGTGTTTAAGAAATCTGTCTGTCCTTGGTGCCCTCCGAATAGACCATTAGACCATAGACCATTTATGTACCGAATGTCGTTGACCACTGCATTACTCGTTTGGCTCCTACTCTTTGTCTGTGAGGGGAGTGGCTCATTGGCCGGTGCCAAGCAAGCGACCATTGCGCTCTCCTCCTCTACGGCAACTCCTGGCTCGACGCTGATCTTGAGTGGGGAAGGGTTCGGAAATTTCAAGTCGACTCAGTTCAATAAAGTAGTCGTCAATGGGCTTTCGGCTTTGGTACAGCGGTGGGAACCGGAGGCCATCGAAATCAAGGTTCCGTTCAAAGCCACAAGCGGGTTTGTTGAGGTGCTGATCGGAAAGAAGACTCTGCTCGCCGGACATGTGGGGATCGTTTCCCCGTTTATCGAAGCTATCTCACCCACCGAAGCAGAGCGTGGCGCAACCCTCCAGATCACCGGTCGTCACTTCGGCATGTCGGCGGGTGCCAGAGATCCCAATACGATGTTCGGCGTGAATGATGTGATGGTGGGCGGAGTCAAGGTCCGGGCGCGTCGTTGGAAGGATGACAAGATCGAGCTGGACATTCCCCCGAATGCAGTAAGCGGCGATGTCGTGGTTCGTCTCGCTTCATCTGATCCTCTGCCGAATGGGGCATGCTGTTCACCCGTTGAGTATCTTGTCAGTAATCCGGTTCCACTCACACTCATTCCGTCTTTGCGAGTGGATCCGCTCAGTGGTCCGGTGGGGACGAAAGTCGTCCTGTTCGGTCAGGGATTCGGGGATATTAAAACATCAATGGATGATGCCGTCTTGATCGGTGGGCGACCGACCACGATTTCCCAATGGAAAGACGATGTCATTGTGGTCCATGTCCCACTCGATGCGGAGTCTGGTCCGGTCGTGCTGCGACACAAGGGCCGAGAGCGGGTTGTTGGTCAGTTTACGGTGCATGTTCCCCGCGCCACTTCCATGAGTCCGACCAGTGCGCCCATCGGGACGTTGCTTCGCATCAACGGCGAACACTTTGGGTTTTATTCCGAGAGTGGCTCCACTCCATATAATTTCATGGATTTCAATACCGGTGAGAATCGAGTCGAGATCGGTGGAGTGCCGGCCGTCATCTATCGATGGAATGACGACCGCATCGACGTCTGGGTGCCGTTCAGCGCCAAAAGCGGCAAGGTAATCATTTACCGAAGCGCTAATAAACCGAATATCGGCGGACTCTGTTGTGCCGAGCGAGGGACCGTGGCTGTCGAGGCTGGCGATTTCACACTTGTCACGCCGGTGGTCGAGTCCTATGACCCGAAATCTGCGGGATTGGATGCCACCGTCACCATAAGGGGGCAAGGTTTCGGGACCTTTCTCAAGACGGCTGAACATGCCGATCTCGGATTGAATCAGAAAGCCTATAAACGCCGAACAGATCTTGAAATCAACGAACCTGATGCGAATGACACCGTCGTCTCAAATGTCTCACGGACGGAAGTGCTCTTCAACGGCACTGCCGCCCTGGTTCAGTCATGGAACGATCACGAGATCATAGTCAAGGTGCCGCACCGCAATCTGTATGGGATCGGAAAGAAAGGAAATTTCTTTGATGACCTCGCGACCGGTCCGCTCGTCGTGCGACGAGGGTCATGGGACTTGCTTCCCGATGGGACCTGCTGTTCGCCAAAAAAGTGGCTGACGCTCGAAGCCGGACAGTTCACCATCGAAGCAAAGGGACTTCCTGACGATAGTTACTGGAATAACAACAGACCGGATGCGAACACCAATCAATAATGCCGCTTCAGTTTCACTTTAGCCAATCCCTCCGTCGTATCTCATGGTTCACTCTCTTCCTCGCCACACTGTGGTCTCCCCAATCAGCCGAAAGCGCAGACGCTACTCTCTCCGTGGCTACGCAGCTCAGTAACACGAAATCCACGTTGATGAGCATTCAGTTTCAGACGCTCCAGAATGGTTGGGCCGTGGGAACCGGAGGGACGATTCTTCGGACCACCGATGGCGGCAAGAAATGGAAGCGAGTGCCGAGCGGGACCTCTTCTTTATTAACCTCTGTATTTTTCGTCGACTCATTGAATGGATGGGTGGCTGGCGCAGGTGGACTACTGAAGTATACGACTGATGGCGGACATTCATGGTCCTCGCAATCGCTGGATACTCAGCAAGTGCTATACGGGATCTATTTTATCTCTCCGACCGTGGGATGGGTAGTAGGGGGAGGCGGCACGATTTTTCATACAACCGATGGTGGCATGCAATGGGTCGAACAGACCAGCGACACGACAGCTGTACTCTATGCTACCCACTTTCTCAATGACCAGCACGGTACGGTCGTTGGCGCGCTCGGTACCGTCCTGTCGACCAAGGATGGAGGTCTGACATGGGTACCCCAAGAAACACAGCACGCAGTGACTCTATTCGATGTATTTTTCACGGATATGACCACCGGCTGGGTAGTCGGTAATGCGGGAGCCTTGTTTCAGACGACGGACGGCGGGGCCAGGTGGGTTGATCACACGTTGCCCTGCGGAAAAACTTGTACGAGGCTCACCGATTTACTGAAAGTTCGTTTTACGAGTTCTCAAGAAGGCTGGATTGTCGGGGAGCGCGGCATGTTGTATCACACGGCTGATGCCGGCATTACTTGGAGCGAGGGAAAATCCATCACTCCAAATTCCTTATTTGGGCTCAGTTTCCCTGCTGACGCGGCTGGATGGGCGAGCGGCGAAAACGGGACCATTGTTCATCTGCAGCCAGCCCGCTAATTTGTTATTCCATAGCGACTAGATCTATTCTTAGTTCTCGATGAGTCGGTCTCACCCAGACTTCTTCCTGAGAAGAAGCTGACAACCCGCCCGGATACAGAAGTCATAACTTCTGTATCCGGCTAGCTTGATTCAATATCGCTAGTTTCGAGACCTTCAGCCGTAACCGAGACCACTGATACCAATATTGAGTACTTTTGTCATAGTAGCCATGAATGCAACTACCACCCCAATTCCAATAAATCCGAATAACACCATCTTCAGCAGGTCCATGGTGTGCCTCCTTTCTAGATGTTGCCCCTACGAAGTCGATGACCGTGTAAAAGTAACTTGCGTTCCCAAGTATGGAAGAACCAAATATCGAGAGGAACTAGGTAACTGACTGGTTTTGATGGGAAAACTACCCGGGTGTTGTTCGAACTTCCCTAGAAATCCACGCCGACACTTTGCAATGATAATGATATTGTGTACTGGTGAACCTGTCTCCAGGGAATGGTCTGTAAAGCTGGCATACGACAGCTATTACTTTGGGCATAAACACGTGCCGATTGACCGTAGACTATGCACAGAGTCTGATTGGGGTAGGGTTCGGATCTCGCAAAATGGGTCGCAGGTTGACTCCCTTCTCTCGATTCACTCCTGTCGCGAGTTCGTCTTCCCCTTGCTTCTTGCACGGGGATCGAGCAGCATCAGGGCTGAACCATGAGGCTTACGCTGCGAGCGAGCTGGCTCAGTCGAAGACCCGGTCACAACGGCGCTGATCCTTCCCAAACCACCAAGCTTGTTTACTCCAATGCACTGAGGCGAGATTGGAGAATACTGATCGTGGCGATGGCGGCTGTTTCAGCCCGGAGGATGTGGGGGCCAAGGGTAATTTGTTCGACCTGATACTGCTCTGCGATCAGCAATTCTTCTTTACTCCAGCCTCCTTCCGGCCCGATCAAGACAAGCATGGAGAGGATAGCATCTCGCGGTAGTTCGACTGTTTGCAGACTCTTCCCTTCTTTTCGTTCGGCAAGCATAAGCGTCATCGTGTCGTTTCCACGGCTGCTCAGTAGAGCAGCGAGGGATTGTGGCGGAGCGATGGTCGGCACGCGCCACTGTTCCGATTGCTGAGCAGCTTCCAGAGCAATGCGTTGCCAGCGGGCACGCTGATGATCGACTCGATCGGCTTTGAGTTGCACCACGCTGTGCCGGCTTTCAACCGGCACGACCTCATCAACTCCCAGCTCGGTTGTTTTCTGAATGACCCAGTCCATTTTTTCACCTTTGAGCAGTGATTGGCCAAGGCTGAGCCGAGGCGTGCGGTGGGGTGGTTCCTGGATCTTCTCCAGAATGTGTCCACTGACGGCTTGCTTGGACACCTCAGTGATTTCAGCATGGTACCTGGTGCCCTGTCCATTGCTGAACCACAGGGTTTCACCCGTGGTAACACGCAAGCTGTTTCGGAGATGAATCAGTAGATCGCCAGTGATGGAAATTGTCGGAGGTGCAATACACTCAGGTCGAACAAAGAATACGGGCATGCAGACTCTGGAGGTCGAGGAGGGTCGATCTACTCAAAAAACGTCTTCATCTTATCGAAGAAGCCGTCGCCATTGGCTTCCATGGACATGCCGCTCTCTTTGGCGTACTCCATTAAGAGTTCCTTTTGTCTGGCCGTCAATTTGGTGGGAATCTGTACTTTGATCGTATAGATCTGGTCACCGGTCCCGCCTCCCTTTAGGCTAGGAATCCCCAGCCCTTTAATGCGGAGGACCTTGTCGTGTTGTGTGCCAGGCGGCACCTTGATAACAGTATCTCCCTTGAGGGTTGGGACTTCGACTTTTCCTCCGAGCACGGCCGTAACAAGGTTGACCGGAACGTCACAGGAAATATCGAGACCTTTTCGCTGAAAGATCTGATGAGGCTTGACGGTGATCGCCACATAAAGATCCCCAGGGGGCCCATTATTCGGGCCATGCTCACCTTCATTAGAGAGACGGAGTCGCATGCCGGTTTCAATGCCGGCCGGAATGTGCACGGCGATCGTGCGCTCTTTGTATATGCGTTGGCGGCCCTGACATGCCGTGCAGGGTTCCGTGATGATACGGCCGGTCCCTTCACACTGCCCGCATGGTCGACTGACACTAAAAAATCCTTGCTGAAACCGGATTTGCCCGGCACCTTTGCAGCTCGCGCAGGCTTTGATCGCCGCCGCCG
Source organism: Nitrospira sp. (assembly GCA_041742455.1). Classification (GTDB taxonomy): domain Bacteria; phylum Nitrospirota; class Nitrospiria; order Nitrospirales; family Nitrospiraceae; genus Nitrospira_D. Next base: position 60,364 of record JBGSIO010000030.1, on the reverse strand, counting down.
ACTTCGCCCCCGTCCCCTTACAGTCGACACAGACTTCCCAACGTGGGATCTTGAGCTTGGCCTCTTTGCCGTAGACGGCTTCTTCAAACGTGATTTCAAGGTTGTACTGGAGGTCATTACCGCGTTCTGTCCGACTGCCGTTGCCGCCGCGAGTTTGACTGAAAAAGTCTTCAAAGATATCGTTGAAAACGTCCCCAAAACCTCCACGCCCGAAGTCAAATCCGTCAAACCCTCCGGCCCCCTGCTGTGCGCCGGCGTGACCGAACATATCGTAGCGTTTCCGCTTGTCCTGATCACTTAACGTTTCATAGGCTTCGTTGATTTCTTTAAATTTCTCTTCAGCTGCCTTCTTTTGACTGTCGCCGGTCTGGAGGTCAGGATGGTGTTGGCGTGCCTGCTTACGGTAGGCCTTCTTTAAATCGTCATCGGAAGCGTTCCGATCGACACCGAGAACGTCATAGTAATCGCGTTTTGACACAGAGGCCATTGAGTTTTAGAGGAATGAAAGGACCGGGCTCTACATTATAAGTCGAGGGCCCGGTCTGTCTGAGTCGTTATTCTAGGCTATTTTTTATCTTTGTCTACTTCTTCAAACTCTGCGTCCACAACTTTTTCGTCGGTCTTCGCCCCATCGGCGCTGGCGTCAGTCGTTGCACCCGGCTGCGGGCCCGGCGATGCAGCGGCTTTTTTATACATCTCTTCGGCCAATTTGTGCGAAGCGGTCATGAGTGTCTGGGTTGCGGATTCGATCGCTTCGGCGTCGGTTCCTTCTAACGCCTTTTTGACAGCTGCCACGGAGTCCTGAATTTTTGTCTTTTCATCATCAGAAACTTTATCGCCATATTCTGTGAGGTTCTTCTCTGTTTGATAGATCAAATTATCAGCTTGGTTCTTCGCTTCCGCGAGCTTGCGGCGTTTTTTATCGTCATCCGTATGAGACTGTGCATCTCGAACAAGCTTCTCGACCTCTTCCTTGCTCAATCCACTGGAGGCCGTGATCTTGATGGATTGCTCTTTCTGTGTGGCCAGATCCTTGGCCGATACGTGCACGATCCCATTCGCATCAATATCGAACGTCACTTCAATTTGCGGCATCCCTCGCGGTGCCGGTGGAATGCCGACCAAATCGAACTGTCCAAGTAGTTTGTTGTCATTGGCCATTTCCCGTTCGCCTTGGAAGACTCGGATGGTGACGGCTGTTTGATTATCCGCAGCCGTGGAAAATACTTGACTCTTTTTGGTTGGAACCGTCGTGTTCCGCTCGATCAGCTTGGTAAACACGCCACCCAATGTCTCGATGCCCAATGACAATGGCGTAACATCGAGCAGCAGAACATCCTTGACCTCTCCTTTGAGGACTCCGCCTTGGATGCCGGCCCCAATGGCAACGACCTCATCTGGATTGACTCCACGATGTGGCTCTTTCCCAAAGAACTCTTTGACAACTTGGATCACTTTGGGCATGCGGGTCATGCCGCCGACCAACACAATTTCTTGAATATCTTTCGCCGTAACCTCGGCATCGGACAAGGCCTTCCGGCATGGTTCGATCGTGCGTTGGATCAAGTCGTCCACCAGCTGTTCGAGCTTGGCTCTGGTCAGCTTGATGACCATGTGCTTGGGCCCGCTCGCATCGGCAGTGATGAATGGCAGGTTGATCTCCGTTTCTTGAGACGAAGAGAGTTCGATCTTGGCCCGCTCGGCCGACTCTTTGAGGCGTTGGAGCGCCATTCGATCTTTCCGCAGATCAATGCCTTGGTCTTTCTTGAATTCGTCGACCAGCCAATCCATCACGCGCAGGTCAAAGTCGTCTCCACCGAGATAGGTGTCCCCGTTGGTAGACTTTACTTCAAAGACACCTTCGCCGATTTCCAGGACAGAGACGTCGAAGGTACCGCCGCCCAAATCGTACACGGCGATTCGTTCGTCCTTTTTCTTATCCAGACCGTATGCGAGAGACGCCGCCGTCGGCTCGTTGATGATACGAAGCACGTTCAGGCCGGCAATCTGGCCGGCATCTTTCGTGGCTTGCCTTTGACTGTCGTCGAAGTAGGCGGGAACAGTCACGACGGCTTCGGTGACTTTTTCACCGAGGTAATCCTCCGCCGTTTGCCGCATTTTTTGGAGAATCATGGCCGAAACTTCTGGTGGACTATAGAGTTTACCCCGCAACTCGACGTGGGCATCCCCGTTGTCGGCCTCAACCACCTTGTAGGGAAGCCGCTTCATGGCTTCTTGCACTTCACGGCTCTTGAACTTACGCCCCATCAGTCGCTTGACCGAGAAAATCGTGTTTTCTGGATTGGTGATCGCTTGGCGTTTTGCAATTTGACCGACCAGCCGTTCGCTTTTATCAGTGATCGCGACGACGGAAGGAGTAGTCCGGCTTCCTTCGGCATTAGCGATCACGACGGGGTCTCCGCCGCTCATGATCGCCACACACGAATTGGTGGTTCCGAGATCGATACCGATGACTTTACCCATTGATGAACTCCTTCCTTCTGACGAACGACAACTGCATGTGCTTAGTTCGTCGTTGTATCACGTTCGTTTTCTTTGGCCGGGCCTGACGATACACTGACCATGGCAGCCCGTAGAATTCTGTCATGTAGGCGGTAGCCTTTCTGAAACTCGTCCAACACCTTATTGGCCGGCACTTCGTCGGACGGTCCATACGAGACGGCTTGATGGGTGCTGGGATCAAACTCCTGGCCTGCTGTTTCGATGGTCTGGACACCGAACTTCGCAAGGGCTCCGGATAGTTGCTTAAGCGTCAACTCCACACCCTGAACGAGAGCAGAATCGCCTCCACTTGCCTGAGCCGCCTTGATCGCGCGTTCCATATTATCGACCACCGGCAGCAGTTCTTTCAGAAGTTGTTCGTTCCCAAATCGAATCTGGTCGCGCTGATCGCGTTGACTTAACCGCTTGTAGTTGTCAAATTCCGCAGCCAGCCGGACATACTTATCATTAAGCGCTTTGCATTCCTCTGACTTGACGGCAAGTTCGTCTTGTATTGAAGAAGATCCCGCCTCGTTTTCCGGAGAACATTCATCTAAGCTATCGATTGTATTAGTGTTTTTATTTTCTTCGTCTTGAGCATCATTCATCATAACACCTGTACAAACCGCAGATATCCATAGGAGGGGGGAAGTCAACCGGTCAGAGAAAAATAAAATGCATTGCGTGTGAAAAAATTACGCCCATGAATTCGCGTCGGTGCCGCGGGCGCGTCGATAGAGAAGTTCAAGCCCTTCGAGGGTCAAGAACGGTTCGATGTGCTGAATAGATTTCGCTTCCGGCGCGATCACTGAAGCCAGTCCCCCTGTGGCGATCACATAGGAATGATGTCCCATTTCCGACTCCATTCGTTGGATGAGAGTCTCCACAAGCCCAGCATACCCATAGACGAGTCCCGCCTGAATACTGCTGGCCGTATCGATACCAATGACGGTCTTGGGTCGGATCAGTTCGACCTTGCTTAACTTTGCGGCTCGGGCAAACAGCGCCTCAGCCGAAATAGCTAAGCCCGGTGCGATAGCCCCTCCCAGATAGTCGCCGGCATGGGTAATGGCGCAGAACGTCGTGGCTGTACCGAAATCAACGATGATGAGATCGCGGCGAAACTTATGATAGGCCGCAGCGGCGTTCACGATACGATCGCTCCCGATTTCCTTGGGATTCAAGTATTTAAGTGTCAGACCTGTGTCCGTTTCCGATGAGACAATCATCGAGGTACAATGAAACGACGTTTCGATCATCGACTCGAAGGTTTCCGTGAGGGCGGGGACGACACTCGAAATAATCGCGCCGGTAATGCGTTCAGGGACATGGCCCCCTCTGGCCATGAGACTGCGGCAGAGCACTCCATACTCATCCGCTGTGGTTTTTGGATCGCTGGCCAGCCTCCAATGAGTGAGAAGCTGAGTTCCGTCGAAAATTCCAGCAACGATGTTGGTGTTTCCGACGTCGATCGCCAACAGCATGTGTGTCATTTTACTCGGCACGGTGCCGTTTCGCTACTCTCGAAGATGCATCACATCAGCCGCACGCACATCGAGCAAGGGCATCGGTTGTGAGCGAGGATGGGGTGAAAGGAGTCTTATTTGCAGAGCGCCATCGACAGAGATGTCTTCTGCGAGGCCAGTGACCTGCTCCTGATTCGCAAACTGAACTTGGACCCGTCGACCCACTGTGGCACAACGCGTGATGTAGGCGTGTCGCAATCGAGACGATCCCTGAGATCGAAGCTCGTCCAGGCAATGTTCAAGTTCCAGCAAGAATTGCGCAACAAGTCGATTGCGGTCGATCGGCTGCTGAGATGTTTCGGACAATGATGCGGCGATAGATCGCAAGTCCTCCGGGAAAGCGTCCGGTGCGACGTTTACGTTGAGCCCAATCCCAATCACGATTGCCGGGTCGCTGGGAGTCAAGAATAGACTCTCGCAGAGTATCCCGCCGACTTTCCGTTGAGATAGGAGCAAGTCATTGGGCCACTTGAGAGCTAGTGAAACGGCAGCGACCTGTTGAGCGGCTTCAACTGCGGCGAGTGCGCTGATAAGAGGAATCCACGATAGCCAGTGCGCAAGAGGGGTCGTGTGCCTCATTCCACGGACGATCGTCGAGCAATAGAGATTCAATCCTGGTGGCGAAAACCAATGCCGTCCATGTCGACCATACCCGGCAGATTGGCTTTCGGCGAGAACGACGGTCCCGTGCGCGGCACCGTTCTGTGCCAGTGCATGTGCCTCCCTATTCGTCGAGGGAAGATCTTGGTAAAGATAGAGCGGATAACCGAGCGCCGTGGTTTCCAGGGTGCTGCGAATAGCGTCGACACTGAGAGGGGAAGAAAAAGACATGAGTTAGGAGCGTCGGCTGCGTGATTGCGGAGACAGCGTCAAGACGAGGCTCATGGCAGCAGCTGGAGCAGAATGGGTGAGTGCTCCGACTGAGATACGATTGGCACCGGCCGCCGCCATGGCTCGAACATTCCTGAGCGTGATGCCGCCTGACACTTCGACCAGCGCCTTCTTCTTGATAAGGCCTACGGCACGTCTCACCATGCTTGGGGACATGTTGTCCAGCAAAATGATATCCGCCCTTCCTGCCAAGGCCTGACGAACCTCAGAGAGAGACTCCACCTCGACAATAAACGGGAGGGTGGGCGACCGATGTGCACGCGCTAATCGACAGGCCTTCTCAACCGGCCGTCGTTCCTTCTGCAGAAGAGCCAGATGGTTATCCTTGATGAGAATACCATCACTCAACGACTGACGATGATTCATCCCTCCTCCCAGCGAGACTGCCCATTTCTGAAGTGCGCGCCAACCCGGGAGAGTTTTTCTGGTATCTAGAATGTTGACCGGGTAATCTCGCACGGCCAGACAGAATCGCTGTGTCAGCGTGGCGATACCGGACAAGTGCTGAAGAAAATTTAAGGCAACCCGCTCGGCTTGCAGGATCGACCTGCCATCACCCTCGAGAAAGATGAGCGACTCTCCATTCTTCGCTTGGTCGCCATCGTGTTTGGAAATCGACAATCGGATGGAGGGATCAACGAGCAGAAAGGTCTGAACAGCTGCCGCCATTCCGGCTACAACCAAGGATTGTTGTGCCATGATTCTGGCTTGAGTCGGTACTGGAGACGAAAAAAGCGCTGATGTCGTCGCGTCTCCCCGGGCGAGATCTTCTTCAAGTCCCTGACGCACCGCACGACGGATTTCTGCAGCAGGAAGCTTCACCGGTGGTCATCGCCCCAGCATGGATTGCAATTGCTGTTCGCTACTGATCAACATGGTGTGATCTTGCGCGAGCGCCCGTAGGCGGTCCTTATGATCAACAATCACCTCCGGAGGAGCTTTCGAGACAAAGTCAGGATTGTTCAGTTTGCCATTCAGGCGCTGTGATTCCTTCTCCACCTCGGAGAGCTGCTTGTCCAATCGATCGACAGCTTTCTGCAGGTCCACGTCACCGGACACGTTGATTCCGACTGAGAGGCCCTCTGAGACCAACTTCAGCAGTTGCCGCGCCGGCCAGCCAGAGCTCGGGATATTTTCCACCATGCCCCGACCAAGATGGGCGACATGCGGGATGACCTGGCAGAGAAGGTCCTGTTTCGTACTGTCCTCATGCGCCACGTAGAACGTGATCGGCTGTGCCGGTGGATAATTCAGGAGCACACGACCAGTGCGGACGAGGTTGACCGTTTGTTCAATAAGAGCAAACAGGTGCTCGGCTTCGCGTGAGTCCCATGATGGTTCTTCCATGGGATACGCTTGGGTCACGATACTATGACCGTCATGGGGAATCGTCTGCCAGAGCTCTTCCGTAATGAACGGCATGAATGGATGCAGCAGGCGCATGGTTGTTTCGAATATTTGCACGAGCGTGTCTCTCGTGCCAGGTCCATCTGGATGATCAGAGATCTGCAGTACGGGTTTAATCAGTTCCAGATACCAATCGCAGAACTCATGCCAGATAAATTGATACAGGGCGTTGGAGGCCTGATCGAAGCGATAGCTCTCTAATTCCGCCGTGACGGTGTTGATGGTGTGGTTCAATCGACTGAAAATCCAGCGATCCGGAATGGTTCGCTGGGAGATAGGCACTGTGACCCGCGGACCATCAAGATACATATGGGCAAAGCGAGCCGCGTTCCAAATCTTGTTGGCGAAGTTGCGGTACCCTTCGATCCGTTCTTCTGCCAGCTTGACGTCCCGTCCAGGGGAAGCCATCGAGGCAAGGGTGAAGCGGAGCGCATCGGTTCCGAACTCATTCATGACATGGAGCGGATCGATGACGTTCCCTTTCGACTTGCTCATCTTCTTCCCTTCCGCGTCACGCACCAGTGCATGAATGTAGACATCACGGAAGGGGACATCGCCCATGAACTTCAGCCCCATCATGATCATCCTGGCTACCCAAAAGAACAGAATGTCGAGCCCAGTCACAAGCACTGAGGTCGGGTAGTAGGTCTTGAGCTCCGGTGTGTGCTCAGGCCATCCCAAAGTCGAAAAAGGCCAGAGAGCCGACGAAAACCAGGTATCGAGGACGTCAGGGTCACGATAAAGCTCGCTCCCACTACAGGTAGGGCACTCCACCGGAGCAGTTTTTGAAACGATCGGAGAGGCACCTTGCAAAATAGTGATACGATCACCAGTGCAAATGAGATGATCGGTATTGCAACTGAGGCAATACCACGCAGGGATCTGATGCCCCCACCAGATCTGGCGGGAGATACACCAGTCTTTAATGTCTCGCATCCAGCCTAAGTAGTTATTTGTCCACCCCTCAGGAATAATGCGAATGTGTCCGTCTTCGACGGCCTTCATAGCAGGCTCTGCGAGCGGCTTGATGTTCACGAACCATTGTGGAGAGAGATAGGGCTCGACAACGGTCTTACAGCGGTAGCATTTCCCCACCGCCATCTTGTGCTCTTCGACCTTCTCAAGAAGCCCGCGCTCCTTCAGTAGTTCTTCCACTTTTAGGCGGGCCTTCGGAATGAGGAGGCCCTGCAGCAGATCGATGACGGCTGGCTCGACCGCGGCTTTGTGCAGATTCGCCGCATCGAGCAAGGCGTGGTGGTCTAGAATAGCCAGCCGTGGGAGTGCATGCCGTTCGCCCGCTTCGTAGTCATTGAAATCATGGGCCGGAGTAATTTTTACCGCGCCGGTACCAAACTCTCGATCGACAAGAATACCATCTCCCACGATCGGTATGGTACGGCTCGTCAGTGGGAGGCGTACACGTTTACCGACGAGATGTTTGAAACGATCGTCTTCTGGATGCACGGCTACGGCCGTATCGCCCAGCATCGTTTCCGGTCTGGTGGTGGCAACAGTGAGTTGTGTCGACGGATCGTCTTCCAGTGGGTAGTGGATTGAATAGAGTTTGCCTTTGACGTCCTCGTGTTCCACTTCGATATCGGACAGCGCCGTCAGACAGCGCGGACACCAATTGATCAGCCGCTCCCCGCGGTAGATCAAGCCATCTTCATACAGGCGAACGAACACCTCGATAACTGCCTTGGACAGCCCCTCATCCATCGTAAAACGGAGACGATCCCAGTCGCAGGATTCGCCCAGCTGTTTCTGCTGATTGACGATTGTGTTGCCCGAGGTAGCCTTCCACTGCCAGACTCGCTCGATAAACCGCTCCCGTCCGAGCGATTCACGCGATGCGCCTTCGGTCATTACTTGTTTCTCTACGACGTTTTGTGTTGCGATCCCGGCGTGATCGGTCCCTGGAAGCCACAGGGTGTTGCGTCCCTGCATGCGACGCCACCGAATCAAGATATCTTGCAGCGAATGGTTAAGGGCATGTCCGACATGGAGCGAACCCGTCACATTCGGCGGGGGAATCACGATGCTGTAGGGTTGGCCTGAGTGCTCCAGTGAGGCACGAAAGTATCCGCGAGCGATCCATTCCTGCGACCATCGAGCTTCGACGGTTTTTGGATCGTAGGTTTTGTCGAGTTGAAATGAAGCCATTACGCACTATCCAATAATAAACGGTCGGCATCTTACCACGTCTGTGTCGATCAGAAAATGGCATGAGTCTCGGCTTGTGACCTGGTAAGGCATGTGCTATACAGTCGCCCGTCATCACAACTCATCACACTACCGTAGGGAGGACCATGGCACGAGGTCGTGAGAAGGATCGAAAAACGAGGAAGAAACATCGGAAGAACGTGATGCGAGTGAAAGCCTTGGCGAAGGCTCGCCGAGGCAAGCGGGGAAAGAAAAGTTAGCCTTTAGAATAACGCGGAGCTTCGTCAGTCTCGATCAGACGTTTGATTTCTGCCTTAATGTGCTGCTCTGCGACATCGGGCACTATTCGCAGCACAGCCTGCTCGACGCTGTCTTTAGCGGTTGCTCGTATCAGGTCGTCAGCCATCAGCGGCGCTTGCTTCGACACCGCCTGATGGAGCTCGTCTTTAACTATCTGATCAATCGTCCCCACCTGTTCTCGCACAACCGCCGGTAGGTATTGATGGACACCGGATTCGACCTGCTCCCGTACAAGTCGATCAACGTTCTCTCCGATCGAAGGTTTGGCCAGGTCGGCTACGGCTTGCCGAATGATCGGTTCACAGCTTGTGAGCTCTTGCTTGATCAGAGAGGGCACTGTTTGAGCGAGCAGCGGTTGAATGAGCAACGTAAGGTACTCCTGAGAGAGGATGCGGCCAAGCTGCTGCTGCAATTCTTTTTCAATGATCGGCCGCACGTGAGTGCCCAGGTTCGCCTCAATTACTTGCGGAAGGAGGTCGGCAAGACGCTGCTCGCTCCGTTTGGTCATCGACAGCAAGAGCTGATCAAAGAGACCCTTCATTGCGTCTTCCGGTCCTACCGGGGAGGCCGGTGGTATGATAGCTGCCGGCCCAGAGTGACCCTGCACCTCCTCTTGGCCTTCAGTACTTGCGACAGAGTCACTCGACTCATTGGAATCAGTATCTGTTGAGGTGGATGTCGGAGGCCAGACACGCCGTTTGAGGCCTTTGCCGTTTAAAGATCCGGTCGGCGTCTTTTCAAGCGACTTGAGAACCTCCAACAAATCATCTGATTGAAACGGTTTCTTTAAAAATGCTTTCACACCGAGCGTGCGGAGGTGATGTTCGTCGGGATGATCGGCCGAATTGATCAGCGCAATAAGAGCGGTTTCCGTCAGGTTATCAAGCTTGTTGACTTCTTTGCAAAACCCTGAAAAGGTCATATTGTCAAGATGGTAGTCCGCAATGATGAGCGATGGCGTGCTTCGTCGGGCAGCCTCGAGCGCGGCTGGTCCATCCTGGAACCCAACAACTTCGAACCCTTCCGGGATCGAAATCTGTTCCACCATCCGTCTGACGGCAGGACTGCTATCCACAACGAAGATCGGCGATGGCATGAAACAATCTCCCTGCTTTTGAGTTTCTTCGAAGCTAGCAAGGGGGGTATCCTTTGTCAAGAAAACGATCGATAGATGCTTGTATTCACGATGTATTTCGGCGCGAAGGCAGGCCGCTTATTGAGGCCGTGATCGGTGGAGCATGAGTCATTCAATACGAGTCGTATTTTTTGACGCAGCTGATACTCTGTTTCAAATCCATGGCTCAGTAGCGGAGATGTACCTTCACCATGCAGTTCAATTCGGGTTTCGCCAGAAACCAGATTCTGTGACGGAAATCGCCCAGGCGTTCCGCCGTGCGTTTCAAGAAGCGCCGCCCCCGGTCTTCGCCGTCACGGAACCTACACTGATCAAACAGAGTGAACGGCTTTGGTGGTTCGATATTGTTCATAATGTCTTTTATCGCGTGGGCATGTTCCAACGATTCGATGAGTTCTTCGATCAGGTCTTTCACGCATTTGAAGATCACCGATCGTGGCGCTTGTTCCCCGAAACAGCGGCCATCTTGGCGCAGCTGAAAGCTCGGGATCTGGAGCTTGGCATCATCTCCAATTTTGATTCCCGTCTCTTCACGGTCATGCGAGGGCTTGGAATTGCTGACAACTTTGACACCGTGACGATCTCAAGCTTGGCCCAAGCTGCAAAACCATCGCCTAAGATTTTTCATCTCGCATTGGAGAAGCATGCCGTCGATGCAGAAGAGGCTCTGCATGTGGGAGATAGTCTGCGAGAGGACGTCGAAGGTGCGAAGAAGGCTGGACTGCATGCTGTTCTGTTGAACCGCAATGCGGCGCAGCAACGGGGAGACATTCAGGTCATCAGAAATTTAGAGGAGTTATTCCCACTCCTAACGCATCTCGAGCAATAACGGTACGATGTCTTTCGCGCGGCCTTGGAGTGATATATCGACCAGCGTTGACTGCGGTGTGGCGTCAAGATTGATCTCAGCAACGAACGCACCAGCGTTTTTTGCTATCGATGCGAATCCTGCTGCAGGGTAGACGGTTCCCGACGTTCCGATCACAAGCAGCACATCGCAGCGTTGAAGCATGGTGGCGCATTGCTCCACATCTTCGGTGAACAACGATTCGCCGAACCAGACGATATGTGGCCGGAGTAACGATTTGCAATGGTGACAACAGGGCAGAATGCCGATTGGCACATCGCGATTGTCTTCCACCACACCACAGCGAGTGCAGCGCACCATCCAAATGTTGCCGTGTATCTCGGACAGTTTTCGTGACCCTGCCGCTCGGTGTAATCCATCCACATTCTGCGTGATCAGCCAAAAGGCCTGGCAACGCCGTTCCAGTTCAACCACGGCCGTGTGAGCAGCATTCGGCTGCTTCGTCGCAATCAACTCACGCCGCCAGTTGTACCATTCCCAGACTAGGCGTGGATCCCGCGCAAAAGCTTCTGGCGTCGCAAGATCTTCGGCCCGATAGGTACGCCATAATCCATCAGTACCGCGAAAGGTTGGAACACCACTGTCTGCTGAAATGCCGGCTCCAGTTAGAACCGTGATGGCCTCGGCAGTCGCCAGCTTTTCCTTTAGTAACGAGAGAGCTGATCCCTGTGCCATAACCAGAAATCCGGCGACTCAGTGGCTGTGTCTCGATGGAGGGCCATGCTATAGTATCGGCTCTTTCTACGCAACAGAGCGAGGATGGTGTATGAAGCAAATCCTGGTCGTTGGGGCAGGTTCCGTTGGTGGATTCTTTGGAGCACATCTGGCGAAGAATAATCCCGATGTCTCCTTTCTTCTCAGGGCCAAGACGCGAGATGCTGTCACGCTGAACGGCTTGACGGTTCGGAGTGCCGGTGGGTCGTTCACAGTCCGGCCAAGGGTCGCATCTGATGCGCAAGAACTTCCTAGACCCGATCTCATTGTGCTTGGAGTGAAAGCCTATGACCTCGATGAAGTGATGGATCAGATTGGACCTGTGCTCTCAAGGGAGACGGTGATCCTCACGCTACAAAATGGGATCGATACCGAAGATCGGCTGATTGCCCGATTCAAACGCGATTGCGTCGTGGGTGGTGTGGCGTACATCTATTCGAGAATTGTCGAGCCAGGTGTGATCGACCATTATAAGAAAGGAGCCGTCGCGATCGGCGAGTTGATGGGATATGAGAGCGAACGGCTCCTCACGATCAAAGAGCTCTTTACGGCAGCTGGCATTCCCTGCCAGCTTTCCAAAGATATTCGTCGCAGTAAATGGGAGAAAATGTGCTGGAACTGCGTATTCAATCCTGTCACCGTCCTCATCAATGACAGTGTTGCCAAGGCGCTGGACCATCCGGAAATGTTAGGCGTCATTAGGCAAATCGTCGGCGAAGTCACCGCAATCTCAGCCACGCTCAAAGTGCCGTTACCACTAGATATGTCTGAGCGAGTTGTGAAGGCCACACAAGAGATCCGCGATATCCATACTTCGATGTATGACGACTGGAAAGCGGGGCGCCCCACTGAAATCGCGTATTTGAATGGGTATATCGTGGAAAAAGGACGAGAGCTGGGGATTCCAACTCCGGTGAATGAAGCCCTCACGGCGATGATTAAGGCGATGACGGAAAAGGAAAAGACAGGACGAGGCGTCGTGAAGATCGATGGCGCCGTCGTACAACCTGTTTCGTTTGATCATAAGGCGCTGCGACAGCTACCTGAGGAACATCAGATCGCCGACGTCACAACCATGATGCCGGACATGCAGGGGCGCGCGATCAGCGTAAAGGGATTGTTGGAGGTGCCGGCGCTGAACATCGAAGCCGATCATGTGACGTTCCATTCTGTGGATGGCCTGTATGCTGCGACCCTAACGCTTCAGCAGGCTCGTGATTTCGGGTTCCTTTTATATGAGCTTGACGGCCAGCCATTGCCGGATGGAAAGGGTGGGCCATTTAGGCTCATTACACCTGCATTAGGCGACCTTTGTGCAAACGTGAAGGGCGTCGGACGGATCGAAGTCACGAAAGGGCCGGGCCGCGACACGAGGAAGACAACCTGTCCACCCTAACCATAATCGAGCCGAGGGAGCAGGAGAGATGGCTCGTGTCGTTGCGCTGGGTGCGAGCAATCTGACACGTGGGTTCCAGACTGTCGTCTCGACGGCGAGAGCGGTGTGGGGACCAGATGTGGAAGTGCTGGCGGCGCTTGGTCATGGGCGATCCTATGGTGCTCCAAGCCGGATTATTTTTCGTACGCTGCCTGGCATCCTCAAGTCGGGCCTGTGGTCTGAGCTGGAACGCCGACCTCCGCTGACGACCAGAGGCCTAGTGACCGATGTCGGTAACGACATCTTATACGGATTTTCAGTTGAACGAACACTGGGGTGGGTTGAGGAGGCACTCATCCGCCTGAGGCGAGTGACGAAAGACATTGTGCTCACCGATCTGCCGCTTGCCAGCATTCATAGGCTGTCAAACCTCAAGTTCCTGGCGTTTCGTTCCATTCTGATGCCGTCCTGCCGACTATCTCTCGCTCAAGTCATCGACAGATCGGAGCTGGTCAACGAAGGGCTGGCCAAGTTATCCGTTGCGTATGGCGCGACATTCTTTCAACTTGATCCGGCGTGGTACGGTTTCGATCCTATCCACGTGCGCCCTTCTCAATGGCGTCCGGCCTGGCAGAGCATTCTTGGCGCCCAGCCTCAGAAGAAGTCTGGCGGATCAGCGGTTGAAAGTGTAACGCTCTACTTCATGCGTCCCGAGCGACGCTGGCTGTTCGGCTTGGAGCAGTGGACTCCCCAATCAGGGCTTGCACTACGATACGGTGGTCAGGTATGGCTGTATTGACTGATTGCGAAAGATTCTGCTCAACCGCTTGCCATCTATGACACGTGTACAGGTGCACAACTGAGGATGAATTGGCCGATACCTTGTTTCATTATTCCATGTTGATTAAAAGAGTTGTGACAGGCCTGATTCTCGGTGCGCTTGCCGGGGCGGTGCAAGTCTGGTTCTTTAAACGCGATCTGATGTACCTCTGGGCCTCAGCTGCTGCCGGGGTCGTATACATGAGCGCATGGGTTCTGTTCACCGATTGGCTGAAGCTTGCAGGCGGCAAAGTTCTTCTTGGGGCAGTTGCCGGTCTCCTTGCCGCCGTAGTGTGGTGGGCGATAGCTGTCCCTGTGGAAAATATGTTCATCCAGTCAGCTGTGGCTGGCCTGTGTTTCGGTGCTGCTTATGCCTGGTCAGATCAACGAATGCCTTAAGCTGCTACAATCTCCTTTTGATCTTCGATAAATTTTGTCTCTCCGGTATAAGCAGTGAACGTTACCGTACTGGTTGCGAGGCGTTATTTTCAGACGGGGTCGTTGATCGTGGGAATCTCTTTCTCGCCGAAGCACAATTATAAGAAAGACGGCACAGATAAGAAGAGAGTAACTGTTTAATTCCGAGTGATGATCGGGCAGCAGAACTGTCTGCCTCGAGCGTCGTTAGCTCAAAGTACCAAGACGGTTTTGTCGACATGATCAGCCAGCGCCCCAAACACCAAGCGAGAACGGGAACCACGGATGATCCTGAAATAAGATCTGGACCGGCCCCGCGTCCACTTTGCGGGACCGGTCATCTGAGATGGCTTTTTTAACTACTCCGAACCGAACTATCAGTGTCGGCTAGACTCTCGTGTATGAAACCACAGTCGGACCACGTTCTTTACAGGGGACTCCAGTGGCGCAACGGTAGTCGGACATTGTTTTGTTTCGAGAAGACTCTCAAAGTCGTCTTGAAGAAGGGCTTGCTCATTGTAAACATTTCGTATGATCCATCCCGTGAAGAATCCTGTATGCATTTCAATTTCCGATGTCCCGAGAGATGTGCATTCCCGTGAACGAATTGTAAATGCAGTCGGGAGCACGGTGTGCCAAAGACCACGTGCGCTTGGGAAACTGATATCGGTGACTCGATAGGATCCGGCTGGGAGCTTCACCGCGAACGGGCCGTTAATAGGTAGATGCGTGATGAGGAAACGCTTTCCATGTGGTTCATCTTCAACCCACCATTTCATTTCCCTCGGCCATTGAAGATCCGCTGAGGGGTCTTGCCCATTTCTAGTGAGGTGAACTTTTCCGAATAGCACTCCATGGCCCTCATCTGTGATCGTAATTTCTGAAGGCGATACGGGAACGACGTGTGTGGTACAGCCGCCTGCGAAAGAAATTCCTATCACAAGAGCGCTCATAAAGAGCATGTGATGAAAGTTTTGGTGGTTCATAAAGCCTCCATTTTTACATAGATACTGCTTAGGTCGCACATGTCCCAGCGAGCAATGGTTTTCGTTCCTTCCAACTTTCAGGCCTGGTTACCACGCATCAACTTTGGGTAGTCAACGATAGTAGCCTTCACTATGGCTCTAACGACATTCCGCTTGATACTTGAACTTTAAGACTGAGCAAGAGGCGGAGGATGGAACACGGATATGGTCAATATTGGAAGACGGTGGAAGGAATAAGAGTCTCTGAGGGAATAGGGGACCTGAAGGACGTCAGGTTTGGGTGTCGAGGTCGGAACAGGGGGGTCTTCGGAAACAGATTCAGATTCTGCGACCAGATCTGAATCATTGAGTAAACCAAACTGAGAACCAGGCACTCCAAGGATCTGCGTGACTACGCAGATGCTCACGAGCACTCCCATGCATACCAAACCTGTGGCGTGCAATGCGATTCCCTCGATGTGAGGCATAAACACATAATAACACATGAGGAGTACTTGAGGATAGGTTTCAGCGTTTTCACATAAGACCGAGACTGAGCCTTCCCTAGAGATGTCATCAAATTTCTCTTTCTTGGTGATGATCATCATTACCACGATGATGATTGCACGCCATCTTCTTGTACTTTTCAGTTGCTGTAGCCCTAGGAGAGAAGTTACTTACTCATCAATCTCAAGTGAGGTGAAGTGAGAATATCGATCAAATATGGCGGCGCCATAGAGCCTGCTGTGTCCCCGCCCTTTCCAGCTTCGCTCCTGCATCGTAATGGGCTGATCGGTTACAATAGATCACCTTTCCCATGCTTATGACCAATGGAATATCACCCGAGTCTCCTATTGCCGACATCAAGGCGGGTCTCGTCGTCTTCTTTGTGGCGTTACCCCTCTGCTTAGGAATTGCGCTCGCTTCCGGCGCGCCGTTGGTGTCTGGGTTATTGGCCGGAATTGTGGGCGGCATTGTGGTTGGGATTTTCAGTGGCTCACACACCAGTGTGAGCGGACCGGCCGCCGGTTTAACGGCGGTCGTCGCCGCTCAAATCCTCTCACTCGGTTCTTTTTCAGCGTTTCTGCTGGCCGTGATTCTTGCAGGCTTAATTCAAATCGCTCTTGGCCTTGCCAAGGGAGGGTTCATCGCGACGTTCTTTCCATCCAGCGTAATCAAAGGGCTGTTGGCAGCGATCGGTGTGATCATTATCTTGAAACAAATTCCACATCTTGTCGGACATGATCTCGATCCGGAAGGAGAAATGTCGTTTTTTCAACCGGACTTCGAAACAACGTTTTCGGAACTGCTGCTGATGTTCGGAGACTTTCAACTGGGGGCCGCCATCGTCGGGTTGGCCTCCGTTGCTCTGCTTGTGCTCTGGGATAATTGGAAGCCGCTGAAGACCTCTCTCTTCCCCGCTCCCGTCGCGGTGGTACTGTTCGGTATCGGAGTGAGTTTGTGGTTTCAGCAACTCGGGGAGCCCTGGCTCATCAAGCCGAGTCACCTTGTGCAAGTGCCTATAGCAAGCGACTTAACTGAGCTTGTGGGGCTTCTTCCACGACCTGACTTTTCGCAGTGGGTTAATCCAGCCGTCTATACCGCGGCGTTGATCCTTGCGATCGTGGCGTCTCTGGAATCCTTGCTTAATCTCAACGCTGCTGATCGACTTGATCCGCAGCAACGCATCTCTCCTCCGAGTCAAGAATTATTAGCGCAAGGAATCGGGAATGTAGCATGTGGGCTGGTCGGCGGACTCCCCGTCACCTCCGTGATCATTCGTTCTTCTGTGAACGTCATTGCCGGTGGAAAAACGAAACTTGCCACGGTTGTGCATGGCGCCTTGCTGCTGGTGAGTGTGCCGCTTATCCCGGTATGGCTCAATACCATTCCATTATCCTGTCTTGCCGCGATCTTGCTGATGACCGGCATCAAACTGGCCAGTCCTGCCCTGATGAAGCAGATGTGGAACGAGGGGCGCTATCAATTCATCCCATTTGCGGCCACTCTAACGGCCATCGTCTTCACCGACCTTTTGATTGGTATTGTGATTGGGCTCGTCGTAGCCGTCGGGTTCATCCTGAATAGCAGTATGCGCCGCCCGGTGCGCCGTTTTGTGGAAAAGCATCTCGGCGGCGACGTCGTCCATATCGAACTGGCCAACCAGGAGAGCTTTCTCAATCGTGCGGCGTTGACTCACGTGTTGGCTGAAGTACCACGCAATGGCCGCGTGTTGCTTGATGCCCAGAATACGGACTACATCGACCCGGATGTGCTTGACCTGATTCGCGATTTCAAGGAACAGACGGGACCGGCTCGCGGTATTGATGTCAGCCTGGTCGGATTTCGGGACGAGTATAAGTTCAGCGATCAGATTCAATATGTGGATTATTCGACCCGTGAACTCCAAGCAGCACTTGCGCCGCATCAGGTCTTGCAAATCCTTAAGGACGGCCACGAACGAGCCCGCACCGGACGGCGCCTCACCCGAGACTTCAGCCGCCAGGTCCGTGCCACGGCAAAAGGGCAACATCCTTTGGCTGTCGCACTCAGCTGCATCGATTCCCGCACGCCGGTTGAATTGATCTTTGACCTTGGTATGGGAGACATTTTTAGCATCCGGATTGCCGGGAACATCACAAGTCGGAAGGTACTGGCCAGTGCGGAATACGGTTGTGCTGTAGCTGGGGCGAAACTCATTGTAGTGATAGGGCACACGAGATGTGGAGCCGTTTCCGCTGCAGTCAAATTTCTTGGCTCCGGCATGACAGCTGCTGAAGCAACGGGATGTCAGCACCTCGATTCTATTGTGAACGAGATCCAACGATCTGCTGATGGGATGACCTCTCAGTCCGCCAGTGAACCATCTTCGACCGAAGCGCTCGCGATCGTGGATGCAGTGGCCAGAGAAAATGTCTTGCGAGTTGTTCAAGAGATACGAAGACAAAGCCGGACGCTCGACAGCCTCGTCCAAGATCGACGCCTCGCGATTGTCGGCGCAATGTACGATGTTGTGACCGGAGGGATCGAGTTTCTGGTAGAAGACGGGTTAGGGGAGACGGGATGACAGCACACTGCTTGATCGCGATGTGCGCCTCATCGAATCACCTGAATCTGCCGCCAGCGCTCAGATTGGTAGCGCCATAACAACAGCCCCATCCGGACCGTCCAGTCTGCAACCATGGCCGTCCACACATAATAGACTCCAAGCTCCATCCAAATACCAAAGGCAAAGGCCAGAGGCACTCGCACTCCCCACATGCCGGCAGTCGTCGCCCACATGATAAATCGTGTGTCACCGGCTCCCCGCAGCGAGCCGGCCAAGACCATGGTGAGGGCCAGGGGAACTTGGAGCAGTGCGACTATCTTGAGAAACATCGTACCCAGTTCGATGACGGCCTCGTCTGTGGTGAAGGCACGAAGCAGGACGTACGGAAAAAAGAAGAAGATGATACCCATGCAGGTCATGATCGCCATGGCCAGCCGATTTGCCTCCCAGTTCTCCAGTTTCGCGCGGGTATATTTCCCCGCGCCGATACTCTGTCCCACCATGGTGGCTGCGGCAATGGCAAGTCCATAGCCAGGCAGGAACGAAAATGATTCGATTGACAAGCCGACTTGGTGGGCGGCATAGGCCACGGTGCCGTAGAGTAGAACAAGTTTGGTATAGATAAAAATTCCGGCCTGCTGGACGATCCGTTCGCCGGAGACCGACGCACCCAGATCCCAGATTGAGCGAAAGAGATCGAGACGTAGTCGTAACGACTTCTTTAAGATGGGGCGACAACGCAGCAAAAGATACAGGGCGCCTGTTGCTTCAGCAAGGCCGACGGCAATGGCTGCACCCTTGATCCCTAAATTAGGTGCTCCCCAACGTCCGTAGATCAGCGGATACGCAAGGAGTGCATGAAGGAGATTGACGCCGATCATGGCAAACATGGGTGTCTTGGTATCGCCTACACCCTGAAGAACAGACGACAGGACTTGGATTAGGACGGTACAGGGGATGACGAGGAAAATGAGTGTCGAATAGGGGAGGGCCAGCTCGATGACGGCTAGCTCCGCACCCAACTGTTGCATCACCAACCGATTACTCGCTATTCCAAGGCCGGCCAACACCAGCGACAGGCCCAGGGAGAGCCAGAGGAAATGGCGTGCAGCTTCTCCTGCATCCTGCCGTCGTCGAGCGCCCCAGAGCTGGGCGACGATGACGTTGGTACCGACCGAAAGCCCCGAGACTAAGGTCGTCGCGACAAATGCCAGCAGTTGTCCGAGACCAACTGCCGCGATTGAAGTTGCACCCAGTCCACCAACCAAGAATACTGCTACAATGCCTTCCGCCCTCTGAAGGAGACTGCTGACCGTGATGGGAAGCGCGAGAGTCAGGACGGAACGTCTGATCTGTGCAACACCATTGGCCATGGGGCGCTATCCTAACAGAGTTCCTCAGCACACCTGATAAGAAATCAGTGATCGCATAAGAGGCAGGATGACGATGGCTAATTCTCACAACGGAGCATCGGGTAGTTTCACACCACCCCGTTTGTCAAAATCGAAGTTCCTCTCAGGACTGCAATGTCATAAGCGGCTCTACTTGGAGATTCATCAGCCTGCATTGGCCACCCCGCCGGATGCGTCGATGCAGGCGATCCTGGACATGGGAACGGAGATCGGCATTCTCGCGCAGGAGCGTTTTCCCGGGGGCGTCCTGGTGAAATCGGGCTTCCGTCAGCGAGAGGCGGCAATCGCCGAGACCGCTGCCTTGCTTCAACATTCCGAGATCCCCGCCATCTTCGAGGGGGCGTTTGAACATGACGGAGTGCTTGTGCGTGTGGATATTTTAGAGCGAGTGCAGCGCTGTGAGGAGGGATCGCCGTCGTGGCGTTTGATCGAGGTGAAGTCATCCAGCAGAGTGAAAGATGTCCACCTTGATGACCTATCTGTACAAAGCCACGTTGTGCAAGGGACCGGGTTGAGGCTTGATGCGACCTGTCTGATGCACATCAATACGGGGTATCTCTACCAAGGTGGGGTGGTTCATCTGGAAGCGCTCTTCTCCATTGAAGACGTGTCGGAAGCCGTGACAAATCGTCGAGGCCAGGTGCTGGAACGGTTGGCTGCTATGAAAACAGTATTGCTGAAATTGAAGCCACCGACGGTCGAGCCAGATCAACACTGTCATACTCCGTATGAATGTCCCTTTTGGTCTCATTGCACAAAAGAAAAACCGTCGCGCTGGATCTATCATCTGCCGGGGAAAAAAGAGATTGTGAGCCACCTTGTGCAACGGGGCATCACGACGATCGACGATATTCCTGATGGCACACGACTATCGGAGGCGCAGCAAAGGGTCAGAGACAATATCGAGTGGATCTCCTCTGACTTAGGGAAAGTCCTTCGTGCCGTCACGTATCCGGTGCACCACCTGGACATCGAAACCGTCATGTTGGCGTTACCGCGGTTTCCCTTGACCAGACCCTACCAGCCCATTCCTGTCCAATGGTCCAATCACATCGAACTGGAATCCGGTGAACTATCCCACCAGGAATTTCTCCACGCCGAGGCATCGGAGCCTCGTAAACAGTGGGCCCAGGCATTGATCGAATCACTTGGGGAGAAAGGCAGCATCGTAGTCTATTCAGCGTACGAAGAAGCGATCATCCGGCAACTTGCAGACACCTTTCCTGAGTTTAAATCAGCATTCAAATCAATTTTGAAACGGTTGTGGGATCTCCTGCCGGTTATTCGTGAACACTACTACCATCCGGACTTCAACGGATCCTACTCGATTAAGTCCGTGTTGCCGGCTGTTGTGCCATCGCTTGGGTACGATGATCTTGCGATTCAGGCAGGGGGACAAGCCGCTGCTGAATACTACCGCATGGTATTCGTCGAAACCGATTGGGTGGAACAGGCAGCGTTACGAGAGTCGTTATTGCGCTACTGCGCGAGAGATACGTTGGCGATGGTCGAATTGCGGAGAGTACTGGCAAAGAAAGTTATCGACGTCGGATTAGTATGACGGTCTAACTTAGAAAGTTGCATCTGGAAACACCATCATGAAAGTGTTTATCCGTGCCGGTGACACGATAAATCGATTAAAAGGCGATAGGTCAACCAACGGTTGGTATGGCGGAGAGGGTGGGATTCGAACCCACGGTCGAGTTACCCCGACAGCAGTTTTCGAGACTGCCCGATTCGGCCGCTCTCGCACCTCTCCGTTTGTCGATGCTCGGCTGGTTGGCCATCGCAAGAGTGAAACCAGTGGGGTCAAGGAGCGTCGCGCAGCTTACCTTGACCATTGACGTTTTGCAATGGCTTCGTACACCACCCTTGATCTTCATTTACCGAATCAAAATGAAATACAAACTACCCCATTGCTGAAGGAAACGACAACTCGGTCAGTTCAGCATTCTCCAGCCCTTGCTTGACCAGTGTAGGAATATCCAGCATGCGTTCAATCTTCCTCACATCCTCTATGCGAGTTTTGGTGCTCGGGTGGGGAGGCACAAAGAGTTTGCAGCAGTCTTGATCCGGTTCGATTGAAATGTCGTAGGTGCCGATACGTTTCGCCTCATCGATGATCTCACGTTTATCCATTCCGATCAGAGGTCGGAAAATCGGAAATTCAGCCGCGTCTTCGATCGCGCATAAATTGTGGGGAGTCTGTGATGCAACCTGACCGAGACTATCGCCCGTCACTAGTGCCCAACAGTGCTGCCTCCTGGCCAATTCTTCAGCTATTCGCACCATCATCCGCCGATACAGTACAACCCGGAATGGGGCTGGCGTGCTGAGAACAATCTCACGTTGGATTTCTCCGAATGGAATGACATAGAGCCGAGAATCATATTGATAGGCGGTCAGGGTTTGGACAAGCTCACGGACTTTTTCTTCAGAGGCTCGGCTGACCAAAGGGCGACCAGAAAAGTGTATGAAACTTACCACGCACCCGCGCTTGATCATGCGATAGGCAGCGACCGGAGAGTCGATTCCACCTGAGGTCAGGCAGGCAACCTTGCCGCTGACACCGACCGGCATGCCGCCAGGCCCCTCGATTTTCTCTGCGGAGCAAAAAACCTCCTTCGACAGAAGTTCGACGTAAATCGTTATATCAGGGTTCTTCAAACTGACTTTCTTTCCGGTTCTGTGACAGATTGCTGCACCAAGCATTCTTTCAATATCCATTGAAGTCAAAGTCAGACGCTTATCGGCTCGTCTCGCCGTCACTCTGAAGGTAGAAAATGAGTGTGGCGTGATCTCCTCGATCGTAGCGGCTATGAGATTGTCCAGATTAGGCGCGGAAATCTGGAGTGGGAGTACTCGGCCTAATGAAAAGTTCGCGATGCCACAAACCCGTCGTAACCGGTCCCGGACGACTTCCGGGCGTACTTCCAGCGGGAGTCGAATGCGGATGCGACTATGAAGGTTCTCGACTTGTCGGACTCCTACATCCTTGAGGGCGGTTCGAATGTTTCGGATCAGGCAGTGCTCAAAGTATTCGCGATTGCGGCCCTTCAGTGCAAGCTCATGATAGTGAACGATGGCGCAACGCATGTGGTGGTATCTGATGAGATTCTTGGCAAGGTGGAACTTAGTACTGTCCCATTGCCTCTAGAAATCGTTCAGCGTCGATCGCAGCCATGCACCCGGTACCGGCTGCGGTGACGGCTTGTCGGTATGTCGAGTCCTGGACGTCCCCGGCGGCAAAGACACCAGAGACACTCGTGGCTGTTCCGGCGTGAGTGTGTATGTACCCTTTCTCATCCATCTCAATGTGGCCGTGAAACAGCGCAGTATTGGGCTTATGCCCGATGGCCACGAAGACACCAGCGCACGCCACCTCGGACACTTTGCCGGTGGCCGTATTCTTGAGCCGAACGCCAGTCACTACATCGGCCCCCAGGATGTCTTCTACGACCGAGTTCCAGAGAAACGAGATTTTTTCGTTCTTCATGGCACGCGCTTGCATGATCTTCGATGCGCGAAGTTTGTCGCGACGATGGACGATCGACACCTTTGTGGCAAATTTCGTAAGAAACGTGGCTTCCTCCATGGCACTGTCGCCACCACCGACCACAACCAATTCTTTTCCTCTGAAGAAAAAGCCGTCGCAGGTAGCACACGTGGAGACACCATGGCCGGTCAGCCGCTTCTCATTGGGGAGTCCAATCTGAATCGCCGAAGCACCGGTGGCGATGATAACGGTCTTAGCCTCCGCACTTCTTTCTCCGTCGATCGTGAGCGCGAGCGGCTGGTGCCTGAAATTGACAGATGAGACATCGCCAGTGAGGAATTTCGTTCCGAACCGTTCCGCCTGAACTCGCATTTCCTTCATCAACTCCGGACCCATGATGCCTTTGGCGAAGCCGGGGTAATTCTCAACTTCCGTGGTAGTCGTAAGTTGTCCACCGGATTGCCAACCTTCGATGAGAAGCGGCGACAGGTTGGCCCGCGCCGCATAAATAGCGGCAGTCAATCCAGCTGGACCCGAACCGATGATGACAACATTATGCATCATGCCGACTGTATCATAGGATATTAAGCAGAGGGTAGCAGGATGATCTAGGATTCATAAAACGAGCGTATTGCAGGTCGGAAATAACCATTCAGAGGCACACTATCTGCGACCTTAACCTCCAAAATGCAACCAATCGGAGCATACAGAAGAGATTAAAAAGACTTGAACAGTTGGGTAACATCGCTGGCAAGCCGTCGAGGCTGCTTCGTGCCGTCAAGTACGTAATCCGCGCGATGCCGTTTCAGCGAGAGCGGCATCTGGCCACGGATGCGCCGGAGCGCTTCTGCTCGCATGAGTCCATTGCGCTTTTTGAGCCTTGCGATCTGGGTCTCACGATCGGCAGTCACGACAACGGTCGTATCCACACGCTTATCGATGCCGGCTTCGAAGAGGAGAGGGACATCATAGATCACGACAGAGTTAGGATCTTTGCGTGCGGCCTGCCTTGTAAGTCGGGCCTGCTCGCGTGCGACACGTGGATGGATGATTCGTTCGAGCTGTCGACGCTTCGTCCGATTCTGAAAAACAATCTGACCAAGTGTTTGCCGATTGATCGTCTTGTCTCCATTAAGGATAGAGGTTCCAAATCGTCGAACAATCTCGCGCCAGGCCGGTTTGCCAGGCTGAACCACCTCTCGAGCCAACTTATCAGCATCGATGATAATGGCACCGCACCGCTCAAACATCTTTGCCACGGTGCTTTTCCCGGTGGCTACACCGCCGGTGAGACCAATGAGAATCATGACGGCAGAGCTTATCACGTGGCATACCATCTAAGGAACTGCCTAAGGAACCGCAATTGACATCCTCAGTTTCCAGCTTGTAAGACCTTCTATATGCGAAAGGCTTTCCTTACAGTAATAGGCTTTTGGATCGCGGGGGCTGGGCTAGGCATTGCCGGCTCCGAACACACTGTGCCCGGCTCACGGACGATTACTGTTGCGCTCGACGGTTCGGGAGATTTCGCGTCGATTCAAGAGGCGGTCGATAGCGCTAGGAAAGGCGATATGGTGATGATCCAAGCTGGATCCTATGCCCAGGACTTGACCATTCATAGTAAAGAGAAGATCAAGATTGTCGGTGCCGGGGTTGATCAGGTTACGCTACAGGGGCGGCGAGAGATGGTCGGCGTGCTGCATGTTGGGAAGTGGCCCTACGGGGCAATGGACATCGAGATCAGCGGGCTCACCATCAACGAACATGGAGGTCACGCTGTCGGCATCTTCAACGGAAACCGCATCACGCTTCGACAGCTTCGTGTGAAGGGAATGGTGTTTGGCCAGCAGGTACAGGACGTCCGAATTGAAGACTGCATGATTGGTGGGAGCGAGACAACCGGCGTCCACTTCGCTGATTCTCAGGCCATACTGATCGGAAATGTTATCCACGACAACGATCATGGTGTAAATGTGAGTGGGAAGTCTACCGTCCGGCTTGAACGGAACATCATCACGAGAAGTCTATTCGAGGCCGTCGTGGTGAGCGATCAGGCAAAAACGGTGCTGATCAATAATACTCTCGTGAAAAACGGTGGGGGAGCAGCCTTCCTTGGCCTATCTATCAACGAGGTGTCGGGGAATATTTTCGGTTTGAACAACGTTGGCCTGCTGATCGCCTCCTCGAGTCAGACCAAGACTTCCTATAACGCATTATTCAATCGTGAAGCCAACTACATGAGAGCCGGATCGCCCAATCTTCATGCCCCGGAGCTTGAGGTTGAATCGGATATTACCGCCGATCCACGTTTTGTCGACGCAGAGCATAATGACTTTCGCTTAAAGTCCGACACAACTTTGGTTGATCGAGGCGGGTTTCGTTACCTCGGAGCGCTCCCCCCTGTTCTGCCGCCGGTGCCGACAAGATAATTCCATTATAAAAACAAATAGATAGCTGATTTCAATGCTGGGGAGAATGCGTATGGTATGCTTTTTCCGTGGTGCATGGGCTTTTGAGTCATTTCCCTAAAGTATTGACGTAAGCGTGCCGAGAAGGATTCAACCAGGAGGTCTCCCTTGGCTAGCTTTCGCAGCGATCTTGAGAAACTGTCGGGTGAAGGGATTCCTTCGCTCATGGACATGGAATCCGGCAAATTGGTTGGTGCCGTGTTGCCGATGTCTGAGCAGGCACAGATCCAGATGCGCAATAGTATCGAAGTGATCGACTACCTCTTAAATCAGGAACGCGTCGTCTGGAGTTGAACGCTCGATTCGTCTGCCCTCCCATTCCGTCCATTCTCAAACAACTCTAGACACTCCCACTTCTCGCCGATGAGACCGTATTGTTCAAGCCTAAGACTTCTCCCCTGACACCCTCGTACCGTACGATTCAGTCAAACGCCACACAGACCGAAGAAGGAGCGAACGAGGTTTTCTATCAACTGCGGCTCAGCTTGATTCTCGTCACGAGCAGGTGCATGGTGGCCAGCGTCGGCTGGTCATTACACCGCTGAATGAGGTCCCGTGGGGAAAACAGATCGGGCATCTGCTCATTCTAACGTCTCCCAAGGAGCTGAGTGTCAGAGGCTCGAGGAGGACGCCGTCCGTAAACAACATTGGAAACGGTGGGGACCATATTTGAGCGAGCGTGCCTGGGGAACGGTACGCGAAGACTATAGTCCCCACGGAACTGCCTGGGAATCGTTCCCCCATGACCATGCTCGCTCACGCGCCTACCGCTGGAACGAAGATGGGATTGCCGGGATTTCTGACCGTCATCAATATATCTGCTTCGCTATTGCTCTCTGGAACGGACGCGACCCCATTTTGAAAGAACGGGCATTCGGGGTGACGGGAAACGAGGGTAACCATGGGGAGGACCCTAAGGAATATTATTTCTATCTCGATTCAACCCCAACCCATTCGTACATGAAGTATCTGTATAAGTATCCGCAGCATGAGTTTCCTTATGCAAAACTGACTGAGGAGAATCGACGTCGTCAACGTGGAGAATTGGAGTATGAGTTGATCGATACCGGCGTCTTTGACGAGAATCGCTATTTTGATGTCGCCGTGGAGTACGCGAAGGCGACACCCGAGGAGATACATATCCGTATACAAGTCGTGAATCAGGGGCCTGAGCCCGCAGTACTCACACTGCTGCCCACACTGTGGTTTCGAAATACTTGGTCGTGGGGACTGGATGCTCGCCGACCGAGAATGCGTGAGGGCACCGCAGTTGATAACTGGAGTATGATCGAGCTGGATCATGAGTACTACGGTGAACGCCGACTCTGGTGCGAGCGAAAGCCCCCGTTACTCTTTACTGAAAATGAGACAAACTCCAGACGATTATACGGCGATCAAGATGGGGCCAAGTACGTAAAAGACAGCTTTCATGATTATGTGATCGGAGGCCAAGCTGATGCGATTAACCAGGAGAAGTTTGGCTCAAAGGGAGCTGCCCATTATGTCTTCACGTTACCGCCAGGGAAATCTGACGTAGTTCGGCTACGGTTAACGAACGAGGTAGGGTTGGGTGGATTCGATGCTGCGGAATGCGATCGTCTTTTTACACAGCGAATTGGGGAGGCCAATGAGTTCTATGACGAACTCGCGCCGCCCCATCTCTCCGAAGATGCGAAGCAAGTCCAGCGACAGGCCTTTGCCGGATTGCTGTGGAGCAAACAATTTTATCACTACGATCTGAAGCGCTGGCTTGTGGGTGATCCGGGGATGCCGGATCCTCCCCCTGAACGACTGCATGGAAGAAATTCAGACTGGTCTCATCTTTACAATGCCGATGTGATCTCGATGCCGGACAAGTGGGAGTACCCCTGGTATGCCGCTTGGGATTTGGCATTTCATTGCATCCCCTTGGCCCTTGTCGATTCGACTTTCGCCAAGGAACAGCTGATTCTGATGCTGCGAGAATGGTACATGCACCCGAATGGTCAGATTCCGGCGTATGAATGGGCTTTTGGAGACGTCAACCCTCCGGTCCACGCCTGGGCAGCTTGGCGGGTCTATAAGATCGAGAAGAAGAGAAAAGGAGTCGGTGATCGGGTCTTTCTTGAGCGTGTATTTCATAAGCTGCTCTTGAATTTCACGTGGTGGGTCAATCGAAAGGATGCTGAGGGCAAGAACATCTTCCAAGGTGGATTTTTGGGACTCGACAATATCGGGGTCTTCGATCGAAGTGCGCCGTTGCCGACTGGCGGCCATATCGAACAGTCGGATGCCACAAGCTGGATGGGGATGTATTGCCTGAATATGCTCTCAATCGCACTGGAGTTGGCACGTGATAATCGAGCGTATGAAGATGTCGCAAGCAAGTTCTTTGAACACTTCGTCTATATCTGCCGAGCCATGAACAACATCGGCGGGGAAAAAATCGAATTATGGGATAGGGAAGACGGTTTCTTCTATGATGTACTGCACCTGCCTGATGGGCAAACCTGCCCTCTCAAAATTCGCTCGCTTGTGGGATTAATCCCCCTGTTTGCCGTCGAAACGCTGGACTCTGAGTTGATCGACAAGCTTCCACGGTTCAAGCATCGCATGCAGTGGTTTATCGAAAACCGTCCTGATTTCAGTGCTCACG
Organism: Nitrospira sp.; assembly: GCA_041742455.1. Taxonomy (GTDB): domain Bacteria; phylum Nitrospirota; class Nitrospiria; order Nitrospirales; family Nitrospiraceae; genus Nitrospira_D. Next base: position 32,222 of record JBGSIO010000030.1, on the reverse strand, counting down.
TAGAGACCCAGTCCCTCAATGGCGAGGTACGAAGATTTTTATCGCTGGTCAATCCGACGCGTCTTAAGTCCGTGTTGCGCTATATGCTCGACGAGGAGGAATTTCTGTCGCCCTATGGCATCCGCGCGCTCTCTCGTTACCATAGGGACCACCCGTACATACTCTCCATCATGGGGCGTGAGTACCGTGTAGATTACGAGCCTGCCGAGTCTAGGACCGGGTTGTTCGGAGGCAACTCAAACTGGCGTGGTCCCATTTGGTTTCCAGTGAACTATCTGTTGATCGAATCGCTGCAGAAGTTTCATTACTTTCTTGGCAATAGCTACAAGGTTGAGTATCCGGTTCGAAGCGGCCGATTCGTCTCATTGAACGAAGTTGCTTCAGAGCTCTCGCGACGACTAACGCATATTTTCCTTCGTGATGGAACCGGACGACGCCCTGTCTTTGGAGGGGCCAGGAAGTTTCAGGAAGATCCGTTCTGGCGCGAGGCGATACTTTTCTACGAGTACTTCCATGGCGACAACGGGGCCGGTCTTGGAGCCAGCCATCAGACAGGATGGACCGGGCTTGTCGCCAAGTTAATCCAGCAATCCGGGGAGTAGTGTACAGCCCAGATCCATTATATCCTCACTCAGCTAGAGACTTGTTCGGTATACTACACAAACACAGCAAATTGGTATTGCTTGGCCAACACTACGGCTGAATCCGGTGCGCTCCAAGGTACGGCTCGGGACATGAAGATCGGAAAGGAAGACTGTCAGAATTTGGATCGTGCGCTCAGCCTCGAATGGCTGGAGACAAACGGTCGTGGCGGGTTTTCGTCTGGGACGATATCCGGCGCCAATACCAGGCGGTACCATGCCCTATTACTCACATCACCGGACTCAGGAAGCACCCGGTATGTGCTAGTCAATCAGATTGAGGAATGGCTCCAGATCGACGGAGAGAAGTATTCTCTCTCCACAAACTTATATCCAAAGGCAGTTCATCCTCTCGGATATCGCCACTGCATCTCGTTTACATCGACACCATGGCCAACATGGGTGTTTATGTATAACGGCACGGCATATCGGCGTGAACTCATGTGTGTTCAGGGCTACGATCTTGTCGTTGTGCGTTGGACGGTCGTCGAACCTACAAGTCAGATCCTCACCCTCCAGGTGCGTCCGATGTTGACGGGCCGCGACTATCACGCCCTGCATCACGAAAACAGACAACTTTCGTCTGCCTCCACAGTGAGACCCGAATGGGTAAGCTGGCAGCCCTATCGCAGTCTCCCGCCCATGCATAGTTTCCACACCGGACTCTATCGCCATACTCCTGACTGGTACCGGCAAGTGCAGTTTCCTCTTGAAAAAGAACGTGGCTTGGAGTTTCAAGAAGACTGGTGGTCTCCAGGTGAATTTACTTTCGAGTTAGATTCTAGCAAGGAGCACGTGCTGGCATTTACAAGGGAACCGATTGGTACCCTCGACGTGATGAAGCTCATTCACAGTGAGCAGAACCGACGAATACATGTACGCAAGGGAACGGCAGGATCTGATTGCTTGCTCGAATCGCTTCAAGAGGCGACAACTCACTATGTGGTTCGGCAAGGGACCAAGCAAACCGTGATAGCTGGATACCCATGGTTTACAGATTGGGGAAGAGACACGTTTATCTCGCTCCCAGGCCTCTGTCTCGTAACCGGTCGGCACGAAGTGGCCTGGGAGATCATTCGATCGTTTTCCTCTTTCGTGTCAGAAGGCATGGTCCCGAATCGCTTTCCCGACGCTGGTAAGGACCCAGAATACAACTCCATCGATGCATCCCTCTGGTTCATCTACGCCATTGATCGATACCTTACATATAGCAACGATGTGAGGCGCGTGCAGTCAGTGGCTTGGCCCGCGATCAAACAGATTCTCGACGGCTATCGAAGAGGTACGCGATATTCCATCCAGATGGACATCGATGGGCTCATCGCAGGTGGAACACCAGGCACTCAACTCACGTGGATGGATGCGAAAATCGGAGACTGGGTTGTCACCCCACGGCATGGGAAGCCGGTCGAGATTCAAGCGTTATGGATAAGGGCCTTGGACATCGGAGCACGACTCGCGACACTGTTTCGGGAGGCACACTACGCCAACGGCTGTCGCGAAGATAGGGCGCAAGCGGTAGCATCCTTCCGTGCACGATTCTGGTATGAGAACGGCCAGTATTTGTACGATACGATTGATGGAACAGCCGGCAACGATACATCGATACGACCAAATCAGATCTATGCAGTCTCACTTTGTGATGATGTGCTCACGAGAGAGCAGGCAAGGCGGGTACTTCGGATTGTCAAAGAACACCTCTTGACCCCCGTAGGACTGAGAACCTTGTCACCGCAAGATACTCGATATTGCCCACGATATGAAGGCGGTCCGGTGGAACGAGATGGAGCGTATCATCAAGGGACGGTCTGGCCGTTTCTTTTGGGGCCCTTCATTACTTCCTGGGTGAAGACCTTCGGATCGACGGCTGATCAAAAAATAGTGGCGCGGTCGTTTCTCCGCGGGCTAGAGGATCACATACACGAAACTTGCCTCGGGCAGATCTCCGAAATCTTTGATGGAGACCCTCCACACCGTCCGCGAGGATGTCCGGCCCAAGCCTGGTCCATCGCTGAACCTCTCCGAGCGATGGTGGAAGATCTTGGGTTTCCGATCACGACCTTGTCTGCCACGAATCGAAAATAGTGACCTACCGCGCTCTTGACAGCGTTTCCCTTGCAGCCGTACTGTGAATGCGATGCTTGGAGGTAGACAGATGACACAACCGCTCATACAGGTACGATTGAGTCGGGTCTTCGTAGCCGGCCTATTGGCATTCGGGACATTGAGCCTAGATGAACATCATGTTGAGGCTGCTGATGAACTGCCCAAAGAATCCCAGTTGCCACTTGGCCTCGCCAATAAAGCAATTCAAGCGGCCGTCGATGCCTGTAAGAAAGATGGCTATCGAGTAAGCGTGTCCATAGTGGATCGTGCCGGCGTCCTTCGCGCGATGGGACGTGCTGATGGATCAGGGCCACATACAGTTGATAGCAGTCGAAAGAAAGCATATACGGCGGCAAGTGTGCGCCGCACGACGAGCGAGTTAGCTGAGCTAACCGCTAAAGTTCCCACGCTGCAAGCCCTTCGAGACATGAATGGCGAAATTTTGATTTTGGGTGGCGGGCTCCCGATTGAAATCGGCGGAGAAGTGGTTGGAGGAATCGGTGTCGGTGGAGCACCGGGTGCCCACCTTGATGATGTCTGCGCTCAGGAGGGCCTTGATGCCATTGGAGCGGCTCCCAAGGTGCCCACTGCAAAGTGAACACACAGCCATGGCCCTTTATTATTGGAGGCGCACTGCTTTTGGCTTGTTTCGGGTGCAATCGTAATGCGCCTGAGCCTGCATCGGCAGACATAACATCTGCGAGACTTCGGTTAACAATCGTCAGGATGGCAACCGACCCATTCCTTCAGCGTTTCAATCTCACCATGAATATCAGAGGAACTGAAGGATGTTCATCGTCTACCGAGTTGTTTCCTGATACGGGCTACGCAGGAAGGCGGAATGTGTATCAGGCTGCCAAGAGCATGGTGTATGTGGTGGGACAGTTTGATGCGCGAGTCATTGATTCCCAGACGTGTCGAACGAGTCTCTCAGAGTTTCGGCACCTTGATCGAGATGTGATATTCCTTGGAAGCTTCGACCAGGATGAGGAAAATCGATGGAGGTATTTCTCTTCCGCTCAGCGGCCGGAACTACCGTTCGCCAAACGCTAGCTGGTACTGGCTGTTATGAAATGAGGGTAGAACCGTCCCGTCGTGAGCCTCCGTATTGTAGTGTACCATTTCGCTCTATTTTCCTGATACAAAACGTTTTGAGATATGAAACAAGCGATCACTGGATATCACCAAGACGATTATGGAGATTGGGTGGCTGAGTTGGCCTGTGGCCATGGACAACATGTGCGACATCAACCCCCTTTTATCAATCGTCCCTGGGTGGTTGGCGCTGCCGGACGCGAACAGCATCTCGGTACCTATCTCAATTGTAAAAAGTGTGAGGAACCAAGTTCGGATGTGCCTCCAACCCCATAACAAACTCGTTCGTCTTCCTCAAACGTGTGGATATGAAAAGTACTGGGTCTTGCAAAAGTAATGGGTCTTGCATAAGAAGTTCTTCTTTCCACATATTTCTGGTAAGGCCCTATGGTCAGACGACCATGTGATATCGAATTTGATGGCTTGAGGGATGTCTGATCGAACCTTCTCCTACGTCAGAGCCGTTCGGACCTCTTGACAGAGGCCGCGTATTTGCCTGAGAACCATGGCCACAGTACCACCTCAAAGCTCTCTCGAAGAGAGCGGTTCATGCTGACTCAGCGATACCAGGTCGCGGTACTATTTGGACTCGTCGTCATCATTGGCTGCTATCTTCTGCTGCCTTTAGGAGCGTCCTATGTACTGGCAGAAGGGCTTCGTAACCGAGGGTATAGCAATGTGATCCTGCAATTGGGCTATCCCGGATGGAAACAACTGCACATCCCCGTTGTCTCGTTTCAGGAAGATTTGGGTGGGGAGCGATTGATTGTCTCATTGATGAACGTAGAAATTCGATATGACCTGTCTCAGTTGCTTCAAGGCCACGTGAGTCGCATCATGCTTCGAGAGGCAGCAATTCAGGTGCTGAATGCTCCCTCATTGGGTTCAGTCACGGAAAATAACAAACAGATCAACAAGACCGATCACGGCCAGTCACCCTGGAGTTGGCTCACAGCCGGTGATCTCTTGCAAAGTGTGCCGATTCTCCCATTCAATGAGTTGCAACTTGATCATCTCACCATCTTTCGGGAACAAGCGACCGGCCCTCTCCGTAGAGTCACAATTACCGGAAGCCTAACGTACAGTGGCGCAGAGTTAGGCGGTCATCTATCGTTTCGGGGCCTTGATACTGCCTCGTATGGACTTGTAGTCGTGGGAAATTCGGCCAGCACATGGTCGGCAATCTTGGCATCCCAACGACCGCAAGCGACACCGATATTGGCATGGCAATCGCAGGCCCATCCAAGCGGCTCACAGGTTCAGATTACTGGGCGCCTACAGGTCAACGTACAGGAACTCGCTCCATTTATCGCGCTCATGGTCCCAATTGGCCCAGAACTAGAAAAGGTGACAGGTCACATAGCGATCGATTGGGCAGGAAAGGCTGACACCGAAACCACGCTCAACACTCTCAAGCAGGATGCACAGACACGTGTGGAAGGTAATATTCGAGTCAATGCCACACTGCCGGCCCTGAAAGGGATTGCGAAGGATATCGCAATTGCGTATGAGGGAACATTTGGAGGAACTGCCTCTCAGCTCGAATGGTCTCTGAGTCCCGGTGTCCTGCTGACAGCGACTATCAATACCCAACCGCAAATCATCCCTGAAATGATTCGATTGATTCTTCCTCTCGGTGATCAACCCGTGCGGATGGAAAATACGAAACCCGTGCAAGGGACCCTATACTGGAGGGAAACCCCTATTCGAATGATCGTCCAGGGACCGCTGCTTGTCACCTATGGTGAGAGTTTGGGCTCGTTGGTCGCACGATTCCAATCCACCCGGGCTGAAGGGGTGGGTAGTGAGTTGGTCCTGGCCGAAGGAACCTATGATCTAGCGGGAGTCCTTCCAAGGGTCATCACTGAAGTCTTCTCGGCTAAAGAAGCGAGGGGAGGTGTTCGCGGCACAGTGAAGATGAGCAGAACGCAGATAGCGGGGGTGTTGTCGCCTCGATCTTCCGTAACAATGAAGCAGATCGGAAGAGGGACGACCAACATTCCAGGTCTCACGCTACAGCTTTCAGAGCCGATGACGGTTGACTGCAATCTGACGGCGCTGAACTGTGACGGAGGACCGATGATCGCGACCATACATGCACCCATTGTTAAGATAGACGGTCGAAATGTTCACACTAGTCACGGTCTCCTGCGTTTCGAGCACATGACCACCAGAGGGTCTGAATGGGAAGCAGAAGGGACCGTATCAGTCGATGGGGTACGCCTGGATTCAAGCTCTTGGGCCATGTCACCCACCAGGTGGGCCGTTAAGTTTGCTGCGGATCAGACTAAGATCAATGCCAACCTTCGTATTGATCTGCCGACACGCGCCGAAATTATGACGGGGAGGATCGAACAGCCGCTGCAAGGGAAATCGGGGAAGTTCCACGGAACAATTGGTCCGATCACGTTTAACGGTGCCGAAGGTCGGCTGAGCAAGATCATCACGGGACTCCCTCTGTCGACAGATATCGTCGAAGGGACATTCAGCGTGACGGCTGATGCATCCTGGTCCGGCAGCCTCGGCAATTCCATGAGCGGAATGAGAATCACATCAACCGATGCCAAGGTTGTGGGGGAAAAGCTGTCGGGATACTACTCCGACTATGTTGTGAAGGGTCTCAGTACCACGATGGCTCTGCACATCGACGAATCCGATTCAGTATCCATGATTCAACCAGCCTCCATCTTCGTGACCTCGATGCGCAACGGCCTTGAAATATCCAATCTAGCAGCTCTCTACCAAATTCGATGGCCGTTCGCAAATACGCTGCCAGTCATCAAAGTAAAGGATTTTCAGTGCGACGTGCTCGGAGGACGAGTCACGAACCCTGGGCTTGTGGTAGACTTAGACACACCGCCATTTTCAACTACTTTCTCCTTACATAAACTGGATCTCGCAAAAGTTCTGAGCCTGGAACAGCAACGAGGGCTTCATGGCACTGGAACACTCAATGGAACGGTACCTGTGACCTTCACGTCCAGCGGGGCCATTGTGAAAGATGGTCGCATCGAGGCGCAACCTCCGGGAGGCGTGTTGCGGTATATCGCGGCGACAGAACCATCAAAAGATGTCTCGGAATCAGGCCGCCACCTTCAGTTTGTAGAGCAGGCGCTGAATAACTTTCACTATACACTTTTGCGAGTCGGTCTGAAGTACGAAGAAACGGGGATGTTGGATCTGAGCGCTCGGCTTGAAGGGAAGAATCCTGATTTGAAGAACACTCCGCCGATTCATTTCAATTTAACTGTGCAGGAACATATTCCCACCCTTCTGAAGAGTCTGCGTCTGGTTGATGAGATTCGTGGCTCTATTGAGAGAAAGTATGGACGATTATGACCATCGTGAGGCGCATTATGCGGAGCGGAGTCAGGCTGATCAGTACCGGAATGTTACTGTGGGGAGCTCTGCTCACCACCCTTGGCGCATGTACTCCACGTGTCGAAGTAGCCCCATCGGATAAGCCGATCACGATCAATCTTAATGTGAAGATTGATCATGAAATTCGACTGAAAGTAGAAAAAGACCTCGATGAAGTCATCTCGAAGGATAGCGGATTGTTTTAGATGCGGGAGGGAATGATGTTGATTATACGGTTGGCCATGGCAACATGTATTGCGATCCTATGGGCAACGATGGCATCGCCGGTTTCGGCGCTGTCACTGGACGAAGCCAAAGCCAAGGGCTTGGTCGGGGAACGAACCAACGGCTACCTTGGGGCGGTCAACACATCCAATGCCGAGGCTGAGGCATTAATCTCGAATATCAATGGGAAACGTCGGCAGGCGTATGAGGATATCGCCAAAAGAAATCGAACGCCACGGACCGCGGTCGAGACACTGGCAGGCGAAAAAGCCATTCAGAACACGAAACCGGGACACTTCGTCGAAGGTCCTGGCGGCTGGATGAAAAAGTAAGAGTCAGCCGTAACGATCGTTCTTCCAGGGAAAAGCTGTATTGGAGTAGCCACGAACCTCCCAGAACCCCTTTTCATCTCGATCTGAAAGGGTGATCTCCTTCACCCACTTCGCTCCCTTCCACGCATACCGCTTAGGAACAATCACACGGACCGGTCCGCCATGTTCTCGGGAGAGCGGTTTACCGTTCCAGCTGTGGGCGAGCAACACATCGTCATCGTCGCAGGCCTCAAGCGGTAGGTTTGTGGTGTAGTCATCGTAGGATTTGAACAACACAAATCGCGCAAGCGAGAGTGGTTTCACCACTGCGATGAGGTGCTTGAAGCTGACACCTTCCCAGTCGTTGTCGTAGCGGCTCCATGAAGTGACACAATGGAAATCCGACCGGTCTTTGAATTGGGGCTGTGCCAGGAATTGCTCCCAGGTCCATGTCATGGGCTCAGCAACAAACCCGCCGATACTAAGTTTCCATTCACTCAATGGAAGCTCCGGCTTGAAGCCTAGGTCCAGCACAGGAAAGTTGTCGACAAGGTGTTGGCCTGGAGGTAATCGATCATCGCCTTCATAAAAGACTTCTCGTTCTTCTCCACCTCGCCGAGCCTTTGCCCACTGTTCTTTGGTCCTGGTCAGTCTGCTTGATTCATCCATTGGGATCCCCTCCTAACAGACTACGAGAATTCCAGGTGATCTGACAACTCTTTTCTGGGTGGTGGTCGTTGCGTCGGATTCAAGCGGGCTGAATTCTTTCCACGACATAGTCCCCTTATGAGTTTCGGGTATCAGTTTTCACAACGCACGTAAGGTTTGGCAATCTCGCCCGACAAAACACCGAACAGTCTAGCGCATTGACAGAACGAAGAGGAGCCCCCATGATACCGCAGGACATCGCAATGACGCAGGTCTCGAATCACCCTGGATCAAACAGCTCGAACGCGGGCAGAATGGTCATCGTCCTTGTTTTGGCGGTGGCTGTTGGAGCCTTTTTTTATTTCGATCTCGGACGGTTCTTATCATTGACCGCGCTACAAGAAAATAGGAACAGCCTATTGGCGTTCACAGATGCGAACTTTGTGGCGGCTGTGGCCATTTATCTCGGAGCCTACGCAATGGTGGCGGGATTGTCGCTTCCCGGGGCGGTCATTCTCACGTTGGCGGGCGGCTTCTTATTTGGCGCCGGCTTGGCAACTGTGTTGGTGAATGTCGGAGCGACAACCGGAGCGACTGTGGCGTTTCTAACCGCACGGTATTTGTTACGAAACACCGTGGAACAGAAATTCGAAAAATGGCTGAGGCCGTTCCAAGAAGGATTCGCCAAGAACGCCTTCAGCTATCTGTTGACCCTGCGACTGATTCCCTTATTTCCATTTTTTGTCGTGAACCTTGTATCGGGGCTCACACGCGTGAGTGTCGGGACGTATGTCGCAGCCACGGCGCTCGGGATTATTCCAGGCTCGTTTGTCTACGCTTATGCGGGGCGACAACTGGGTACCATCAGTTCCTTGAAAGAAATCGCATCGCCCAATGTGATCGCAGCATTTGTGCTGCTGGGACTCCTTGCGTTGGTACCGGTGCTCTACAAGAAATACATGGCACAATCTTCCTGATGACACCGATTGACCGTACACAAAGAATGACGACACCCTATGAGCATCCAGCCTATCTCAAGGATCTCCGGAATGACTGAGCCTGATCACCATCTGGTCCTTCCTGACGATGAATACAACCGACAGCTTCTCGCCAATGTGCATCCTTCCAACTGGGTCAACCCTGAACCGACCGGTCGCTACAATATCGTCATAATCGGTGCAGGAACTGCGGGCTTGATCACTGCAGTCGTGGCCGCAAGTCTTGGAGCAAAAGTCGCCATGATCGAAAAACACCTGTTGGGCGGCGATTGTTTGAATGTTGGGTGTGTACCGTCCAAAGGTGTGATCCGAGCCGCGAGAGCGTGGGCTGATTTGCGGAAAGCAACAGAGTTCGGCCTGCACATCCCGCCTGGTGTGAGATACGATTTCGGCGCTGTGATGGCAAGGATGCGACGGCTGCGGGCACATATCAGCCAGAACGATTCCGTTCATCGATATGCAAAACTTGGAGTCGATGTCTATGTCGGTAGTGGACGGTTTCTCGGTGCCGATACGATCCAAGTCGTTGGTCCTGCCGGCGATCGGATCCTGACATTTGCCAAAGCCGCCGTCTGCACTGGGGCACGAGCCTCAGTCCCGAATACGCCTGGCCTTGAGGAGGCCGGTTATCTGACGAATGAAACCGTCTTTTCACTGACTGCGCTGCCGCAACGCATTGGTGTGATTGGAGCCGGCCCTATCGGCTGTGAACTGGCGCAGTCATTCGCTCGGTTTGGGGGCCAGGTCTATCTCATCGAGGCCACACACGGCATTATGCCAAATGAGGATCGAGATGCCGCAGACATCGTGGAGCGCGCGATGGTACGAGATGGAGTGACGCTGCTCTGCTGTGGAAAGCACTTGCGCGTGGAGAAGACCGAGGCTGGCAAGCGCCTAACGGTCGATTCACATGGGCAACATTACGATATTACCGTTGATGAAATCCTTGTTGGAGTGGGGCGCACGCCGAATGTAGAGGGAATTGGGTTGGATGCAGTGGGGGTGGAGTACGACAGAAACGGCATCAAGGTTAACCAACGGTTGCAAACGACGAATCCAACGATCTACGCGGCGGGGGATATCTGCTCACAGTACAAATTTACCCATGCCGCCGACGCGATGGCTCAAATCGTCATTCAGAATGCCCTCTTTCCTCATCCCTTTGGCTTGGGGCATGCCAGCGTCGAAGCTTTGAATATGCCGTGGTGTACGTTCACCGACCCCGAGATTGCTCACGTCGGGATGTACGAGAAGGAGGCCAAGGACAAGGGTCTCGAAGTGGAAACCTATACCTACAAACTCGACGAGGTCGATCGGGCAATTCTCGATGGAGACGAGGAAGGGTTTGCACGGGTTCATATCCAAAAGGGGACGGACAAGATCCTTGGCGCCACGATCGTTGCAAGCCATGCAGGCGACATGATCAGTGAGTTCTCGGTCGCCATGAAGACAGGAGGTGGTGCCAAACTCATCGCGGGAACGATCCATCCCTATCCGACGCAAGCCGAAGTAAACAAGAAGGTGATTAATCTCTGGAGAAAAGCCCACTTTACGCAGAGGACGAAAGACATGTTGACAAAGCTCTTTGCCTGGATGAGGCGCTAAGCATTGAGACCGATAAAGGGACAGGTATAATTCGTATCTTGATGATGTTGGGAATAGTGGCGTGGGCTGCGTCTCTATATCCCTTTTGAACACTCGATAAGGTGAGTTATGGAAAGGAGCTCAAGGAAAAAACAGGCCAAGTGCTGTTAGCAGACATTCCGATCGAGGCGATCAACTATGTCTGGGCGGGGAGAGCGCCGGCCAGCGAGATTGGAGGTAAGGAGAACTGGCAGTAGCGGCAAAATGTGATTCCTGCTTGTCAATTGTTCGGAAGAAACGCTCTTTACTGTTTCCTCAGCCGCATCGCGGACGATCTGCATCCCCTTCGTCTTACCCGCCTTACCCTTTAACACCCATTCCTGGTCATACCCGTTCCATTCAATTGTGCTGTCGTCTTAAAGTTGTCTTTCAAAACGATTGCGTGGTTGTAAGAAATGAAGTGCACGTCCGACAAACATCTCCGGACAGAGCACGCCCCCCTCCATCGAGGCGGGCGTGATTTGGACTAAGCGGGACCCCAGGCGGAGCGATCATTGGATCGAATTGGCAAAACCGCCGTGAGTGATTTCAGCACGAACATGGTCACCAACTTTCTTGCGCCCTCCCAATTGCTTGGTTTCTCGGCTCACGAAGAGTTGAACTTGGTTTCCGTCATAGTCTTCAATGGTATACATCGTATCTTTCATGTGCTTGACAGTCCCGCCGATTGTCCTCCAGGCAGGGCCAGGCTTATTGTTGGACTGGTGCGCAACGGCGGGGGAGTGACTTTCGGCAGGAGATGAAGGTGAAGCGACATCTGCCTTCTTCTCGTGTTTTTGGCCAGCCATGGTAAAAGAGGGTGCGGTCAGCAAGATTGCGATCAGGCCTCCGATTGTCACTACGTGGATGTTCTGTTGATCTTTCTTCATGATGAACCTCCTGGGGAAGAAATCATTTTGGCTGGAAATTTCTCAGCAAGCCACATGCCGGTGGCATAAAACCCATGGACTATGAATTTCAAAGTGTTAGAAGGCTTGCTTGAAATAGATCAAAGAACGGCATTGTAGGTAAGGTAAAAATCGGTCAGTGACTGTACAGATCTGAGCAGGGTGTACCGACGGAGCGCATGCTGATACAAATTGAACCAACCAGGCAAGAAGCTCACGAGTGCGGTGGCGAGCCCTCGGCGTTAGAGGGTAGAAAGCCGAGTTTTGGTTAAGCCTTATGGGGCGGGTTGACCAATCTTATTTCTCAGCGCCCGGTGCTTGCTATTTTTCAGGCGTGCCTTTGCTGTAATTCCTCTTGCGGGTACTGCAACCTTCCCTTGAACGTTGGTCGCTATGAAATGTCCCAGGATGAGATTCGGCAAGTCTTTACAGGACTCTACAAGGAAGGCGTTCGGTTTGTATTTTTACAGGGCGGAGAGCCATTACTTCGAAGTGACTTGGTGTCAATTCTTCAAGGTTTGGTTCAGATTGGATTTCACATTACGCTTATTACAAACGGCACCAGGTTACCTCCAATCTGGTCGAAGCATTCAACAAGCTCGCAGTGTCTCTTTCCATCAGCCTGGATACGCTTGACCCGATTAAATATGAACGTATCCGAGGTGCCGATCAACTTGATCACGTTCTCGCTGGTCTTGAGCTACTGAGAGGTTATCAGCCTCACCCCTCACGTCGGTTGTTAGCGGCTTCCAAGGGCCGGGCCTTGCAAATGAATGCCGGAGCCAAACAGGCAAGGAGAGAGTGGTTGCTCTTTCTCCATGCCGATACGGCCTTGCCCGTTGGTGCACTCCAACGGCTCAATAAGATGGGAACCGATCAGGCAATTCAAGTCGATAGCTTCATGCACCGGTTCTCCGGAGATGATTGGCGGCTTCGATTCATTTCGTTCTTATAATTTCCGCTGCACTCGCAGCCGAATCATTTATGGAGATCAAGCCCTGTTTGTTCGGCGAACACGTTCGAGAAACTTGGCGGTTTTCCTAGCCAACCAATCTTAGAGGGTGTGGCCTTCTGCGAACATCTCATTAAGGTCACCAACCCTCTTCTCCTGTCACCTCCCGTCGTGACTGATGCGGGAAAGTTCATCACGATGGGCATATGGACGAGCTTCCTCCGCGTGATCCTCATCATCCTCCACGTCGAGTTCCGCCTGCCGGTCATTCCTCGGGCATTCTTTCAAGATGTGCGGTGATCGGTGTGAGACGTTTCACATTTTAATGGCCAAGCCGGCGGATACAGCCTGAGAAAGAGTCTCTGGCAAACGTTTTATGATTCGTGAGAGCCTGCTAGAATGCACTCATGGAAATAATCGCTACGCACAGCAATGCGGACTTTGATGGTCTGGCCTCCATGGTGGCTGCGCGAAAACTCTTTCCGGAAGCCAAGCTGATCTTGCCGGCTGGCGCACAGGAAACAGTTCGTAATTTTCTCGCCGTGCACGATCTGGACATCGTCAAGCTTAAATCGATCGACCCTTCTCAAATCACCAGGCTGATCCTCGTCGATACCCAAGATCCCGATCGAATCGGATCCCTCAAGTCTTGTGTCGAAGATCGCTCCGTCGAGGTGGTGGTGTTCGATCATCATGTTGACGAGGACTCTCCATGCGCCGGTCGTTCTTCGTTGTCGGTTGTGCAGCCTGTCGGCGCAACAACGACGTTGCTCATCGAACACCTTCGCCAGAAGGACATGCCGGTGACTCCCTTCGAAGCCACCGTATTGGCTCTGGGCCTCTATGAAGAGACCGGTTCATTCTGCTTTGTTTCCACAACTCCTCGAGACCTCCAAGCTGGTGTCTTTCTCTTGGAGTCCGGAGCGGACCTCACGATCGTCACGGATGTTCTTCGCCGTCCACTGGATGCCGATACCGTGGCGCTCATGAACGATCTCTTGGAGCATAGCGACATACATTACTTGGAGGGGCGCAAAGTTCTCATCGCAACCAGCACCAGCGATCGGCTCCGTGGTGAAGCGGCCGGCGTCGTCCATCGACTTGCTGAGATGCACGACATCGATGCCGTCATCGTCGCCGTGATGATGGAAGACCGGGTCCAGGTGATCGGAAGAAGTCGCCGGTCTGAAATCGACGTTGGATGGATCGCGCGAGAGTTTGGCGGTGGAGGTCATGCCGTCGCTGCTGCCGCAACGGTCAAAGGACGGACGCTCGTGGAAGTCAAAGAAAAGCTCGTCGAGCTGCTGACCAGGCATTATCGCCCAACGTTGCTGGCGCAGGATGTCATGACCCGCCCAGTAAAGGCGATCGAGGATGGCACAACGGTGACGGAGGCTGGGCAACGGATGACTACTTATGGACTCAATGTCTTTCCGGTGTTGGATGAGAACGCCCGTTACGCCGGACTGGTCAGCCGAGAGCTGATTCAAAAGGCCTTGTTTCATCGGCTCGGCAAGATGGCCGTGCGTGACATCATGCAGACGGATGCCTATACCGCTCAGACCGAGACGCCGTTTCATAACATCGAAATGGCCATGATCGAGCGGAACCAACGGTTCGTTCCGATCATCACTGACGAAAAAGTGGTCGGCGTCATTACCAGGACAGATCTGCTACGCACGTTACACGACGACGTACTCAAGGTCGCTCGCGTGCGGGCTCAACGCCCAGGCGAGGTCGAAGCAGAAATCCTAAGGCCGCACCGTAACGTGAAGGGGTTGCTGCGAAGTCGATTGCCACATCGCCTCGTGACGTTGCTGGAGCAAGCCGGGCAGTTGGCCGATCACTGTGGGGTCTCACTCTTCGTCGTCGGAGGCTGCGTCCGAGATCTGTTACTGGGTATCGAGAATCTTGATTTGGATCTTGTGGTCGAAGGCGACGGAATTGCCTTCGCACGAAAGCTCAGCGACGTACTACATGCGCGCGTGAAGACGCATGAGCGATTCGGCACAGCTATCTTGTTGCTAGCGGATGGGTTCAGGTTGGATATCGCAACGGCGAGAACAGAATATTACGAATATCCCACAGCGCTGCCGACAGTGGAGCAAAGTTCAATCAAGAAGGATCTGTACCGACGCGATTTCACGATTAATGCATTGGCCGTTCGCTTGAACGAGAAGGGCTTCGGAGACATTCTTGACTTTTATGGAGGTCAACGGGATCTGAACGAGAAGATCATCCGAGTGCTGCATGGACTAAGTTTTGTGGAGGATCCGACTCGCGTCTTCCGTGCCGTTCGTTTTGAGATTCGCTATGGGTTCCGCTTAGGGCGAGATACCACGGCTCTCATCGAGGGAGCCGTGAAGATGAATCTCTTCAATCGATTGTCCGGACATCGCGTACTCGAAGAACTGAAGTTGCTCCTCACAGAGCGTGAGCCAAAGCGGGCAATTAAACGGCTGGCAGATTTGGGACTCCTGAAGTTCTTCCATCCCAAGCTGTCGTGGTCGAATCGTTTGGCTGCACTCCTCGATGCCGTCGATCAGGCAGTCGACTGGTATCACCTCTCCTATCTCGATCGAAAAATGGAGGTGTGGTTGGTCTATCTGATGGCCATGCTGGAGGTCTTACCCGAGCGGGGCGTATCAGAGGTTCTCAAGCGCTTTCCATTTTCCGAGTCCGAGGAGACCAAGCTCAGGACGGCTCGTCGCGGTTGCCACAAGGTAATTCGTCGACTCGGGACGCGATCGCCGCTCAAACCGGCAGACGTATACCATCTCCTGTCAGAGCTGTCTGACGAGACGCTTCTGATCATGATGGCGACGAGCAAAGGAGAAATAGTGAAGCGGCAGGTCTCGGCCTTTCTCACGAGTTACCAGCACGTGAAGCCCATCCTGACGGGTACCGACCTGAAGGCGATGGGGATGAAACCGGGTCCCCAGTTCAAGAAAGTCCTCGACCGACTACTTGACGCTCGCCTGAATGGGGAGGTTACGACCGATTCCGATGAGCGCGGACTCGTGAAGCAACTAGCCGGTATTGGAACACCCGGCTAATTCATCGGAATTATCGTGGTTGACACTTCATTGGGTAGCAAGAGCGTGACCATCGTCTGATTTTGCTCTCCTGGTTGGATCAATGCGAACAACGGTACCGGCTGAGGAATTGCCCCTGGCGGCATCGACAACATCGCCGGAAAATCGAGCAATGGCGAGAGCGTACCTTGAGTGGCAAGCCTGAGGCGAAACGCCATAAGGACGTCTCGGAGCCTTATCGACTTCTCTTCGTCTGATAGCTCCTCAGTCGGTGCAATTCCCATTTCCCACAGTGGTTTCGTGACCGTGACAGGAAAACTCAGTCCAAGTTTTTTCGCATCATCCGTCACATCGATAAGAAACCCTGAGTTGATGGCTTGCTGTCGAGAGACGGTCTGATTCTCAGGGGTTACAGTTGAGATCTCATCTAATGGCGCAGGCACATCGCTCTCTAACTCCGAAACCGTCGGCAGGGGCTGGGTGCTTGGCGAGTTTGACTCATTCTGGAAAGTTGGCATCGCCCCGATCACGCCTTCGTACACCCTCTTGGCGGACTCTGACCAGGCCGGATTGCATGGACGACCAGCAAACGCTGCGTCAGCTGCTTTTCGTTCGTCATGAGTAAGCTGTCTGGGAGTCTGTTTTGTATCCATGGTTTATAGATAAGCTGGGAGACCGGAAAGTCAAGAGTAGAGAAAGGCTAATCCGGAAGACGTTGGCCCTTCGTTTCAGGAGCAAACAAAAGCACAATAAGTCCAATCAGATAGACCAGCGCAACGGTGCTGGCGGCACGTCCAAAGGTCCCCAATGTCGTGACCAGCCAGCCGGTCAGGAGAGGGGAGGCCGATGCCAAGATACGTCCCGCGTTGAAACAGAATCCAGCTCCTGTTGCCCGTAATCGAGTGGGGTACAGCTCCGGAAGATAGATCGGAAATCCACTGAAGATTCCGTTATTAAAAAACCCAAGGATCGGCAGAAGCATCAAGACACCAGTATAACTCGAGGGGGTCAAGTAGGTGACTGGCAACATGATGAAACTTCCAAGGCACATGAAGGCAAATACGGGTCGTCTGCCGAACCGATCTGCTAACGGGCCGAATCCGAGATAGCCGAAGATCGCTCCGGCGTTCAACGACATGATGGCATAGCTGACATACCGGGTGAGTATCACCGGGTCCTCTCCTTTCAAATCAGGTAATTCACGGATCAGCGTCGGAGCCCAATTCGTCGAACCCCAAAGGCCGAACACGGCGACAAATGCCAGAGCTGACCCCACTAACGTCGCGCGCCGTAACTCTCCGTGGAAGATTGCCGTTAGAGGGATAGCTTGTTTCTCATGCGCATAGGTCCATCGTTCCGGCTCTTTGACCCACCAGCGAACCAACAGGGCGACGAAGGCCGGAAGAATGCCGATCACAAACAGTCCTCGCCATCCATAGGATTCCTTCAAGGTCAGGTTCATCGTAGCCGCCAGAAAAAAACCAACGGCCCACGCAGACTGAAGGATGCCAGCCGCCTTGGCACGCTTATCCTCCGGCCATGTCTCAGCTACGATTGCAGCACCAGCTGCCCACTCACCACCGATGCCAAGCGCCGTCAAGAAACGAGACAACGCCAGATGCCACCAGGTTTCCGCCAATGCAGCTGCCCCGGTGAACACGGCATAAATGAGGATCGTCGCAATCAGAACTTTGGTACGCCCGAATCGATCAGCCAGAATACCAAATGTAATACCACCAATGGCCCATCCGATCAGGAAGATGGAAAAGATAACCCCGCCGTACCAACCGATCTGTTCGGTGGTCGGCGGTCCGGTTTCCGTGTGCAGCAGATCATGCAACGCAGGATGTAAGACAATGGCGTAGATCGTCGCATCCATGGCATCGAAGACCCAGCCAAGCCAGGCGACGAAAAGCACCAACCATTGGTACCTGGTGACACCAGTGCGCCATGACCAACTATTCATACTGTCAACCTGCTGCTAGCTAATTTCTGATCACTGGTTCAATGGCTCGCACTCCAGCGTGGCCAAGGCTACGGAGGATCTCGGCCACAGTCAAGGTGAAGCAGCCGAATCTCCATGCTATAGTCCTTCGCGTGGCACGAATGAATTACTATCAAGTGCTGGGCGTCTCCCGCGAAGCCTCCGACGAAGACATCAAGAAGGCTTATCGAAAGCTGGTCTTTGCGCACCATCCCGACCGTAACCCACACAAGGCGGATGCAGATGAACGCATCAGAGCGATCAATGCCGCCTATGAGATCGTCGGTGACCCGGAAAAGCGTAAGAGCTACGATCGACTGTCCTGGGGAGATGAGCCACGTGCTGCGGCGGCTGACCCGGACGTCATTCTCAATGAGATTGAGCAGAAGCTGTTCGATGAAGGACGAAAAGAACTATTCGCGATCTTGATGCAGAACGTCGCGCGCGTGAAGGATGAATTAGAGGTGATCCGTGCACGAACAATTCAGGCGCAGGGGTATGATTCATTCTTTGAACCGGCAGTTCAGGCACGAGCATATGAAATACTGGATGATTTGGTAACGGAAGACATGAACGTGCGGATGCAACGCCTCGTCGAGGTGGCCACTGAAATGCTTGTCTCTCAGGGAGTCACCAAGAGTGGTGATGAACACGGAATTCGCAGGTTGCGCGCTCGCCTCAAAGAAAGTTTCCGCAAAGGACGTGTATTCGGCGTCGCCTCGGCGCTCGAACTCTTTTATGAAAGGCATTAGGCCTGGGCAAGAGGGCCCGACACGAATCGGCCTCCGCGCATAACTCCAAGGATTCGGTCACCGTCCCGCAGCACGTCAATTCGTTGAAGGGGGTTGCCTTTCAGGACGACAAGATCAGCCTCCATTCCTCTGGTCAGTCTTCCGACCGAATCCTGGATCCCGATCAATCGGGCGGCTGTGGCGGTTGAGGCGACGATGGCTTCCATCGTCGTCATGCCGAGCGCCACCATCCGTTCGAGTTCTTGCGCGTTTTCCCCATGATAGTTGAACGGGGTACCGGCATCGGTGCCCATGGCAATAGAGATGCCCCCCTGATGCGCAGATTTAAAGCTGACCTTGTGGCGCTTCGTCATGGCCTTGGCTTTGTCCAGCGCACTTTCCGGGATCCCGCAACTGGGCCGGCAGGCTGCGGTGGTCGCCAGGGCTGAAAGGGTGGGGACCATATAGACGCCGTACCGCTTCATGAGTGTGCCGGCCTCTTCATCCAGCAACGTCGCATGCTCGATCGAACGCACACCGGCAAGAATTGCGTTCCTCATACCGGAAGCGCCGTGCGCATGGGCCGCGACTTTCTTCTCAGCCTGTCGCGCGGCATCGACGGCCGCAGATAATTCCTCCATCGTCATCTGGGCTTCATCCGGAGAGGTACCGGGTGTCAGAACTCCTCCTGAGGCAATGACTTTGATGACTCCAGCACCAGCTGCAATCTGTTCCAACACTGCTTGCCGAACTTGCTCGGTCCCCTCCACCTCTTGACCGATGAAACGCGCATGCCCACCGATCATGCAGATGGCAAGGCCGGCACCAATGATGCGCGGCCCAGGCAAAAGACCTGAATCAATTGCTTGTTTGAGGGCGAAGATCGAATGGTCACGTGATCCCACATCACGCACCGTGGTAAAGCCTGCATTCAGCGTCGCCTTCGCATAGCTGGCGGACTTGAGCAACGTGAGAGAAGGATGCTCTGCCTCCAATGCACCGACGACATCCGCTTCTCCCCCCAAGCAAAGATGAACGTGACAGTCGATGAGTCCTGGGAGAATCGTGAGACCGCGTCCGTTGATGCGTCTGGCCCCTTTTGGAATGGTCAGGGTCCTGCTTGGGCCGACCGCCGAGATCTTGGAGCCACGCACGACCAGCGTCGCGCGTTCATGCACCGCCCCGGTCCCATCGATCAGACGCGCGTGATATATAGCAATCGTCACAAGTTACCGTCCTACGCTATAGGTGTGAGCCGCGGCCTGCAGGGCAATTCCAGGAGTCGACACCCACCCACACTGAATACCGATCTCTTCGAGCGCATTCAACAGAGTGAGCACATTCGCTTCCGTAGACGATTCTCCCATGAGTCCAATCCGCCACACTTTTCCCTTGAGCGGCCCGAGACCTCCACCGATCTCAATGCCGAATCGTTCAAGTAATTGTGAGCGGACAGCACCCTCATCAATCGATGCCGGAACGGTGACGCAGAGCAACGTGGGAAGTTGGTAATCGGAAGAAGGTAGGGGATCGAGGCCAATTGCCATGAGTCCGGCCAGCAATGCACGGCTGTTCAGGCGATGGCGTGCGAACCGGGAAGGAAGCCCTTCCTCCCCGATCACTCGCAACGCTTCATGAAGAGCATACAACATCGAGATCGGCGACGTGTGATGATAGGCCCGATTGTGCTCCGTCCAATAGTCCGCGATCAGAGACAGGTCCAAATACCAACTCTGGCAGGGAGTTCGTCGATTCTTGACCACGGAGAGTGCTCGTTCATTCAGGGTCAAAGGGGCTAAGCCTGGCGGACAACTGAGACATTTTTGTGTGGCGCTGTAGCAGACATCGATGCCCCATTGATCAACTTCGACGGGGATTCCCCCCAGGGATGTCACCGCATCGACAATCAGGAGGGTATGATGTTTCCGACAAATCGCACTGATCGCTTCAATCGGCTGCCATGCGCCTGTGGAGGTTTCGGCATGGACGAGTGCGACCGCCTTCACCGGACCTGATTGTTGGAGCCTCTCGGCAATCAGATTCGGTTCGATAATCTGCCCCCAAGGCACCTCGATCCGAATGGCTTTGCCCCCGCAACGCTCGACGATGGCCGCAAGTCGGGTGCCGAAGACACCGTTGACGCCTACAATCACGGCATCGCCAGGTTCTACGATATTGACCACCGCTGCTTCCATACCAGCGGATCCGGTTCCGGAGACAGCGATCGTAAAACGATTCTTCGTCTCAAAGAGGTGACGCAAACCGGCTTGAACATCGTTCATCACATTCAAGAAAGCAGGGTCCAGATGTCCAACGAGCGACGTCGACATGGCTTGCAGTACACGAGCGTGCACCGTACTGGGACCAGGTCCCAGCAACAGCCGTCGTGGCGCATGAAAATGTTCCATTACAGCAAGGCTCCTTACATGTCGCGCGGTTAGTATAGCCAACTTCACCGGGCAAGGCTACGCGAGAAATGCTCGTCTGGACTACTCAGTAGCTACTTCGAGGGATTTGGCGAGTGCGAAGCCCATGATATAGTCAGCCTCCCATGAGCGAACAAGCCCTATCGATCGGACGATTGCAGCGCCTACCACAGCTTGACGCCGCGAGCGCGCCGCAGACACCCGTTCTACCCTATGGTTCCCGATGGTCGCTCTTTGTGAGTATCGTGTGCGCCTGCATTCTGATGACCGCCCTCGGGAGCATCCTGTGGTTCTCGATCACAGTACCCAAACTCCAGCGATTTGAAGAACCAGATCGTGCCTTAGATTTGATGGTCAGCCGCATGATGGAGGCTCAAGACGGTCTCAGCCGCTCGCCGGAATGGCAGCAGTGGCTCGCAGCATGGACCATGGGGAGCAAGGATGAAGCGTATACCCAAGGCATTCAGTGGTATCGCGAGTTAGTAGAGACGACCGATGATCCGCTCTCTAAATTTCGATTGGCGATTCTATTGGGAGAATCAGGGCGTGAAGCAGAAGCCCTTGCCGAAGCAACGACATGGCACGATCATGATGTATCTGCGGGACTGTTCGAACAACTGATTCTCGCGGCCTACGGCTCTCAACCTCTCGATAGGCTCTACGAACTGGAACTACAATCCACGCTGGCAGAGACGCTGCCGAGTGGATGGTTCTACAATCTGCTATCAGCACGGTTGGCGACGAGAGGGGGGCACCACGCGTTACTGGCAACGGTTGAACAACAGGGCGCCGCCAAAGCTGATCAAGTCCAACAATGGATTCGCCCATTGATGGTGGCCGAACTGATGTGTCTGATGATCGGTTCCGTCATGCTGTTAGGTATTCTGCGGTTGCGGGGCCAGCGAGTGGACATCTTACGCATACATGTGCCTGGTGTTCCGCCACCGTGGTCTGGCAGTACTGCCGTGGCTGTCATCCTCCGCGGTGGCGCCTTAGGAGCGATTACAACCTTGGCGTTCTTGTCGATGCCAGCCCTTGAACAACCGTCAGTCAGTGCACTCGTCATTCCCTTGGCCAACCTCCCGCTACTCCTCCTTGCGTACGTCCACTTGCTCAAACCAGCCGGTCTGTCGCTCTGGAACGGTTTTGGCCTCCGTATCACGAGCGGCAATTACGGACGCCTGGCGTGCATCATCGTCTCCGTGATTGCAGCCGGGCTCTGGGGAGAATGGGTGCTCGGCAAGGCGGCCGAGATCCTGAATCTCACAAACCACTGGACAGAATGGTTTGATCCCAACCTCGTGTGGGCATCACCGTCCAAGCTCACTGTGAGCGTATTGGAGTACGTCATCTTTGCGCCGATCTTCGAGGAAATTGCATTCCGCGGGTTGCTGTACGCAACACTTCGACGACGGCTCACATTCTTGCCCGCCGCAATCATCAGCACCAGTATCTTCGCCCTCGCACACGGCTACAGCCTCATCGGTTTCATCAGCGTGTTTTGGAGCGGCTTTCTCTGGGCGTGGATCTATGAGCGGACGGGAAGCCTGATTCCAGGCATGGTGGCGCACGCGATGAACAACTTGCTGGTGTGCCTTACCGTAATGGCCCTGCTTCGTTAAGCGAATCCTTCTGGATCGCCTCAAGGACTTCGAACAAATTTGTGTGGCGCAGACCGGCCCCATCTAAATTTAATAACTCGAACATTTTATAGTTCGACAGACGTTTCCCACCTGGCGTCGGTTCATCAGAGACAGAAGAACGAATATCCCAGCGTCGTTCAACCCATTCACAGATCTCGTTCCAAGTCCTCGGCTGACCATCGCTCACGTTATAGACTTCGCCGGATTTAGCATGCCTGAGAGCGGCAAGGCATGTCGTACCCAGATCTTCAACGTGAATGAGATTCACATACTTGCGTGTACGATTCACGCGTCCCGTCCTAATCCAATCGAGCGGATTACGGCCGTGGCCATAGATCCCTGCCACTCGTAATATGATGGCCCCATAACGCGTTCGCAATAGTTCTTCGCCTTGTACACGAGGTTTGGTTAGGTCGATCGTGGCAGTTTCCTCAATCCATGGCGGAGGGTACTCGGCTGAGATGCCGTCATCGTAAGAGGATGTGCTCCCCAGCACGACCAATCGGCGAGCACGAAGCAATGCGAATTCGGCGAACTGCTCAACCAGTTCAAGCGGTACTGCAGGAAAGCACCATAACACATCGGTCTCTACCGGGAGCAGTGACCAGGTATCGGATCGTGCAAGATCGAATCGAATCCGTTGCTCAGGCCTCAGGTGGCCAAGGTGTTGATCCGGATTTCGGCTAGTGGAAAAGACTTGTGTGTACCGTTGTTCCGCGAGTGGCACAAGAAACTTCGCGGTATAGCCGGATCCAAGAATAGTGAGTGAGGACTGTAACACCTCTCGTACTCCCTCCTGCTGCGTGAGTAGTGTGCCAGCGCGTGGCGATCAGAGTCCAACGAAAAACGTCATTATATTTGGTGTACGTGTTTCCTCGTGCTATATCGTGCGAGAGGAAAGACAAGTCTCGTACCACGAGATGCAACCCAGAGGAGTCCACATGAATGCACGATCGCTGTCATCGCTGACGCTTCCGACGCTGGTGCTTCTCGCCGCATGTTCCAACAGCGGCGGTGAAGATGGGGGATTTGAATCACCCGGCGCGACGGCAAGGGTGTATGTTGCAAATGGAGCGTCCAATAATGTGTCTGGGTATTCGATAAACCCGACGACGGGAGCCTTGAGCGTCATCACCGGTTCTCCCTTTTCCGGAGTGACCAACCCGACAGCCATCGCCGTCTCACCAAACAGTGCGCTGGTCTATGTGGTAAACCAGGGAGGGTCGGTGGCAGCCTTTACGATCAATAGTGCCACCGGTGTACTGACGGCCGCGGCGGGCTCGCCGTTCTCTGCAGGAACCAATCCTCGTGGGGTCGTGGTGTCACCGAATGGGCAATTTCTGTACACAGCGAATGGTGGAGGAGATATCTCGGCATTCACCGTCTCAGCTGGCACCGGAGGCTTGACGGCCATGTCCGGGTCACCCTTCGGAGCAGGCAACAGTCCAGCTGGAATTGTCGTCTCGCCGAACGGACTCTTTCTCTATGTCGTGAACGAAAACTCCAATGATATTTCTGCATACACGATTAACGGAGCCACCGGAGCCTTGACGGTTGTGGGAGGCTCGCCATTTTTGACGGGTGGAGCCGCCCCCACAGGCGTAGGCATAGCGCCAAATGGGGGGTTCTTGTTTGTGCCCAACGGAGGGAGCAATACCGTTTCGGTCTTTTCTGTCAACAGTACGACCGGTGCCTTGACCACAGTCGCTGGATCTCCGTTTGCCGCAGGAACCGATCTGAGAGGCGGTCCGGTTGTTTCACCGAACGGATCTTTCTTGTACGTCGCCAATGGATCGAATAACAACGTAATTGGGTTTACAGTCAACGGTTCAACCGGAGCCTTGACAGCCATAACGGGCTCGCCGTTTGCCGCAGAATCAATCCCGATCGGTGTCACGATCGATTCATCCGGGCTATTCCTGTATGCAGCCAATAGCGGAAGTGGAACGGTCTCGGCCTATACAATTTCAACCGGAACCGGCGCGCTGACTCCGCTCAACGGCGCATTGGGCAATCCTTTTGGCGCAGGGACCGGACCTGCCGGCATCGCCACACCACGTTAACGATCACCACCTTCTTGTCAATCAAGACGCCTGCGGCCTGAGCTCGAGCCGCAGGCTCTCGCCAACGGCTTCGTTGTTATCACTCCGCGAGAGTGGTATAAACCGAATTATGGTGTACAGAAGGCCTCTTAATCGGTTCTGTGTGAATCGATCGTCACTCGCCTGGCTCATTGTCTGGCTATTGCTCGCGCCAGGCTGCGGCGATGATGGTGGGGGGGGAGGCGGATTCGGTGGTCTAGGAACAATCGGCGGAGGAGAGGGAACGACGGCAAGTGTGTACGTCACCAATACTGGATCCAACGACGTGTCTGCCTATTCCATTAACCCAACCACCGGTGGGCTCGCGGCAATTTCCGGGTCTCCGTTTGTCGATGTGCCCGCTCCTTCAGCCATCGCCGTGTCATCAAATGGGTTTTTTGCGTATGTCGCCAATAGCCAGACAAACAAGGTGACGGCCTTCCGGATCGGTACCAATGGTGCGTTGTTGCTTGGGACCTCGACTCCGGACACGCCCAACCCAGCTTCCGTCGGGACGACGCCACGAGCACTTGCCATTTCACGGGACTCGCGATTTCTGTATGTCGCGAATAGTGGATCCGATAACGTGACGGCCTTCAGCATTGGTGCTGCTGGGGTTCTCACACCTATTCCGCCATCGACAGGAAATCCCAATCCCATCTCCGCCGGAGGCCTATCACCGGTCGCATTAGTGATTTCTTCAACTGGACGAGTTCTCTATGTGGCCAACAGTACATCCAACACGATCACAGCATTTCAAATTGAATCATCCGGGCTATTGACGCAAGTGCCGCAGGCTGGACCGGGAACGAATCCTGTCTCGACCAGTGTGGCTGGGCCCACTGCGCTCGCCCTGTCTTCAACCGGGCAGTTTCTCTACGTAGTCAACAGCGCATCCAATACGGTGACGGCGTTCCGGGTTGAAACATCAGGGCTATTAACGCTGATCCAGCCGGTCGGGTCCACTCCGAATCCTGCGTCGACGCGTGGGACCACCCCGAACGGCATCGCCGTCCCGCCGAATGGTGCCCATCTTTATATCGCCAATGGAGGAGGGACTGTGTCGGCGTTCGCCATAGGAAGCGATGGCTTGCTGACGCTGGCGCCGGCCTCGGGGACGGCACAGAATCCTACGTCGCCGCTAGTGGCCGGGTCTACTCCGGTGGCGCTCACCATCTCTCAGGATGGGCAATTCTTGTATGTGGTGAACCGTGGAGGCACCATCTCGGCCTACACAATCGCATCCGGGTCAGGCACCTTGATCCCCCTCACACAGCTACTCGGTAATCCCTTTCGTGCAGGGACCAATCCTTCCGCAATTGCCATATCTGGCCCGACACTGTGAGGGTGGTGCGCACAGAACGAGCGAGCAGCGAATCAACTAGCCAGACGGTTCCTCAACTTCTGCGCGGGAGTGAAGAATTCACTGTGGGACAAACTCAAACGGCGTTGCCACGATAATTCCGAGACGTGGCACTAGATGTGAACATGTCTCACGGTAGGTTGAAGCTTACAAGGGTCAGAAACCCGTACCAATCTATTTGCTGATTGAGGCTGACCGAAGCAGGTCTTCAAAATAGCCGATGGTCCTCGTGAGGCCATCTTCCAGTTGTACCTTTGGAAACCAGTCTAGCGTGGACTTTGCAAGAGAAATATCGGGTTTCCGCCTCTCCGGATCATCCTGGGGAAGCCCCATGCTGACTATCTTCGATTTGGATCCGGTGAGTCGGATTATGAGTTGTGCCAACTCCAGAATAGTACATTCATGTGGATTTCCCATATTGATGGGACCGGTACAGGTGCTCGGTGTCTGCATCAGCCTCATCAACGCATCGACCAGGTCATCGACATAACAGAACGATCGCGTCTGTGCCCCCTCTCCATAGATGGTGAGAGGCTTGCCCTCCAATGCTTGAATAATAAAGTTGGAGACGACCCTCCCATCGTTCGGATGCATCCGCGGGCCGTAGGTATTGAAAATCCTGGCAACTTTTATTGCGACTTTGTGTTGCCGATGATAGTCAAAAAACAATGTTTCCGCACATCGTTTTCCTTCGTCATAACAGGCTCGTGGCCCGATGGGGTTTACGTTTCCCCAATAACTTTCGACCTGTGGATGCATGATTGGATTACCGTACACCTCAGAGGTCGAGGCTTGAAGTATGGTTGCCCTCACTCTCTTGGCCAATCCCAGCATATTGATTGATCCGTGTACGTTCACCTTTGTCGTCTGGACAGGATCACTCTGGTAGTGGATTGGGGAGGCCGGGCACGCCAAGTTATAGATTTGGTCGACTTCAACAAATAGCGGGAACGTCACATCGTGACGAAGGAGTTCAAAAGAATGATTTTCCAGCAAGTGAACAATATTTCGCTTAGCCCCCGTATAGAAATTATCCACACAGAGAACGTCGTTGCCGTTTTGCAACAGGCGTTCGCATAAATGTGAGCCAAGAAACCCGGCGCCACCGGTCACGAGCACACGCGTAAGGTGATCCTTCATATCAACTCCCTCAAGCCATATCTGGGGAAAATCTTGCCGAAACTATGCCATTACCACTCAGGACGGACTGAACTCTTCAATCACCTTGGATGGTAACATCAAAGCGATCAATGAGCCCAATATGTTAGGCAAAGTTCCTTTACATTGCTGGCAACCCATGAAAGCACAGTTACTTATCAACGGTCAACCATTGTGCAAAATGTGCACAATGGAACTGCTGTTTCTATTTGGACGATATGGTTTAAGAGTTTTCTCTCACGGCAATTCCTCCACCACTCCGTATCCAATCAACGTGATCGCTCGTGGAGCGGATTCGGCGAGGTCGGGATGCCTAGGTTTTAGGATTCCCCTGTGTGAGGGTGGTTCGCACAGGACGAGTAAGCTGCCGCTCAACCGGCCAGGCGGTTTCTCAACCGTTCGGTCGTTCTAGTTGCGGGGGAATCGACCTTGCTGAGCTTCAAATCTTTGACGAACGCTTGATCGATTGTGATCGTGTCGATGGGAAACCGCTGGAGATACGAGAGGGAAGAACAGTCCGTAACAGAATCTTCGAGTTCAGACAGATTGGCCAGGAGTACAGCGAACTGACCATCGGCAAGACGTGCCAGAACCGATTCCGTTCCAGCACAATGTGTCTCGATGATCGCCGGTATCAACAGCAAGCATGATATGCCAGTCAGTGGTTGTAGAAGGAGAGCCGTGGTCAGGAAGCACGCGAGGGGGCTTTTTCTTGCGCAATTTCAGTTTGGCAAGATTCATGATCTCAACGTCGGCCGCACAATTCATTCGGTAGTACTGATACGGACTCTCCCAACGGTCCAGCATGGTGCTGCGCCCAATTTGCGCCAGGGTATCCGGGTATCCTCCTCCACTAATCGTGAATCCCTTGATCTCCTTGGCGAGGGCATGGAGTTCGGACACGGCCCTGGCCACACGTGCCTTTTCGAAAAAGTCGATGTAGTTGGGAATCGCGAGTGATGCCAAGATCCCAACAATCGACAGCGCGAGCATCAGCTCGATGAGGGTAAACCTCCTTGTATTGCCGGTGTTGCCCCCCCGCATCGGCATGGCAAGGTATCGTTCTTTTGAGATTAGCAAGACCCGTCTAGTTTCCATGGTGCAGCTCTCGATAGGCATCCTATCGCGTTGTACCTATTGGTCAATGACTTCCTCACTTCCGGCACGGTCCTAGCCCGCATTATTCACGAGCACTTCTACTGCACCCGCCGATACGCCGCTGCGACAAGCCTGGCCGCGGGTTGGCTGCGGCCAGGCGGGCAGACTCGCCCCTCGTGGCCTCGACATACTGTTTCAAGTATGCCTCGGTCTCTCGGGGCTCCGCGTGCCAGTCTCGCATGGCGTCTTAGCGGTTTCGTCACGAACTGTCATGAATAATGCGGGCTAGACGGTAGAAAACGGGGCACCCGGCATCGCGGCGCCGTGAGCCACGCCACCATGACCGCGGACCGCATCATCGTCCACGCCGGCGTCGACGTCATGAGTGACATGTTTATTACTATCCTGCTCGACGTCAGAATAGGGTGCAGATTCTCTACCGCTCAGCACTTCCGCGCAGCTCTTCCGTGGAGCACTCAGTCCTCAGCACTTCTTGGGCATCCCACCCCCTCACAGGCGAGATGAATTCTTAAAGAGAAAAGGGTATCCTTCGCGGAAAATCGTCCATATCTGACAGTACATCTGAGAGAATGGGTCCCAGGCAACAGGGGCTGATCTAAACCGCAAGGGAATCAATGGCTAAAAAAGAGAAGTCTGGTTCAAAGTCTGATACCGGTGCGAACCTGGGCTTCGAGGCTAAGCTCTGGCAGATGGCTGACGGACTCCGCAACAACATGGACGCGGCGGAGTACAAGCACGTCGTTCTGGGCCTGATCTTTCTTAAATACATCTCGGATGCATTTGAAGCCAAACACGCCGAACTCGAAGCGCAGAGGAACCAAGGCGCTGATCCGGAAGATCCTGACGAATACAAGGCCGCAAGGATCTTCTGGGTGCCAAAAGAAGCGCGCTGGTCCCATCTGAAGGCCAAGGCCCCACAGCCGACCATTGGCACGATTGTCGATGATGCGATGTCTGCCATCGAGCGGGACAATCCGTCGCTCAAAGGTGTGCTACCGAAAGATTATGCTCGTCCTGGCCTCGACAAGCAGCGGCTTGGGCAACTTATCAATTTGGTGAGCGACATCGCATTAGGCGCTCCAGCCGACCGTGCGAAGGACACACTTGGCCGCGTCTACGAATACTTTCTTGCTCAATTCGCCAGCGCTGAAGGCAAGAAGGGAGGACAATTCTATACGCCTTCCAGGGTTGTCCGCGTACTGGTTGAGATGCTCGCTCCGTACAAGGGCCGGGTGTATGACCCCTGTTGCGGTTCGGGTGGCATGTTCGTCAGTAGCGAAAAGTTCATCGAAGCCCACAGCGGCAAGCTCGGCGACATCTCCATCTATGGCCAGGAATCGAACTACACGACCTGGCGGCTTGCCAAAATGAACCTGGCCATCCGGGGGATCGACGCGCAGATCGCGCACGGCGATACCTTTCACCATGACGCGCATCCTGATTTGAAGGCCGATTATGTGTTGGCGAATCCGCCCTTCAACGACAGCGACTGGCGCGGCGAGTTGCTGAAAGACGACAAGCGCTGGGTCTACGGCGTGCCGCCGGCAGGCAATGCCAACTTTGCCTGGGTGCAACACTTCATCCACCACCTCGCGCCGACAGGAATAGCGGGGTTCGTGTTGGCGAATGGTTCCATGTCGTCCAATCAATCCAACGAGGGTGAGATTCGTAAGAACATCATTGAGGCGGATCTGGTCGATTGTATGGTGGCGCTCCCAGGACAATTGTTCTACTCCACACAGATTCCGGTCTGCCTCTGGTTCATTTGCCGCGACAAGAGCGGCAAACCCTCGCCTGGCCTTCAGCCACCCTCTCCCAGTGGGAGAGGGACTAGGGGTGAGGGATACCGAGACCGACGGGGCGAGGTATTGTTCATCGATGCTCGCAAGATGGGCAAGCTGATTGATCGAGTTCATCGAGAGCTCAGTGAAGAGGATATCGACAAGATCGCCGGGACCTATCACGCCTGGCGTGGCGACAAGCTTTCCCTGAGCGATGCCGGAGGGAGCGCCGGCCAATACGCCGATGTGCCAGGTTTCTGTAAGGCAACAAAACTCGACGACATCCGTAAACACAACCATGTGCTCACCCCCGGCCGTTATGTCGGCGCCGAGGCTGTCGAGGACGATGGAGAGCTATTCGACGACAAGATGAGGCGGCTCACGGCGACGCTGCGTGAGCAACAGAAGGAATCCGCGAAACTTGATACCGCCATCGCCGCGAATTTGAAGGAATTGGGGTATGGGTAAGGATTTCGACATCGCGCTCCTGCGTGCGGCAGTGATCGAGGGCCGCATCCAGTGGCACCTCCATGCGTTAGAGCGTTTTCTCGAGCGGGGGATTTCCCGTGCCGAGGTCATAAGCGCGATTCTGCAGGGCGAGGTCATCGAGGTTTACACAACGGATCGTCCCTATCCTAGCGGTCTCATTCTGCACGTTGAGACGGAACCGGTTCATGTCGTGGCCGCCGCCGAATCTGTCGACTCCGTATGCCATGTCATCACGGCCTACCGTCCGGACCTTGAGCGCTTTGAAGCGGATTACAAGACCAGGAGGAAAAAGCTATGAGTGGACATGTCGGACGGTGTCCCCTGTGCGGGGGCGAGAAACAACCAGGGACAACGACCTTTGCCGTGGATTTGAAATTTGGCGTGGTTGTCGTCAGAGATGTTCCGGCATTCGTCTGCGGCCAATGCGGCGATGCCTGGATCGACGATCCCGTGGCGGCGAAATTGGACCGCATCGTATCAAATGCGCATAGCAAGCATGCGGCGGTGGAAGTCACGCAGTGGCAACAGGTCGCCTAAGATCGAGTGTGGACAGCGTGGGAATGACCGATGCGATAGACCTCACGACAGAGCAGCGCAAAACGCTGAATGATCTCCGGCGCCGGTTCCTTCCCGGCGTGGCCGTGTGGGCCTATGGCTCACGCGTGAAATGGACCGCCCGTCCCAACTCCGACCTCGATCTCGTCGTCTTCACCACCCCCACGCAACGCCCTCAGGTAGCAGAACTCAAAGACGCCCTTGCCGAAAGCAATCTGCCCTTTCCGGTGGATCTCCATGTCTGGGATGACGTGCCGGAACGATTCCGCGAGATCATTCGCAAGGAATATGTGGTGGTGCAGGGGGCCAAAGAGCCGGAACGCAAAGTAAGTATGCCGGCTGAGTGGCGAGCACTGACTGTTGCCGAGCTTCAGCGCGAAGGTATTCTGTTGGTTGAAGATGGTAATCATGGCGAGTATCGGCCGCGACCTGGCGAGTTTGTCGAGTCGGGTGTTGCTTTTATCCGTGCAGCAGACATGGATGTCGATGAGGTGCAGTTCGTTTCAGCTTCCAAGATCAATGACACCGCGCGACAACGGATTACTAAGGGAATAGGAGCTCCAGGAGATGTATTGCTGTCTCACAAAGGGACAGTCGGTAAGGTAGCGTTGGTTCCGAGTGACGCTCCTGCATTTGTGTGTAGTCCTCAGACAACTTTTTGGCGGACGCTTGATAAGGAACATCTCGATCGAAAATATCTGTATGCCTTTCTGCGCTCACCTGAGTTCAGAAGTCAGCTTGCTACCCGATCTGGTGAGACTGACATGGCTCCCTACGTCAGTCTCACGTCACAGCGGGGACTCTCTGTAAAGCTCCCCCCGATTCAGGAACAACGCGCCATTGCCCACATCGGAACGTGTCAATGAGTTTGGGACACTTGCCGGTGGCATTTAGTGTAGCACCTCGTCTGTCGGAGACGCGGTCGCGTACGGCGAGCCGACCACGGGCTCCGACCCCACGCCGATCCCCTCAACATTCCGTGCGACCCGT
>JBGSIO010000029.1:0-37278 GCA_041742455.1 Nitrospira sp. | reverse complement strand
TCTTTGATAATGGCACTGATTTCTTCCGCCCTAATCTGCATGACAACTCCTTATTCTCGCGTCAACGTCACTTGCAAATCGCGCAAGCGGCCTCGGACCGTACTGTCGACCACCGTGCTGCCGATAGAGATCTGCAAGCCGGCGAGATGACTCGCGTCGGTCTGAAATGTCACATCCACCTCGCGCTTTAGCGTTTCGCGGAGACGCACCTTGATCCGATCTTGTTCCGTTCCCGGAAGGGGGGTTGCCGAGGAAACCGTGACCGGTTGGGTTCCTTTGGCTTGGTCAACAAGCTTGCCGAACGCATGGGCAATTTCAGGCAGAAATCCAACTCGGCTCTTCCTCACCAATTGACCAAGAAATGCCCTGCCGACTGGCGGGCAGCCGAGCTTGTCAGCAAGCGCCGTTAGAACTGCGATTTTTTCCTCTGCGCCGAAAGCAGGCGACGCCACCACGTGACGCAGTTCGTCTGACTCTCTCATGGCCTGACTCAGGCTGTCGAGAGCACTCCTTGTCACTTCAATGTTGGACTGATCGAGGAGCTCAAAGAGGGCCTGTGCATAACGTCGCGCAACTGTTGTCTTTATCACCGTTCTCTACTCACTCTTGTTATTTGGACAGACCTGAAAGTTTCGTGTGAGTCACGAAGTAGAGCAGCGGAAATTAGCACTGAGACCTGCAAACTGTCAATATGATGCTGGTGACTGTTTATCAGATCTCCGGCATGAGTTCACCAGTGTATACTCAAATTCGAGCGGCACATCGGCGCCAGCCGCCTCACAAGACTGGCGCGCTCGCATGCGAGGAGACAGTGCGGGGAGGTGAACCATGAGAATTCGATTTGTTTTACCATGGCTTGGGTTTTGTCTAGCTCTCAGCCTATATCACACTCTTGCGCTAGCCTACCGCGAATACTTCACACCCGAGCAGCGAACGCAGCTGGAGAACATTCAGACCATTTTGGTCCAGGTCCTCGTCCTCACCGATCAAGGCGAAGCACAAGGTACTGCCCTGGCTGACGCTGTGGCACAGCGTCTCGGCGAAGTCGGATACGCGACCGTTCGAGATCCTGCCTCGCCCCATGATGTCGTCTTTCGAGTCAAATGCGAGCAACGCAAAACCTGGGAAGGCACGACAGCGACTGGCGGAGACGCGGACCTTCCGGACTCGCCAGCCCGCCTTTGGAAAGGCCCCGCGTGCCAACTCAGCTACCTCCTCGGTGGAATGAAAATCAAATGGCAGAAAGAAGTGCGGACGGAGTTTGAAGATGCCATCGCTGCCGCACAAGCGGCACAGGCAGGCGATGCGGGCGTTTACGCGATGACCAAGCTACAGGAGGCGCTGGAGAAGTATGAATTTCCCCTCCTGTTAGCGACAGAATGGGGCCACGTCGATCGTCTTCTCAAGATTCTCGATTCGCCCGATGCCAGCCAGGCACGAAAGATCAAGATCATGTCCCTCCTGGGAGACATGCAGGCAGACGAAGCACTGCCAAAACTGAAAGACGCACTGAAGGACCGAGATCTCGCGAAACAGGCGCTCGTTGCCATGGGTAATCTCGGCAGGGAAGGGATTCCCCTCCTCATCGATATGATGAACACAGCGCCCCAGCTGGAAGTCCAGGCAGCGGCAGCCAAAGGACTTGGGCAGATCGGTGGCATTGCAGGAGATGCGTCCGTCGTGCTTCCGTTATTGGCTAAGCTTCAAGATCCCAAGACTGATTGGGCCGTCTTAACGGAAGTCGCCTGGGCGCTCGGGAAGATACCGGATAAGCGGGCCATTCAACCGCTCTACGATCTGGACAAGAAACTGCAGGCCATTCGCGATCCCGACAACGTGACGCTCAAGAAACTCAAAGAAGCCGTGTTTTGGGCCATCAAACAATGCGACACGTGGGATCAGTACAGCTGAGCCTTGCTGCTACAATTTGTGTAATACTGGGATGCCATACTGTGTCTGGATCTAAGAAGTCTTTACGGTAGTGTTCAATAAGGAAATCCCCACCGCCTAAACAATATGAACTGTTAGCTACCGCGGCAGCCTCGTGCGTTCAAAAGCCCCTGGCTCATATCCGGGGCCCACTCTTGCGTTTTGCCTCTTCCAGCCTGGATCGCACATGCCCGAAAATGATTGCAAACAAATCCAACGGTCAAATTTCAGATTTCGCCCCTAATGCTTCGCGCCACACCAACTCATCCCCACAATCCCATTGATTTCACAACTAATTAGGGGTAGGAGTTTGTTCCAACCATCAGATAACGAAATCGGTCCTGTACCATTTTATTTTCACTCTAACCAAGAGTGATTATGTCAGCTTAATCCGCCATGCAAGGAACCGTGGTTAATAGCCTCTCCGAGTTTATCCCAAAAAACGGAATCCTACGACCTTGTTGCAGATTTATTCATATTTCGCGGGCAAGCGATCAAAGGCAATCTCTTGCCGAGCATTGCCCGTAAGAATAGAAAACGGGACACAGTCCAAGAGGAAAAGGATGTTCTAAGCCAACTCGAGCTTTTAGGAGCCTCATTCCCAGACGTAGCGCAAACTAATAAACTTGATCTGCTTGTGGCAGCGCAGCACTACGGGCTGAAGACTCGTCTTCTTGACTGGACAAGTAATCCTCTCGCAGCCCTATGGTTTGCCTGCGCCGACAAGCTCTTAGGAGACGCATACGTGTATGCACTGGTGGCAGATTCTCTCTTGGACAAAGATGTCTACGAGAAAGATCCTTTTAAATCCGCTCAGACACGAGTCTTTCAGCCACGACTCAACAATCAGCGAATTGTCGCTCAGCATGGATGGTTCACACTTCATCGGTTTTCAAACTCAGCTAACAAATTTGTTCCAATTGAATCGAACCCAAAAACAAATACGCATCTCACAGAAATGAAAATTCCGTCATCCAGACGTAGTGAGATTTTGGAATCGCTAGATCGCCATGGGATTAACAAACGAACCCTTTTCCCGGACTTGGAGGGGCTATGCACACACTTAAACTGGAAGCACAAACTGACATAGCTATAAATTCTGGCTGGCACATGCTTTCGCCGCTGACCTTAATGCATGCAAAGCAACCGTTTCCATGCCATCAAATCACGACCAGATGATCGATAGAACAAGGATGCTCGTACACCTGGCCCGACCAATACCCTGAGGAATACTTATGGAGCCAAAACTTTCAGAGCTTGAAGAACGGACATTTTTCGAAGACGACTACGCCGAAGTCCCTCCACCAGATATTGTTGCCTACAACGAACTTCGCTCCTGCGCAGACCTATTCCGCATGCACGAACAACGCATATTGGAGATTCAACCCGAGTTCCAGCGAGACATCGTCTGGAAAGGACCAGACCAAACCCGCTTTATAGATTCATTGATCAAACAACTTCCAATCCCAAGCATGTGCTTCGCCTTGGACCATAAACAACAGAAGTGGATAGTTATTGATGGCCTCCAACGCATCTCAACGATCGTCAAATTTCTCCAAGGTGGTGACTGGAAGCTCTCGCAACTTGACGATATTGATCCGGAAATTGCAGGCAAATCAGTAGCGGCTATAAAAACACCCACATCAGCCCTTCATCAATACTATACGCGAGTAGAAAATCTCTCAGTTCCAGTGACAGTACTTCGATGTGACTTTAAGAAAAGGCCTCACATGGAGTACTTATTTACAATATTTCACCGACTAAACACGGGTGGAATGAAGCTAAACAATCAGGAGATTCGCAATTGCATTTACGGTGGAACCTTTAACAATCTCCTCAAAGAACTAGACGACCATGCTCCGTGGAGACGACTAAACAAGATGCGTGCCGGGCAGACATACCGATTCAGCAAGCAAGAAATTTTGCTTCGTTTCTTTGCGTTTATGGATCGGCGAAAAGACTATGAAGGGCACCTAGCGAAATTCCTGAACGATTACATGCATGCAAATCAATATGCTTCAGGTCCAACGATTGAAAAGATGCGACAATTATTCATCGATACAATCAGAATTGTTGCAGACGAAGTGTTCGAGAAAAAGGCACCTCCGAAGCTATCACTGACAGTCCTTGAATCACTTCTGGTTGGTGTCGGGTCAAATCTTTCACAGACCATGAATGCTCCTGCATCGAAGCTGAAGCTGCGCTACAAAGAGCTTCTTGCACATCCAGAGTTTTCAGAAGGAGCTTTGAGAGAAGGGCTTTCAAAAAAGCAACGCGTGATTGATCGTCTGAATACAGCGATTAAAATATTCACTCCCTAGGTTCATGATTACGCGTAGCTACATTCTCGCTAACCTAAAGGCGCTCGATCGAAAATATATCAAGGCGAGCTCCCAGAAGGAGTCGCTCTTCTACTCAAAGCTTGCCCTTTTTGAATTATGTGGCTGGATAGAAGAGTCCATGGATGAAATTATCATCAGCTATGCATCCCGTCATCTAACAGACACGAACAATCTCGCCTTTGTTAAAGGGCAAATCATAAAAAGGACACACGGCTTCGACTACGAGAATAACTTCCGACAAATGCTTATCAAGCTCCTAGGAATTATTAAAGTTGAGAGACTTGAGAAGTATGTAGATCAAGGCAAGCTGGTGCAGTTTAGAACAACGCTGGACGGGTTAAAGATGGCTCGCGATCCAGAAGCGCACACGCATATCAAAGGTGTAACACGACGTATCAACGCACCCTCAATAACACTCGCCCAGTTTCCAGCCCTGTACGACGGCCTTCTTGAGTTTCGTACAGCCTTGAGACGAGCGAAGTTTTGAGACAAGCACACCTTGCCATCCGTGCGACAGGCAATGATGGTAGCAGGAACCATTCACGATGGTCCGAACCCCTCTTTCCTACACTGCACTCGCCAACTGCTTTCGAAGCGCCAACTACGCCCCTGCCTTTGCCATAAGAAGAGAATAGGTACATTCTGAATTTTGAATAATGCGGCAGCGGCAAAACGCATGACTGATCAATATCATCTCCACCGCTTCCTCACCGCTCAAGCGCCCACCTATGACACCGTCCTTGATGAGCTGCAGGCCGGGAGAAAGTCCAGTTACTGGATCTGGTTTATCTTTCCGCAGATCGCCGGTCTTGGCCACAGCGCAATGGCACAGCAATTCGCCATTGGCTCACTCAACGAGGCCGAGGCCTACCTGCAACATCCAACCCTAAGTCCCAGGCTCAGAGCCTGTACGCAGCTTGTGCTTGATGTGAACGGTCGCAGCGCTGAAGAGATCTTCGGATATCCCGACCATCTCAAATTCCGCTCCTGCATGACCTTGTTTCTGACTGCCGCGACCGACAACGCACTCTTCAACAACGCACTGCTCAAATACTTTGACGGCAGGCCCGACCAAATGACCCTTGATATCCTAGCCCGGTGCAACATGCCACTGTGCTAGGGACCATGTCGTTCAGCCCCGCCAGCCACATTCAAACCAGTTTCCAGCAATCGCCGTGATCGGAGCGCGCTAAGAGGCTTTGGCGGGCTTGTGATGCAACTCGGCCTGGACGCGTTCGAGCACGAAGAGCTTGAGCAGTGTCTGATACGGGACGTCGCGTTTGTTCGCGATCGTCTTGAGTTGATCCAAGAGGGATTTCGGCAGACGAAGCGAGATCGTCTTGGTGGACGGCTTCAACCGGGGAAACACCATCCGACGACTCTTGGAGTAGTCGACATACTCCGTTGAGTCGTGTGACGCCCAAAACTCAGCTTCCTGTTTCTCACTCTTGAACGTCGGTCTTTTTTTGAGTTTGGTCACGATACAACCTCCGCTCCTTGGGACTCATATCTCTGGCTGAAATAATACGGATGCGCCGTCGACGGATGGTGAAGACGATAAACAAGCGGCGTCCGGCATCAGTCTGTCCCAGCACGTAATATCGAGGCTCCACCGTAGAATGGGCAAGGTCATCGGCGACCACCAGCGGCAGATTGAAGAAAACCTGCTCGCATTCCCACGGAGTAACCCGGTGCTTCTCCCAATTCTTGGCAAGATTTGCCTCGTCCCAATTAAACCCTTCCACGCCCGGCAGTCGCGTCATCTGGCCCCTACATGTATATGGCAACAATATACGCCACGGCGCTGACCTGTCAATTTCAAAGGCGCCCTAACCAGCATTAATCATGACCGCTTCGACGGCAACTGCCGATAGGCCGCTACGACCAGCTTGGCCGCGAGCACTGCGCGGGCTCGAACGGGGACAGACCCCACGCGAAGACGCTGGGAAGGGGGGTCAGTCCCCAAGGCCGCGCGCCCCAGATAAATTAATTGTATGCCACCTAACTACAGTGGTAACGTAATCGTTACTTACCTTCCGGCACAGGGATTTATGGGACTCACAAGGGAATTTAGAAACACGATCGCGGCGCGTGTGGAACGGGACCCGCGCTTTCGGGAAGCACTTTTTACGGAGGCGCTCAATGCCTATTTCACAGGCGACACCGCCGTAGGCAAAGCCATCCTCCGAGATCTCGTCAATGCCACTGTCGGGTTTGAGGAGCTGGCCCTGACGCTCAAGAAGCCAAGCAAGAGCTTGCATCGAATGTTGGCTCCGCGTGGAAACCCCAGCACGGATAACTTCTTCAGCATCGTAAACGCGCTTCAGAAAAAGGCGCACGTCAAACTATGCGTGACGGCAAAGGCCAGCTAAGAGAATACCGGCCAGACTCACATAGCCAACGGCCTATCCATTCGATTTGGAGTTGCCATCATGATTAAAGAGCATGACCTTGTGGTACTGGAAACCGAAGTGCTCAGTGAGGGGTTGGTGGCTGGTGATGTCGGGACTGTCGTGCATATCTATCATGACGGGCAGGCATACGAGGTGGAATTCACCACCTTAGAAGGAAAGACCGCCGCGGCTATCACGGTGAAAGCTTCACAAATCCGTTCGGTTGGGCAACGTGAAATCTCCCATGCGCGCGAGCTGACGCCACGGTAATCCATACCGGTAGGCTCTTTGTGTAAGGGACATCCTGAATTTAGCAGAGCGTTTCGCCACGCCCACCTCGCGGCCTCAATATACCGTTTCGGCCTCTCAGGATTCTGCGTGCCCGTTTCGCCTGCCGTCTTTGAAAAGGAAAACCGAGACCTTCTGAATTTTGAAAAGTACGGCGGGGTCTGATGCCACATTTCGCTGCAAGCACTGTCCATGACCGATGATTACAACCTTCACCGCTTTCTCGACGCACAAGAGCGCGTCTATGACACAGTCCTCGCTGAGCTGCGAGCCGGAAGGAAATCTAGTCACTGGATCTGGTTTGTCTTTCCGCAGATCGCCGGTCTTGGTCATAGTGACTTGGCGCAGCAATTCTCCATCAGCTCGCTCGACGAAGCTGAGGCCTATCTGCAACACCCAATTTTAGGCCCACGGCTCACAGAATGTACGCAGCTTGTGCTGGATGTGAACGGTCGCAGCGCTGAGGAGATCTTTGGATATCCTGACAACCTGAAATTCCGTTCCTGCATGACCTTGTTTCTGGCCGCTTCCACCGATAACACCATCTTCAAAGACGCCCTGCTCAAGTACTTCGACGGCAAGCCTGACCAATTGACTCTCGATATCCTGGCACAGCAATCGTCTTAGGGCAGATAAAGGTGGCAGGAATCATTCCGCCGGACGGCTTGTCCCTCAGCGTGCATCGGAGGAGGAGAGTCCGCAATCACTCGTGGCGCAAGCACAGCGGATCCTCAGTCTGGCTCTTAGGTCCCGGGGATCTCCGCGCCGAGTGTTACAAAGCAGCAGACTGTACGAATCGTGCTCGCTGCCTGCACCTGGAAGCGAGCCCAGGGCTCTATGGGCGTCGACTTCGTCGGGAAGACGGTCACGCCGATGCGTGTGGTCGACAAATACGACCACACACTAACCTTCCACTGCTATCTCGGTGATTCTTCGACTGTACAGGTTTTTGAAGCAATACAGCGTGGTCGGCGAAACGTTCCGCACAGAATTGAGGTTGGGATACGAGAGATACTGACAAGCGAGCCGGTCAATGCGGCTGGTATCGCGGCCCTAACGCTTGTCGGCCGTTGCCGACCAAAGAACACGGGGCTTCTCCTTGGCGGAAAAGCCCCGTGCCATACAGGATGTTGGAGTAGTCTACTTGGTCACGAGCACTTCTACGCGCCGGTTTTTTGCCCGACCTGCCTCAGTCGTATTTGGCGCCTTGGGCTTAGTGTCCGCATATCCTTGCGTGGTGGCGTTGCTCAAACCGCCCTCTTCCAGCGCTCTCGCCGCATTGACAGCACGGGCTTCTGATAGCTCCCTATTCGTTGGGAACTTTTTCTTCAACGCACCGCCGATCGGCTGGTTGTCTGTATGGCCGTCAACCGCGACCTTGTACTCAGGGTAGTCTTTTAAGATCGCCCCCACCTGCTTAAGCGCATCCGTTCCGGCAGGTTTCAGTTGATCTTGACCTGACGCAAAGAGATAGCCGGACGCCAAGTTGATCAATAAGCGCTCATCGTTCAAATGGACGGTAATATCACCCTTCTTGATTTGAGGACCAAGCGATCGAATCAATCCACGCTCTGCCTCCTTCAGCTTTGCCATTTCTGCTGATAAGTCGCCGCGTAGACCGGTGAGCTCTTGATCACGCTCGGCTAATTGTCCTTCGAGGTCGGCGTTGCGTTGCTTCGCTGCAGCCAATTCTGCTGCGAGCCTCTCCTTTTCGTCCTGTGACTGGCTTAAGTCGCCTCGGGCAGCGGCGAGCTGGCTTGAAAGTGCAGCGCTGTCACTAGATCCAGAACGAAGTGCGGCGATTTCCCGGTCACGCTCGCCAAGCTGGCGCTCCAGGTCGCTAACACGATCGCTTAAGGCCCCGTTCTCTCGACGTGCCGCCTCCAATTCATCAGCCAATCGTTGGCGATCTCGTTCGAGGGCCGCGAGACGGGCCGCCATTTCTTGCGAGGCATCGGGAGCCGTTACCTTCGCAGTTGAGGGGCATCCGCTGCCTTGGTAATAGCCGTACCATCCTTTGTCGACACAGACGGTCGGCTGCTTGATATGGGAAGGAGGATGGTCTTTAAACGCTGAGCAACCAGCCAGCGCGACCAAACCTATCAGCAGCATCGAGGTGTTACGTGTTCGCATGATGATCTCCTTCTGCTCCCGTGGGCGTGGCAGATACCACGCCCACGTTCTTACCCAGGTTGTAGCCGTCGCCTTACTGACGGCCCTTCAGTGCATCGCGGATTTCCATCAACAATTTCTCTTCATTTGTCGGCCCAGGTGGCGGTGAGAGCGGTGGAGGTGGCGCTTCGTTTTTAAATCGATTGACCTGCTTCACCAGGATAAAGATGACGAAGGCGATGATAAGGAAGTCGAAGACGCTCTGCAGAAAGACGCCATAATTCAGTGTAGGGGCGCCTGCGGCTTTGGCCGCGGCCAGCGACGGAGGGGATGTTTGAGACAAGTCGATAAACAGGCTGGAAAAATCTACTTTGCCCATCAGCAACCCCAGCGGCGGCATAAGAACATCGCTGACGAGCGACGACACGATCTTTCCGAATGCCCCACCGATGATGACGCCGATCGCCATATCCAGGACATTCCCCTTCATGGCGAACTCTTTGAACTCTTTCAGCATGGTGCTCCTCCTTTGAGACTACGGTTCAATGCAATGCGATCAGCAATCTAGCATCTAGGTAGAGAGGCTAACTTGAAATAGCATGATCGCATTCTCGTCAAACAAAGACTGGTCAATAGTGAACTCTCTCGATTACCCAGAAGTCAGTAATACAGACACCACTCGGATGCCCGAAGAATGATCGCACCAGTGTGGGCCTGCGATCGATCTCAACCAGCGGCCTGGTCACGCGCTCATCGAGCTTTCCTCTTCCTGTAGCTGACGCCGGGCCTTGCCTGTCCGGGTGGCATCGCTGAATTCAAATTGACCCACTATCGAACCTATCGTTTGCGGGTTGTGTCGAACGCATACCCTAGCGTGAGCAAGTACAGATTGTCGGTATCGCCTGTGCCTGCAGGTGGGCGATTATTGTAACGGGTGGTGACTTGGAAACCGCTCGACAGACCAGCCAAGATTTTCATACGTACGCCGTTATCCATCGTAAAGAAGAAATCCGAGGAGTTCTGAACCGAAGGGAAAATCTCATTGTAATGGTACAGCGTCACTCGCCCATCCCATAGCGGCCAATCCCATTTCATCGCGACGCGCGCGCGAAAGCTCGCCCTATCGTCGGTGATGCTATTATCGCGGTAGTCCTCATTGAAATACGACGGGCCAGCTTCGGCATAGAAGGTCATATCCCTAAACATACCGGTAAGGTCTCCACGCTCGAGGGCTTGGTATCCTGGTCCGCTGGCGATGGCTGTTCTTAACTTGAGATTTTGGAGAAAATCATTTTCGACATAGGCCGATGCGAACCAGAAGAGCCGTTTGGTAATAAAAAAGTCCAACTTGATCGTTCCTCGGGCATTCCGAACGTTGAGGCTCCCGGCATTGTCGCCGTAGACGTACCGCCCCAGCAAGCTCAGTCGGAGTTGCTCGCTCCTGGCCACGAAGTCTGCGAGCAGACTGACGTTTCGGAGTTGGCTGTTGCCCGTAGATTGTGAATAGCCTGCGTTCAAGCTACCGTTATAGATGACCGGCGGTTGGACCACAGGGTTGACCGTCGTCACGGCATCCATTGGCATGATCATCGTGCTGCCAGTAGGACCGGCCTTCAGCTTCATCGTCCCAGGCTCACCCTCTTCGGCTGTGCCGACGAGGACCGTCCCCTCCTTGAAGTGGAAAGGAATGGGATGAGAGACTGCCAGCTTGCTCACTTCAGACCACTTAATCTTAATCAGATCGTCCGCTAGAGCGCTCTTCATCTGGAGCACCCCACCCACCATCTCTATCACTTCCCCATGAATGATACTGCCGTCCTTCAGCGTCACCACATCCTGAGCAGGAGCTGCCTGTGGAACAGCGGTCGGGTCATCGGTAGGAAATGCGGAGCTCACCGCCGTAGTCGTCATGAACAAACCCATGACTAACGCAACCGTGACGCATGCTTGCTTCATCTATCCTCCTTATCGTGTATACGTACTTATCTAGATCTAATGAGACTTAGGTGTATACAGAATTTGCACTGCCAGCACAATCAGATGTTGATGGATACCATGGAGCGAGACATATGCCTTGACATAGCTGTAACACGCCCAGAACAAGTCTGTCGTTCGTCGTTCACCGCCGACACTTACACGGCACATGAGCACAACCACACTTTGTATCGCCGGCCAAATGGGATGGAAGACGGAGACTCCAGCGAATAATTTCACCACGTGCGCGACAGGCAGAGGAAGCGATACTCACGAGGCACTTCTCCCGTGGTGAAGATGGTCATCGGCTTAGGTGGAGGGCTTCGACCGTCTCCAAGGTTCATTGCCTATCGCGTAACGTGGGATCCATTCCCCTTATTGATCCAAGCCGTGTTCACTCTGCATATAGTAGCGCGCCGATTCGGATCTTCGGGATATTCTTACACGCTTGTAGAAGCTTAGGAGGGGAGTTTTATTTCGCGGAGCATCACACGGTCCTGTTCTTCAAGAAGACATACCCCTTGCCACTCACGCCCGACTACCTCTTCAGTCCTGATGCCCAAGAGCTCAAGCCCCACATCGCTGGCCAATGTAATAGGCTGTCTCCGCGCGAGAAGCGAACTGGTGGGTTTTCTCAATCGTCTGCTATCGACCGAACAATCCTTTGAGCAACTCTTGTCCTTCCCGTTTAAGATCCTCAGGTTTCGTCGTACCCTTGAGCAGGCCGCCGACGGCTTCTTCAACTTTCCGCTTCACCTGCTCCTGCACCTTCCCAGTCAGACCTTTGACATCGACTCCGTACGACGGTGCTTGTGCGGTACCGGTGATCGTCAAGGGCAGACTGAGCCGGCCGTCTTTCATTGCGATCTTGACGACAGGTGACGCGGCCGCGAGCTTGTGGCTCACCTCCTGCGAGAGATTCAGGTTCACAATCAAGTTCAGCCGTTGGTCGAATCCGATGGTCCCCCCGCCAGCGGCCTGAAAGTCATGGCTATCCATCAACAGATTCTGCAAGTTGATGACCCCTTGCTTCATGACGAGATCTGTCTCGATCGTCGAAAAAACCGTGGCGTTGGGATCACCGATTGAAATACCCGCGACTTTCAGCGCTGACGCCACTTCTTGGAGAACATTCACGCCTTGGATCTTGCCATCCTTCACGGCCACGTGACCCGTTCCCTGCAGCGCCTTGGTCAAATCAGGCAGAGAGAACCCTCGCCCTTGCACGGAAAGATCCGCTCCGGCTGTTCCACTGACGGAGATCGGCGTCTCAGCGACGGCATTGAGCGCCGGACCGAGCTGCAGTCCTTGCATCACGACACCACCACTGAATGGTGGCGTCGCTGATCCTACAACCAATTTTCCTTGCCCCTTCACCTCGCCCTCAAACAACTGGAAGGACAGAGCATTAAGCTTGGCCTCCTGCCCCTTCACTTCTGCCGCAATCTTGAGATTCTTGATCTCGACCGGTTTCTTGAGGGGAAGAGCGACGGGAAGGTTCGCAGTATTGACCACCGGCGAGCTGATGTTGACCGTGGCGTCA
The DNA here is from genome assembly GCA_041742455.1 of Nitrospira sp. Classification (GTDB taxonomy): domain Bacteria; phylum Nitrospirota; class Nitrospiria; order Nitrospirales; family Nitrospiraceae; genus Nitrospira_D. The sequence goes on along the minus strand of JBGSIO010000029.1, from coordinate 24,697 downwards.
TTCCCAGCAGCGCGTCCCGTGATGGTAAAGTCCGTCTTTCCCACACCAAACTGGAAATTAATCGCATCGATCTCCATCGTCTCTTTCAACGGACCGAACGTACCGTCGAGTTTCACCGGCAGATTGAAAGGCTGCACCAGTGTGGCGAAATGAAGGTTCGGCGTTTGGCCGAGTCGAACCTCACGCAGGAGCACCTCCAGATCTTGCAGCACATACTCCGTCGGTTTGGGGGTCGTCAGATCCCGGTAGGTCAACTTTCCACCATCGATTGAAACACGATCCACCGCCAAGAGCGCCAATACCTTTAACGGAACCTCTGTCGAGGGGATTGGAGCGCGTGAGGGTGTTTCAGGCACCGCCACGCCTTTTCGGCCGATGGTTGAGACATTCAAAACACCCTTCTGGTTCTTGATCACCGTGATGACCGGATCACGAAGCGTCACCTCTTCGACCTCCACCTTCCCGCTCAACAATGGCATCAACTTCACACCGACATCGAGCGACGAGAGTGATGCAAATGGACCTGAACCGAAGGACGGATCGTCCAGCACAGCGAACCCTGCCACACTCGCACCGATTCTTGGCCAAATCGTCAACCGGATATCTTGGAGCTGAACCTTACGATTGAGGGCATCTTCGATGAGTGGTTTGTATTGGTCTTGATACTTATTCAGGTCGACCAGGAAGGGAAGCGAGAGAACGAGTCCAACGAGCAGAACCACGACGACGAGCAGACCTAGCAGGATTTTCATCTCGATCGCCTCCAGGTGAAGCGTAAGTATAGAAACGGATTTGGTGTGAGTCAAACGAGCAGCGGCTCAGACAGAATCGTGATCGCTCCGGGAAGAACTATCGCTTTTCGAACCTCGTATCTGGCGTACCGATTGGTAGCGACGTACCCAATTTTCGAGGCGTAGATTAGAAATGCGCCGAAATTCACGGAGGTTGTTGCTTAGTGAGGTAGATACAGATGTTGGTTCCAGCCTCACCTTGATATGCAGGGACGCCTTCTCTTCTGTAGCGGCGGCGGTTGCCTTCCCTCTTCGATAAAAGCGTCGGTAAACACGGCCAAACTATCGGTGAACGACCGCCATGGTTGCTTCTTCGGACGAATGACGAGCGAATTGCCTCGGCGTTGAATCTTGAATTCGTCGCCCCCCGGCTGAAATTCGCGAGGGATTCTTACAGCCTGGCTGTTGCCGCTCATGAAAAGCTTGGTCTTCTTCCGCGTCGCCACCATATGCCTCTCTCTCAATGGTAATGTCCCATGATGAAGAGCGGTACGTCGACGGAGAGGCGGAGAATCAAATACGCTCATACTGGAATTACTTCTGCGATTCATGAGCCTAATGGAAGCACGTAAGACACCAACCAAAGACTCCTGACCCTAAGAAATCTCTACCTTTGTCACATCGAACATTGAGTTGGCTCAATCCAGTGAGACCGTCATCCTCGACTTTATGACAGGGTTACCAACATGCCACTCCATTTGCCATGAATGCGTCGAACAAAACTGTTCGTTGAGAGATGCTTGAGGGGCTCGCACGAAGCAAGCCCCTCAGTTCCTCTCAGCTTTTCTTTCGGTTGCCCAGGTTCCCGGATCGCACCTGACAGGCCAGGACATCACAGATCACGCGCGTGGCCATGAGGCTGGTGATTTCGGCTGCGTCGTAGGGCGGTGAGCACTCGACGATTTCCATCCCGGCCAGCGGCTTCGTATCCGCGATGATTTGGAGAAACTTCAGGACTTCACGCGGGAGAAAGCCTCCTGGCTCGGGCCAGCCGGTGCCCGGCACGAAGGCCGCGTCCAAACAATCCACGTCGAAGCTCAACCACACCGCATCCACCCCATCAAACGCCACTTCGAGCGCTTGCTTCGCAGCATTCTCGATGCCCATTTCCACGCAGTCGGTCACGGTCATGATCGTGGTTTGGCGTTCACGACCAGACTTCACACCAGGTCTGGGCGCTTGCCAGCCGCCGATGCCGATCTGCACAAGATTCTTGGCCGGCACGTTGGGGATGTTGGTCGCGTGGAACCAAGGCGTGGTGTGCATCCGTTCATCGAGATCGGTTTCCTGCGTGTCTACATGTCGATCGAAGTGAAGGATCCCGAGCTTCTTGCCATTCATATTCTGAGCCACGCCCCGCACGGTGGCAAAGCCAAGCGAATGGTCCCCGCCCAGTACCACGGGAAACGCGCCGCTGGCATAGACATGCCCCACTCCCTTACTGACTTGATCGAAGGTCTTCTCGATGTTGCCGGGGATGGTGAACACGTCACCGAGATCGCACATGGAGATCGACTCTCTGAGATCCACGCCGAGCTCGAAGCTATAGGTACCGTACAACGCAGAAATCTTGCGAATGCCTTGGGGACCGAATCGGGTTCCTGCCCGATAGGTGGTCCCGCCGTCGAACGGCGCCCCGAGAATGGCGACATCGTATTCCCCGCATTTGCGGACATCTTCGACATACGGCGCTTTGGTGAAGGTATTGATGCCCGCGAAGTGCGGGAGCTCTCCGCGACTAAAGGTGGGAATGCGACGATCTTTGATGGAATCGGCACCAGGCAGGCCTAATTCAAGGCCTCGGGCCACTTCTTCTTCATATTTCGTGGTCGGCAGCAGCGCCTCCGCTTCGACGGCGAACTTCGCTTCCGGTCCGTATTTGTCATGCAGTGGAACCTTGCCTTGGTATGTTCTCTTCTTTGCCATGATTGCTCCTTTCTATGGGATGAATGGATTTTGACTCTGTATGAAACGCTCCTTGCGACACGAGACTTGACGAACGACTTGTCTTTCAATCTTGAATTGGTGCCGACTCCCGAGGATTCAGCGGGGCATCGCGCCTTGTCGATCTCTCGACCAGGAGATACAGCGTGGTCAAACTCAGGATACTTCCGAGAACCAGCGGGACGGCCCAGAGTTGCCACCAGGGGGCATCAGGCGACACGGCATAGGGGCGTGGCCACGCGATATTAACAAATTCAAAGAGCGACCAGAGAAATGCCGCCGTATTGATCAGTAGTCCCCATGAACCGAGTTTTAGTTGGCCCAATGAAGGGTCCCAGCGACCTGTGAGCCTGGTGTAGAGCCCAACCCCCGTGGTCATCGCAAACATGGCGTACAAGCCGCCCGTGCCGAATGCCAGCACCGTAGCGACGGCTTCATCATTGAGGCCAAAGAGCAAGCCAAGCGTGGCCAGCAGCACCGTGAACAGCACGGCATTCCGCGGCGCGCCTGCAGCGGTCACTCGACTGAGGACGGCCGGCATACTGCCTTCGCGCGCCATGGAAAATACGATCCGGGAGGTGTACTGGACCATCGATGACCCGCAAGCCAGGAACGCAACCATGACAATGGCCAGAAACGGGGTCTCTGCCCAGGCGCCAAAGTTGGCGACGATCACCGGTGTGACAGGATCGGATGCGGCACTCGTCTGCTGTAGGGTGTCGCGGTTAAAGCTCAGAGTCAGAGCGGCGGAGTTGAAGAGCACCACGCTTCCTACCATGCAGAGAGAGAAAAAGATTGCACGCGGTACCATCCGTTTGGGCTCGTGCGTTTCTTCGGCGATGGTCGAGCAGGCATCGAAGCCGATGAATGCCCAACCAGAAATGGCAAGCGCCGCCAGAAACGCAGCGGTCTGGCTGGGAGCGGTTCCTGTCCCCAGATGGGCGAACAGTTCGGAGAAACCATGCTGCCTGAAAAAGAAAAACAGCAGCAGCGCGACGCCAAACGAACCCACAATTTCTGCATAGACTCCCAGGGAGATGAGGAACTTGAAGACTGAGACGTGGACGAGATTGAGGACAGTACAAACCAGCAAGAACACCGCACCCCAGATGACCAGAGTCACTCCCGTTCCGCTCGCAGATCCGAAGAAGATCGCCAGCCAGACCCCGCCGGTGTAGGCGGTCGTGGTGAGCATCGCGATTGTGGAGCTGACATAGATGGCCCCGGCGTACGTGCCGGTGGTGGCACCTCCGAGCTGCCTGGCCCATTTGTACGCGCCTCCCGCGATCGGAATCTGGGAAGACAACTCCGCGTACACGGTTGCGACCAACAACTGCATCACCAAACAGAGCGCCAGTGCCGGAAACCAACCGCCACCCGTAACAACCGTCTGTACACCGATAATGGCATAGAGCCCCGCAACCGGCGAAACCGTTGCGAACCCGATGGTCAGGCTGTTCCAGAGACTGAGGCTGCGGTGGAGTGTCTCGGAAGGACGCGTAGCGGAAGCAGGAGGAACCGTATCCGGACTTTGGTCGCTTACCATGGCAGACCTCTCTGCCAAGGTCGTAAGTCAGATTCATCTGGCATGAAAAGGACTATGCGATGGAGATGCATAACGAAGTCTCCTGCTGGAAAGTTAAATTCCCAAAAGGCCATGTACCTCAGTACACGATCTCCCGGGTTTTTATCCCTCCGTGGAGCCTCATTATGCGAGGCCGAAAACTCTTGGACCAGACGCTTCCTCCTACAAGAAAAGGAAGCCGGAACCCTAGTTTTCCTTTTGGAAGTACTATTCGAAGATCCTATTGGCTTGCCATACCAAAGTCAAGTCTCTAGACACCTCCCACATTTTCACCAGTGACTCCGTATTTGTAGCCTTCTCTATTCACATCTTTCCTGGTCATCTACCCAGAAGATAATGAGACTTCATCCGCAGCCCTGGCTCGATTGACTTTTTTTGTCCCTGGCGAGTAGGGTCCATGCTTAAAATAGTTCATGCGAGGGAGGGAGTCGGATGCAGATTCAGGTCAATACGGATAACCATATCCATGGACGTGAGGAGATCGTCGCGCTTGTTGAGACCAGCGTCGAGGGAGCGGTCGGGCGATTTCGAGATCGAATTACTCGGGTTGAGGCGCATCTCAGCGATACCAACAGCCATAAGACCAAGGGAGATGACATCCGGTGCGTGCTGGAGGCCAGACTGGCCGGCCACCAGCCCATCGCCGTCACCCATCAGGCCGCGACAGTCGAGCTCGCGTTGAGTGGAGCGGCGGACAAACTCGAGCGGTCGGTGGAGAGCACCCTCGATCGCCTCAAGGAGCGATAATCCCAGAACCACAATCCCCTTCTCTCTCATCAGGAGGTCCAGCGATGCGGAAACGTCTTCTCGATCCAGCTCAGAAACGCGTTGCATCCGTTGACCCCTACTGGTTGGACCTCGACAGCCTGGCTGACGTCGAAGTCACGTCGGAAGACCCTGCACATCCGATTGAAGCTGCATTGTTGCCCAATCGGTCGTCGGGCTGGCGTGCAGGTGAGCTGGGAGAACAAACGATTCGGCTGCTCTTTTCTTCTCCACAACAAGTTCGCCGGATCCGACTGAACTTCGTGGAGTCTGAAATCGAACGGGTTCAAGAGTATGTGCTGCGGTGGTCGAGCGATGGGGGAAATACCTTCCAGGATATCGTGCGTCAACAGTGGAACTTCAGTCCCCAAGGGGCAACCTCTGAAACGGAAGATCATCACGTCGATCTTCCTGGTGTCACGGCACTGGAGCTCTGCATCATTCCCGACATTGGAGGAACCCGCGCGCTGGCATCTCTTGACCAGATGCGAGTGGCCTAACTTCCGCAAGAATGGGCGGAACCATTGTGCTAGGATACGTTACTCCGTCCGTGGGTTTGCGATCTGCGTTGGTCACGTCTGGATGCCATGACACCCCCGGCTCCCTCACACTCCTCTGACTATCGATTCTTGCTCCTCATCATTCCCCCGGTGTTCATCCTGCTGCTGGCGATCGGACTGTTTGAGTTCAGTTCCAATATCACGGTCGATGACTTCCACGGCCTCACCAAGCGACTGATGCACCCAACCGCAGAGGCTTCGGAACAGCCCTTCAACGCCACCCATTTTCTGGTGGAGGTCAAATCACGGTATATCTGGCTCACTACCGTAGCGCTGGCGCTGGTGGCTGGGATTTACGCTTTCATCCTCTGCGCGATGATCATTTACCAATGTCATCCGCGCCGTCGGATATTGGTGGTCACCGCCATCGGAATGGTCTTTGCCCTAAGCGGCGTGGCCTTTATTTGGTCACTCGATGAAACGTATACCCTCTACCGCGCCATCTTCGGCTTTAGCTACGACAACCTCCGTCAGGCGGGACCCCCGCGGATCGGCGAGCATCTTTTGCGCTACGTCATGGTGGTGGTGTCCGTCGTGAATGTGCAATCCATGATCGTCCCCGCGGTGGCCCTGCTGGCGGCTTGCAGCACTCTTGCACCGACGATTTCAGGCCAGGCGCCCGACCCAAAATTTTATGCGTCACAGATGAAGCGGTTGAAGGAGGTCTTGACCGCCGCCTCGGCCATTCTTGTCTCCGGGATCCTGCACATGGGAGCCTGGCTTCGGTGGCCTGCGGCGTTGGTGTCCGACAAAGCTGGTCAAGAGGCGGTGCTTGGGACAGCCCTCGCCATTACCCTCTTTTGGGGTGTCACCTTTACGTTGATGTTGGTAGCCACCTATCTGCCCGCCGCCCTTCTTCTAGCAAGGCGAGCCGAGGCGCTGCTGCTGGAACAGCCTTCTGAGTCAATTGAGCCAGAACCTGACCAATGGCTCAAAGATCACGGCTTGTTCCTATCGTTACAAGATCACTTCCCACAGTTCGGATTGATCCTCGCTCCCCTGCTCGCCAGCCCTTTAAGTGCTCTGCTGATCGCCCCGCTGAGTCCGACGGGCTAACAACAATCTCGTCCATGTCCCCCTGTTACGGCACCTCATGTCCTGATGCAATCGAATGGAATGGGCCCTTGCCTGCGAAACTCTGCGATAGTCCTCTACGATCCTTCAATGAGCGCACCCTACTGACTGCTTGTTGGGGATGAAACGAGTGCGGTTCAGCCAGTGCGCAAGGGAGCATGTTAACACTGTGTAACAAGGTAGCAATACGGGCGTTCTCCCATTGACCAAAGGTGTTCGGCGTTTCAGAATAGCTAGGTTGAGAAGGGAGAGCTGCAGTAGGCTTACCTATTGGCACGATGAAAATCGCTGTTGCAACCGATGCGTGGTACCCTCAGATCAACGGAGTGGTCCGCACTCTTGGGGAAACCGCCAAATTCTTGAAGGAGCTTGGTCACAAGGTGCAGTTCATCACACCGGATGGTTTTACGACCTATCCTTGTCCCACCTATCCCTCGATAAAACTTGCGGCGTTCCCGAAGCGCGGCGTCCAGCGCCTGCTGAATGAATTTCGCCCACAGGCCATTCATATCGCTACCGAAGGGCCTATCGGCCATGCAGCGAGTGCCTGGTGCCGTCGTCTCGCGCTACCCTTTACCACGTCATACCACACACAGTTTCCTGAGTATGTTCGTGCTCGGGTTCCCCTACCGATCAGTTGGTCCTACGCGTATCTCCGGCAGTATCACAGTCGGGCCGTTCGCACGATGGTCGCCACACAGTCGATGCGGGCAAGGTTGGAGGAGCGGGGATTCAAGAATCTGGTCATTTGGGCGAGAGGAGTGGACTCCACACTGTTTCACCCTGGACCAAAGTCATTTTTATCAGCTCCGCGACCGATCTCCATCTATGTGGGGCGAGTGGCAGTTGAGAAGAACATCGAAGCCTTCTTAAAGCTCGAACTGCCTGGTTCTAAGTACGTGGTAGGAGATGGGCCTGACCTGGAACAATTTCGATCGCGCTATCCCGACATATCGTTTGTCGGGCAAAAGAGTGGGCAGGAATTGACGGCCTACCTTGGTGCGGCCGATGTCTTCGTGTTTCCTAGTTTGACCGACACGTTTGGACTGGTCTTACTCGAAGCCATGGCCTGTGGCGTGCCGGTTGCGGCCTTCCCCGTCACCGGTCCGATCGATGTGGTCCAGCAGGGTAAGACCGGGATCCTTCACAACGATCTTCGTCAGGCCGTGCTTGGTGCATTAACGCTTGAGCCGGCTGATTGCGTGACCTACGCCCGGCAACATTCTTGGCAGACCTGGACTGAGCGGTTTGTGTCGCTCCTGGAGCCATTCGACGAAAGCCGGTGGTAGTAGAGGCTCGACGTGCTCATACCGGGCCGCTTTCCGTCTGCAACCAACGAACCACCCCATGGCAGGCAACACATCAAGTTCCTGAAAGCATGGCCGGCTGTTTAGTGCTTCTGGCTTATCTCATTCAGGGCATAGGGAGGGAGAAACGCCCGCCACTCCCTTGAGGATCGTGGGAGATAGGCCTTGATGTCCGTGAATGGATCGGTGATCAGTTTTACGAACCAGATCATGGAGGTCCGGAAATCGTGCAACCAAGCCAAATAGGCGACGCGGCCGAGGACAACGACCAGGGTCAACCCCCACCATTGCTGAGCGATGATGGGCCACCGCTCAAGAAATGCGGAGAAGGTCCAGCTGCCCGCCGCCAACATGTTGGCGAGAGGAATCAGGCAGTAGGCTGACACGATCATGGTCTTGTTCGGCGTATTGAACCCCAGTAACAACTCTTCCTTGTCGTGACAAGGCGGCTCGACGAGGGCGTGCCCGAATTGGCGAACGAACAGGGCTACCAAGCTGGCCGTGACCGCAGTCGTGAGATCCGTGAAGATCAGGAAGTAACAATAGATGAAGACACTTGAACTGAAGAGGTGAAACAGTTGATTCAATGGGTGGCTATGAGACGCGACGTGATCATCATGCTTCCGCCGCATGACCTCTGAGTAAAAGGTTTTGAGCGGCTTGGGCATCTGTACAATGCTCCCGATCATTTCCCAAGTGAGCCGTAACTTCATAGCTTTCCTCCGTTCCGGCTGGTCGAGTCCTTCCAACCACCAGCCATCCTGTTTCATACGGGATGCGGCAGCAATCAGTTTTGTGTGCAGCTCTGCGTACTGTTCCGATGCAAAAGCCATGTTGCTCAGGCATCGGCCCGTGCCGACCCAGCTCAGCGTCACCCCTTCGGCTCGTAAATAGTATTGAAGGAGCCAGTTGTATCGACCCGGCTGCTGGAACAAGATCGTCCAAACCGTCGTCAGATTGACGATGCGCAACGGAAGCGCTCGCGCTGCGAGATCCCTGTTGACGGAAGCCGCCCATTCAGTGCAGCTATGGTCAGCTTCTTGGTAGAGCTGTGTGGTTTGGGGTTTGGTGACCCAACGCAAGAATTCATTCATGGCTCCCATGACATGCGGGTGAGCGGAAAATGTGCCGATCACGTACGCCAGTCTCATGGGGTGATCCGGATCGAATCGACGCATTAGATCTTTTTTGCCGCAGCACACGCCGATCGGCATACCACCGCCGACTGTTTTGCCATAAATCACGACGTCAGCCTGGACGCCAAAGTATTCCTGTGCGCCGCCCGGTGCCAGGCGAAAGCCAGAGTAGACCTCGTCAAAAATGAGCGGGATGTCGCAAGCCGTACAGACCTCACGCAGCTGTTTCAGCCACTGTGCATATGGACCGTGGGCCGCTTCAGTCTTTCGGATGTCACTGGTCAAGAGGATTGCGTCGCTCGGAGGCGGGGAATTGGGGTGGAACGCTTGGATCGGATTGACGATGACACCCGCTATATCCTGTTTTATCCTCCGAATGGCATCGAGTGAGGCGGGATTGACGTCTTTCAAGGTGATGCAGTCCTTGATCTCCCGTTCGCTGCCAAGTCCAGGCTGGACGCCGTCCCACCACCCGTGGTAGGCGCCGGCGAAAGAGACAATGAACTTGCGGCGGGTATTAAAGCGCGCCAGTCGGATGGCCGCCATGACAGATTCTGTGCCGCTCATGTGGAAGGAGATTTCGTCCAACTTAGAGATGGCCTTGAGCATCGCGATGTTGTCTGCCACAATGGGGTGCAATGGCCCTAAGACAGGCCCCAGACTTTTCACGCGCTCCCAGCCCTTCTCCATCCATCCCTTATACTGGTCATATCCGGCGACATTGACTCCGTACGAGCCGGTCACATCGAGCGACCAGTGACCGTCGAGATCGCAGAGTTTCGTTCCTTCGGACGCGGTGACGACGGAGCAGAGGTTGAACTTCTCCTGCATCATGCGTGCGAACGGGAAGGGCACCCGACCGGCATCCGTGAACCGCAGATCAGATAGGCCATCGCGAATGGCGTTGCTCCACATGATTGACTTTGGGTAGTGTTCGCGAAAATAGCCGGCCAGACGATTCAAAGCACGGTGTCGCTGTGCGGCAGTCTCATTATCGGCGCCATCGGCGGTAAAAAATGTCTCCTCTGTATACGAGTTGGTTTGAACCCAGCCGGACAGAAGGCGCGAAATATTTGGCGTGAACGATCTGGCAGGAAGGATGAGCAGCGCCCGCGTCGCGCGCACACAGAACAGGATGACGAACCCGGCGAGGAGCAAGACTCCGACGGTCGCTCCAAGGTCCCCCCATTGTAGTTGGCATTCGCCTGGCGTGTGGAAACCCACGCATGCTGCCCATCTTAGTAGGTTGTCCTCGAACATAGTCCCTCCTTCCGCATTCATCTGGTATCGGGCGGTCACTACGCCACGCTGCGCTCGCCTGAGGCAACGACCAGATCCTCATCCGGAACCAAAGTCATCCGCTCTCGGTCTGCGACGCGTGAACGTTTCAAGCTCGCAACAGTATCCTCCCAGCGCAGTAGTTCGAGACTCCCATCATGATGTTCAACCAGTGCGCTGCAGCTCTCGACCCAATCACCACAGTTGCAATAGATTACGTCGTTCAGCTTCGCGATTTCCGGGCGGTGAATATGACCGCAGACTACGCCGTCGACCCCGAGGCGAGCTGCCTCGTAGGCCACTACGGCCTCAAAGTTACTGATGAACTGGACGGCGTTCTTGACTTTGTGCTTCAGGAAAGCGGCAAGCGACCAGTATGGTAGGTTGGTTTTTCTGCGAACCCAGTGAACAAGATAGTTCGCTTTGAGCAACCAGTCGTACAGCCGGGTGCCCAGCATCGCGATGGCTCTCGAACTCCGTACCACGCTGTCGAATTTATCTCCGTGAGTGATCAGAAACCTGCGGCCGTCCACATTGGTGTGGATCGTCTCTTCCATGATGTGCACATTCCCGAAGGTCATATCGTGATAGTCGCGAAGGATCTCATCATGATTACCCGGAACGTAAACAACCATGGTGCCATGCTTGGCTTTACCCAGGATCGTTCTCAATACATTGTTGTGAGATTGCGGCCAGTACATCCTCCGTTTCATTTCCCAGACGTCGATGATATCTCCGACGAGGTAGAGAAACTCGCAATCGACGGAGTGGAGGAAGTCAAGGAGGTGATCGGCGCTGCAGCCACGGAACCCCAAGTGGACATCTGAAATCCAAACCGTGCGATAGGAAAGCGGATGACTGCGGAGGGATTTATTCACCCGCTCGGCCTCCAGTGAACTGCGCCTTGCACACGTTCTGCATGGAAGAAGGATAACGGAGGAGTGTTTCTCATCGATTACAGTTGAGGAAATTCTGAGTGACAAAATGATGAGATTTGCGTAATCGCCGCAATACAACGATAACAATTCACCCCTCGTGCGGTACAATTTTGTGCGGTGCTCCCCGTTGTCGCCCAGACGACATCCGATCCATGGGACTCGGTTAAGATTTGGTTAACCGTGCGGATCTGGATTGACCAAGAGGGCTCGGCTCTTCACAATGGACGGATGGCCTGTCGAGGGAAGAATTGCATAAGCTGAAGACGGTTCAAATCCTCGATGATATCGATAACCATGAGTATTGATTGTCTGCTACCACACTGACTGAAGGTTGGTGGGTTGATCGATGCACGAGGGTCTGGGCACGATCTCCTCTGGCCGTGACCGGGCTGGCCGCCATGGGGTTCAACCAACGGAACGATCACTTGGGTTCGAGCCGACGGAGTAGGGACCTCCCTCGGGGGCATCTTCTCGCATTGATATCAATAGCCGTCGCTCACAATCATGCCAAGGCTTGTCGGCTAGAAACTATGAAAGACGTCAGCTGTTCGTGATTCAGCGAGCCGCCCACCTCTGGTCGGTCAAGAAGCCACCTTTTAAGCCGATCACCCTTGTGCTCTTGCCGGGGCTCGATGGCACCGATGTGTTCTTTCGTCCGTTGTTGACGACGTTGCCTGAGTGGATAGCGCCGCTGGTACTCCACTTTCCACCCTCAGGGGTAAATGAATACCCCGACTTGCTCCAGATGGTTCGTGCCATGCTGGCGGAGGCACCGCGTTACTATGTACTCGGCTGGTCGTTTTCCGGACCTTTGGCGCTCATGCTGGCCGAAGCCGAGCCGGAAAAGGTACAGGGTGTCGTTCTGGTCTCGTCCTTCGTCCGTCCGCCCCGACGTCTCTTCGCGCAGTTGCGCTGGGCCGCCATCACACCCGTGGTCTGGCTTCTCCGTTTTGGAAAGAGACTTCCTGTCTGGCTTTTGCGAAGCTCGAACGATCGGCTGCGACAAGATAAGACGGAAACATGGAAACGGGTAAACGCTGAGATGATCGCGGCACGCATTCGCACGCTCCTCGATGTGGATGCGCGACATCTGTTGAAGCACTGTCCCTGTCCGGTGCTGTGCGTCGTTGGAGGAAACGACAGGATCGTGCCGTACGATAATGTAGAAGAAATGGCTCGCATACGTGAGTCGATTCGTGTGCGAACGATTGGTGGCGAGCATTTCGCTATTTATACCAACCCGACGGCCGCGTCAGCCGCGATCACGGAGTTCATCATGAAAGCAGATCGATGAGTAGGGCCTGCGGGATGGTCGGCTGGACCTTGCACTCAGCTTTTCCGTTGAGGCCGACGGCAACCACGCCAGGGCGCGCATTCCGATCGCAATACTCTACTGAAAAGGCTAGGATCGCCGATGCCATGATGCAACTGGAAGCCGTCCTCCATACCGATCGTCCTCCCTACCATTTGGAACGCGGAAGGGACCTATACGCTGGAGGCCGAAGGCCTGCCGGCTTCATACTACGCCGTATCATCCATCCCCTCCACATGTTGTAACCTTCCGGTAGATTGCGAGAGCCACAAGGGACACGTGTTGGTTCACGAGGATCGCATCCCTCACACCAATCGGTCCGCCCACTCACTTCCCCGCAAAAAAAACAATTCACTGGTTGCTGAGGCGATCTTGAGATGGTTGTTACAACAGCCTGCTACCATAGTGAGGGTTTACCTTAACTAAGAAACTATCCCATGACAAAGGTGATGCGGATGCATGGTGGCGCCAAGTCTCGCGGTGTTCAATGGCAACGACTGTTCGTTCTCTTGGCCGGTTTATTTCTGGCGGTCTTCGTGAATGGATGTTCCGTCAAGCGCTTACTGGCCGACGTTGTAGGGAATGCGCTGACGGGGGACTCTGAGATCTTGGCCTCCGACGATGACCCGGATCTCATCCGAGAGGCAATCCCTTTTGGCCTGAAGACTCTCGAAAGCCTTCTGGAGAGTTCGCCCAATCATCGAGGCATGCTCCTTTCCTCCGCGAAAGGCTTTACCACCTATGCGTACCTCCTCCAGGATGAGGCCGATCGATTGGAAGAAAACGACCGCAGTCGGGCCCGGCTGCTGCGCACTCGCATCAAAAGGCTATATTTGCGAGGCCGTAAGTATGCATTTAGGGGATTAGAGCTCGATCACCCCCAGTTCGAAGCGCTGCTACGACGCGATCAGGCTTCCGTCTTGGCCCAGACCACAGGAAAGGATGCATCCTTTCTCTATTGGGCCGGTGTGTCTTGGGGCGGTGCTCTCTCTGCCGGATCGGACGATCTCGCATTAGTCTCCGAAGCACCACTATTCGCCGCCTTGGTGCGCCGTGTCGTAGAAGTACGCGAATGGTACGAAGCGGGAGCCGCACACGAATTTCTCATTTCATACGAAGCCAGCCGTCCAGGCGGTACCGCCGGTCTTGCACGTGAGCATTTTCGCCGTGCATTGGCGCTCACGGACACTCCGCGCGCTTCCCTGTTTGTAGCTCTAGCGGAAGGTCTCGCGATCAAAGAGCAAAATCTCGACGAATTCAAAGAGCTTCTGGAGCGCGCATTGGCTGTCGATCCTGACCGTGAACCGAAACTGCGGCTTGTCAACGTGATGGCCCAGCGTCGAGCCCGGTGGCTTCTCGCACGCATTCCCGAACTCTTTTTAGACACCGATCACAAGGAGGTCGCCCCATGAAACGAACGACCCTCGCAGGTCTCATTGTTACGGCCATCCTCCTCGTTGGTCAGACGGTTTCAGCCGAAACCATCAAATTAGGGACCTTGGCCCCGAACAATTCACCCTATTACGATATCCTGCGGGATCTTGGCGAGGATTGGGCGAAGATCTCGAACGGGTCCATTCGTCTGCGTATTTACGCCGGTGGTGTGGCCGGCGATGATCCCGACATGGTCCGGAAAATGCGAATCGGGCAACTCGATGCCGCGCTTGTGGCCGGCTCAGGTCTCTACGAGATCGCTCACGAGACCAAGGCGATCCAACTACCCATGATGTTTCGCGACGACGACGAGTGGGATCATGTGCGGACACAGATCGCCGGAAAACTGGAAAAGATCTATGCCGCGAAGGGATTCAGAGTGCTCCTCTGGGGAGACGGCGGCTGGGTCTACCTGTTTACGCAAAAGCCCGTCGTCCATCCGGATGATCTGAAACCCCTCCGGCTGTTTGTGTGGGCCGGCGATCAGGACAACTTGCAGGCGTGGAAGAATTTGGGCTACCGCGCTGTTCCACTCGCCGTGAACGAAATTCATTCCGCGCTCCACTCAGGCTTGATCAATGCCTACATCACCACTCCACTCGCCGCGCTCTCGTTTCAATGGTTCGGCTTGAGCAAGGAAATGACTGACGTGAAGGTGGTCCCTCTTGTCGGCGCCCTCGTGATCGCGGAGAGAAAGTGGCAGGCGATTCCCGTTGAAATCAGGGAACGCCTTGTTCAATCCTCGCAAGAGGCCGGAAAGCGTTTCCTTGTTCAAATGAGGCAGCATAGTGCCGAGGCTGTCAAAGTGATGCAACAACATGGGCTCAAGATCCATGCCGTGCCACCCGATGTGCTGGCCGAATGGAACAAGCGGTTCCGGGCCAATTACCCCACCATCATGGGCGAAAACGTTCCCCCGGAACTTGTCGCTGAAGTGGAAAGGATTCGCGACGAGTACCGGGCGGCAAAACGTCTTCCCTAACTGAGAGAGAGCGGATATCGTCAAACTGGCGGCGGTTCCCTCGCCATACGCATCGATGCGGAACGGATAGGACTGAGACAGGTACATGGCGACGGACAGTATGAGCCGGTTCAACGGGTTCACACAGGCAACAGCCCTGTTTCGTTGGGGTGAAAACAGCCTGGCAGGGCTCACCTTGCTGCTGATGGCCGGTCTGCCTGTGGCAGAAATCGCGCTCCGTGTCCTCTTCAACACCGGGATTCCTGCTTCTTCCACCTACGTCCAGAATCTGACTCTATGGGTCGGATTTTCGGGCGCGGTGCTTGCGGCGAGGGACAACGGGCATCTGACCTTTTTCCTCGGGAGAGATCTCTTCCCTCAGGGCACGCACAGTTACTGGGTCGCCTTGATCGCGATGGTCTCAACGGCTGTCGCCGCCAGCCTGAGCTGGGCCGCGCTGGATTTTGTGCGCGCCGATATGCAGTCGCCTGTGGTCATTGCCGGGTGGTTGCCGACGTGGGCGGTGGAAGCGATTCTTCCGGCAAGTTTCGCCGTCATCGCGGTCCGTTTTGCCATGAAGCCGGAGACCGGGTTGGCCCGACTGTTTGCCTTGCTTGGCATCCCTTTCGCCGCGGGCATCGGGTTTCTTATGCCGGGGGACTCGCCCGAACTTATGTGGGCGTCGCTCTTCGTCTTGTTTCTTGCAGCGGTTCTCGGGACACCCATTTTCATTATCCTGGGAGGCGTGACGCTGCTGCTCTTCCGGATGGAAGGAACGACCGCAGCGGCGATTCCCGTCGAAACCTACCGCCTCGTGGTTTCTCCGTCGATTCCGGCCATTCCCCTCTTCACATTGGCCGGGTATGTCCTTGCGGAAGGCGGCGCAAGCCGCCGGCTCGTTCGCGTATTCCGCGCATGGTTTGGCTGGCTTCCCGGCGGGCTGGCGGTCGTCGTGACGATGTTGTGCGCATTTCTGACGACCTTTACCGGCGCATCGGGCGTCACCATCTTGGCGGTCGGCGGGCTCCTGCTTCCCGTTTTGATCGAGAGCGGGTATCGCAAAAGTTTCTCGATCGGACTGCTCACCAGCTCTGGCTCTGTCGGACTTCTGTTCCCGCCGAGTCTTGCGGTCATTCTGTACGGCGTCATGGCACATGTGTCCATACTGGATCTGTTCAAGGCCGGTATCCTGCCCGGCCTCCTTCTGGTGACGGCGGTGTGCCTGTTGGGGATTCGGGAAGCATGGAGCAAGACCGGGCCGCGGGTCCCCTTTGCGCTGGGTGAAGGCATGACCGCGCTGTGGGAAGCCAAATGGGAGCTGATGACCCCCGTCCTCGTCCTCGGCAGTTTGTTCGGCGGCTATGGGACACTCATCGAGACGGCAGCCATCACGGCCGTGTACACCATGGTGGTGGAAGTGCTAATACACAGGGAATTGAATGTTCGGCGAGACTTTCCCTCGGTCTTGATCAAGTGCCTCACGCTCATTGGCGGCGTCTTTGCCATCCTCGGCGTGGCAATGGGTCTCGCGAATTATCTCGTCGACGCGGAAGTTCCCATGAGTGCGGCAAACTGGTTTCAAACCCACATCGAGTCGAAATTCGTCTTCCTGCTGGCGCTGAACCTGTTCCTGATTCTAGTCGGCTGTGTGTTGGACATTTTCTCAGCCATCACGATCGTGGTCCCGTTGATACAGCCGATCAGCCAGGTGTTCGGCATCGATCCCCTGCATCTCGGCATGATCTTTTTGCTCAACATGCAACTGGGATATTTGACGCCGCCGGTCGGTCTCGATTTGTTTTTTGCCTCCTACCGGTTCGGCGTGCCGCTGGCGCAGGTATTCCGATATACCTTTCCGTTTTTCGTGGCCATGCTCATCGTGTTGTTGCTTGTGACCTACGTGCCATGGCTGTCGCTGGCGTTCGTATAAATTGGGTTGGTCGGATGCCATCAGCACAACATCTCCTGCACGAACTCAGGCATCCCTAAGAGGAAACTGGTGAAAGGCGTATTTAAGGGAAATGCCCTTGCCGGCAGGAGAAGTGGCAATATTCGATTGCGCTGGGAGGAGCGCTCAAGGCCATCTTGATGGCCTCGTGCTCGTAACCGAGATCTTCTAAATCCTTCTGTGCGTGGGTAAGCTCTTCTTCGGTCAGGTAGGCCACGGTATCTGGAATACCATTCTCTTTCAGCGCTCGCAGAATGGCGCCTAAGGTCTCCCGCTCTTCCGGTGGCATGTTCGTCCCGAGGGGAAACTCGAGCCGACGACGATAGGGACTTTCAAAGGTTTCATTCAGCGCCTTGATCGTCTTCAGGACCAGTCGATCCTGTTCCCAGGATTGGAGCTTGGGGCCTGCGCTAGGATGGGTAGCTAACAGCTCCATGAGGGTGATGGCGTTCGTATTCAGCGACCGTCCCACGAACTCCCGCTGAGGCTCCAGCCTCGTCTCGTTCATCCCCAAATGCTTCGCCACAGATTCGACCATCGCGAAGTTGATCATGAAGCTGTATTGGCCGCCGAACTGGCCATAACATGGCTTCTCTGGATCATTCAACACGTTCATATCGGCGGTCCCCGCATCAAAGGCGCTGAATCCAATAGCGCCTGGAGCTAAGAGCCGCTTAACCTCTTTGAGTGTCGCATAGGCGCCCACATTGACGGGCACTACGACGTCTTGATCGATGCGCTGGAGAAACTCGACGATGGTTTTTCGATAAGACACGTCTTTCCATTCGACCTTGCGATACTCCTTCTCCCATACCAATTCATCAAGGAACGGCGGAAAGGTCTTGAGCATGTCGAGGTCCCTGCTTTGGAACGCCCGGACAAATGCCGACCAATCCTGGATGACCGCATGCAGTGTTTCGCTGAGGTTAGGACGGATATACTCTTCCTCGACTTCGCTCCCGTGTTTGGCCAGCAACTTTGTTGGCAAATCATTCCACAATTCATTGCAGAAGATTCGATCAACGCTCCCATCGGCAATTCCAGCCACCTGTTCAATCGAGCCACAGGTGGTATCCACACGATCTCGATGTCTCGCCAGGTCAGGATGAGTCAGAGCCGCATCCAACACCGGCTGTTCCCAATCGACTATGACGTACCGCACACGAGGATAAATGGCGCTTTGTCTATCCAGCACCTTGAGATGGCTGAGAAAACACGCGGCGAGATTGCCGTTGCCGGGCCCCAGTTCCAGTATGGTTAACTGATCAGAGGACGATGGTGGACGGCTGCCAGCCTTCTCTCGCTTCGTCACGCGCTCGTAATAATCGGCCGCCAACGCATGGGCCAGCCGAAAGTCCGCCGATGCGAACGTCTGGTAATAGGATCGGAGTTTGTCCCCCCGCAACCCATAAAAGAGCTGGTTGAGATGAGTCTGCCACTGATCAAGCGGCTTATATTCTCCGATCAGCTGAGGAAGGGCATCAGCATCTTGCAACATATTCCACGATCACTTCCAACTGGTTTGATGAGGAGGCCGTACAGTGGGCGAAATCCTAACAGATGGCTGGAAAATGTCGCAATGGGCTACTTGCTCAGTTTCTTGACAGTGCTATTCCGACAGGTGTAGCAGAAAGGCATGATGTCCAGAGAATTTCATCTGGCCGGCGGTGTGATGGTGGCCGTTCTGCTGTGGTGCTCAGCCGCGCCTGGCGAAGAGCTTCCCCTCACCGAAAACGTGCCGATCTCCGAGTTTCAAAACCGCACAGAGGACGTCAACGTTTACGATTTCGATGCTCCTCCACAGGGCATGTTTCGCTCAATCGCCACGGCGGAAGACTTTGAGGAGCGCCTGGGGCCTCTTCGAACTCATGAAATCCTGCCGATCAAACCAACCGAACGCTTTCACGCTGATGTGGCCGCCATCTTCATCGTGTTTTCGCTGCATCAACATTATCAAGCCTTCACGGTCTTTGGCCGTTGCATGTCCGAACAGGTGGCCGATGTTCTATCCGGGACGATCGTCACCGAGGACGCAATGCACATTGCCCTGGAGGATGAAAGCGGGTATCTCAAGTTATCGCCCCCACGGAAGGGCTGGAAGCCTGGGCGCTACAAAGTCGAGATTCATACGGGCGAACAAGTCAACGAGATGAGCCTCATGGGCACCATGCGTTTCACTATCGTGGCGTCTGAGAAATAGTTCGGCCTGCGCGTTAGAAACCGTGGCGAACAAGTGATCTCTGGATGATCGCTCCACAGCATGAGCAACTATTCCGGTTGGTACTTGCGCAATGGTAGCAGAGAATACCATCCCCTGGCACCGTCATTCGGACGAACGATATAAACGATATAACGGTTCTTTTGCTAACGAAAGAGTCTCCCATGGCTTCGCCTGATATCCCAAATGAGCAGTACCGCGCCCTCCTGGAAGTGTCCGAATCCATAGCAGCGCACCATGACCTGACCGAGTTATTTCGTGCCCTTACCCAACGACTCCCCCAAGTACTCAAGTTCTCGTCCATCGTGCTCGGGCTCCACGATCCGAGCAAAAATGTCATGCGCCTCCACGTGCTGGAAGATCCGCGTCCTATGCCTGTGTCGCCGGGCCTTGAATTTCCCGTCGAAGACGTTCCGGGCGGTTGGGTGTGGCAACATCAGCAGCCTCTGGTCTGCACCAATCTTGAGGAGGAGATCCGATTCCCCAAGGTGATACCGATGGTTCGCCAGGCGGGCATCCGGTCACTGTGCATCGTCCCTCTCACAACAGCGCGCCGGCGTCTGGGCGCGATGGGCGTCGGAAACCTGGAAGACCATCACTTCGGCCAGGCGGAGATCGATTTTCTGCAACTGGTGGCCAAGCAGATCGCGATCGCGGTGGAAAACACGCTGAACTTCGAACATGCCCGTCAGGCGGAGCAGGAAGCACAACGTCGGTTCGAGCGCGAGCGCTTGATGCTGGAAATCAACAACGCCGTCGTGTCGCACCTCAGTCTTCGCGACCTCCTCAAGGCAATTTCTCTCAGCCTACGTCGCGTCATTTCCCATGATGCAGCATTGTTGACACTTCATGAGCCTGGGAGCAATCAGCTTCGCCTTCACGCTCTGGATTTGCACATGTTTGGTACAGTTCCCTTTGAGGAGGGGGTGCTCATCTCGTTGCACGATACGCCCGAAGGACAAGCAATCGCGTCGCGTCAACCCATTCTAGTAGCTCCTCTCGTTGATCTCACCCGGTTCTCATCCCCGTGGGTCCGGCACGCAGTTGAGAATGGCGTCAGATCTGGGTGTGCGGTTCCTTTGATCACACACGACCGTACGGTGGGGGCACTGAGCCTCGTGAGTGCGCACGAAAATGCGTTCGGTGAAGCGGATGCCGAGCTGCTCAGCCAGTGCGCCAAGCAAATCGCCATCGCGGTCGAGAACGTACTTGCTTATCGAGAAATTGCAAACCTGAAAGACAAATTGAACAAAGAAAAGCTCTACCTGGAAGACGAAATCCGGAGTGAATTGAACTTTGAGGAGATCATCGGCGAGAGTCCCGCGATCAAGCAGGTGCTGAAACAAGTGGGTATCGTGGCGCCCACTGACTCCACGGTGCTGATTCTTGGTGAGACGGGTACGGGAAAAGAGCTGCTCGCCCGTGCCATCCACGATCGAAGCAAGCGACGAGAACGGACCTTCGTGAAATTGAACTGCGCGGCTATTCCCACAGGGTTGCTTGAAAGCGAATTGTTCGGCCATGAGAAAGGGGCATTTACCGGAGCGATCGCTACCAAGGTGGGCCGGTTCGAGTTGGCAGACGGAGGCACCCTCTTCCTCGATGAGGTGGGGGACATCCCCCTTGAACTGCAATCCAAATTGCTGCGTGTTCTGCAGGAACAGGAGTTTGAGCGGCTCGGTAGCACAAGAACCATCAAGGTCAGCATACGGCTCCTCGCGGCCACGAACCGTGACCTTGCTGAAATGGTTGCGAGTAAACTCTTCCGGAGTGATCTGTATTATCGGTTGAATGTGTTCCCACTCACCGTGCCGGCGCTACGTGATCGCCGCCAGGACATTCCTCTTCTCGTTCGGTATTTCGTCCAACAGTTGGCACGCCGCATGGATAAGACCATCGACACGATTCCCACCGAGAGCATCACGGCGTTGTCCCGCTACGACTGGCCGGGTAACATTCGTGAGCTAGAAAACTTGATTGAACGGGCCATCATACTCACGCAAGGTACGTCGCTCTATGTCCCACTGACCGAATTGAAACAGCAGGCTGGAGATGAAATTCCACCTCCCGCAACGTTGGAGGAGACGGAACGGCAACACATCTTGAGAATCCTCAAATCAACCAAGTGGGTGGTCGGCGGTCCGACCGGCGCTGCCGCCCAGCTTGGCATGAAACGAACGACTCTCCAGTCCAAGATGCAGCGGCTCGGTATCGCCCGCCCTATGTGATGACGATTACTTCGGCACTTGCCGACGGCTAGGCAACCACGCTCGTCAGTAAAGTCTCCCTCACATAGCCACGATCTCTGTTCAGTCTAACAATCCATTGTTTTATCAAGAGCTTTTAGTTTGTATCGCTTAGTCGTCAACATCGGCACGCTCTGTGCCATACGCAGTGTTGTGCCCGGCAAGGAAATCCACGGAGGATCACTATGGAACTGAAACTACCGAGTCCGGAACAAGCGTATTGGGGACTGCGTGCCATGAAGACCGTTGCCATGGCAAACGGCGTGCTCGATGCGTCGGAGCGCCACATGCTTGGATCCATCCAACGGGTCTTCGGCACGACACATGATCTCGAGCAACTTGCTCTAATCACGCCAGCCGAGTTGGCTCGATCGTTTCCCGATCTGCAGCTCAGGAGGCAGCTCGTGCAAGGGTTAGTCATCATGACGCTGATCGATGGAAAGGCCGGCCCAAAAGAAACAGATCACGTTGAACAATTTGCACAAGCGTTGGAGGTTGATGTCCCTGAGGTGAAGAACCTGCGGCATATTCTGAAGGGGGAAATTCTCCAGCTCCGCCTTGACCTGGTGCGGAGATTTTGGTTGCGGCCAAAGATCAACGACGTCTGGAACAAGGAGGGCATCAGAGGGCTCTACAAGTTTGTCCGTGGGATGATGGGACAGTATGAGAACAAGGAGGTGGCAGCCCGCTACCATGCTCTGGAGCATTGTCCGCCCGGCTCTTTGGGCCGTTCCCTTTGGGAATATTGGAATGCGAATGGGTTCGCGCTTCCCGGACAAAATGGCGGAGCACCCGAGCAAATCGTGTTACATGATTGTGCACACGTTTTGTCAGGCTATGGAACGGCTCCGGAAGAGGAAGTCCAGGTCGCCTGCTTCAGCGCCGGCTTCCAGCGCCGCGAGCCGTGGATATTCGTCTTCTTTGTCTTGCTGCAATTTCACGTAGGCATCCGTATGACACCCATCACCAAGGCACAGACAGGAATGTTCGATCCGCTGAAAGCCATGATCGCCATTCGCCGAGGGGCTGCGATGAATGTAGACCTGAACGATGGTTGGGACTACTGGCCGGTGATGGGTGAGCAGGTTGAGGAGCTTCGGCGGCGGTACAACAACATCCTGCAGGCCGAGGCATTCCTGCCTGCGAAGCAGGAGCCGATCGCGGCTGGGACCTAACGCGACACAGTGTGCCCAGGAAGGGCTCGTCATTCTGTGGCTTCAGATATCCATGAAGGAGATAGTGATGACAACAATCAATCGTTACGCAACATCGTGGGAGAGTTTTTGGGGTTCTACGACCGGGACTGCTGGTGAAGTGTTTTGGGATGCCGATCCGATCTATGCCTCTCAGCAAGATCTGGCGCTCTTCCGTGAGTATTTCGATCCGCGACTCCCTTTGATCGATCTGGGATGTGGCAACGGAACTCAGGCACGGTTTCTGGCTAATCATTTTAAGAGCGTGATTGGCACCGAGATCGCGCCTGCTGCGGTCTCATTGGCTCGGAAGACCAATGGCGCAGCTAACATCACCTATCGTCTGCTCGATATGCTGCATCCTGATAAGGCTCAACGCCTCCACGATGACATCGGCGATGCCAACCTCTACATGAGGGCAGTGTTACATCAACTGTCGCCAACGGATCATGCGACAGCTGTTCAGAGTCTCGAACGACTCCTGGGAGCAACAGGGACGTTGTATTTGATCGAACTGTCCTCCGCTGCGGAACCCTACTTTGCCCGACTGATCCAACAGTATGGGCCGCCTCCGGGGCTTGCACGAGTGTTCCAGCATCAGATTACACCGGGCATGTTGGATGAAAATGCACTGAAATCATTGTTCCCCCCTGATCGATTCAGGATTCTTGGTACCGGTCCGAGTCAGATCAGGACGGTCCACACCCTCCCGACTGATGAGGTGGTAGAGGTACCGGCTTTCTATGCCATCCTTCGGCGGCAGGAAGGCGGGGTTTATGAGCGCCGAGTGATAAAACAGGGAATGGCCATTAGCCATGAAAAAGAACTATTCATAGATACCCCTGGCCCATTAGATGTCGTCACAAAGCTTGTCATGGCTATGAATGCCTGTGATTTGGAGTCGGCCTTGACGCTGTTCGAGTCGGGTGCCTCGTTCGTCATGAAGCCCGGTGTCGTTGTACATGGGACCGCCGGTATACGTGAGGCATTAGAAGGCTTCATGGCGCTGAAACCAACGTTAACCATTAACGCCCAGCAGATCCTGCTGGCAGGCGATATTGCGCAATACTGTGCGCGCTGGAGCATAAAAGGAATCGATCCGAAGGGAATTCCCCTGCAACTCGGTGGGCGCTCCTCCAGTATTTTGCGGCGCCAGCCTGATGGACGGTGGCTCTTTTTGGTGGATAACCCGTGGGGGACCGACATTGTCGAATAGTTCAGCCTAGACGTATGGCTCAACAAATTAGTCGAACCGAAAGGAGACGTTATGAAGATCATTTATTGCTTCCTCATTATGATGGGCCTGGTCGCTGGTCTTATTGGAGCAAATGTTTCATCGGCTTCGTCGAAGACTCTTGAGGCTGGATATGCGAGTACGAGCTGGATGGGCAGCGGAGAGGTTCGCGATCTGCCGGATGGGGGACAGGTTATCAACGCCATCGTCAAAGGCGTGATGATTGTCCGCCATTCGAATGGCGCGGTCGGTGGGATCGTTCACACGGCTCAGCTTGAGTGTCCGATTCGGGTCACGCTCAACAGAGCGGATAACCACAGAGCCTACTTCGGACTCTGCACGATTCTCGCCCATGAGGGGAAAGACGTGGGTTATGCCGAATGGAAATGCGCTGGAGGGCGCATGGAGTGTCAAGGCGGATTTACGTTTACCGGTGGGGCCGGTGGATTTAGTGGAATCTCGGGAACAACGCCGTTCTTCAGCAGGATTGTCTTCGAGAAGCTTGAAGCAAGCAATGCTCGAGCCGTCGGCTATGCCTTCTGGCCCAACCTTACGGTGACTTTGCCCTGAGGGATCCATACGCTGAACATGCGTCCATTGACAACGAAGCAGCAGCAATGTGGGCTGCAGGCTCCCTAGGAGCCTGTCCGACATTGAAGTGAGTGAGCCCTGTTCATGCTGACTGAGACCGCTCTCATTCTGCTGTGCCTTGATTGGCACGGCCCCTCCTACGCTCTCCTGCCGTCATCACGTCGCCTTTCGGTAGCCGCTCA
>JBGSIO010000028.1:0-19221 GCA_041742455.1 Nitrospira sp. | reverse complement strand
AGACGAGATCGAATGAAATCCAAAGTTTGCACGAAAGAATGTATAGGTCCGAGAGTTGCGTATAAAGAGAACGAAGGTGAGGTGCCAGTTAAGAGTGTTGATGTCTGGGAAAAAACCGTCGACGATCGATCTCAGATTGTGCAGGCTCACCTTTGCCGTATGTCGGCCAATCACAAAGGCATCAGAAAGTTCTGAAACTCTCATCCACTGCTTAGCTAGGAGGTTATCTCATGCTGAAAATTACATGCGCTGTTTTAACTATGGCCATGTTTTTGTCAACGGTAACTGTGCAAACAGTCAGTGCGCAGTCAGTCGCGACCATCGAGTTGACGGGTGAGCCCTCTTCCACTGGAATCTCTGGATTTCCAGGGTCCAAGTTCACGTTGGGGGATGCTGGCAGCGGCAGCCGTGCGCTCGTGGGCGTGTTATCGCGCGAGCGTTCGGACAAACCATGTGAGGTGAGTGTCGGCTGGGAAGATGTGAATCAGTCCAGCTCCAACGATGCGATCACAAAGGACCTGTGCGGGAAGAATGGCGCGACATCAAGTACGATGGGAGGCACTTACGCCAATACCGGTGGCACTGCAAACCGCGTGTTCGTCAGCGGCGTGCAAGTGTGCATGAACAAGGACGACGATCGCATCAAGGGAATCCATCTGCGTGGCAAGCGCATCACTGATACTGGCACGCTGACTGATTTTGGGCCGGATCAGCAAGACTCGCGCAGCAATTGTCATCAAGATCACTGGAAGCGTTGGGTTAACTGTCCTGAGGGCCAGATCGCCACCGCTGCGATCATTCACTTCGATGCGGGGAACACGCCTCGAAGCTGGACCGGGATCGGGTTACAGTGTCGCGCCATCAGAGTCACAGGTAACAGCACGTCCTATACTACTGCGCCAGCCACACTGAACTCCGACAGCAAAGGCCTTGCCGAAACCATCGACTGCACCGACACCGAATCTACAGACATGCGCGCCGTTGCGTGGAACATCGCGGACGATTGGAACAACTTCTCGAATACGCTCGAGAACTCAACCGGACAAAATGTCGGATCCTGTTTGCAGAAGCGTTTCGCCGAGGACGGTAAAGTGCAATGCGTACACACGCCGAAGTGCAATCAAGACGGCAAGTGTCAATTGGGTTTCGGCGGAGGATTGGGTTCGAAGATTAAGATCTTTCAGACGTTCTTCGACAACATCAAGTCCATGCCGCAGCCTGACCGGCGCGCCTGTTATGCAGCACTGATGACGCATGAGTTCTCACACACGTGCGAGCACTACGCGGAAGCGGGTCCGGAGGCGCGTGGGGCCGCGGCGTTTAATTACTGGAAGGGCCAGGAGCGCTTTGGGGTCACGAGCGACCTGAAGGTGGGCAAAGACTGTGGCATGAACGATTGAAGAGCGCCCGCCAGGTTCAATGTTTTGGCTGTGTCGGTGAGGGCCCGACCTGCGAGTAGAGTACTCCGTTCTCACAGAGTACTGCATGCGCGCTCGTCGTTTGTCGCAAGTGTTAGAGACAGAGTTTTCCGCGGTAAGACATGGACCGATCAACCCAAGCGTACCAATGATGAGGCCTATGATGCATAGACGGACTGCGTCTTCGACGCGAACAATGCTGAAACTAGTCTTGATGATTTTGGTCTCAGGTACAGGAATGTTCTCCTCACCGGCCTTCGGGGAATCTATGACCCCAACGACCGATCCATCATGGCGGCAATCGGTCGAACAGGTGATTGAGTCGTATATTCGGTCACATCCTGAGGTAGTCGAGCAGGCACTGCAGGCGCTGGAAGTAAAGCGGCACGAGGAAGAGAAAGTGCGCATCAAACAGACCATAATCTCGCACCAGAGCGAGTTACTGCACGATCCTGCGTCTCCGGTCAGCGGCGACCCTGCCGGTGATGTGACGGTGGTCGAGTTCTTCGATTATCGCTGTGGGTTCTGTAAACGTGTCGCGAGCGCTGTCACGCAATTGCAGAAAGAGGATGCGCGTGTGCGGGTCGTGTATAAGGACTTCCCGATCTTGGGTGCAGACTCGGTGGAAGCGGCCAAGGCGGCATTGGCATCCCACGCGCAAGGTCGACATCAAGCCTTTCATGAAGCACTTCTCGCTGCGAAGGGCGAACTGAAGAAAGAACAGATATTACAGATCGCCAACGACGTAGGCTTGGACATTAAGAAACTCGTAGCCGACATGGATAACCCAGAGTGGCTTGCAATCATCGAGCGCAACCGAAAGATCGCAAAGGACTTGAATATCACTGGCACTCCGGCGTTCGTAGTGGGCAACGAGTTGGTCCCTGGCGCCATGGGGCTGGCAGCACTCAAGGAACTTGTCGTACGAGGACGTACGCGCTGATCAAGGTGTGGACGGATGACTATCGCCGATGCACTGGGGCTTTTTCAAATTGTAGAGAAGCAGGTCCATCTGCAGAATTGGGAAAAGTCTCAGAACCATTTCGTGGCACGCAGCGGCCCGCGTTGCAGAAAGTTTCTGAAGGACAGGTGAAGACTCGAATTGGTGAGTAGCGGACTTTAACGAGGCCCGAGTTCATCGGACATTGTTTGTCCGATGAAGTGACGATGAATTCAAATGAGGCGACTACCCACTGGGTTTCTCAGTCGCGGCTAGGAGGGGCTGGAACATCGGATCGGCATCGAGCACGGCCTTCAGTCCATCGCTCGCGAGGAAATACCGCCAGACCTGGTCGTCTTTTCCGGGTATCTCATCAAACCAGCGTTTGGCCTCAGTGAGGTGTTGGAGCATTTGGGTTTTGTCACCGTAGTCCGGCATGAACACCATGCTGTAGGCCATGGTGTATTGCGCGAGAAACTTGTCGATCGGGAGTTCGGCGAGGGCTGCCGATGCGAGCGCGTCTTCGTAGGCACGGACGCTGTCGGGATCGTGCAGGACTCGATTCCAGGCCACTTTGTTGATGCGGGACCACGCAAGCTGTAGGAGTGCCTCGGATTTGGGTGTCTTTCGGTCAGCCGGGACGTCTTTGACCAAGGCCTCGAACGTTTCAATCATCGGACCTTGGTCATTGTTCCAACGATAGGCCATGCCCAGCCGAAATCGGTTATCCAGCTGTTCCGGATGAGTTCTCGCCAGGGTCTGTAACGCAGGCAGCAATCGATACAGCAAGTCCGCCGGCGTCGGTTGTGAGAACCCGCCGACTTCCATCCCTAAGGCGAGATCCAGGCGATCGGAAGCGGCAGCGGTCGTCCAATAAAACTCGTTGACCGTGAGCGAGAGTGTGGGATCCTTGACGATCAGTTTGTGGTTCTGTGCGGCTTCCCGAAGCAAGACGGCATACAGATTTCTGGTCAGGACCCTCAGTGCGTCCACTTGGTTCGGATCGATGATGAGGATGCGGTTGAGCAAGGCGACCCGATCGCGCAGTTCGGGAAACCCGGCAGCGCGCGCTGCCGCGGCAGTCAACGTGCCAGGTTGATCGTCGGGCCCCCACCAGACAATGGAGTCGGGAAGGGCGTGGCTGACTTCGGTGGTAAACGGAATCGTCTCAGGAAGCATGCCCGGTGCTTCAGGCGTGGTCGTCACAGGGAGATGGAAGACGGCAGTGTCACGTGGGAACCCATGTGGCCGAAGCCCGGTAAAGACCACCCATTGCGTGGTGATGGACTTCACTGCGCGGCGTTCACGTTTGACTGTACTTGTCCACTGGACGGTGCCTGGCCCATAGGTTACCGGCGAAGTGAGCGGGTCATGATAATGGACAGTCAGGTCGACCAGTGTGGTCGAAACTCCGATGACTTTTCCATTCGGTGTGAGTCGGAAGGAGCCATTCGGAATCGACCGGCTATTTGTACTGGACAGATGAAGGCCTGTTCCTGGCGGTGCGATCCCAAGGGCATCCATCACAAAGGCAGAGGCGGGAGCACGGGACAGGTCATCTCCATAAAATACGAGCGGACCGGCGCTGGGCCAGAGGACATTCATCCCAATATCCGACCGTTTCATAAATGAGGCATGACTTGCAGTCAGTGCCTGCCAACAATCGTCATACGAGGAATCGGCTGTCGCAGATGACTTCGGTTCCACTGAGAGGCTCGTCACCTGTTTATACTGGCATGCAAAGTCGAGCTGTCCAGCTGCGACCTTGTCGCCATGGGCGATGGCTTCGGCATATCGAAGTGCCGTCTCGACGGCGGCCTGACGGGCCGTCCCGCCCTGCTTAGCCTGATGAGGAGCTTTGGATGCGGACGTAGCGAGACTCGGCACGGTTGTATCCAGAATTGTGAATAATCCTGAGAGGATGAGAATTCCAAGCAATGGGTTCATAGTCATCATGAAATAGCAGCGAGATGTTGTAAGTTATCGAATCTGCGCGGCCTTCAAGACCTTCTGGCGCATAACGGCCCGGTCGACAGTCGATAAACTCGGGACCGGACTATGCCGGCAGAGCGAGACGGTCTGACGCAGGGATGTCACGAAGACCTCGCAGTTAGGACAAGCGCCCAAGTGTCGACGAATTTCCTGGCAAATATCTCCTGCGAGTTCATCATCGATATAGGCGGACAGCTGACGGAGAATGCCCAGGCATCTGCTCTTCCTATGGTTATGCTGATGCCGACTCGCAGAGGAGCGTGCTTGCTGTCCGGAAGTTTGGCGCTTTGCCATGGAACGGTTTCCTCCGCTATCGAAGTAGAGCGTGTTCAGGTTCGGCCTGGCCGAGTCCTTGGGCACTCAGTTGACGACGCACAAACAGCCGGGCGCGGTGCAGGCGTGATTTCACTGCTCGTTCATTCAAGCCTATAATGGTTCCGACTTCCTTTGCGCTCAACCCTTCCATGTCTCGAAGAACTAAGACCATCTTGTACTTCTTCGGTAACTGATCGATAGCGGCGTCCAGTGCGCGACGTAATTCCTTGTTCTGGAGCGCTTCTTCGGGACTGAGGCCATCGATCGGAATCTGGAGGCGGAATTCGCCGTCAGACGTGGGGATGAATTCCTCAAGGGATAGTTCCCGATCCGGAGCTCCCTTTCGTCTTCGCCTCATGCGCAAGCAGGCCCGCGAGGCGATGGTATACAGCCATGTTGAAATTTGAGCGTCACCGCGGAATCTCTCAAAGCCTCGGTAGGCATTCAGAAACGTGTCCTGCACCAAATCTTTTGCGGCTTCCGGCTCACCGCACAAGCGATGCGCGAATCGGTAAATCAGGTCCACATGATCTCTATAAAGTTTATCAAATGCCTTCACGGTTTGTGAAGGAGTCGTGGACGAAGCGGGAGGACGACAATTCGTGTCAGTTGCGCGCATAGACTGAGGAGTCTACGGGGGGATCGAAAAGAGAGTCAAGACGAAGGTTGGCACCCTGGAACTACTTAATCCGGTGGAATCCGACGACGTCGCCTTGCCCATTGAGTTCAACCGTGATCGGTGTTCCTTCCCTCGTGCCGTTCAGCGTGCCTGTCCCCAGATCCGTCGGGTAGATCTGTTCACCTTCTGGCGTCCAGAGCCTGACACTTGCCCGATCCGGGGTCGCGAATTCTAAAGGGCCAGTCACGAATCGCCGGTCCGGAACGGAGTCGTTTGAGCGGAAGAGATCGGCTATGACGTAGTGGTCATGCATGCGCAAGGTCATCGTCTGCCCAACTTTGGCATTCTTGATGCCGATCTTGGCGTTGACATTGACGATGCCGATCGGAGTCCGGAAGAAAATAAAATTAGATTTGAGTTTGGCGATGGTGCCGGTCAACAAGAGGTGGGCTTGGGATCCGCGGGTTGCGATCTGCCCGATCTGAAGGTCGAACTGAAGATCATGGACACCGATGACGGTGTTGGTATCGTCAACCTCGATGGTGATGGAGTCCCCATCCTTCCGGTTTGAGAAAGCTCGCACATGGTTGCCCATGTGGAAGATCTGTTCGCCCTCCGGCGTCCATCCGAGCAGCTGCGTGTCATCTTCATCGCTTCGCTTGAACGGCCCACTAAGGTAGCGATGGACGAGCGTCCCATCCATTCGTTTCACGAGATCGACCACCAGATGGTCGTCGTGGATCACAAAGGACACTTCCTGTGAAGCCGGTATGGTCTTGAGCGTGGTTTTCGAACTCAATGACAAGAGCCCGACCGGTGTTTTGAGGAAGACGATACCTGGCTTTGCTCGCCAGACGCGCCCTGTCAGCATGATCGAGGGGTTGGCCTCACTGATGGGAACAGTAGGCTCGGGCTCAAGTTCCACTGTTGCGTCGGGTTCAACTGAGGAGTCCGGTTCGGGCGATTCTTCTGTGTGGTCAGGGATCTCCAGCTCACGTGGTGGCTCAACTTCGGAAGAAGATGAGTCCGGGTGAGCGGATGTTTCTGGATCAGGTGGTAGCTGGAGTTCGGCCCCGGCTTGTCCAGGTGCTGGGTTAAATGGATCCGGAAAGACTCTCTCCTCTGCCCAGCTCGTGGTTCCGGTAACCAGTGTTCCCACGAGGAAGAGAGTGCTGATTATTCGGAGGATCGGTGACCGTCGAATCATTGCCATCAAGAATGTCAAATCTGGTTGGTAGCTTCACCGATTGGTGATGGTGATTGCTCAAACCATACTCAATTATGCGAATAACATGTGCCTACTGTGGAGTCAACCCGAAAGAACGTTTCGAAAGAAGGTCGGTGGAACTTCGCCGGCTGCGTGAGGTGGGGCATCTATTTTTTCCTAACGAGAAGACGGAGCGGTGTGCCGGTGAACCCGTATGACTCACGCAGTTGATTCTCCAAGTACCGGAGATATGCGGGCGTGATGTCATCTGGATGACCGACAAACAAGGCGAAGACCGGTGGTTTGGTGGCCACCTGGGTGATAAAGGCCGCTTTCGTCATCGCCGACGGCTTATGTTTACGAGCCGGTAATGGATGGATAGCCAGAATCTTCTGCAGCCAGGTATTCAATGTTCCAGTAGGGATGCGTTTGGTAAACATGGTATGCACGTCGTTGAGAAGGGGGAACAGACGGCGAAGGGATTCGGGTTTGATGGCAGAGCCATACAGGATCGGAGCCCATGTCAGAAAAGGAAATCGACGGCGGAACTCGAGTTCGTACTCTTCCCGAGCCTTCTCATCCCCGGCGCGCAAGTCCCATTTGTTGATCAACAGAATGCAGGCGCGTCCTTGCTTGAGAATTGCTCCGGCAATCTTGGTATCTTGTTCTGTGACGCCTTCCACGCCATCCAAGAGCAGGACCCCAATGTCTGACCGACCGATGGCACGGAGAGAACGGAGTACACTGTAGCCTTCCACCCCGCGATCGACCTTACCACGCCTTCTGATGCCCGCTGTGTCAGTGAAGATGTAACGTTGATCCTGGTAGGTGACCAGTGAGTCGATGGGATCGCGTGTCGTTCCCGGAATATTGCTGACGACGACCCGTTCTTCACCCAGCAGCGCGTTCACGAGCGTGGACTTACCGACGTTCGGGCGTCCCACAACGGCAATGCGGGGCAGTTGTTGCAGCTGATCGGATTCGTCCACCGACGGAAGGAGTGGATAAATGGCATCCAACAACTCAGCAACCCCGAGGCCATGTTCGGCGGACACAGGGTAGAGCTGGTCGGTGCCCAATTGGTAGAAGTCGGCGAGCAAGGGCTCTGATTTTGGTGTGTCGATCTTGTTGATGGTATAGAAGAGCGGCTTCGTGACGCCACGCAGAAGCCGCACAACTTCATGGTCCGGGGGGGTCAAACCGGAACGTCCGTCCAGGAGTGCGATGAGGATATCGGCCTCGGCAATCGCCAGTTCCGACTGTCGTCGGATCAAGGTCAACATGCTGTCTGATGCGGAGAGATCGAGCCCCCCCGTATCGACCAGCCGAAACTTTCGATTGCGGTAGGTGGCGTCGGCATAGTTGCGGTCGCGGGTCACACCAGGGACGTCATCCACAATGGCAATCTTCTGTCCGAGGATCTTATTGAATAATGTCGACTTTCCCACGTTCGGTCTGCCGATGATGGCGACGAGCGGAGGCGGGCCGCCTTCTTGTGGCAACACCGGCAAGGTCGGTTCCTGTTGGGGATTTGATTTTACGCGCGGCATGATCCGCAGGACCGTAACATAGGATTTTTCTCAAACACAACTCGCCTCGTCTTCCTGCCGGTCGTTCGGCTATACTTGGCGCGATGGCTCAGCACGCTCCCGATTGGTCCCACATTGACGATGTGTTGCTTGATATGGACGGTACGCTGCTCGACCGCCATTTCGATAACTTCTTTTTCGAGGAAGAATTACCACGTCGATATGCAACGCTTCACGGCCTCTCATTTGAGGAGGCTCGACATCGCCTCATGGCGATGTACCAGTCAGTTGAAGGCGAATTAGCCTGGACGGATCTGGACTACTGGACGAAGCAGGTCGGTATCGATGTGGTGGCCATGCACAAAGAGCTCAATCACATGATCGGATTTCTGTCCGGTGCAGAGGAGTTTCTATGTTTCCTCCGGAAGCTAGGGAAACGCGTCACTATTGTGACGAATGCCCATGAAGCCGGAGTGTCGGTCAAAGTTGCCAAGACCGGTTTGGATCGGTATGTAGATCGGATTGTGGATGCGTTTGAGGTCGGTTATCTCAAGATGCGACCAGAGTATTGGCCGAACTGCCAGCGATTGCTGAACTTTGATCCGGCGCGCTCGTTGTTCATGGATGACGACGAAGGCTGTCTCATGGCTGCGAAAGCATTTGGGGTGGCGTATTTGGTTCACAGCGCCAAGTCGAGTTCGAAACTGCCGCCAGCTCCGCTCCCTCAGTTTCTTTCCATCACGGGGTTTTCGCGGCTTATGAACGGACGTCCACCAGCCTAATTCTTCTTGACCGCCGTGCCTCGATACATCTCACCGGCTAATCTTGGTACGCTCGGCATGCTGAATCGATCAAGGTGAACGATCGTGAGGCCGGCTTGGATGATCAGCTGATCGATCTGCCGGTTGAGATTGCACCCACACCCGATCACATTCTGAATGGGGTTCAACCGGTCCTGCCACATAGCGATCTTGTGGTCATCGCTCCGGCCATGCTCCAAGAATAGAAATCTACCCCCCGGCTTGAGAACCCGTTCCACTTCTCGCAGCGCGCGCACTGCATTGGGAATGGTGCACAGCGTCCAGGTGCTGACGACGGTATCGAATTCTCTGTCAGAAAATGGCAGTTGTTCCGCCGTGACCTGGACGGTCTGGATCGGATACGGCGCTGCAGCCATGCGGTGAGTGACCTTCATTGGGAGCAGAAGCGCCGGATCAACGATCGAAAGGCGAGTGATCGTGGCTGGGTAATGGCAGAGGTTGAGACCTGTACCGAAGCCGATCTCCAGTACCGCTCCAGAAGCCGGCTTCAACAGCGATTCTCGCAGCTGCGAGAATGCCGGTCGAGCCATCACCCAATCCATCAGTCGAGGAAAGATCTGAGTCGCGTACAGTCCCATATCCCCTTCGCGGTATCTCCCTCAACCTTTGCAGAAAAGTCAGGATGCCTGCTGATGCCCTAGTCTGCAAGCGGTCATTCACTTGGGCATCCAAGGAGATAACTCGATGAGCACGAACGTTGGGGATGCTCTACAACGGTCCAAGAGCATGGTTCTCTGTATCACAATGGCCTTCGGCGTTGTCTCGGCTCTTCCAGCTCTTGCCGAGACCTATGTCTCCGGCATGGTTGGAGCGACTCTCGCTCCGGATACGGTACGTGGGCGGGTGAAGGACCCAAGTTTCGTAGGCCTTCCTGAGGGAACTTCCATTTCGAACGTTCAGTTGAACAGCTCGATCATGTATGGCGCCAAGATCGGACATTACTTCAATTCCATACCTTGGCTAGGTGTGGAGCTTGAGGCCTTTGTCACCACTCCCCATCGGCCCGCACAGCGTCTCACTCTGAATGCCACTGGGATCGGCACGATTCAGCAGGACGAACGGGCGCGACCAACCGAATCGTAGTGGTATCGCCTCTCGTCATGGTGCGGTATCGAGCCGGAGCGTTCGAACCTTACGCCGGAGTCGGTCCGGCAGTGTTCTTTCTCCATCAGGAACAACTCACCGCCTCAGGTAGTCCGGCGAACTACTCGCAGTCGAACACGTGATATGGCCTTAACACCCAGGTCGGTCTTCGATATCGGCTGACGGGACATATCTCAGTGTTCGGCGAATGGAAATACAACTACGGTCGCATCGATCTGGCCGGGCAAGCCAATGTGAATCACTTCGGCATCAATGCACTCTCACAACTCCACCATTTTGTCTTTGGGGTTGGGTACTACTTCTAGATCTGCTCGAACACTCGCCGGCTGACCGCGGTTCAGACAAGCTGGCCGGTACACACACCGAGAGGCATTCCCGATTCTTGTTGCCCCATACAGTCTGTGATAGAGTTCCCAGTCCTTGTGCGGGTATGTGAGCCCGTCCATCATATTCCTCTGAACCATGAGTAAGACCTACGACCATCACGCTATTGAATTGAAGTGGCAGGCCTATTGGGAGCAGCACCGCCCATTCAAAGCCTGCGATGATTTTTCGAAGCCGAAATTTTACTGCCTCGATATGTTTCCCTATCCGTCCGGTTCTGGGCTCCACGTCGGCCATCTGGAAGGATACACCGCCACCGATATTGTCTCACGGTA
Source organism: Nitrospira sp. (assembly GCA_041742455.1). Lineage (GTDB taxonomy): Bacteria > Nitrospirota > Nitrospiria > Nitrospirales > Nitrospiraceae > Nitrospira_D. Next base: position 8,617 of record JBGSIO010000028.1, on the reverse strand, counting down.
TAAACGGATGCGGGGGTTCAATGTGCTGCATCCGATGGGCTGGGACGCATTCGGTCTACCGGCTGAACAGTATGCCGTGAAAACCGGAATTCATCCGGTGAAGACGACTGCCGAAAACATTGCCACCTTTAAGCGTCAGATGAAGCGCGTCGGGCTCTCGTATGACTGGGAGCGAGAACTCAGCACCACCGACCCCCAGTACTATCGTTGGACACAATGGATTTTCCTGAAACTCTTTGAGCGAGGATTGGCCTATGTGGCGGAAGTTCCCGTGAACTGGTGTCCAGCGCTCAGCACGGTGCTGGCAAATGAAGAAATCATCGACGGTAAGAGTGAAGTCGGCGGCTTCGACGTGGTTCGCAAGCCGATGCGTCAATGGGTGCTGAAGATCACCGCCTATGCCGATCGATTGCTGGAAGACTTGAAGTTGGTCGATTGGCCCACCAGTACGTTGGAAATGCAGAAAAATTGGATCGGCCGGTCGATCGGCGCGGAAGTAGACTTCGCGCTGGCTGATCGGAAGGGCACGATCCGCATATTCACGACCAGGCCGGATACGTTATTTGGTGCGACTTATATGGTTCTTGCGCCGGAGCATCCGCTCATTGATGTAGTCGTGAGTGACAAGCAGAAAACTGCCGTTCAGACCTACCGTGAGGCGTCGGCGAAGAAAAGTGATTTACAACGGCAGGAGCTGGAAAAAGAAAAGACCGGCGTGTTTACCGGCGGCTATGCCATCAATCCCGTGAACGGAGAACGGTTGCCGATCTGGATCGCGGATTATGTCCTGATGAGCTACGGGACCGGCGCGATCATGGCCGTGCCTGCCCATGACGAACGGGACTGGGCCTTCGCGCGACGATATGCGCTTCCGATTCGAGAGGTCATTGCCGGGGGTAACGTCCAAGAAACCGCTTTCACCGAGACGAATCGCGGGACGGTGGTAAATTCAGCGACGAGTGATGACACCTTTTCGATCAACGGGCTCACGCCGGATAAGGCCATTCCAAAAATCACCAAGTGGCTGGAAAAACTAGGCAGGGGCACGCGGGCGGTTAATTACAAACTACGCGACTGGCTGTTTGCCAGGCAGCGGTATTGGGGTGAACCGTTCCCAATCGTGTGGGTGGACGGGAACGTGCGCCCGCTTCCGGAAGAGCGGCTGCCTCTTGTGTTGCCAGAGACCCACAACTTTAAGCCATCGGGGACAGGCGAAAGCCCATTAGCGAACTTGACCGAGTGGCTGACGACGACCGATCCTGTCACGAACAAACCGGCAAGACGAGAAACGAATACCATGCCGCAGTGGGCCGGTTCTTGCTGGTATTACCTGAGATTCATCGATCCCCAAAACTCGACCCACTTGGTCGACTCAACGAAAGAACGCTATTGGATGCCCGTGGATCTCTATATCGGCGGCAGCGAGCATGCGGTTCTGCATCTCCTGTATGCACGGTTCTGGCACAAGGTCTTGTTTGACATCGGTGTGACGAGCACACCCGAGCCATTCACGAAGTTGGTGCACCAGGGTATTGTGCTGGGCGAAGATAATCAGAAGATGTCGAAATCGCGCGGGAACGTGGTCAACCCAGACGAGATGATCGACCAGTTCGGCGCGGATGCCGTGCGACTCTACGAAATGTTCATGGGACCGCTCGAGGCGATGAAACCATGGAGCACGAGAGGAGTGGAAGGAGTGACGCGGTTCTTGGACCGAGTCTGGCGGGTGATGGTCGACGAGCAAGGTCGACTGTCCAGCTCCATTGTCTCGACCGCGCCCAGCCTCGACCACCAGCGGTTGCTCCATCAGACGATCAAGAAGGTGACGGAGGACATTGAGGCCTTGCGTTTCAACACGGCGATCTCCCAGATGATGATCTTCACCAACGAGATGACGAAAGCCCAGGCGCGACCGCGAGCCGTGATCGAGCCGTTTGTGTTGCTGCTCTCACCGTTTGCGCCGCACCTCGCCGAGGAGCTCTGGAGCTTGCTCGGACATCACCCCAGTGTCTCGCAACAGCCGTGGCCGATGTTCGATCCCGCCATGACGGTGAGCGAACACATGACCATACCTATTCAAGTCAATGGGAGGCTCCGGGCAAAAATCGAGGTGCCGACCGAGGCCGTGCGCGAAGATATTGAACGGCTGGCCCGTACGGAAGCGGCAGAGTGGCTGCAGGGCAAGGAGCCGAAGAAAGTGATCTACGTTGATAAGAAGCTGTTCAACTTTGTCGTCTAGGAGTGCTGAGTGCTGAGTGTTGAGAAGAGTGGGAATCATGAGCGAAGCGAGCCGTTCGTTTTTATCTTCAGCACTTTCATCTCAGCACTCATGGCTTCGACACTCGTCGCGTGCGGCTATCAGTTCAGGGTCGACGGAGCCGGCCCGACAATCGGAGGGGCTGCTGCCTCGACCTCGAATGAACCGTCACCACGCCTCATCATCCGGACGTTGCTCAATAACAGCTTCGAGCCGAATCTCGAAATGCGATACACCAATTACTTTCGTGATGAATTTTCTGCCGGGAGTGGAGCGCGGGTCGTTCCCGAATCCGAAGCCGCGGATCTTGTGCTCACCGGGCAGATCCTGTCGGTCATCGTGCCGACGCTCAGTTTTTCTCAAACGGCGACGTTAGAAAGTCGGACTGAGGTGGTCGTCTTGGTTCAGGTCGAAGACGTTCGATCCAGGAAAGTGGTCTGGAGACAGCTGGCAAAAGGAGCGTCGGAGTTCTTTGTGACGCCCGACCTCCAATTCAATCGCGCGCTGCAAAACCGGGCGGTGGAGCAGGCGGGTCGTTTTGTGGCAGCCGACCTGGCGGCGCGATTTCTGTTACAGCTCGAGACCGGTGCGCTGACGAAACAAGCGCCCGTGCCTGATCTTGAGCCTCAATAGCATGATAGGTGTTGGTCAATGGCCTCGTCGGTAAATCATGTGCAACTCGAGGCGGCGCTCAAACAGCAGGCGCCGAGATCTCTCTATCTTGTCGTTGGGGAAGAAGACTTGCTGAGGGATCATGCGATTGCGGCTCTTAAGCGCGCGGTGCTTGGGAGTGACGGAGATGAATTTAATTATCAACTATTTTATGGCGATGAAGCGAGCGGAAGCGATATTCAAAACAGCGTGGCAGCCGTCCCTGTTTTCGCCTCACGTCGGCTGGTCGTGGTGAAGTCGGCGGAGAAACTGACGGCTCGGGACGGTGATCTGCTGCTCGACTGTGTGCAGAATCCGGTGGAGTCCACGACGCTGGTATTTGTAAGCCCGAAGTTAGATGGCCGACTGAAATTCTCCCAGGCCCTGACGCGGGCAGCGGTTATCGTCGATTGTTCGCCGCTCCGTGAGGCTCAGTTGCCTCCCTGGATTACGCGAGAAGCAGAACGGGTGGGGTTGCAGCTAGAGGACCGTGTGGCGCAAGTACTACAAGAATCGTGCGGAGCATCCCTCTATGGATTACGACGAGAATTGGAGAAGCTGGCTTCGTACGTGCCGTCCGATCGTTCAGTCACGGTTGCCGATGTTCACCTGCTCCGTGGGGTCGATCCTGGCGCGTCCGTATTTGATTTGACGTTGGCCATCGCTGAGGGTGATCGAGGACGAGTCCTCTCGATCTTAGCGCGCAACCTGGAAGCTGGGGAAGCTCCTCTGCGCATTCTTGGATCTCTCGTGTGGCAGTATCGACGACTCTGGAAAGTCCAAGAGTTGCTGGCCAATGGTGGTCGGGAAGGGGAAGCAGCCAGGAGTTTGCGCATGGATCCACGGAAGGTGCGCCCCTTTCTCGATCGGTTTTCTGAGGCGCATCTACAGCAAACACTGCGGCTTTTTCTCGACACTGATGCCAAGCTCAAAGGAGGGAGTGGCAGTCGTCCCCGAATGGTGTTGGAAGGCCTGCTGTTGAAACTTTGTGAGCAGAACGTGAGCTGGAACCGCACAGCACCTACGTTATCCCAGGCTCCACCGAAACGAGCGCTCACACGTGTAGTGTCGAACGTTCGAACGATTAGGAGCCGGAACCCGACAGCGCGTTGACACGATGCGTCAGACGAGAAATCCGGCGGGATGCGGTATTCCGATGAAGTACGCCTTTCGAGACAGCTTTCCCAATCGCCGAAGTGGCTGCTTGCAGATTGGCCTTGGCTTCATCCGTCTTTTTCCCGTCTACGGCGGACTGGACTTTCTTGATGAGCGTCTTCACCGCGTTAACGGTGGCCTGATTTCGCTCATGTCGTCGCTCAGTTTGGCGAGCGCGTCGGATGGTCGATTTGTGAGTCTGAGGCATTGAATACTCCTGTAAAAAAGAGTTGACTTGTACCATAAGGCTTTGCCGATCGTCAAGGATCGGCCTGAAGAAGGAGCACGGGATGGTGAAGATTGCAGCACGTGACCGACTGATCTTTGCGTTGGATGTGCCTTCCACGTCTGAAGCGGATGGGCTGTTGGACCGGCTTCAAGGACACATCTCCTTTGTCAAAGTCGGCCTTGAGCTCTATACCGCAGCAGGTCCCGACATGATCAAGCGGATTGTTGAGCGGGGCATGCGAGTGTTTCTGGACCTGAAGTTTCTCGATATCGAGGAGACGGTCCGTCGAGCAACGAGCCGGGTTGCGGCGATGGGAGTGGATTTCTTAACCATCCATGCGAATCGTAAGGCGCTCACAGCTGCGGTGCAAGGGCGGGAGGGCTCATCGCTCAAGCTGCTCGCTGTGACGGTGCTCACGAATTTCGATGGGCAGGATCTCCGAGAAATGGGGATCCAGCGGACGGTCCAAGACCTCGTCACCGCTAGGGCATTGCTGGCCTCGGAAGTGGGCTGCGATGGCGTTGTGGCATCCGGTGAAGAAGCTTCGGCTATCCGGCAGAAGGTCGGATCGCGTTTCACAATTGTGACGCCGGGGGTCCGGCCGACCGGCAAAGGAGTCGATGATCATGCCAGGGCGACCACTCCCACGCAAACGATCGCGTCTGGTGCGGACTATCTGGTGATCGGGCGGCCCATTCGCGATGCAGACGACCCGTCGGCGACCGTCGCCGCCATTCTGGCAGAAATGCAAGCTGCTTTCGATGCCAGAGGGTGACGCAAGTCGGTTGCGGCGACAATCAGCCTTTGTTAAGATCACGATTCTTCAATTCCCTCGTGGTGGGTGTAGCTCAGTTGGTTAGAGCGCCGGATTGTGGATCCGGAGGTCGCGGGTTCGAAACCCGTCATCCACCCCATGCCCTCTCGTCATAACTTCTTGTGGGATCAATTGATCTGAAGATGTTGGTCTGATAAAAGCTGGTGCCGGTTGCGCGGAGGTTGCAGAATTGGCCGTTAGCATGGGTGTATCGAGTCGGTCCACGGCCTGGGTATTCCCGCCCGGAATCAAATGACCGTACAGGTCCACCGTGACTTGGATTGAACTGTGACCCATCTGATCCTTTACGTAGACAGGACTTTCACCGTTCTGGAGCAGTAACGACGCGAAGCTATGGCGGAGCTCATGGAAACGGACTTGCCGCACTCCGGCCCTTTTCAAGAGCTTGAAGAACTGCAAACGGATCCAATTCTGATGCAACGGTTTCCCATGCGCATCACAAAATACCCACTGGGATGGCTCCTTGCCCTCTGTGGCGGCCTCTTGCTGCCGCCTCAACTGTAACGCTTCCAGCGTACCCGTCAGCTCTCGGGATAGGGTTTCTCGTCCCACACCCTTTGAAGAAGGGGGCACGTGAATCGGGTGCGATTGCGAGCCTCTCTTTAACGAACGCTGTGGTGCCGAAACACCCTGGCCTCCGATGATCCATGATGATCTGGCGTATCACAGATCCCCACTTTGTTGCAGAGGATCGCTCATGCTAAGTGTCCTGCGGGAGGTGATCGGGGGGACGCTGAATCAGCGGGTTCAGCTCCGAATCTTGATCCCTGCTACCAGGACAGGACAGCCTGACCCGGTCTCTCCCTTATCGGGGGAATCCTGATTGGTTGTTTCTTGTGGAGTTAGGTTGTCCGAAGTGGTGCTAGGGGTAATTCCTAAAACCTATGGCGCATTGCCCTCTACTCGGTTGTTGACCAGGGCATATGCTGGTCTCGCTAGCCTGGTTGATTGCTGTATTCAACGCTACCGCATTCAATCTGTAGGTCTGCCAGCTCATCCACAATCTTGTTGTAGGGCTCTGCTCGCCAGTGAGCCACCTCGAGGGAGGTCTCCAGCTTACCGCCCTAGTCTGGTTTCCTCGAAGCTAGGGGATTCCCCAGTACTGGCACGCGGTTCTGCTCTTACAATGAAGTCACATGACTGCGGTGGAGAGACCAGATCATGGCGCGCAAACTCGAAACGGCCCACATCTCATTCGGCCTCGTGACGATTCCGGTGGGGATTTATTCCGCCATTGATGAACAGGATATTCATTTCAACCAGTTGCATGCGGCGTGCGGCAGCCGTATTAAGCAGCAACGGTTTTGCCCAGTCTGCCAGCGCGAGGTTACCTATGATGATCTTGTGAAGGGGTATGACATCGGGAAGGACCAGCATATCCGCATCAGTCAGGATGAATTGAATCAACTGGAAGCGTCGGAGTCCGATGCCATGCACATCCTCGAATTTGTGCCCTTGAGTGCCGTCGACCCGATCTATTATGAGAACACCTACTATCTCGTCGCAGACAAACAAGGGGAGAAGGCCTATCTTCTCCTCGCGCAGGCCATGGAGACCATGGAGCGTGTGGCCTTGGCCAAATTCGTCTGGCGGGGGAAAGAGAGTCTGCACGTCATTCGTTCCATGCAAGGCCGGTTACTGCTCCATCGCATGCACTACCACGATGAAATTCGGGAGTTGGAGGTAAGGCCTCGGAGTGATAAAAAACCGGGCGTCGCGGAAATGAAGCTGGCGACCCAATTGATCGAGTCCATCTCCAGCAACACGTTTGACGCCAAAGCGTATCATGATGAGTATCGGCAACGGGTCTTGGACCTGATCGAGCAAAAATCCAAAGGTAAGATGCTGAAGCTCAGCGCCAAAGCCCCCAAGCCCTCGACTGGGGTGGTGGATTTGATGCAACGGCTGAAAGACAGCGTCGCCCAGACGGTGCGGCGGAAGGGCGCTCGGTCGCGCCCCATCTTGGCGCACGTGCCCCACGCGGCCCCGAAGAAGGCGAATGCTGGGAGACGATGACTGCCGAATTTACCGCCGCCGACCTTCGCCGTATCTTGCGGGTGAGTGAGTCCGGCCTGCGATCATGCCTTCGTGCCGCGCTGCTTCGCGTGACCCCCAGATCCCCCGGCCTGTACTCCTTTCAAGATCTCGTCCTTCTCCGCACGGCCCAAGGCCTCAAGGAAGGGGGAGTCTCTGTGCGACGGATCCGCACCGTCCTGTTGTCCCTCCAGCAACAGCTGGGGGAGGGACAGGGCATGTCGAGCCTGAACATTTATGCGTCCGGCAAGCGGGTGGTCGTCTGGGACGGGCGATCCCGCTGGCAACCAGATTCGGGCCAATTCCTCCTCAACTTCGAGACAAAGCAGATCCTCGAGCCAGCGAGGCTCAAGGCGCCACGCCGAGCGCAGCCCTCACGAGCCGAGACCGCTCTGACGTGGTTTGAACGAGCCATGGCCCTTCAGACAGACTCGCCGTACGAGGCCCGGCGGGCCTATCAGGAGGCCCTTCGATTACAGCCGAGTTTTGTGGAGGCTCATCTGAATCTGGGTCTGCTGCACTATAACGCCGGGGATCTCGAAGAAGCTGAAATCTGTTACCGTCGTGCGGTGCACGTTGGACCAGACTCAGCTCTCGCGCATTTTAACCTTGGGGTGGTACTCGAGGATCGACAGGATAAAAGCGGTGCCCTGGGTGCCTATGCGGAGGCACTCCGGCGGGCGCCTGATTTTCGGGAAGCGCATTGTAATCTGGCCGCCTTGTACGAACAGCTGGGGCGGCGACGTGATGCGATCCGTCACTATGCCACCGCCAAACGCTTAGGAGATGTCTCGAGAAGCCTGGATGAATAAGCACCCCCAACTACCACCAGCCCAAAAACCGGCGCCTCATTTTGTGTAAGGACGCTCTGGTCATCACATTCATGTCTGACACTGACTGACGCCTCATCGATCTTACCATTCACCAATATACCTTTATACCTTCTCCGTGACGGCCTTTCATTGAACGGTCAACCCGGAGTTTTCAATTGCTTTGATGCCTCAGTAGGCTGGGACGAGTACACACAAATCCGAACCAACTTTCTCGTATATAATGTAATTTCTCGTAGAGTAGCTACTTGGTTAAACCGATTGCCTCACTTTGGGGCAGCCTCTTCTGAAACGGCCTACTTCCGGTTTCACTCGCTGCTTCTTCAGCCAGCTTTTCCAATGCCTGCCAAACCGTTGAGGGGCCAAGCAAGCCGAATCGTTTGATCCACTCAGAGTCCCAATGAGCCATCCCAAAGCACCGCGTTCCGATGGTGCTTCACGCCATGATGCCTACGCGGTCTTGGGCAGTGTAGGCAACTGATCTGCATGGGGCTGTTGAAAAAAGCGGTGTGCGGCCTCCGGTGAGAGGAGGATGGTCCAAACGATCTCGCCACCGGTCTTCGAAGAACACCGACGCATGCGGCACTCCCCGTCGGATGCTCCTGAGGTGGTATCTGAAGGAGGAG
>JBGSIO010000027.1:0-24195 GCA_041742455.1 Nitrospira sp. | reverse complement strand
GGGCCTCGCCGTCGCCTGGCGAGCGCCTTCAACTCCTCGACTCTCGCGTTTCTTCTCAGCATGCATGATGGGGGGCGTCTCCTCCACCCTCTACTCTAATTGAAGAGAGGCAACGTGTCCCACTCATATTGGCACAGAGGGTTTCGGGTCTGCCTTCGATCTCAAAATGGCTTGTGCGCTTTCATATAGGCTCTGAGGAAAGCATCGATTCGCTCCTCAGACCCGGGTCCTTTTGCCTTGAACCACTTTAGCACTTGTTGATCGAGCCGAATGGTGATTGTCGTCTTCGCTCAGGCAGTCTGAGTCCCGCGCGTGTCAGGAAGACCCTCCCTCTCTTGGCCGGCTAACCGACAATTACCTCACCATTCATTCCTCCAACGCTTGCCGTGATTGGATGCCCATGCGACACTATAACTATGACCGGTCTTGCCTCATTTGAGCATCTGCGTTCTCGCCTCCAACTAGCCCTCGCTATCAATGCGGTCATCATCGCAGCGGAGTTCGTCGGAGGTTGGGTCCTCAACAGTATCGGCCTGATGAGCGACGCAAGCCACAACCTCGTCGATCAGGGCTCGCTTTTCCTCGCCCTCTATGCTCATCTCCTTACGGCGCGTCCAGCTTCGGAGACTCGAACCTTCGGCTACCATCGCGCCGGAATCCTTGCCGCGTTTCTGAACAGTTTCATTCTGCTGTTGACTGCGCTCGGCATCGCGATTGTCGGAGTCCAACGTCTGCTGGCCCCAGTCCCTGTCGATGGTTGGTGGGTCATGGCCGTGGCAGCCGTCAGTTTCGTGGCAAATCTTGGGATCGCCCTGCTACTCAAACATGGTGCCAAAGACGATTTGAACATCAGAAGCGCGTTCTGGCACATGTTGGGAGATGCCTGGGTGTCGCTCGGCGTCATCGTCAGCGGCGGAGCGATTCTTCTCACAGGATGGACCGTCCTCGATCCACTCATCAGCTTACTGATCGTCGGGGTCATTCTCCGAGGAGCCTGGCCGATCTTTAAAGAGTCGATGGATGTCCTATTGGAATCGACTCCACCGGGCATCAGTGTCCCTCACGTCGCTGCGACCATCGAATCAATTCCTGGCGTTAAAAACGTGCATGATCTTCACATCTGGGCAGTCGAGCCTCGCCTCATCATGCTGACCAGCCATGTCATGATCGAACGCCATTGCACCCCTCTAGAGTTGCTGCAACTGATCCAGAACCGGATCACTACGGACTTCGGCATCAAACATATGACCATTCAACTGGAGACCGAGTGTTGCGATCCCGACGACATCCATTGTGACCTGCGAAAGTTGGCTGAGACGCACCCCGAAGCACATACCTTGGCACACCACCATTAACGGCCTCAAATCCCCATCCCATTCAGACGGTCAATTACCATCTCAGCCCAAGGGAATTACAGACTTGATAGGGTTGCTTGCGAAAGTCTAGGTGTTGCGGCAGGTTCTCAGTACGGCCGACTTACCGAAGAAACAGGAGCCAGAGATAGACCGCGCTAATCGCGACGGACCCGATCATGACGGGAAAGCCCAACCTGAAGAACTGCCAAAATGAGATGTGATATCCAGACTTACGTGCAATGTCCACGATCACCACGTTCGCACTGGCCCCGATGATCGTGCCGTTTCCACCCAAACAAGCTCCCAACGCCAGCGCCCACCACAGGGGAATGATATCTGGTTGATGGACCAACGCCGTATAGTCTGCAACATCCGGGTGCAGAGAACGGGCCAGGTCGACGATTAGAGGATTCATCGCGGCCACATAGGGGATGTTGTCCACAAAGGCCGACAGCACGGCCGAACCGACCAGCACGGCGAGCGTCGCTCCGGCCATGTTGCCCTCCGTAATATTGACGAGCCGTTCTGCGAGATATCTGATCGCCCCGATCTTCACGAGACCTCCCACCAAAATGAAGAGACCGATGAAGAAGAAGATCGTTTTCCACTCGACGTCCGCCAAGTATTTCATCTCTTCGGTTTCATTCGATCGTCCCCGCGCATGACCCAGCAGCATGAAGGCGCTCGCCCCCAGTAACGCAACCGTCGCCGGCTCAAGGTGGACGAAAGAATGAAACGCAAACCCGAGATTGACGCCCCCCAGCGCCCACAGACAGCGCCGCAGTAATCCGCGGTCGCGAATCGCATCTTTCGGATTGAGCGTCATGACCGCTTCACGAAGGTGCGGAGCCACCGACATCTTTCGACCGAAGAGCATCCACATCACTCCAAGAAATACCGCCATGATCAGCACCGCGATGGGTCCCAGGACTGACAAAAACTCCAAGTACCCCAGCTCCGCTTTGCTGGCGATCATGATGTTTGGCGGATCGCCGACGAGCGTCGCTGTTCCACCGATATTGGACGACAACGCTTCGCAGAGAAGAAACGAAATGGGGTTCAGCTCCAAGCGTTTGCTGATGGACAGCGTCACCGGCGCCATCAGCAAGACTGTGGTGACATTGTCGAGCATGGCCGACAACACGGCAGTCAAGATCGCCAGCAAAACCATCAAGCGGAACGGCTTGGCCTTGGCCCGTTTCGCAGCCCAAATCGCCAGGACCTCGAACAAGCCCGTCTCTCTGATGATGTTGACGATGACCATCATCCCAATCAACAGAAACACGACATTGTAGTCCACACCGAACTCGTGAGAATAAAACGCCTCGTCTTGCGAGACCACGCCGAAGGCGATCATTAAGGCGGCACCGCTCAACGCCACGATGGTCTTATGGATTCGCTCGGTCATGATGACCAAGTAGCAAACGCCGAAAATGAGAAGCGCTAGACTCGCTGTCGACATGAGTGGATCTTTTTACTCCTTGCATGAGCGCATGATGCGCTGAGCTGTCTCGGCATTATCCAGAGACCATCGGCGCAATGCAATTAGAGTCGTCTTATCTGGGATCCCATTCGTCGGATCGCAGGTCAGTCTGTAACAGAAGATGATAACGTCCGGCGAACTGACGATGTGATTGGGATCAGCAGAGAGGAGATTACCAGAACCGGAAGGGACCGGAGTCCAAATGTATGAACCTTGAACGTTGGTAAAAACCCACCCCGCCAAATCGCAGTTCCAGTGCCGTCTGGCGAAGTTTTTTGGGATGGACACCCGGAATTAAGAGATCGATGGCCTGCCCCTGCATATGGAGGCTGTTTCTGGCAGCGTGTCCACCTTTCCGCACGAGAATGGCATTGTATTCGGGAGACCGGAAACCCGAAATGAAATGGATGTCTTTCTTACTCCCGAGTTTTTTCTGCACCAAATTCACGTGCTCCAACACGCGCACGTCGATGGCCCCAACCTCACCGGAGTAATGACAGCGCATCAGGTAATTCACGTCGTCAAGCGCTTCAAGATCATACCTACCCGCCTCGTCGCGATAGGTCACCTCCAACCGTTCATCCGTCCTCACATTGACTAACGTGATCCGTCCCTCCGGCAGCTCACGAGCCTGGACCGGTTGTGGACCAACTAACCGCCCACTGAGTAAGAGCGTCCCTACCAAAGACGCCTGAAGAAATGCTCGTCGAGTCCAGGCCCATTTGGCCCGGTCGGCACTATCCACGGAAACCCTCCAACATGAGCGTGGAAATTTCACCACGGTGGGTGTTCCAAGTCTGTCGCTTGTAACAAAAATCTGAACCTCGGTCAACCCAAAATTCGTTCCCCTTGTGGCGTTTGGTGTGACACGTTGAATTCTGTTGATGAGGAAAATTTGATCGCCGAGGATCGAACACGAGACAGAAATGCCATGCTGTGAAAAGGAATAGACGGAGCTGATCGGCCCCATCATGTACTCATCGTTTGCAGGTACAGTAGATATCCTTTATTTCTAGACAGTGTCAGGCTCCCTAGGTATGATCAACAAACATTCTTAGAGTAGCTATGGCAACCATCTTAGTCATTGATGACGAACCGTCTATCCGAGGGCTCCTCAAAGAGGTCCTCGAGAAGGCCGGACACCGCGTGATCCAAGCAGAGGATGGGCGCAAAGGACTCGCGCTCTATCAGCAGGAGCCGGTCGATCTCGTCATTATGGATTTGTTGATGCCGGAGACGGACGGCCTGGAAGCGACCCTTCAGCTCACCCGAGAATATCTCGACGCCAAAGTGATCGCGATCACCGGAGCTCAGGGTGACCAGAACTTCTTGGATGTCGCGAAACTCTTCGGCGCCCGTCGTGCATTTGAAAAGCCGTTCGACATCAATAAGCTTCTTGAAGCGGTGGAAGAAGAACTCGCTGTCGCTTGATTCCGTCGACCTCAGGGAACCCACTTCTCCTAATTATCGCTTGCCCGTCAATTCTTTTCGAGTCAGACCGCGCATCATGGACGGGTCGCTGTACCCAACGTCACTCAACGCATCCATCAAATGCACCCCCTTCAACGTGACTAACTCCTTCGCCTTCGCGTAGTTCTCCGCGCTGAACCGCGCGACTGCCGGCTGACCGTTCACGATCTGACAGGCCAACACCTCTCCATTCACATCGAGCGTGCCACCCTGCTCGATCAATACTTTGGCCTCAGCGACGGTGATGCCGTGAAGCTCGGCAAATTCCTGCACGCCGCCGGTCTCAACCAACCGTCCATCCGGCATAATGCAGAGTCGCTTGAAATGTGGTGACCAGTCTTTGCGAAAATCGATATACTTGATGTCACCGCCCTTGGCGACGGCGCGATCCAACGTCCGATAGTCCAACCTCAAATTCTTCTCTTCAAGCTTGGCTTTCAGCTCAACAGGCAATGTTTTACGAAAGACCTCAAAGGCGGCATCCAGGAGGGGAAGTGCTCTGATTCGAGCCACTTGCTCGGCTTCCGCAAATTGCATGAGATCCAATGTCCATGTTTGTTTCGGCGCTCGGCTGGAAGGATCAATCCGGCACGCAAACAAGCCTCGTGTAAGAAGACCCCCGACCGCTGGATACACATACGTTCCGCCTTCGGTCAGCAAAGTCGTCATTGTCTGTGTCGGCACGTCATAGCTTTCTGAAAGAATCTTGGCGTGGGTGGAGAGGTCTTCCGTCTCGGTCATCGCACAAACGGTCACATTCCCGGGAGCATCAAACTCAGAATAATCTTCGACAATGTTGTAGAGCACCGTTCGCTTGGGCTTGTCGTTTTTCTTCTTGATCTTAAACATACGCTCAATCAGTAGTTCGTATCTCGTCGCCCGTATCTCGCATCTCGTCATCCAGAATAGAAGTGGAGGTTACAGGTTGCGTGAGTTTCCCGTCCTTTTCGAACGTGAAACGAGCAACTCGAAACATGAAACGTTCAGCCCGAACCCTCTTCCGCTTCACGAAAGGCGCTTCACGTGGTGATACGGCGCCAATGTCTGCAGTCTTCGATCTTCGACCGGTCCGCCGATCGTGAAATGATAAAGCGATTGCAGAGCGCTATTCGTAATACCAACGATTTCGTGGACTGGATCGTCGAAAAAACAACCGATCCCCGTTGCTCGAACCCCCGCTGCCTCGGCCTCCAAGTACAACACCTGTCCGAGCAAGCCCGCTTCCCAAAACATGCGTGGATACCACCAAGCACCTCGTTCCCGCAAGGTCCCTTCAAACTCAGCCAGCATGCCGAAGGAGAAGGCGCTGTCGGCGGCAATATCCTGATGGCAACTCACCTGCGCCGCTATTTTTTTTGCATCGCCTTCGAGTAGCCAATACAGGGGAAGCCCTTCCACACAATCAGGCGCGATCGTCCAGTTGAGTTCGGGGTTCATGGCCTGCTGAACGAACGAGAGTTTCTTGTGATCCCGTACCAAGCAATACAATCCAGGCGTCAACCCATCCACACGATGAACAAACATCAAGAGATGGATCGCTGGATCATAGGGCCACCCATCCCAGGGCATTGGCCGTTCAAACTGTGGACGGTCGGCTTCTGGCATGACCCGCTGCATCATGCGAAAAAATGTGGCTGCAGGAATCGAGGTCTGGCCGTCAAACGCGACGGCGCTTCGACGCCGGCGAATGATCTGGCCAGCCGACGGGTGGATGTCTCTCGTCATTCGTGAAGCGTGAAGCGTATCAGGTTCAGAAAAAGGCTGTGGAGATAGGCAAATCGTCCGTGTATTGGTCTGCCGTTTCCATGAAGCCTCAGCTGTCTCGTCGATGATGTCCCAATGTACCCCATGCTCATGGCTCAGCCGATTCGCCTTTCCATGCCAGGTTCCGCTAGCCAATTCTTCCGCAATGGCCAAATCAATGAACAACGGCATTGCTGAATGCTCGCGCTTCACGAACGACGTTTCACACTTTACGTTTTCAGATGGCCAGACCACTGCCAAACAGTCCGGATGCTCTAGCTCAGCCTCTCCAAAGTCTTCCTTGCGATCGGTCCCGAGTAACATCGCCACCGTGTCTTGATTCACATCATCCAACAACGCCATGTTCCAACCGAGCGTGGCGGCGGCAATTCGAGTGCTACCAATCGCATGACCGACATCGTGGTTGCAGTAGCGAAACGCTCGCTCACCATATTTCCAGGCTTCGCGCCAATGAACCGATGTAAGTCCGAGGAGAAAGGCGCCAGAAGGAAATGGAGCCAGCAACCGAGCAACTGGCTCTGCAGAAAACTCCGTGCGCAATTCCAACCCATGTTCCCTCGGCGCGTAATGGTACAGACCTGGTTTCAAGCTGAGCCCATCAATCTGTGGCAGAACAATGTAGCCTTCCGTCGGATGTAGATTACCTGACGAGGGGTTACTCCGCAGAGCCCATTCTGATTCTCCCGCCTTTTTCCAAGCTGATAGGGCAAGGGCGAATTCGAAGAAACGTGACAAGGTGCTCAAGCTGACAGGCTGACAGGGAACGGCTCCTCGTTCATAAATCGCGTCGTAGGCAGGCGACAGCGGCTCTTCATCAGGCAGAAGCAATGGAAGAGAGATGAGCTGAGCCCCATCAAACCGCCGAAACGGATCCGGTTGATTTGCCCAATCAAGATACCCTAAGGAACGGGCGTAGCGATTGAAATGATGTTTGGTCTGGACATGATAGCGGATAACCTGATCAATGGGTTCGATCGAAGTAGATTCGGCTGATGTAGCAGATACTGGTTTCTCGATACTCATAAAGAGTGATGTAGCCAGTCTACTGAGCGGCGAGGAGGAAAGTAAACGAGCTAAATGGTTTGACCAATCACGTAGAGCCGGATGTATGAGTCAAACGTACTCAAGCACAGCGAAAGTCCCTCACCGTGAATGTTAGACTAGCCTCGCGATTTTTCCCATACATCCGATCAGCCTCATCGACCAGTTTCCTCATCTCGTGCATGCTGCCCGAATCCCTTCCAGATAAAGTCTCATACCCTTCACCCCCACCCTGTCTGCTCAGGCCGCATTTTACTGGACCTACGCCACCTACAGGCTCGCAGAAAATCACTAGCCGATATCCAACCAACTAATGTAGAATATGGCATATCAATGAGGGTCCACTCATGAGTGAAGTTGAGCAGCTTGAACAGCGGGTTTCCAATCTTCCTCCCAAAGATTTGGCGCAATTCCGGGCGTGGTTCCTGGAGTTCGATGCCCACATGTGGGACGAGCAAATCGAGGCCGATCTCAAAGCCGGCAAGCTAGACGCACTAATTGCCGAAGCCCGTGCTGAATTCAAGCAAGGCAACTCCCAGACTTTGTGAAACATTACGCCTCGTCACGGTTCTGGACCGCATACCGCACCCTTCCTCAAGACGCTCGCGACTTGGCAAATAAGAACTTCGCGCTCCTGAAAGAAAATTCTAGGCATCCTTCTCTACACCTAAAACGGATCGGCGAATTGTGGTCGGTGCGAGTCGGCGACCACTATCGAGCGCTAGGCTTGGAAGTTCCAGATGGGATACAGTGGATTTGGATCGGAACCCATGCCGACTACGACAAGATGCTTGACCGAGATTGATACCTCTTATGCGCTTTGATCCTGCCCTTGCTGCTCAAGAAGCTTTTCACCAAGCCGAAGCCGAGCTTGGCTCTGACTGGGATACAGCCGTTGAGCTTGAAGACACTTTTTCTTCCAATGCCGGTGCGACCGCGCGTGAAGCCTACGAAGGTCTGCTTGCCCTGGCACAGCGGTATCCCAATGCCCATTCCTTCCAAGCCTTCTGCATTTACATCACTTGGCAGCAAGTGACGGAGGAGACGATTGCACGGCACTTTGAGACAGGCCTGAAGCTGTGTGAAACGTATCTCACATCTCGTGAAGCGCGAACCGAGCGAGATGTTGAACAGATCGAAGAGCTGTACGGGTCTTTTCGGGCTGGGTTAGGGTTGGAAGAAGAAGACGAAATTCAGGTTGAGTTTAGAAAGGACACGCCAAAGGGGGGAGACTGACTTTAGCCGTATCTCGCGAAGCGTCGTTCGTATCTCGCTCAGGAGTTCCAAATTTCACGTTCAAGGTTTCAAGTTGTGCCGAAGCCCAAAACCTCAAACCTGAAACATGAAACTTGAAACCGTTGGCCGATACGCTTCACGCTCGCCTCGCTGAGGCGAAGCGGGCTTCACGAACAACAAATTCCATGTCAGACGACGATAAACATCGGGCCAGGATTTTTCTTCATCGCGGAGATCTGGTTCAGGCTCGCGCTGCATGGGAAGCAGCGGTGGCCGATGATCGAGGTGCCATTGATCAACAGGCACTGTCGGCTTCTCTCGGAAACCTCGGCAATACCTGCGCGCTCATGAATGAGTTTACCCGCGCAGAAGACTGCTATCGAGAAGTGCTCAAAATCCAACGAACCGAGCACAACCTCACGGCCGTAGCCCACACCTTAGTCAACCTCGGCAATCTTCATATCGCGTCCGATCATCCTGAGAAAGCGCGCCCCTACTATCTTGAAGCCATGGATCTTTTGCGCCAGCTTCAAGACAACCGAGGACTCGGGATTCTTTACAATAACCTCGCACTCCAAGAGGCCCGTGACGGCCAATGGGCCCAGGCCGTGGCATCATTTAAACAGGCCCTCGATCATCACCGGAGGGTAGGCAACGAAGAAGGACTAGCTGTCACGTATAGCCAACTTGGAAAATGCTATCTCGATCAAGGAGACCTCGTTAGAGCCGAGCGTTGCCTCAACAACGCCTCTGAACACTACATCAAGCTCGGCAACGAACCGGCCGAAGCCGCCGTCCTCCGCCTCCTCGCGAAGGTGTACGAGACACGTCAGGATTACACTTCTGCGCTGCGATGTCTCGAGCGTGTGGTCGCTCTCGATCAGCGCTATGCGTTGCCTGAGTTACAGGCCGACTCAGACCATCTCTCAAACCTAAAGGCAAGCAAATAGCCTGGCCTCCATTTCGCCCCGACCCTTCACCCACGTGCCTTTGCCGAGAACTCAACGAACGCCTGGACAGAATTCATCCCTCTGCTACCTTTGAAGCGTCACGCCTGGACAGCTCTTGATCAAGTTTCACCCGACATGAGCCGACAAGATAGTGACGTGGAGACACCATGGACTGTTGCGTTCGCACCTTCGCCACCATAGCACTCGGCGCCGTTCTGATAGCGCCCAGCGTCCAGGCCGACGATGTCGTGCCGACCATCACGGTCGGGACGCAAGAAGTGGGACTCACGGCCGGCTATATGTTCTCCCATCGACTGACTGAACTACACACAACCAAACAGCACGGACCAGCCGTGATGCCGTCGTGGATGATGACGATCACCGATCCCATCGGTGACGGCTGGTACCGAGGACAAGTCTCTCTTGGAGCGGAGATGGTGTACCTGGAGTTCCGAGAGCCGCAGGTAACGCATGGCATCGGGTTCACACCGAGGATCAAGTACACGTTCGTCGCCTTGGGCCGTCTTCGGCCGTATGCGGAATTCGCCGGCGGGCCGTTCTGGACGGATCTTGGCGGACGCATTCGGGAACAAGCCAATGAGTTCAACTTTGTACTCGTGGGGGGGGTGGGTGTGTCCTGGTTCCTGACGCCCCAACTTGCCGTCAACGCCGGCTACCGCTTCCATCATATCTCCAACGCCGGGACGGCATTCCCGAATCTTGGGCTGAATGCAAGCCTGCCATTTGGTGGCTTCTCATTTTATTTCTGAGGAGACAACAATCATGACGAGATACATCTTTCGCTGGTCGATCATAGGCTTCATTGGAGTCGTCTTGGGTATGTCGATAGGATGCGCTCGATCACTCGAGGTGAAACCTGTCTCTATAGAGTCGCAGGCCGCTATCAGCCACTCGCTCCCCAGCACTGAGCGGGTTCCCTTGGTCATGGATTCGTTTCATCTCTCACGAAACGGAGCGCCGCAAGATCCCTCGACGGAAGCAGAGCGCCGGATTCTCAATGGGGTGCAGGACACACGTCTCTTTTCCACGCTGATTCCACTCGGAGGAGAGTCGGATTCGCTCGGAGAGAAAGTCGTCTCCGCGCGTATCACCGTGGACGAGGCCATCGAGCCGCACTCCTGGATGGCCGCGTTCAAAGGGATCCTCCTCGGTGGTTCTATGTTTCTGCTCTCGCCTTTCGTCGATTTTGAGTACGACTATGCGGCCACAGTCGGTCTTGAGCTCGAGCGGTGGGATGGCCAGATCAAACGGTATGAAGCCAAGTCTTCTGGTACTGTCCGTTACAATTTGTTCGGTGCCACACCGGTTATGATCGACGAACTGAAGGGACATGTCACTGAAGCTTGTCTGACAAACTTGACGGCACAACTCGTTCGAGACACCACGCTCTATACGGCCAGCAGCGCCCCAGCCCCAAAATCCGGCATCCGCACCGTGACCGTAAAAGCAAGAAGACCATCGGCACCACAGCCTTCCCTTTCCGTTGTCCCCACGACCACCCCGATTCCCTAACACAAGCACACGTTTCTCCAGCCGACGTTCCCATCTGGCCGATCCCACCGTTCCGGTGTTATAGTACCCTTCGAATACCGGAACCGCGCTATGAATATCGATGCATTCCGCCAGATGGTTGCCAAGAATCCAAAGGGCTTCCTCGGTCGCTATGGGCTTGGCAATAAGAT
Source organism: Nitrospira sp. (assembly GCA_041742455.1). Classification (GTDB taxonomy): domain Bacteria; phylum Nitrospirota; class Nitrospiria; order Nitrospirales; family Nitrospiraceae; genus Nitrospira_D. The sequence goes on along the minus strand of JBGSIO010000027.1, from coordinate 13,193 downwards.
CCTTCAAGAAAACGGTAGTGTGGAAGAAGCTGTCGAGCATCTGACTGTCGCGACACAATTGGACCCTACCCATGCGGCCTCTCATCTGGCCCTTGGACGTGCATTGATCCAATTAGGACGGAACGCCGATGCCAAACCGGTTCTTACTGCTGGGATCGAAGCCGTCCTTTCGGGACGGTCCAACGGCGGCAAGGATCTGGTGCCGGATATGCAAGAGCTATTGCGCTCCCTTGGATAAATAATTCATTATAGAAACAAGGAGGGACTACGTGAACCTCGACGATGCCCGAAAGCGCATTGAATCAGCCGTCACGCAATATGGACAACATGCCGCTCCGGCCATTGATCTTGTCATGGCCGAAGTTCGCTCCGATATGGGGTCCGGCGCATTCAACGAACTGGTCGACGAGTTCGACCTGGAACTGCTGTACAACATTCCTCCCATGGAATCGGACCATTCCAATAGTTGAGTAGATTTTCCCTGCACCGGTTGTCGCTCGTGGTTTTCACCGACTCCTATCTATGCCGCTGATCTGGGCCGCCATCTCAGGACATGGATTCGGCCATGCCGCGCAAGTCGTGCCGGTGCTCAATGCCTTAGGCCGTCTCGTTCCGAACCTTCGAGTGCTTCTTCGGACCACCGTCCCTGCATCATTCTTCACAGATCGTCTCACGATTCCCTGGGAGACGAGCGCCGTTCAGCAGGACATCGGCTGCATTCAAAACGGCCCCATGACGATCGACGTGGAGGCGACCTGGCACGAACATCACCGATTCCACAGCACCTGGATCGATCGCCTTCAGACTGAGGTTGAGGCCATGCGTGCTGCCGCTCCGGATCTTGTCTTGGCTGATACTCCGTATTTGGCTCTGGCGGCTGGAAAAGCTGCCGGCATTTCCACCGTCGCACTCGTCAACCTTACGTGGGACCTTGTCCTATCTGATTACCTGGCCCCTCCATCGATTGACGGACGGGCAATCATTCAGTCGATTCGACAGGCCTACGGCGCAGCTGATCTCGCGCTACGAATTACGCCGGCTCCTACCATGACAATCTTCAAAAAGTTGATCGACATTGGACCGATTGCAGAACCGGCTCCTTCGGCTCGTGAACAACTCACCGAGCGTCTGAAGCTAACGCGTGGAGAGCACACCGTGCTCGTCGGATTCGGCGGCATTCCGTTGGATGCGCTCCCCTTTGAAATATTGGAATCACTTCCCGGCTATCGCGTCCTCTTCGACGGCTCGATCCCATCGACAAGCGGGCGATTTATCTCTACCAAGTCCTTGCCGTTTTCGTTTAAAACGTTGATGGCCTCGGTCGATGTCATCATGACGAAACCAGGCTACGGAACATTAGTGGAAGCCGTGGCACTGCAGACGCCTCTGGTGTATGTGCGACGGTACAACTTTGCCGATGAACAACCGCTGGTGGATTATCTCCATCGGTATGGAAGAGGGATAGAGCTCTCCTTGAGTGACTTCGAAAAGGGAGAATGGGATCTGACACTCACGAAGGCCTTCGAGATGCCTGCGCTTCAGACCGATCCACCTCCGCCGACGGGGGGAGCAGAAGCCGCAGCCCTTATCGCACCATACTTTCTGAATCCTAGGAAATAAGATGTGCGTATCCTAATCCTCTGCATCAGAATCTTCGACGGCATCAGTACCCGCATCATCACGTTTCTATTTCGCATCCAACAGCTGCTGACCGGTGTACTCCCGGCCGTTGCATCCCCTCACGAGCTCACTCGTTATCTTCAGGCCCATTATGGACACACCTATCACAATGCGCCGGCTCAATACCCTGAGTACTCCCCTATCTGGGCACTCGAACCATGGGAAGAAGACGTGTTGGCCCACCACATGAGCAGGATTGGGACGGTCTTAGTTCTAGGGACCGGTGTAGGGCGAGAATCCATCGCAATTGCCCAACAAGGCTATCGTGTGGTAGGCCTCGAACTGCATTTCGATGCATTGCAGTGGGCCATCCAGCGAGCGACTGCACGGAATGCATTCGTCTGGTTTGTTCAGGCCAGTTTCCTGGCTATGCCGGTGAGAGCCGCCAGCGTCGACTACATCCTTTTGCCAAGTGTCATGTACAGTGCAATCCCTGGGAAACTTCAACGACAGACCTGGTTGCGAAGCCTACGTCCCTCCCTCAAGCCACAGGGACGGGCCATTTTGAACTTCATGGTTGGTCGGGAGCCCGAAACGACGACCCAACGATTGACGCTCGCTCTGGCCAGACACATCATAAAGCTGCCCGGAGCCAACAAGAATTACCAGCCGGGCGACACCTGCCATCAAACTCACTTCCTCCATATCTTCACAACCGAAGAAGAGCTACGTTCGGAGGTGGCCGAGACCGGCGCAACCATTCATGCGCTCAACTGGGCCAACGGTTATGTCGTCCTCGGTTGGGCCACGTCCATCGCCCCTGGATCCTGATCTCGTTCCGCGTTGCGACCACGAGCGTGAACAAAAGCCCTGGAAGGTACGCGATATATTTGGTATCCTCCCGGCGATGTCTTCTTCCCCGGTCTACGCGAAGCACTCCGATTTCGTGCAGCGAGAGGTCGCAGGCGAATGTATCCTGGTTCCGATCCGTCGGAACCTGGCCGAGGCCAACAGCATCTACGTCCTGAACGAGACCGGTGCCGTCTTCTGGAATTCCATCGACGGAATACGCTCAGCGTTGTCCATTGAGCATGAAATCGGTGGCATCTACGACGTCGCCGCAGAACAGCTGCATCATGACTTCGAAACCTTATTGGCAGATCTGCTCATGATCGGGGCTATTCAGGAGGTGCCCAACCACGATGGTTCAGCAACGTAAGCTGGATCACTTGCCCGACCGCTTCCCACTCGCCTGTCAATGGGAGGTCACCTGTCGTTGTAATCTTCATTGTGTCATGTGCTACACGGACTGCTTCAATGAACCGGAGCGGATCCGACAAGAACTGTCGACCGCCGAGCTACTTCGCATTATGGAGGAACTCGCTCAAGCTGGATGCCTGGAACTCTGCCTGACTGGTGGTGAGCCGCTCGCGCGGCCCGACTTTTTCCAGATCTATGAAAGGGCGATCAAATTAGGATTTCTGGTGACACTGTTTACCAACGGAACCTTGATCACCGAGTCGATCGCCGACCGCTTGGCGACTCTCCCTCCTCACCGAGTTGAAATCAGCTTACACGGAATGACGGAAACCACGTTCGAACAGGTCACGTTGGGGCGAGGGTCGTTTCAACGGTGTCGGCAAGCAATCGCCTGGTTGACCGAGCGGCGAATCCCTCTGACACTCAAGTCGACAGCCTTGACGTTGAACCGACACGAGATCCTCCCGATCAAGCGCTATGTCGATACCATCGAATCTGTGGGCTTCAAACTTGGTGAGGAGATGCGACCGGCGCTTGATGGGTCCGGTGCTCCCTTTCGGTTTGCGCTTGAACCGGAGGCTCTCGACGAACTCCATCGACAAGATACTCAGCTCCTACGCGAGGCCTGCCAAAAACAAGTCCCGGACACACGCCCCTGCCGCAGCGGGGTGCGGCGATTTCACATCGACGCCTACGGCTTTCTCCAACTATGCTCCGGAAACCGTGCTCAGGGCTATGATCTGCGGAAGGGATCGTTCCAGGAAGGATTCTACGACTACCTGCCTTCGTTCGGCTGTCGATGGAAACCCGAAGCCACGACCGATCTTCTCCGCCCCGAGGTGACGCATGTCTGATGCACGGAGACTTCCCGCTATGGCGTACGGCGAGTTCAGCCGACGCATACATACCCACGCCACGGACGCCCATCATGTCACCAACGCACAGCTCGAACTGACGTACCGATGCAACCTCCATTGCCGCCACTGCTATACCGATCCGTACAACGATAAGGATTGGATCGCCCAAGAGCTGTCCCTCCCCGAGATCACCCGACTGATCGACGACATGGCTGAACTCGGAATTCTCTGGCTGAACCTGACAGGAGGTGAGGTATTTCAGCACCCTCGCTTTTGGGAAATCTATGACCACGCGTATCGCCGCGGCTTTCTGCTTCAACTCTATACCAACGGCACCCTGTTCACAGAGGCGATGGTGACACGACTTCAGGCTCAGCCTCCGTTTACGATCGACATTTCCTGCCATTCAATCGACGAATCCTCCTTCGATTGGTTCACTCAGGTGCCTGGCTCCTTTCGGGCCTTTCGGCGCGGGCTGGATCTCCTTCGAAAAGCTGATCTCCCCTTCACGCTGAAGACGAAAGGAATGAATTGGAACCGACAGGAGTTGCCGGCGATCAAAACTTTCGTCGAATCTTTCGGGCAACCATTTAGTCTCACCACGGCACTGTCACCCCGGCTCGACGGCAATCTATCTTCCCTCTCGTACCGATTGGCACCCTCCGATGTGGCCACATTGCAGTTGGAATTGATGGGAGGGGCTCCCTCCGAAGAAGAATGCCGGATGGCCTCGGAACTATTACAACGGCCCCTGGATCTGCTCTACCGCTGCGGCTGCGGCACGAACACCATTCACATCAATGCGCGAGGAGAACTCGGCACCTGCACCTTGCAGTATGAGCGGCGTTATTCGCTGCGGACATATTCCCTACGCGACGCGATCGACCGGCTCTTTACTGACATTGCATCCCTACGCTATCAACAGGACGTTCCCTGCAGAACCTGCGAGCTTCAGTCCTTTTGCGACAACAAGCCGACAGAAGCACGTTGGGAATGCGGAAATCCTGAGGCGCCGATTCCTTACAATTGTGATGTGGCCTTGGCCCGTGCAGAAATGGCAACAAAACAGAAGCTGCTCCACCCCCTTGGTATATCCCGTGGCTGAACACCTATCCGCTCTTTCTTCAGGAGGAATCCCGATATGAACGGCAAGAAACCCTATACCCCACCCCAACTCTACGAAGTGGTGCTGGACCAAGAGCAAGCCATCCTGGCCACTTGCAGTCTGGCCACGATGTCTACATCCGCGGGAGGAACGGTGGGCTGCCGCCCTCCAACCGGATGTAGCAACTACCCTAATGCAAGCCCCACTGGCTGCAAGCGGTCGACGTTGCCGGCCATGTACATGGGACGGAGATGCCATGATTCCGGTCCTCGAGCGTCATAGCACACCATGGATCTGACGGTTCAAATCGGCGGCTACACAGTGCAGATGCACGAAGCGGACAATCATCCCTGCCTTACCTGGCCGCTTCGGCCATTCGATAGATTTCTCGCCCCTTCGATTTTGTCCACGGATATTCAGGTCGACGTGACGGTTGTCTCCCCCCTCCCAGAACTTCCGACGGGCCGGCTCAAGTTCGATTCGTCGCACGGCTGTTGGAAGCTCTTCGAATCGAAAACTGGGCTGCTGTTCGAATCCCTCGACCCCAAAATTCTCCAACCACGGGTGCGGGCCTGTATGTCGCACGACTACCGTTCAGTCCGGGCATGGATTCTCCCCGATCTATCGGAGGGGCAAGTCGGATGGAGTCCCATGCGGCTGTTCAATCCGCTCATCGAGGTCTGCTTTTTGTCGTGCCTCGCCCGTGAAGGTGGAATCCTCTTGCACGCATCGGGCCTGTCCTTTTGCGAACAGGGTTATGTATTCACCGGCCCTTCAGGGGCGGGCAAATCAACCATTGCAGAAATATTCGCCGACCGAGGCGCCACCGTCCTAAGCGACGAGCGGGTCATCGTGCGGATGGGCGGCCCTGGCTTTGTCCTGTTTGGCACACCGTGGGTTGGATCAGGACAGTATGCCGCAAACGCATCGGCACCGATGACTGCGCTTTATTGTATTCAGCATGGGCAGGAGCGACACCGAATCGATACCCTGAAGCCATCCACGGTGGTGACTCGGATGCTCCAACAAGCATTCCTTCCCCACTGGGACCGCTCCGGCGTAGAGACCACGCTGGAAGTACTCACATCGTTGACCACGACGATGCCCTGCCGAAGCCTGGCTTTTCTGAACCAGCTCGACATCGTCGATTTCTTGCTCGATCGCTCATCGGAACTTCATACGGCCGTCACATGAAACAGCTCGACGCCGACACATTCTTGGCAGACTTATCATGGAAGGCGCGACAGCGGCGCCATCCGGACAGCGTGACCTTTGAACTCACGTACGGCTGCAATCTGCGCTGCGTCCATTGTTTCAACCCGACCCATCGCGCCTTGCCGCAGGAACTCACTACCCGAGAGATCCAGACAATTCTTGATCAACTGGCGGAATTCGGCATTCTCACCGTAACGTTTACCGGTGGCGAGCTTGGCACTCGTCCGGACCTTCAGGAGATTTTCCGCCACACCAGGCAACTAGGGCTTGTGATTCGAATACTCACCAATGCCACGCGGGTGACGACCGAGTTCGTACGCCTACTCCATGACGTCGGCGCCGAACAGATCTGCGTGTCTATTTACGGCGCGACAGCAGCCACGTATGAACGGATGACGGCCGTTGCGGGATCGTATGTCGCGTTTCGTCGTGGACTGGCTCTTCTGACCTCAGGCGCTATCCCGATCGTCGTGCGCATGCCGGTCACCTCCCTCAATCATGAGGAGATTCACCTTTGTCGATCCATCGCCGAAGAATTGAAATGCAAGTTCCAGTATTCGTTTGATCTCACTCCAACCGTAACCGGTGACCTCACCCCACTCCAATACCGGCTTCCCGCTGAGACCAAGATCCGTATTGATCAAGACATGCTCCCCCAGTGGGGATCGGTGCCGGTCGAAGAGCCCTGCTTTAGTACCGACGGATTCATCGAATGCGCCTGTGGTCACACTCGGTTTGCCATTACACCGTACGGGGAGATGAATCTTTGCACAGCTTTTCCGATCCCTCGGTATGATCTGAAAACCGGCAGGGTCAGGGAAGGATGGGAATGCCTCAAACGGACTGTCGACGAGGCTCACCCGAACCATCGGTATGAATGTCCGACTTGTTATGTTCGGTCCTACTGTCGGCAGGGACGGAACGATGCCTGGCTGGAAACCGGCGACATGAGCGTCTGTCTGCCCCACTATCGGGAATGGGCGAAACTGGAGCAGCATACCCATGCCCTCCTCAATCCTCGACGACCTGCTTGAGGCCTATACTCAGGTCAGCATCAGAAATCGGGCGATCCTGGAAGAATTCACGCTGATCGCTCAACGGTTTCGTCAACAAGGAATCGAGTTCATCGTCTTGAAAGGCGCGGATATTCTTTCACGCCTCTACGGAGTCCGAGGGGCTCGGCCCCTCTCAGATGTCGACTTACTGGTCCACGAATCGGATTTGCCCGCCATCGACCGGGAGCTTCGCAACCTCGGCTTCACTCAACAGATCGACGGTAATCCGGCATATGTGTCAGCAGGGAGAAGGCTTTCCCTCGATCTGATCACAACCCTGTGGTACCTCGATCAGCCAGAACTCGATTCAGTCTGGAAGCGTGCGCAGAGCAGACCAGTCGACGCCACGACGATTTCCTGCCTCGATACCGCCGATCTGCTGATTTATCTGACCGCTTACAATGTCATCCATCGAGGGCATTTGTCCGCCTCGTTCGTGCATGATATGAAACTTCTCATCGAGAAAGAGGCGCCTGATTGGCCTGTGGTCGTCGCGCGAACCAGACAGGCCAAACTGCACGTGTCTCTCTTTCATGGGCTGTCGCATGTTGTGAAAATCTTTCCCGTACTCCCCATTCCTGATAACGTTCTGGCGATGCTAGGCCCCACAAAGCGACACGAGAAGATGCTGGCCTGGCTGCTTCGGAAGCTGGTGACGACGGAACCCTTGCCGGAACTCGGCCATCTTCTATTGTTCCTCACGCAACCAGGCAGCGAAAAGATGGGTTGGCTCAAGCAGCGGCTATTCCCTTCAGCAACATTCCTTTCCTATCGATATGGTCCGGCAGGACAAGTCCTGCCCTGGAAGACGAGACTCTCGCACTTCTATCACCTCACGACCGCTGCACTTGATCTGATTCGACGGGTGCTTTGTCGGCTCACCACTACGCCAGCGCGCGGTCCGCTATGATCACTCGCCTACTCAACCCATCAACTTCCTCAACCAGCTTCTCGGTCGAGGGGTTACCGGAAGCCCTGCACTGGCTCATCCTACGGAATGTGATGGCACCTATCATACATTCGGAGAGTATGGCTCCGACGATTCAGAAACGAGACGAACTCGAACTCCAAGAGACAACCGATTTAAAGCTTGGCGATGTCGTCGTCTACCGACTTGACGGGTTATTTATTTGTCACCGTATTCATGGCATCGAAGACCATCAGCTTTTTCTCCAAGGAGACGCCGCTATCGGCCCATACGAAGAGGTCTCCATTCGGCAGGTCGTCGGACGGGTCGATTGTGTCTTCCGCGATGGAAAGCGGCTCGACGTTCGCCGACCTCGATTATCACCCATGGGAATGCCGCATGATTCTGAATGGGGTGCGGCATGGACGTGGAATCCGCGATGGGCAAGAGCTCTCATCGTGGGAGTCATGAATCGGATCGCTGGAGTTCCTGGCATCAAGAGCATTTTCCGCGTTATCCTCCGAAAACTGATGACAATCACAATCATGGAGCGAGCAGCGCTGCAGTCCATCGATGGATATGTGACACGAGACCAGGTTCATCTCGATCAGCTCAAACAATACCTGTCGCCCCATACCGGCAGCGGTATCCTGCTGATGATTCACGTCGGTCCAGCCTATTTTGGAATCTGCACGCTGGGTCCCTGGCGCATGCAGATCCGCCCATTCCTGCGCCCTATGACCACCGCGCTTGTTTTGGAAGCGATTGAATCGTGCCATCCGGTCCAGCCCTCTCCTCACTCGATCCGACGCTCAACAACGGCCACCAAAAATCAATAACAAATCTTTTTTTGCACTCGTACGAACTCGCATTCTTTTTCGCGATTTCTTCGTGGAGTGAATTGAGGGTGCTATAGTTGTGACCTGTCGTTGGACGACCGGACCAATCACCACCAATACCATTCCATGGACTCAACTCTTCTGCACGCCGCGTCCGCTATCGACCCGAAAGTAGCCGCTCGGGCCGGCAAAGGCGATCACCTCGCCTTCAGCCAACTCTACGATCAATCAAGCACGGTGCTTTTCAGCCTAGCCGTGCGAATCCTGGGGAGTCGGGAAGAAGCGGCGGAGGTCCTTCAGGACCTGTTTGTCGATGTGTGGAGAAAAGCGGTTCGTTACGATGTTGGACGCGGGACACCGATCGCCTGGCTGCTGATCCTGACGCGTAGTCGATCCATCGACCGATTACGGACATCTCAACCCCCTGTTCGTCGCCAAAATGTCTCCACCAATGAGGCACAGAATGGGACAACGGCCCTGCAGTTCGAGTCACCGGCCGATCAGGCGCTACGAACCGTGATCAGCACAACCTTGGCAGAGCTACCGCAGGCGCAACGGCAAGCCATTGAATTATCGTACTACGAAGGACTGCCTCCGGTAGAGGTTGCCACGCGACTTAATCAGCCGCTCGATGCCGTCACAGCCCGTATTAGGCTCGGCATGTCAAAACTGCGAGAGTCATTGCACACCTACTGGGAACAGGACAAGTCGGCATGACGCATGAAGATCTAGAGGAAACCGTTCCGCTCTACGCGATCGGCGCGTTAGAAAAGATCGAACGGCAAGCCCTGGAAGCTCATCTGCTATCTGGGTGTATTTCTTGCCGTACCGCATTCAAGGAGTTTCAATCGGTCGCAATCTCTCTTCCATTCGCGCTGAACATCGTACCACCCCCACGCGCATTGAAAGCCAAGATCATGGGGGCTCGCACCCAGACGCCCTCGGCAGAGACGCCTGCTCACCCATCTGCCACACCCAGCCTGGAACCGGGCGAATGGATGAAGCATCTCTTTCCGCCGACCTCACCTTCAACGACCTCGTTCGGCTTGGCGCTGGGAATGGTTTTCGTCGGAATTCTGGTCCTCTTGATGTTTCAGAGTTGGAAGTCATCCCCTCGCGTAACCGAAGATACGAGGATGCTAGGGACACTGCAGACTCAAGTGGATGCCGCCAATGCCCAGCTCACGACTCTCCAGCAACAACTCACCGAGCGTGAGGAATCGCTTATGCAGACTCGGGAAGAGCTTCAGCGCCGAATGGAAGAGTTAGCAGAACTCAAAGACCAGCTGATTCACCGAGAAGCTGAGCTGGATGATCTAAAAGCTCAACTGGCTGAACAAGATGGACATTCAGCCAGCATGCCCTAGAGTCACGGGCACTCTGCTCCCTCTTCCTGCTTTTTCGGTACCCAGCGTGTCTTGGCAATAGCTCATCCTGTCTCTATCGCCAGCTCCTATGCTAGCATAAGTTGTGACCGCTAGAAGCTCCGCACCATCTGACTCGCAACCACAGGAAAACGTGGATTCTCATTACATGGAGCTGGCTCTTCAACAGGCTACGCTCGCTCCGCTGATAGGAGAAGTACCCATCGGAGCTGTGCTGGTGCATCACAACGACGTGATTGCAGCTGCTCACAATTACCGAGAAATATCACAGGACCCAACTGCCCATGCTGAGATGATCGTCATCCGAAAAGCTGCAGAACAGTTAAAGACGTGGCGGCTGACCGATGCAACTCTCTATGTGACCCTGGAACCTTGTCCTATGTGCGCCGGAGCGATTGTACAAGCCCGCATCACTCGGCTCGTATTCGGCGCCTGGGATCCCAAAGCGGGAGCGTGCGGATCGATCCTGAATATTCCGGAAGAACGCCGGTTCAACCATCGCGTACAAGTAGCAGGCGGGTTGTGCGAACAGGAGAGCCGAGCACTCTTGCAGGAGTTTTTTCGAGCCAAAAGGGACAACGCCTCGAAGAAGCATCATCCACCCAAGGCGGCCATCTAGCACCACACACGCACCCAGTGAAATCCTCATCGCCCGGCCGCGTTCCTGTGCGGTATCGCCCGAGGCGCTCTGAGGGCAACTCTGGGCTGTGCCATTGGTACTCGGCTGCATATTGGAGCTTACAACGCTGTACGCGCTCTTTAGCAAGTACGAGACACTGCTTCGCCGAAATCTCGAAGCCATGCGGGCACAATGCGTTCATTGTAGTGGTGACTCGCGCACCGCCGGTTCCCATTCCACGAATGAGAACCGGCGGTGTGTGGCCATCACATTAGGCTGCCACGGGAGAGGGGAACTGTCTAATAATCTGGTCGATTTCCAGAGTATCCAACACCTCTTTTTCCAGCAGTGCTTCCGCCAGCGCCTTCAAGCTCACCATCTGTTCAGTCAGGACTCGCTTGGTCCGCTCGTAGTTTTCCGTGACGAGGCGCCTGATTTCTCGATCGATCTCCAGGGCCATCTCATCACTGACATCGCGCTTGGCCCCAAAGGAGCGGCCTAGAAACATCGATTCCTCTTTGTGTCCAAACACGAGCGGCCCAATCTTTTCACTCATACCCCATTCGCAGACCATTTGCCGCGCAAGGGCCGTCGCGCGCTCCAAATCGTTGCCTGCACCGGTTGTAACTTGATTGAAGACCAGTTCTTCCGCGACTCTTCCACCCATGAGAATCGCCAACGTATTGTACAAAAACTCTTTGGAGTAATTGTGGCGGTCATCGGTCGGCAACTGCATAGTCACACCTAGCGCACGACCTCTTGGAATAATCGACACTTTATGGACAGGATCGGTGCCCGGCAGGAGTTTAGCCATCAAGGCATGGCCTGCCTCGTGATAGGCAGTGACCCGCTTTTCTTCGTCCGTGAGAATCATGCTCTTGCGCTCGGCGCCCATCAAGATTTTATCCTTTGCCATGTCGAAATCCATGGCCTCGACTTCGTTTTTGTTCTGACGAGCAGCCCAGAGCGCAGCCTCATTGACCAGGTTTTCCAAGTCGGCGCCTGAGAAACCGGGAGTTCCTCGAGCGATCTTCTCCAGTTCCACATTGGCTGCAACCGGAACTTTTTTCGTATGGACATTCAGGATCTCCGTACGGCCCCTAAGGTCCGGCGGATTCACCACCACTTGCCTATCAAATCGACCTGGTCTCAGCAGCGCTGGATCGAGCACATCCGGACGATTGGTCGCGGCCACCAAAATGACGCCCTCCGTCGTATCAAATCCGTCCATTTCGACCAGCAACTGGTTGAGCGTCTGCTCACGTTCATCGTTTCCACCGCCGAGCCCCGCTCCCCGTGACCGTCCGACCGCGTCAATCTCATCGATGAAAATGATACAAGGCGCATGCTTTTTCGCTTGCTCGAACATATCGCGAACCCGAGAGGCCCCGACGCCCACGAACATTTCCACAAAATCCGAACCACTGATGCTGAAAAAGGGAACTCCCGCCTCGCCGGCAATCGCCTTCGCCAGTAGTGTCTTCCCGGTTCCAGGAGGGCCCACTACCAACACACCTTTGGGAATGCGTCCGCCAAGTTTCTGGAACTTTCGTGGGTCCTTCAGAAATTCGACCGTTTCCTGTACTTCCTCTTTCGCCTCATCGATTCCCGCCACATCAGAGAACGTCACTTTTTTCCGTTCATCGGTCTGCATCCGGGCCCTGCTCTTCACGAGGGACAGGGCCGCATTGCCGGCCTGCATCCGGCGCATGAAGAACAGCACCAGGCCCAGAAAGAGAACGAACGGCCCCCAGACCATGAGAAAACTCATATACCAAGGGTTCTCATCGGCTGGTTTGACCTCGATCTGAACACCTTTTTCTCGCAGCACCTGGACGAGATCAGGATAGTCCGCCGAGTACGTTCGAAGCCGGGAGTTGTCCTTCAGCACTGCGCTGATATGATGCCCCTTGATGGTCACCTTTCCGACGTCGCCACTCTCGAGTTTCACTATGAAATCGCTAAAAATGACCTGTTCCTCTACTGCAGCAGGTGGCGACATGGTCCATAGGTTCAAAAGCAGTATCATGAACAGGCCCAACACCATCCAAAACAGTATTTTTTGTGTTTTGATAGCCAATGGTAGCCTCACACGATTCAGTAGGTCAGGTCGGATTGCTTATCGCCAGAGTACTTTTGCCTCCTAACTGAAGAGGTGTTTAGAGTTCATACTTCAAGCAATTCCACTCTTCCGCACTGACATCCTCCGTCATTGCAGCCGGTCCGAAGGTGGCCCGGCGCGCTGCACTCGTTGCGCCAACGCCACCTTTGAATGCCGACCTATTAGTTAGTTGGACGACTCACCCTGACTTCTAGTAGCCGGACTTGGCG
>JBGSIO010000026.1:0-27741 GCA_041742455.1 Nitrospira sp. | reverse complement strand
AGGGCGTTCGATCACTATCCTTGACCGTATTAATTTCGAAATTCCGGCGAAACAGACGGTTGCGATCATGGGGCCGTCCGGAAGTGGAAAATCGACATTGCTCGGCTTGATGGCGGGTCTTGATCGTCCGAGCACCGGATTGATTCATCTCGATGGCACGGATATCACGACCATGGCGGAAAGCAGGATGGCCAGGTTTCGGCGCGAAAAGGTGGGCTACATTTTCCAGTCGTTTCATCTCATTCCCACACTCACCGCCATTGAGAACGTTGCAGTTCCACTCGAACTCAGCGGGGAGAGTCAGGCCGGTGATCGCGCAGTTGATTTACTTTCCGCAGTGGGGTTGTCCGATCGCATGGGACACTATCCGGTCCAATTGTCCGGTGGGGAACAACAGCGAGTGGCCGTGGCTCGCGCCTTCGCCTGTCGTCCGCCGATTCTGCTGGCGGATGAGCCAACGGGCAACCTCGATAGCACGACCGGCTCCCATATCGTTGAACTGCTGCTGGCCCTCCACCGGGATCACGGGACCACGCTTGTGCTCGTGACTCACGACACCACGTTGGCCTCTTCGATGCAGCGTGTGCTGTCGCTCCGTGATGGTCGCTTGGAATCCGATAGCATGCCCTCCGACTCATCATTCATCGATGGCATATCGACCGACTCCAGAAAGTCGGGTCAATTCTCCTCAACCGCGTCCCCCTTTCAATTCGGCTCATGACAGGGTTCTTGGTCAAGATGGCCTGGCGCGAGACGCGTGCCGCATGGCGACACTTTCTCTATTTCTTGGTCTGTATCGCCATCGGTGTCGGTGCGCTGACGGGTGTATCTCTGTTCGGCACACAGGCAGAGCGAACCGTGACGAAAGAAGCGCGGGGATTGTTGGGAGGTGATTTGGAAATTCGGCTATCCCGGCCCATCAGTCCTCAAGGCCAGGAGGTCTTGGACTCGTTGGGTGCGCGTGGGATCGAACACACACATGTCAGCGAGCTTGTCGCGATGGCGGCACGAACCGATCCCGCCGGTGGTGGCCAATCGACACAGATCGTGGAGCTAAAGGCCGTCGAGGCACAATATCCGTTGTACGGTTCACTCCGAATTGAGCCTGACACTAGGTTAGGAGAATTGCTTCGCCAGCAAGATCAAGGTTGTTCGGGGCACCCCTGTTTTGGGGTGGTGGTTCAAGAGTCTCTCCTCATCAGAATGGCGTTGTCGGTTGGTGATCGGCTCAAGATTGGACAAGCGCAGTTCGTGATCACGGGTATCGTGAGAACGGAACCGGATCGCATGGCCAATGCCTTTAGTTTGGGCCCTCGCGCCCTAATGTCGCAAGAGGGACTTCGCTCGGCGGAACTGGTTAAGGTGGGCAGTAGGGTTCGTGAGCGGTTCCTGTTAAAAGTTCCGAGTAGAATGCCTCCTGAACCTCTGCTGTACGAACTACGTGGACGATTAGCACCCGACTCTGCCCGCGTGTCGAGTTACCGTGAGGCTCAGCCGCAACTAAAACAGTCCTTGGAACAATTGACGCGCTACCTGGGGTTGATCGGGCTGACCGCCCTGTTTGTAGGAGGGCTTGGAGTCGCAACCTCGGTTCATGCCTTTGTGCGGGAAAAGCTGAACACGATCGCGATTCTGAAAACGGTCGGTGCGGATTCCCAAACAATCGTGCTGACCTATGGATTACAGGCCCTGATACTAGGCCTGGTCGGAAGCCTCGCCGGCTTGCTCATCGGCATGGTCCTCCACCTGGGACTTCCCTGGGTGATTGCCGCTGTCATGGCTTCGGACCTCCTTGACCAATTGGGGTTCGCGGGCGGTGGGATGGGTTTTTCGCTCCCTCCATTGTTGAAGGGATTGGCCTTGGGCATGCTCTCGACCTTGCTCTTTACCCTTTGGCCGTTGCTGACAATCCGTGAAGTGAAACCCGCGCGGATTTTTCGCCGTGAGATTGCTTCCTCCACCCCGATGTCCAGTTCGGAACGAACCAGCTGGTGGAGCTGTTGGCGTAATCTTGACCCGATCAAGCTGGTCGTGGGGATTGGAATCGGTCTCGGATTGTCGCTCTTATCCATCTGGCAAGCAGCGTCGTGGACGGTCGGACTCTTGTTTATCCTGGCGTTTGCAGCCGCCGTGCTGCTGTTAGGAGCGTCAGCCCGCGCTGCCCTTTTCGCGGTCAGGAAGTGGCCGCGTCCCCAAGAGTTGGCGCTTCGCCAGGCAGTGGGGAACGTGGTTCGGCCTGGCAGTCAGGCGGTAAGCATCACCATCGCCATTGGCATCGGCGTGATGGTCGTGACGACCGTCTCGCTTGTCGAACGGTCCTTACTCGCGCAGGTGGGCGAGAATCGCCCGACAGACTCTCCGACCTTTTTCTTCATCGACATTCAGCCAGACCAGGCAGAAGGAATGGTGCGTCTCCTGCGCCAACGATCCGGTGACCCAACTCCTCAGTTGACCCCGTTGGTCCGCTCGCGACTGTCCGCCGTGAAGGGCGAGCCCGTGACGTTTGAACCGACGTCGGAACAAGAAGAGCAGAGTGAAAAAGTAGCCCAGAAAGAAGAACGTCGGAGGAAGTGGTTCCTGACACGAGAGTATGTCCTGACGTTCCTTCAAGATCTGCCCAAAGACAACAAGGTCGTTCAGGGCGAATGGTGGAAACCGGGGCAAGCGTTGTCCAAGCCGCTGATTTCGATCGAGGAGGACGCCGCGAGGCAACTCGGTGTTACCCTTGGCGATACGATTGAACTCGACATCCAAGGCGCATCCATCACGGGTGAGATCAGTAATATTCGATCGGTAGAGTGGGGCAACTTTTCCACAAACTTCTTCATGATTGTTTCTCCTGGCGCGCTTGAAGGAGCGCCGCACACCTATGTGGCTACCGTTCGTGTGGCGCCATCCGACGAAGTGCCGCTCCAGCAAGCAGTCGTGGGGTCTTTCCCGAATGTTACAGCGATTAATATCGGAGACGTGCTCGACAGCTTTGCTCGGGTGCTGGATCGACTGTCCCTCGCGATCCGTGCTGTGGCGTTGTTCTGTGTCTTGTCAGGAGGGTTGGTGATGGCAGCGGCATTGGCTGCGACCCGGTATCGTCGGCTATACGAATCCGTGATACTCAAAGCCTTGGGCGCGACGCGCGGCTTGATCGCCTGGTCGTTCGCCCTCGAGTATGCCATGCTGGGAGCCCTGGGTGGGCTTCTGGGAATCGCGCTTGCCAGCGCATTATCCTGGGCGGTCCTTGAAACCGTGTTTGATCTCTCCTGGAGCCTTCAGGCAGGCGTGCTGGCCATGGGATTTGTAGCCACGGTCACGCTGACACTATTGGTGGGCTTTCTCAGCACCTACCGAATCCTTGGCCAACCCCCCTTAGCGGTGCTTCGCCAAGAATGACGCTGATACCCGTAATCATCGTGGCAGTCGACGTTATATGTATGATGACATGGGTTCAGGCAGCCACACATCAATGATGCGCCTGATCCGCCTCTCTTCTCCTCGATGAAGTCGCGTGAATCGCAAACCGACCGTACCGTCCCCTCCTGAAGAGCGAGCCACCGCCTCCGCAATCGTAATCGGAAGCGAATCGTTGGAATACTGGAATTCCAGTTCCAGGCGGGAGCCGAGGATGACTAGAGCGCTGGTACGGATCCGGCACCCACGAATCGAAAGGTTTTCCATCACGCCTTCCTGCCCCAATCGTGGCGAGCCTGGAGTCCGGTGTGGCCGAAACCAGACTGGAAACGAGACATCCACCCGATCGAAGCTCCTCCTCGGGTTGAGCGTCCGGCGGCCGAGGAACTTTCGAAAGCGGTCGGCACAGAGCTGACAACGGAATGGATAAATGGTGAATCCCCCAAGGAGGGCGTCAGAAATCCCTTTCCTTGCCGC
Source organism: Nitrospira sp. (assembly GCA_041742455.1). Classification (GTDB taxonomy): domain Bacteria; phylum Nitrospirota; class Nitrospiria; order Nitrospirales; family Nitrospiraceae; genus Nitrospira_D. Next base: position 23,859 of record JBGSIO010000026.1, on the reverse strand, counting down.
CAGGCGGACTTTTGCCGCGTGACAAGTCGGACAGGTGATGTTGGATGTCTTACGTCCCATTGGATACCGGTTAGTTGAGAATTCTATCGAGCGCAACAGCTTGGAGCAATTTAGGGAATATTCGTAGGAGGTGGACAGGATTTCTGCCTGAGAGAAGATGAACTAGAAAAACATGAGCACGGCTCGCAATGGTGAGTCGGGGTTTTCAGAGTCTCCCCGTCGGTGACAATTAGATCACTGGAGTCACGGATGAACGATCGACTTCAACCAATGTGTGGATTTGGAGTGCACGCTCAATTGTCGGTAAATGACGACCAAGCAACGCGCGCAGGTCCTGGCTGGATATGTTACCGGTCTTGATCAAAAGCAACTTCCAAGGACGCCCTTGGAGCACATGCGAATACACAAAATCGGAGTCCTTGGAGATGACAACCCGCTCCTCTCTCACGGAAATTTGGCTGATAACGGAGTCCTTCGTGTGATTGCCTGCCGAGAGATTGAGCGTATGAATCGCATCATGCCCATGTTCTGAAAGAAGAACGCAGAGACTACGGGGGAGATGTGCATCGAGGAGAAACTTCACGTCAAGGCCAGATGCACACTTTTGGCCGCCAGCATCTTTCGCGAAAACTCAAGGCAGGCCAAGATATCATCTCGCTCCAAATCTGGGAATTCCGCTAAGACTTGCTCGACAGAATCCCCACCGGCCAGATACTCGAGGATACTTTCCACGGAATAGCGCAGGCCACGAATACACGGCTTCCCATGACAGATTTCCGGGTCTACGGTGATACGGGACAGTAATTTGTCGTACGACATACCATCATTCTACAGCTCCCGCTCAAAGATGCCAAGGCAATGTTACGTGCATGTTATAGAGAACATAGCCGCAATAATAGTCGCCATTTCCCTGCCACGAACAATTGATTGATGCCTAGGGCAGCGAACAAGATTGCGTCAAAAATGGTCGTGCCGTCCGTGCCGAGCCCTGTCGAAGTGTTGATGCTTTTGGTGATGCGGGGGCAACTCATTTCGGTGATTGCTGATGCACAATACACGATTCAACCCCATCACTTCCGCACCGGTCATCCATGGTAATAGGCTCCGGGATATTTCATCCGCAGTGTTCGTGTCAGCTCAGTCTCGTGCGTAATGCAAGACTCACACATCTTTTGCGTTAATGACTTGCTGGGCATTGATGACGAAAGAGGGGGCTCCAGAAATTCGGACAGTGTGATAAGTGGTAGCCTGGCTTCACCAACGCCACCGGAAGGTGGCGACACAAAGGAGCGAGGCGATGAAGAGAACGAGACGGAATCACGGGGCGACCTTTAAGGCGCAAGTGGCCTTGGCCGCGGTCAAAGGCGACAAGACCCTCGCCGAATTGGCCGAGCAATTCAGCGTGCACCCTACCCAGATCACAGACTGGAAGCAGCAACTATTGGCCCGGGTGGCCGATGTGTTTGGCGGGGCTACGACGTCACCGGCAGACACCCCGGATCTGAAGACCCTGCACGCCAAGATCGGCCAGCTGACCTTGGAGAATGATTTTTTAGAAGGTGCGCTCACCAAGGCGGGCTTGCTGAGCGCAAAGCGATGATCGATCGAACCCATGCGTTACCGGTGGCGCGACAGTGCCAGTTGCTGCAGCTGCCCCGGTCGACGGTCTACTATCAGCCGAGGCCGGTCTCCGACACCGCGCTCGCGCTCATGCGCCGGATTGACGAACTGCATCTGCAGTATCCGTTTGCCGGTGCCCGCATGCTGCGGGATTTGTTACGGCAGGAGGGTCATGCCATTGGGCGACGACAGGTGGTCACACTGATGAGGCGGATGGGCATCACGGCGATCTATCGGAAGCCGAGGACCAGCCAGCGGCATCCTGCCCATCGGATCTACCCCTATCTGCTGCGCCAGCTAACGATCACCCGGCCGAATCATGTGTGGGCGTCTGATATTACGTACGTTCCGATGAAACGGGGCTTCGTCTATCTCTGCGCGATCCTCGACTGGGCGAGTCGCCGGGTATGAGCGTGGCGGCTCTCCACTACGTTGACCACGGATTTCTGTGTGGACGCGGTGCAGGAGGCCCTCACCCGCTATGGTCCCCCAGAGATCTTCAACACGGATCACGGCTGCCAGTTCACCAGCCAGGATTTCACCGGGCTTCTGCAGACTCAGGGAATTCAGATCAGCATGGATGGAGCCGGGCGGTGGCGGGACAATGTCTTTGTCGAGCGGTTGTGGCGGAGTCTCAAATATGAGGAAGTCTATCTCCATGCCTATGAGACTGTCCGCGACGCTCAGGACGGGGTGGCCCGCTACATGACCTTCTATAATCAGATCAGGCCGCATCGCGCGCTTGACGGACGCACGCCCGATCGCGTGTACTGGGAGAACCTGCCTGCACGGCCCACTGCCGCGTAGGTATCAACGGCCAGGTATCACTTATGAACGGAAAGATGCTGTCCAAACAAGCGGAGCCACCTCAATTGGCAAGGAGCCAAGGAACGAGACTCATTTCTTAAGCCGAAGAATTTATTGTTTCAGTTAACAATTTATGAGTCTTGGGCCCGTCAATTCTTAAAACGATAACCCTAACATCACTACCAATGCTTCCGAATGAACTAAATAGCGTCAAACAGTTTAATGCCCTCCAACAAGGAACACTGGATCAGCAGGATGCTGGACTTCCACATGTGCTGATCATATCTAACCACTTTGAAGTGAAAAAGTATTTGGCATACGCTGGTATCTTTGTGGATCGTCAGATCGCCTCTCTAGAAAAAGCGGGGGTAAAAGTCAGTACCTTTGATATTGGTTCAAGGCACTCGCCGGTACATATTTTCCGCAAGTGGATAGAGCTACGTCGGTACGTGCGGCATCTCGCCCCCGATCTTGTCCATGGTCAATTTGGAACGATCGTAGGTGTCTTAACCGCATTCGCTGGGCGACCCTCTGTGGTTTCTTTTTGCGGAGGGGACTTGCAACGCGGGGCATCGGTTTCCTTAGTGCGCCAGCTATTTGGTTTCTTGCTCTCAAATATTGCTGCGCTTCGTGCAACTGGTCTGATCTGTAAGAGTGAACAGCTCCGTCAAGCATTGTGGTGGAGAAAGAATCAGGCGGTTGTCATTCCAAGCGGCATAGATCTTAACCTATTCGTACCCGGTCCTCAGTTTGAAGCGAGAAAAGAACTAGGATGGAGCCTCGAGAATCCTATCGCCATCATCAATGTCCGAGAGGATCCGAGAGCCAAGGGGCTTGACTTAGCCATGGCGGCTATGAAATTCGTCTCTGCGCGACTTCCTCACGCTGAGCTGCAAGTGATCAAAAATGTTGAACCAATGAGAATGCCTTTATACTATCAGGCTGCCGACGTGCTGTTATGCATGAGTATAGCGGAAGGTTCGCCAAATGTAGTTAAGGAGGCGCTTGCCTGTAATTTGCCGGTCGTCTCCACACCCGTCGGCGATGTACAAGAAAGGCTAGCAGGTGTAGTTCCTTCCTGTGTCGTGTCTCGAGATCCGAGTAGTTTGGGAAGGGCAATTGTAGATATTTTACTGGCAAAACAGAGAAGTAATGGGCGGGAACGGGTTGCATCTCTTGGTCTTGATCAAGTAGCAGCGCAGGTTCTCGCGGTTTATCGAATGGTACTTAAGTCCAATCACTCCTTGGGTTAGCGAAGTTCCGAAGCAGCATCATTATTAGGGACGACTTTCCGTTAGTCACACATCGCGATTCATAAGGTATCGAGGACAAGGTTATAATTTCCATGTTCACCAGTATTCTGATGGACGGCTCTGTCTCAGAAGAGGATAGCGGGAAATCACTCGGAGAATTTTATGAACACGCTATAGGAAGGAGGAAAGGGATGCAACCATGAGTTGCATCCCTTTCCTCCAATGACCAGATCAAACCCGTTCCATCAGGCGACGAATATCACTGAATACCCAGTCCTGTAGGAGTAAGGGGTGATGAAATACTGTTTTGCACAGAATACTCATAGGCCGAAATGTCTGGAGCTCCGTCAGGGACCACGGGAATACCGGATGTTGTGCCGCGGTTGATCGCAGCACTGCTCGAGGTAAGCCGGAAGTCGTTACTGGACTTGTTGATGAATCCAGGATTAGTGCGTTCCCTATTGTTCGAGAATGTTGCCCCTGGCACGCTCGATGAGCTCTTGACTAACGTATCAGAGAGATTGTACTGGACCGAAATGTTCGACCCAGACAATGACCAGGCATGAATCATTCCCCCCTGTGCATCACTCGAGGTATTGTTCTTGATACTGGCGTTCTTAACGGTTGATGATAATATGATTTGCCCCACTGGTTTACCGGTAGGGCTACGACCAGAGAGCGTATTATGGTAGATGTTAAGGCCTGATACTGTTCCACCATAGACGTGAATAGGATAGCCCCGATTTGTATCATAAAACAGGTTCCGGCGTATGGTCACATTTGTTCCGCCTCTGAGATATATTCCGTGGTCGTGCTGAAATCTGGATGTAGAACAACCACTTTCCCCATTTCGTCGCCGGCCGATACTATAGATACGATTTTCTTCCACGACTATGGTGGAGGTTCCTTGTATCGATAATCCATTAAAACCATACCCCGAATTTGAGCACACGGTTCGGCCAATGTGGTGAATGGTGTTTGATCGAGCGACTCCACCGGTTGCAGTAGACATGAAAGTAATCCCAACAAAACCGGCAGAGCTGCCATTGTTGGCTCCTCCGGTGATATCGAATCCTTGAATGATGTAGTAGGGGCGGGTAACATAGAATCCGGCATTCAAGCTCTGGCTAGTACTGGGTACAATAATGACGGCTCCATTCTGTTTCTCACTTTTGATGGTAATGGGTTGCGAAGAAGTGCCCGCGGCTGAACTCCCAGATATATATACCGTTACATTCGGCGTACTAGCAGTTTTGTAGGTGCCGGAGCGCACGATACAGGTGTCGCCAGCCTTTACGGGTGACTTCGCGCATCGTTGTGGGGTTTTCCACGGACTAGTCGATGTGCCGGAGTTCGAATCATTGCCCGTTGTCGCGACATAATAGGTCGCGCCTTGGGCAACTATCGGTCCCAGAAGGACGAATAGAATGAAGGTTCCATAGAGTGAGAGCTGCAGTCGACGCGAGAATCGATTCGAAATGGCCATCATCGTGAACTCCCCATTGCGTTTGTGAATACATTCCTTAGCCATACTGGCCTTCGGTTTGAAGAAGCTGCCTCTCAATGCATTGCTTCCGGATCATTGAGATGTGTAATCGTCGCGATCAAAATGCACATTGTATGCCATGGAAAAATTGTTGTAAGGCATCGACTATATGGATATATGAAAAGTGCAAGCACTATCGTTTCTGTAAAAAAGTAGGTTTTTGCATACAGAAGTCATCACTCTTCACAGATATGTGAAATGTATTTCTGACGGATACCGCTTCAGAATATACTCGCCAGTTGATGGACATTGGACATCGTAAGGGAGGTCGAAGACCATGTATTCACGAAGGGCGTTCTTGATTGGGTTGTTTCTCTTCTCTCAATTGGCACTCGTCAGTAAGACCTATGCAAAGGCGCCTGCTCGAAAGAACAGAAAATTCTTGAAACAAGGCTGGCTGTTGCAAGAGGGGGACGTGTAATGCTCATTGATTTTAATGCCTCGCCTGCCAGCCTTCCAAAGAACGCTGAGTTTTGCATCGTTGGGTCGGGACCTGCTGGAATGTCTCTGGCGTTGGAACTTGAGAACCATAACCGTTCTGTTCTGCTGTTAGAAGGTGGAGGGCTTGAGTGGACTCCGGAATCCTACGAACTGTATAGAGGTGACGTGGTAGGTGATTATTATGTTGGGCTCGAATATGCGCGGGCCCGCCAGTTTGGGGGAACTAGCGGGCATTGGGGAGGGTGGTCGTACCAATTGACGGAATTGGCATTCAAGGAAAAGCCTGGATTCTCGGATGCTCAGTGGCCGATCGAGAAGAAAGATTTAGATCCATTTTTAGAAAAGGCGCGTGCTGTTCTTGATATTAAAGCCCCTCCTGATGATGTTGTTCTGGATAGGGAGTTCGGCATCAAGGAATTTCGAATTGCCTATTCCCGGGTTAAGTTTGGTCAGAGGTATAGAGAGAGGCTCACGTCATCCCAGCACATTACCTGTGTGACGGGCGCTATGCTCACAGGTTTGAAAACGAATGGTCGCGACATCGTGGCCGCAACCGTGACAAATTTTTCAGGGAAGTCCGCCAATGTCACCGCGAAGTATTTTATTTTAGCGATGGGCGGCATTGAGAACAGCCGCATGCTTTTGTGGTTCAATCAACAGGCAAATGGACAACTAGTTGACTCGCGCGCTCCGCTCGGGCGATATTGGATGGAGCATCCCGCCTACCAAGTTGGGTATGCTCTGGTCGATCTTAAGATTCCAAAGACCGAATATTTTCGGCCTCACCTCCTGCTGACCTTTACCGAAGACGTGTTTAAAAAATTGGGGATTTTGGAATGCAGCTTTGCCTTGGAAGGGATCTCATCTACCGGAACGAAGGGTTTGTTGAAGGACCTAGTCTGTGTTGCGCCGCGAGTCGGAGAATGGGCCGCATCGCTGGCTGGAAAAAATATCGTGTGCGGAGCCCGATTCATCGTCGGATGGGAACAGGAGCCACTGTGGAGCAATCATGTCAAACTGTCGGAGGCCAAGCGCGACCGGTTCGGAATTCCAACCGCAGAGGTACACTGGAAAAAGAGTGATCGCGATCGCGCCACGTTGCAGAAGGCGGTCACGCATTTCAACGAGTTTTTGATGGCTAAAAATCATGGTCGTCTCAAGCTTGCTGACTGGGTGTTTGCTAAAGACGGATACCCTTCCAGCGGGAATGACGGCGTCAGTTATCATCACATCGGCGGGACCAGAATGGCGCATTCGGTCGAGAAGGGGGTCGTTGATAAGAATTGCCGCGTGTTCGGGAAGGAGAATCTGTATATTGCAGGCTCGTCCGTCTTCCCCAGCGGTGGCGAGGCCAACCCAACTCTCTCGATTGTTCAACTCTCAATGAGGCTGGCAGATCACTTATTGAAGGCATAATCGTCAGCCATCAACATTTTCTACCATTCAGTCTCATTCGATTTAGCCAGAATGAGCTCAATGATAATGCTATTATTGTGTAACGCTGAGTCGATACCGTACATCAGGCACTGGTCCCGGATACAGGTGATCGAAGCACGTTGCAACATCAGCACTGGATCTAGATCTCAAATTTTGCCATCATCGCCCAGTTTTTTAGGATGTAGGAGGAAGGTCATGAGCCAGTTTGTCATGGAGCTGTGGGCATTCATGAAAGAACGAAAGAAGTTCTGGTTGTTGCCGATCCTGGTTGTCCTGCTTCTATTCGGCACGCTCATTGTGCTGACGCAGGGATCAGCTGTCGCACCATTTATCTACACACTCTTCTAAGAATGGAAGTAATGTTAGCATCACTTATTGATTGACGTCCGAGCTTCTAGCCCACTCCAGTGTCGTGATTCGACAATGGTTACATGAAGCCATGGAGTGCATAGTGCATCATCACACCAATTACTGAAGGTATCAGTGCTGCAAGAAGAAAATCGAATTCATGATGTGTACGAGAAACGTCGAAACGAGAAGGGTCGGCTCTATTCTTGGTTTAGCAAAGGACAGTTGTTCTGGTTTCAAGAATTGGAGCGCGCACTGCTCGAGCTGCTGAGTGACAGCGGCATTGACTCCCTTGAAGACAAGGCCATTCTTGACATCGGATGCGGTTCCGGCCATTGGATCCGAGAATTTGTAAAGCTTGGCGCGACGCCTGAGAATTTGGTCGGCATAGATCTTCTTGACTGGCGCATCGATGCCGCCAGGGGAACCTGCCCGGCGAATGTCCGACTTGAACGTGGCAATGCTGACGAGCTTAGATTTTCAGATCAGTCTTTCGATCTGATCACGCAGTTTACGGTGTTTTCATCCATTCTCGATTCGAACATGAAACAGAAGATTGCTTCTGAGATGCTGCGCGTGCTTAAGGAGGATGGCTGTATCATCTGGTATGATTTTTTTGTCCGAGATCCTAGGAACCAAGACGTTCGAGGTATCACCAGGAAGGAGATTCTGCAACTCTTCCCAGGCTGTCAAGTTGAACTTCGACGAGTGAGCCTCGCGTTGCCTCTGGTTCGTATGCTGGCACCCTACTCCTGGCTACTTTGTTACCTGTTAGAGAAACTCAAAGTGCTGGACACTCACTATTTAGGGCTCATCCGCAGAGGGCCTCCACGAGCCTCCATACTCCTTCCATAACTGGTACGGTGTTCAATGACGACGGCCTTCAGTGTATAGTTTCTTAGGAGTGGTACAGGGGCTGCGACAAATTCCAGATGAAATGCGTGTGTATGCTTTGACGTCTTTTTCGGTTTGTCGAAGGCTCAGCACATGATGCTCAGAGGTTTTCCAAAGGTTTCGGTATTGCATCAGGCCTCGTTCTATTAAAGATCAAACTAGCGTTTGATCAATGCACTTGGCATTTTGAGGCGTTACAAGTCTTCGAAACGATCCTTACAGGTTTGAATATCGTGTCTTCTGGCGACGAGGTGATTATGCTTTCTGTGATCATTCCCTGCAGGAATGAGCGTCGGCACATTGAAGCTTGCGTGTGCTCGATTCTGGATCAGGAGCGCCCTTCAGGGGGGATCGAAATCATCGTCGCCGATGGCCTTTCGGACGATGGTACACGGGAGATTGTGAAGCGCCTTGCCGAAAAGCATCCTGAGCTTCGCATCGTGGACAATCCTCGTCGTGTGACTCCCTGTGCGATGAATGTGGGTATCCGTGAAGCGCGCGGCCGGTACGTGGCGATTCTTGGCGCACACTGCAATTATGCGTCCGATTACTTGCGCATTTGCGTCGGCCTGCTCGAAGAACATCCGGAAGCAGACTGTGTCGGCGGGCCTATTATCAGTGCCGGGAAAAGCGTCTTCGGTCAGGCCGTTGCGTTGGCTATGTCGCATCCTGTCGGGATAGGCAATGCCAAACATAGACACCCCAACTTTGAAGGCTATGCCGAGGGGGCCTGTTATCCGGTATTTCGCAAAGAAATCTTTGAAAAGATCGGACTCTATGATGAAATGCTGGTGCGAAATCAGGATGACGAGCTTAATTACCGTCTCACAAAACACGGGGGGAAGGTCTTTCTCTCTCCACGAGCGCGTTCGACGTATTTTGTGAGAGAAACCGTTTCATCGCTTTTTCGCCAGTACTTTGAGTATGGATATTGGCGCGTCGCAGTCATTAGGAAACATCGGATGCCTGCGTCCTTTCGTCATCTTGTGCCGCCTTTATTTGTGATCGGATTGGTTGCCTCGTTCACGCTCGCGCTCATTGCACCAGCAGGGTGGCGCCTTCTTATGCTTGTCGGGCCGTGCGCCTACGGACTCATCCTTTGTGGTGTTGGGCTGCATGTTTCTCATCGTGTGAGCTGGAAAGTCGGCGCACTGTTTCCCGTCGCCGCAGCCACGATGCACATCGCGTATGCGATCGGGTTCATGTGGGGTTTCGTCAAAGGAGCCAGCGCCTCGGACGTGGCGTCTGTTAATGAGGCGCCGCTTGTGAAATCCAGTTGAGCCCGCCAGACGAGTTGTTGGAAGTGTCTGACCGTAAAAGAGAAAGTTGAAACGTTGTGTGAGCGGAGGAAGGAGGACCATGGCTGATTTGTCTGAGAATCGTGAAAAGGTCGGCGTTAAAGTGGCCGTCGTCGGTGCCGGCTACTGGGGGAAAAACTTGGTGCGCAATTTCGCCGACCTCGGTGCCTTATCAGCCGTCTGTGATAGCAACAGCGATACCCTGCGAACCCTTGGTGAGCGGTATCCTCAGTGTAAAACTTTCGTCTCCTATGCTGAGGTGTTGCGTGATCAGTCGATTCCTGCTGTGGCCATCGCCACGCCGGCCGAGGCGCATGCCCATGCGGTGAGGGAGGCCTTGCTGGCGGGCAAGGACGTGTTCGTCGAAAAGCCGCTCTGCCTGTCGGTCCAAGAAGGCGCCGAACTCGTGGCCCTGGCCAAGAAGCACGACCGCATTCTTATGATAGGGCATCTTCTGTGGTATCATCCGGCCGTGCTGAAGCTCAAAGAACTGATCCGGACCGGAGAATTGGGTCGCATCCAGTACATCTATTCAAACCGGTTGAATCTGGGAAAGATTCGTCGGGAAGAGAATATCCTCTGGAGCTTCGCGCCCCACGATATCTCCGTCATCTTGGGCCTCCTGAATGAAACTCCTGATGGAGTCCTGGCGCAAGGCGGGAACTACCTCCATCAACACATCGCCGACATTACGATTAGCCTTTTGTCGTTCCCCAGCGGAGTGAAGGCCCATATCTTTGTCTCCTGGCTGCATCCCTTCAAGGAACAGAAGCTGATTGTGGTGGGTGATCGCAAAATGGCGGTATTCGATGATCTGGAAAAGAAGGACAAGCTGCTTTTGTATCCCCATTCGATCGACTGGAAAGACAATCTTCCAATCGCGAATAAAGCGGATGCCCAGACGGTCGAACTTGATCAAGGAGAGCCACTGCGAGCCGAATGTCAGCACTTTCTGGACTGCGTCACCACGCGAACCAAGCCGAGAACGGACGGAGAGGAAGGGCTTCGCGTGCTCTCCGTGCTGCAGCGATGCCAAGAGGCACTGCAACACACCACACCGCGTCAGATGGCGATGGAACCAAAGCCGGACACGCCTTACTTCGTCCACGAGTCCGCGTTTGTGGATCAAGGAGCAGAGATTGGAGAGGGAACAAGTATCTGGCATACGTCACACATTCTCAAGGGGTCGCATATCGGAAAGAACTGCAAAATCGGACAGAATGTCGTTGTTGGCCCACGAGCTATGGTCGGTAACGGGGTCAAAATCCAGAATAATGTGTCGGTCTATGAAGGGGTCACGCTCGAAGACTTTGTGTTCTGTGGGCCTTCTATGGTCTTCACAAACGTCTTCAACCCACGGAGCGAAATTCCGAGGATGTCGGAGCTGAGGCCGACACTTGTGAAGCGGGGAGCGACACTAGGGGCGAATTCGACTATTTTGTGCGGGATCACTATTGGAAAGTATGCGTTTGTCGGCGCGGGGACGGTCGTGACCAAGGATGTGCCGGATTATGCGCTCGTAGTCGGCAATCCAGGCCGAGTGACGGGCTGGATGTGTCTGTGTGGGACGAAACTTGTTGTCACAGGCCAAAAGGCATCTTGTCTCACCTGTGAGCGGAAGTATTTGCTCGATACAGTGGGGATGAAGGAAATTCAGTAACTAAGGAGATTGGTATGGGAGTTCCTCTACTCGATTTGAAAGCGCATCATCAACCCCTCCATGCAGAGATCATGGCGGCGTTGGAACAGACCTTCAGGAGTCAAGCGTTTATCCTGGGTCCGGAGGTGAGCAAGTTGGAAGAGCGGGTGGCTGCGTACTGCCAGGCCAAATACGGAATCGGAGTAACCTCTGGGACCGACGCCCTCCTGATTGCCCTCATGGCCCTGGGTACCGGTCCTGGGGATGAGGTCATTACCACGCCGTACTCTTTCTTTGCGACGGCAGGGGCCGTTGTCCGGCTTGGCGCCAAGCCGGTACTAGTCGATATCGATCCAACAACCTATAACATCGATCCGTCGAAAATCGATCAGGCGGTGACGGCCAAGACCAAAGCGATCATCCCGGTCCACCTTTACGGACAATGTTCAGACATGGGGCCGATCATGGACACTGCAAAACGTTACCACCTCAGCGTGATCGAGGATGCAGCACAGGCCATTGGTTCTGAATATCGTGATGGCCGACGAGCTTGCAGCATGGGCACCATCGGCTGTTTGTCGTTTTTCCCGAGCAAGAATCTGGGTTGCTTAGGGGATGGCGGGATGGTGGTGACCAACAATCCTGATCTTGCGGAGCAGATGCGAGTCCTGCGAGTCCACGGGAGCAAGCCGAAGTATTATCATAAACTTATTGGCGGAAATTTCCGGCTTGATACGATTCAAGCAGCCGTCCTCAACGTGAAGCTGAACTATCTGGATGGGTGGACGAAGAAACGCCAGGAGAATGCAGACCGATACGAGACACTTTTCCAGCAGTCTTCTCTCGTGCAGAGGGAAAAGGTTCGGTTACCGGAAGCGATTTATCGACCCTCTGGGGCCAAGCATTATCATATCTACAATCAATTCGTGCTCCGAGTAGAGCGGCGAGACGATTTGATGGCACATCTCAAGCAGAAAGGGATTGGGGCGGAAGTTTACTACCCGGTTCCATTCCATTTACAGGAATGCTTTCGATATCTGGGGTACAAACAGGGTGACTTCCCTGAATCCGAAAGGGCGGCCAGAGAAACGCTGGCAATCCCGATCTACCCAGAGTTGACGTCGGAACAGCAAGCAGAGGTGGTCGAGGCTGTAGCTGACTTTTACAGATAAAACGCTCGGAGCACCTCGTAGGAGAGGCGCTCCGTGGCAGTTTGGTGCGTACAGGATCCACATTCCATTGATGTGGCAGGGGCATAGCGCACGACCAACTAAATAATTAGCGACTGGCCAAGCAGACATCCCCTTGGATATAATGAGTATGTAGAATAGAACGGATATGGTACGAATCCATCAGTTTTGAGCCCAATCTGTTCCAATATCCTGAAACGCAATTCCTCCCGTCAACATTCTAAATGCTGAAGGAACCTCGCAAGGTTTCTTAGGCCTTCACTGGAGGTGTTACCATCATGATTTCAATGGAGCAGGGACTCTCCGCCTCGTTGTACGCGCTGATAGCGAAAAAATATGGTGTATTTGGCTCGAGCCCAGTGATCGTAGCGGGTGGAGCCTCGACTGAGTGGCTTTCCTCATAAGGAGAGCATGAACCTGGTTCCCCTGACGGTTGTTTCCCATAATAAACGTGGTAACCAGCCACGTCAGTGTCCGGAGAATGATCCCAGGTCAAGCGAGCCGTCACTCCCGTTTCCGTCGGTGTCATGGTAATCATCGGGTCTTCCTCCGAGGGAGGAGTAAGAGCATCTGCCGCGTCCGAGGTTAAACCCGCCGTCTCATCCGGGGGCAGTTGAGACATTGAGTCTTCTTGTCCAACCGACTCTGTGTCCTGGGAATCAGTGTCTACTTCTGAAGACGTGCCTTCCGTGGTATCAGTCGGCGCTGCGAGGCTGGAAATTGCCGGGCCTCCGTCTCCGCTGGCTCCGCAGCCGACTAGCGGAAGCACAATAGCGACTGAAAATAGTAAGTAAACCGTTCGCATAATCCGCCCACTGACGCCGTATTTTGTCAAAATCCAGCTTCTCAGCATGAAGTCACTCCTTGTCAAAGAGGTTGAAAAAAGATCACGGTGATCGATATGGCAATTGAGAGTAGTAGAGCCACAAAGTGGATCACGACAAGCTGTTGTCTTGTCTCAAGCGTGGAAGCAAAAACGATGCCGTCTTGATGATGCAAGAGATGTCAAATTATCTGAGAGTTTTAAGTTTGGCCAAGTCTGAAAGTGAAGGGTGTGAAGGGATTTCCCTTCATGTTAAAAGTGTGTAAATAGCGCTTCAATAACGGCAGCCACCACCACCTGTTTGCGCAGATCAAATATACTGGTACAAACTTAACCAAGCATGAGCGCTAAGCTGTGTACCAGTTCCTGTTTCGTGGCCTCAATGAACACTGTTCGTGTTCACCATAGTTCGGCGGTCATGACCTTGACATGGCCAACACAAACACTGCTATCTATTCCTTCTTGATGGAGCTCGGTCTCCGAACAACGAGATGACAGGTTGGGCAGGTCTTCTGATGATCGTGCCTGAGTGTTTGTAGATTTAGTGGCTCCCCGCTTCAGAGGGGGGTGAATACTACGCCTCTGAATGAGACTATCAGCGAGGACGATAGGGGGTGTTCTCCTTTAATTTCATCGTAAAGGGGCACGTTTTAGGATGCAACTTTACCAATTGCTTAACACAGAACAGCTCAGATAGATTCGATTATAGCGAATAAAGAAAGAGCTTCATGAATTACATCCTTGGGATTTCAGCCTTTTATCACGATAGTGCAGCCTGTCTGATTCGCGATGGAGAGATCGTTGCCGCGGCTCAGGAAGAACGGTTTACCCGAAAGAAGCATGATCCTGGTTTCCCGTCTCGAGCGGTGACCTACTGTTTGAGCGAGGGAGGAATCGCGCTGGGTGATCTTCGCCATATCGTGTTTTACGATAAACCACTTGTCAAGTTTGAACGGTTACTCGAAACCTACCTGGCGTTTGCCCCTCGAGGGCTGCAGTCATTTGTCGCAGCCATGCCGGTCTGGCTCAAGGAAAAGCTGTTACTCCGCAATCTCCTTGCCAAAGAGTTTATGGCGTTAGCACCCGGGATGAAGCAGTCGGAGCTGCCGCAGCTGTTGTTTGGAGAACACCATGAGTCCCATGCCGCATCGGCTTTCTATCCATCGCCATACGAGAAAGCGGTCGTCCTCTGCATGGATGGCGTAGGGGAATGGGCGACGACGTCGGCCTGGCTCGGTGAAGGAAACACGCTGACTCCGCTCTGGGAAATTCCATTTCCGCATTCTCTCGGGCTTCTCTATTCAGCCTTCACGTACTACACCGGATTCAAGGTCAATTCCGGCGAGTATAAGGTGATGGGTCTGGCTCCCTATGGCGAACCAAAATATGTCAAGGCGATCTATGACCACGTACTCGACCTGAAGCCTGACGGGACGTTCCGTTTGAATATGGATTACTTCAACTACTGTACCGGGTTGACTATGACAGGGGGCAAGTTCAACGAGGTGTTCGGTGGCCCGCCACGTACAGCAGAGAGCAAACTGACGCAACGTGAGATGGATTTGGCGCGTTCCATTCAGGAAGTCACCGAAGAGGTGATGCTCCGTGTCACCAAGACCCTTCACCGTGAGACCGGGGTTGAGTATCTGTGTATGGCTGGCGGTGTGGCGCTCAATTGTGTGGGGAATGGACGGATCTTACGAGAAGGTCCTTTCAAGGGTCTATGGATCCAGCCGGCGGCGGGGGATGCAGGTGGCGCCATTGGTGCGGCTTTGACCGCCTGGCACCAATATGAGGGGCAACCGAGGCGCATGGCCGGCACTGATCAGATGCAGGGAAGTTATTTAGGGCCCCAATATAGCCATGCCGAAATCGAACAATTCCTCAAGCAGGCCGATGCGCCGTATGAAGTGCTTGATGATCAGGTACTGTTCGATCGGGTCGCGAAGGATTTGGCGGATGGGAAAGTAGTGGGATGGCTGCAGGGGCGGATGGAGTTTGGTCCACGCTCGCTCGGTGGTCGAAGCATTCTCGGTGATGCCCGCAATACAAAGATGCAGTCAGTGATGAATCTGAAAATCAAGCACCGTGAGTCATTTCGGCCGTTCGCGCCCTCCGTTCTACGGGAACGGGTTTCGGACTTTTTTGAATTGGACACGGATAGCCCTTATATGCTGCTTGTCGCACCAGTGCAGGAGAAACGGCGCCTCCCGCTCCCTGCCGAACAAGCTGGTCTGTGGGGGATTGAGTTGCTCAATATTCCCCGGTCTGATATCCCCGCCGTTACCCATCTGGATTATTCCGCGCGTATTCAAACCGTCCATGAATCCACGAACCCTCGATATTATCGGCTGCTCAAAGCCTTCGAAGCGCACACCGGCTATCCCGTGTTGGTGAATACGTCCTTCAACGTTCGAGGAGAGCCGATCGTGTGTACACCAGAAGATGCCTATCGGTGCTTCATGCGGACCGAGATGGATGTCCTCGTGCTTGAGAATTGCGTGCTGTACAAAACTCGGCAAAAGGCGCTGGTTAATGATACGAATTGGCAACAAGAATTCGAATTGGATTAGGAACTGACTTCATGAGCCAACAACAGGGCACACAGCCTACACACAAGGAGTTAAGACAGTTCGGGCTTATCGTGGGCGGAGTATTCTCGGTGATCGGTGTATGGCCTGTCGTATTCCGAGGCGAGTCGCTCCGTCTTTGGGCCATGGTGCTCGGCAGCGTACTCGTTGTCTTGGGGGCGATTGTCCCGCAGAGCTTGATGCAGGTTCACCAGGGATGGATGAAGATCGGTCATGTATTGGGTGCAATCAACACGAGGATCATCCTCGGAATTATTTATTATCTTCTCATTACGCCAATGGGGATCGTCATGCGGCTGATGGGCAAAGATCCCATGCATCGGGCTGTCAGGGAGAATGTTGATACCTATCGTGTCGTCAGAGCCGCTGGGCCTCGCAACCACATGCGGAATCAGTTTTAGGAACTCGGGTAATTCAAAAACCATACGAGAGGTCAGTCTTCATGCATGGTCGCATGAATGAGTCCCATTGCGCTTGGGCTGGTGAATTGAAAGAGCGGACCTGTCCGAATATATGACCACCTGGACTAGCCCTGCTTTGGTGGGGCTGCCTTTTTAGACAGAATGCGAGTAAGAGGGTGGTAGCAATATGAAACAAGCTTCCAATCAGCGTGCTAAGCAAATTGTGATTGGCCTGACGGTGGTGTTGTTCATCCTCGGCTATGTGATCGTGGTGAAGGCAGGTATTTCCGATGCTCGGCAACTGTTCGGTTTTCTCATCGCGTCATATCTTGTGGTATGGGGGGGCTATGCGCTGGTTACGGCGATTCCAGGTGAGGAGATCAGAAACCAGTTTGTTTTGACCACGTTTTCGCTCGGTATGGCATTAGCGATGCTTGAGTTACCTGTCGGGTTGAAGCTGATCAATTACCGGACCATCTTCGCGATCACAGATGGATTTGACTGGGAACATCCCGCATATCTTCCCGATCTGGAACTCTTGTACAAACCCAAGCCGCATCAGACCCTCAAGATGCAGGTTCATCGAGGAAACATCGGTGAGGTGCTCTGTCTTCCGCCCCACTCTGAGGAACCGTTCGACCTGATCTATGATAAGAATGGATTCCGGAATGAAAAAGATCTTACGAGAGCCGATATTGCCGTCATCGGTGATTCGTATGTCGAGTCTCAAATGATACCAGGTTCACAGTTGGCGACCACGCGGTTGGCGGAACTCACCAAACTGACGGTGGCCAATCTTGGGCAATCGGGTTATGGCCCTCAGCAGGAACTGGTGGTGCTCAAGCGTCACGCGCTTTCCCTTCGGCCCAAGACCGTCGTCTGGGTGTTCTATGAAGGGAATGATCTCCTTGATGCTCGGGCCTATGCCAACAGCCTGGCCTCTCTGAAGGCCACCTGGGGTCGTGTGGATAGTTTCTGGTACAAATCCTTTACCAAGAATTCCTTAGCGTGGCTGACTCGGTCTCTTCGGACGTGCGTTCCCAATCAGAATGAGAAGCCCCAAGCGGCACGTACCACCGTCGTGGACTCGGAAGGGAAAAAGCACAAGCTGTATGTTAAAGGACGATCTGTTTCGGTAACTCTGACCAAGCAAGAGTTGGATGACCTTCAAAAAACAGTATCCGTCCTCGAGGAAGCACATCGCCTCGTGCAGGAAGAAGGGGCACGTCTCATGGTGGTGTTCGCGCCGGTCGCCTATCGTGTGTATCATGAAATCACTAATTTCGAAGGAGTTGGGGGAGGAGCGACTCGATGGGATGTGAATGATCTCCCCGATCGTCTCCGTGGTATCGTCGCGGAAATCTCTTCCGAGATCGACTATCTTGATCTTACGCCGGCGCTTCGATCGGCTGCACGCAATAACACGCTGGTGTTCCTGGATGATGATACCCATTGGACGGCTGAAGGGCATCGGGTTGTTGCAGAGGCATTGGCCGAAGCGCTGACGGTTAGAAAAAAATCATACGCAAAGCTGCCAATGGACGAGAGATCGAAGAAACCCACTGTTCGTGTCGAAGATGTGCTTCTGGTCAGGAATCTAGACGGGACAATCCGGTACTGGAGTAAAGGGGCACAAAAATTATACGGGTGGGAACCGCATGAAGTACTGGGGGAGGTATCGCATCAATTGCTGAAGACGGAGTTTCCGATGCCGATCGAGGTGATCGAGGAAGAGCTTCGGGTGAAGGGTCATTGGGAAGGTCGTCTCGTCCATGAGCGGCGTGATGGATCCAAGGTCGCTGTGGTGAGTCAATGGGACCTACAGCAGAACCCAAAGTCTCCAGATCAGTCTATTACGATCGTTGAAGTCAGTAGTCGGACTGATTCTTAACCATTGACCAAAGCTACTCGCTTTTTCCTGGCTCGATTGGGTTTACGGTCAGACCTATCCGAACCGTTTCCTAGAGAGATGGAGATAGGCAAAGGCTTCAGCGTTGGCAGCTTTGAACCGATTTGCGATACACTCTGTGAACTCTCCTGAGCGCATACCAGATAGCGCAACTGCCAACGAGGCGACTCACTAAATGCCTCAGCAGGAGCGATCACCGACGTTTCGTCAGGATATCGAGGGGTTGCGTGGAATTGCAGTCCTGATCGTTGTTCTATTTCATTGCGGCATGCCAGGATTTCCGGGAGGATTCGTCGGAGTCGATGTCTTCTTCGTTCTCTCCGGCTTCCTGATCACCGGGATGTTGGTAAGCGAAATTCGAAAGACTTCAACACTTAATCTAATGCAGTTCTATGCCCGCCGCGTGCGTCGTTTGCTCCCTGCATTTTCGCTCACTGTGATCGTCACCCTCTTTATTGGATCGATCATCCTGGCTCCGCATGAATTAGATGGGACTGGGCATGCCGGTCGGGCCGCAGCGCTGTATATCAGCAACATTTTCTTCGATGTCAATGCAGGGGACTACTTTGCGCGAAATGTAAAATCCAATCCGCTGTTGCACACGTGGTCACTGGCTGTAGAAGAGCAGTTCTACTTATTCTGGCCGTTTGTGCTTCTCCTGAGTCTGCGTTGGTGGGAGTCAACGAAAGTCCTAGTAGCGATGCTTTGTGCTGTGACAATCATCTCCTTCGTTGTTGGTGTGTGGTTTACGAGCAGAGGAAGCACCTTTGCCTTTTATGAGCTACCGACAAGGGCATGGGAGTTTGGCATTGGGGGACTGGCAGTGTTGCTTCCTCGAGGCACGCTGAAGCTGGGTCCAGGCTGGTGGGTCACTCTGGGATGGCTTGGTATCATCACAATTCTTGGATCGGCCCACTTCATTGCTGTCGCAGGTGACACAGACTTTCCTGGCTGGATTGCCCTCATTCCCGTCACAGGAACTGCCGTCGCATTGGTTGCGGGGACAGAATGTCCACACCGTGGGATTGGCGTTGGACTTCGGGCAGGTTGGTTGCAGATGCTTGGGAAGCTCTCCTATTCCTGGTACCTTTGGCATTGGCCCTTTCTTGTATTGTCTGAAGCACTATTTCCCAACATGTCTCTAGCCGGAAAGTTGCTTGCTGCCACGTCATCGTTGGCGGTTGCTGGATTCAGCTACCATGTTGTTGAAAATCCGGTTCGATACCACCCCGTCCTGCTGAAGCGTCCGCTACTGTCGGTGTCTCTTGCTGGAGTCGTAACCCTGTGTGTTTTAGGCACAGCTGTTCTGTCCATGCGGCTCGCGAATGATTTGGCCAACGGGCCCAAAATGGAGAAGATCACGGCGGCGATTCATGATATCGGCAGACTTCCCAGGGAACGCTGTTTCACCAGTATTCAAGGTGTTGAAGTAAAGATGTGCTACTTCGGCAATCTGTCTTCGGACGTCAACATTGTGCTCTTCGGTGATTCCCACGCCTTCAACTGGTTCAATCCCTTGGAGCGAGTTGCCCAATCACAGGGGTGGAAGTTGACCACGGTGATGAAGTCCTCGTGCCATTCGTTCGACATCCGACCACATGGTCAAAAGGTCGCAATCCTCGACTCATGTCTGAAGTGGCGTGCCGAAGCATTTAAGCAGATCGTGGCAATGCGTCCAACTGTCGTGTTTCTTGGGAATCTGACTAGTAGCCTGGGGCAAAGAGACCGGACCAATCCGTGGGTCGTCCATTCACTCGATGAGTTGCGGGATGGGACGAGGAGGACCCTGGAAACCCTGGCGGGTATTCGGGTCGTTATTCCACGAGATATTCCTTTTTTCCCATTTGATATTCCGACATGCCTTGCCAGGTCTGCCAGGCACTCGTGGTATCCGAACAGTTCATGTGAGTCCGCCCGATCCGCTGTTCTCAATCCGGCCGTATTCGAGTCCGAACAAGCTGGGGCACAAGGTCTATCACATGTGTACTTTCTCGATTTAACCGATCAGATCTGTCAGCGGGAGACGTGCAAACCGATTCAGGGAGACGCAATTATTTATCGGGATCATCATCATCTAACCGGAAGCTTTGCAGACAGTCTGGCGGACACATTGAATCAGGACCTGGCTGCCATTGTGGGTGCTGTTGAAGCTCCGTGAGGGGGTTGAAAGAGAAACCTATGCGTGCAGCACTGGTTTGGACAAGACTGGTCCCAGTAATCCGTAGTGTTCTGTATTTCATGGTCCCGGCACTCGTAGTCGGTGCTATTTGGTATACGGTTATTATCCGCTACTATGTGCCGAGTCCACCTATCGCGCATGAGATGATCGAGCGAGGACGGCAACTGCCGTCGGACGCGGTGCTCGACGAACTCAGTACCTATCGTTTCTTTGACGATGAGAGGCATCTTTTCACCGTTGAGGCAGCGGAGAAAATTCTAAGCGGAACTTTCGTGTATCCGGGAGAAGTCCCGCAGCCTCTCCACCTTCCTTTCGATTCTCACGATATTGATCGAGGCTCGCCAAATTGGCAATTATTCCATGCGCGTTTGATCACCCCTCGCATCCTGCTGGCCGCCTATCGGGAAACAGGACGAGAGGAGTTTTTTAGGACGGCACGTGATGTTATTCTAGGGTGGGCATCGTACGAACGCCGAGCGCTCGTTCCTAAAGGGGACTTGTGGTTCGATCATGCGATTGCCGAGCGTATCCTGGCTCTTGCTGAATTCTGGAATGTGTACCGGCATCACCCCAGTTTTGATGCTGATGCGGCCGAAGTGTTGTTCGTCTTTGTCGCTCGAAGCAGAGCCTTTCTCGCAGATCGCGCTTTTTATTACCGTTTGTCGAACCACGGGATCATGCAAGACTTGGCCCTGTGGCATGCAAGCCTTGCCTTTCCCACTCTTCCGGAGGCCTCACGTCATTCCCAGCTGGCGTTCGAGCGCTTTGGCAAGCTGATGGGATTTTACATCGACGAGCAAGGGTTCGTGCTCGAACACTCAGCCGGTTATCACAAGACCGGTGTGCAGTTCCTGAGCTTGGCTTTTCGATACATGACACTGCTCGGAATTGAGATTCCCCAGAAATGGCGACAGCAGTTCGAGATGGCTCGGGAGGTGTATGCGCGGCTGCGAAGGCCCGACGGATCTTTGCCGATGTTCGGCGATACCGAGGGTGGTGCTCATCTACCAGGGCCAATGGTTCCTGTGTCTGAGCAGGAAGGTTTCTACGGGCCGCCAATGCGTCGAGCTGAGTCAGTGCAGCCACAATCCGACTTGTATCCAGTTGCAGGATATTCAGTCTGGTGGAACGGATTGGATCGCCAGGAACATCTCAGTCAGACGGTTGTCGCATGGTCGTATTTCCCAGGGTTTGCACACAAACATGCCGATGAGTTGAGTGTGTTGTTGTGGGCCAGAGGTCAGACATGGTGGACCAATGTCGGGTACTGGCCTTATGGAACTGTCGAGCGTCGTGAAGCGGAGTCATGGAATGGTTCGAATGCGCCACACTTGACCGATGAAAGTGTCTCTAGTCCGCGCACGGTACAATTGCTTGGCGAGGGGCGCGGAAACGACATCTCGTTCATTGATTTAGAGCGAAGGGGGCCCAAAGGGTATGTGGTTCGTCGGCAGGTCGCGCAGGCGAGAAGTGGTCTCTGGGTTGTGGTCGATCATACAGTAGGGGACAGTAAGGATCGTACGACGACGTTATGGACGACTGCTCATGACATAGAAATGAAAAAAGGTCAGTTTCCTGGCGCCTTCGATCTCTCGCACGCAACGAACCAGTCGGTATTAAAGGCCTTTGTTTTTGGTTCGAGTGGAACCAGCTTCCGGGAGTATCGAGGGAGTCGAGCGCCCTTCGCTGGTTGGCAGATGGGGGAGGACGCTCCTAAGCCCGCATCAGCAATCATGCTTGAGCAGCCTGCACAGGATTCTTGGGCCGTAGCCATCTGGTTATTCGATGATACCTGGAAGCTGGGGTCAACGGTCACGGCTATGCCTTCTATGCATGCTTGGCAAGGGCCGGAGAGATGGACGATTACCGTGCCTATGGAGTTGGGAATGATTCAACTCTCGCGTGAGGCCGATCGCATAGCGCTTAAGGCGGGTAAGACAACATCCTCGATACGCCTTGTTCAGACAGAACCTATCGAAATTAATGATGAAGTTGTGAAAATCAAAGCAGCAAGAGAAGGTATGAAACAGGAATATCCGAGGCCAAGATTCGATGATGCTGTGGAGTATCGCTTCAAAGCCACGTACTTTTGCATCGCCTTGCTCATTTTTCAGGAAGTATTCTTCGCCATCTATAGAAGAAGAGGTTCAGCCAGAAGCTATGGCGCATTGCGCGGACTCAGCGTTGTTGCCTGGCTTGTAATAGGCGTCTGGCTTGTTGTGATTAGGATGCCGTTGATCTGACGATCCCTCCAGCTGGATGTGTTCCGCCTGCTGCCTAGCAACGCGGGGCCAATGAAGACTTCAAGGAGGGGCCGTGCGCCAGTACGTACCCAAGGGAACGGATTTGTCAGGGTATACACGCCGCGCGGGTTGAATCCCTCTCTACTTTGAGATGCCCGTGGGGTGGGACACCCTCACCTGTGCCTCTATTGAACCGTAGCATTTGGAATTTGAAACCACCATTATGTTTTATGGGATGGGTATGGTCTGCAGATTGGCTTGTCAACTAACTGCTGGTAATATAGTTGAAAAATATTATAAAATTCTAATTCGACCGCTTCCCAATGGCCTTAATTCTTCTATTGTTATATATAAGAATTAATCTCCGCGATGCGAGGCTTGCCATCGACTCAGTGGAACGAGGCCCCTTCGAAAGGTGGGTTGTGATTTTCCCTGATTGTGGGAAAGTGTAGAACTTGTGTGGGTCAAATCTCTAACCCATGAAGGAGAGCTGTGAATGAACGATTTCTTACCCTTTCATAGGTCCGATGTGGGGGATGAAGAAGTGGCTGAAGTAGTAGGGGTTCTCCGTTCAGGCTGGCTGACAACAGGCCCCAAAGTGCGGGAATTTGAGCGGGAGTTTGCTGCGATGGTGGGGGCGGAACATGCCGTGGCAGTTAATTCCTGTACAGCTGCCCTTCATCTGGCTCTTGAGGCAGCTGGTGTGGGCGAAGGAGATGAGGTACTGGTGCCGACCATGACCTTTGCCGCAACAGCTGAGGTTGTCACTTACTTTAAAGCTCGTCCAGTGCTGATTGATTGCCTACAAGACACGCTGAACCTGAACACCGATCGTATCCAACAGGCTATCACGGATAAAACGAGAGCGATTATTCCCGTCCATTTTGCTGGTCATCCGTGCGACCTTAAGCCCATTCAGACGATAGCAAAAGCGCATAACCTCCATGTAATTGAGGATGCAGCACACGCCTTGCCCGCACGATATCACGGCAAAATGATCGGAGGGATTTCGGATGCGACCTGTTTTTCGTTCTACGCGACGAAGAACATCACCACTGGCGAAGGCGGAATGGTTACTACGAACAATGCGGAGTGGGCTGCTCGCATGCGGATGATGAGCCTGCATGGTCTTAGTCGGGATGCTTGGAATCGATACTCTGCTCAAGGCTCCTGGTATTACGAAATACTCTCCCCCGGGTTTAAGTACAATCTGACTGATATTGCTGCGGCCCTTGGATTG
>JBGSIO010000025.1:0-7496 GCA_041742455.1 Nitrospira sp. | reverse complement strand
GGGACCCGTTGTTCCGGCGAGATATACGAAAATAACCGTCCCTGATCGTCAAATGCTCCGCGCATGCTTGCCCCTCCGTGTTTCCTGAAAACAGAGAATCATATTCCGCACCGCTTGGCGAGGGGTTTTTCAGCAGACTGCTAGACCATTTGAGCGTCAGGGCCTCCGCCTGGATCCGAAGCCCGGTGTGAATTCCGAGGAGAATAATGGAACGTAACGGCTCTCCCGAGGCCTCGAATAATCGCCCTTCCTCATCCGTTTCAAGAGGATCGCGTTATGCAACCTGACCGGAGTCTTCAAGAGAGGGGACCTCTCGATCAACTCAAAAAAACCTCACACCAAAATAAACCCCCGGCATCACATTCGTGTGAAAATCTACTTCTTGCCCTGCAACACGGACGTTCTGTCCAAGTGCAGTGATATTGAGCAGGAAGTCGGCCGTCAGGGACACCTTGTCACTAACGGCGTGGTCAATTCCGGCGCCAAGAGGAATCAAGAACGAACCGTACGTATCACCAAAGTTGATCTCAGGTTCCCTCACGCCAGCACGTGCGAAGCCGATCCCACCTTGCAAGACCAGCTTGGTTTGGTTGTTCGTGTCGGGAATCGCCCACCAATATTTGCCCTGTACCGTGAGTCCAAACAGAAAATCGTCACCCGCGCCGGCATACTGGACCAAGGGACCGATGGAGAAGTCCTCCCCCAGGAAATAGTCCAGGTGCCCATTGAGGGCCAACTCTACCCCGTCAGGCGTGCCCCCCAAGAAGCCGATTCCAGTCCCACCTGACCATCGTCCCATTGCACCATTGTCAGGGTTCTGGGCTGAAACCAGCCCGGTGGGCATCATGATGAGCGTGGCGAGGAGCCAGAGTAGAACCAGTGGGCGACGTAGAATAAATAGGTGAATCATGCGGGCCTCTCCCTTCAGGGATGGTCGAAAGCGTCTGGTCATTTTCTCTTATAGGTTTGACACGGAGATTCGCGTGGCCTGCGTGGGAGGTCACAGATTGCATGCGTACATCCCATGATGGATATGCTTTCCTCCGAACGATGAAGAGTCCGATGAGAACCACTAGTGCAATGCCTCCGGCGACTGCAAGACCTTGCTGAACTGTGGCGGATGCAAGTGCCCATGTTTCCCCTAACCCATAGCCCAAACCCACAAACGTTGCCGCCCGTATGAGTGCCCCCGTATAGGCGAAGGGCATAAAGATCGCCAATGGCAAGTTTGATGATCCGGCCACGATGGCCACGAGATGACGAACACCCGGCACGAAGTAGCCGACGAAGAGGGCATATTTCCCCCAACGCACATACCAGGCGTTGACTTTGTCCATGTCGTCAGGCCCAATTCCCAATCTACGGCCAACTGTATCGACGAAATACACCCCCAGGCAACGACCGGTAAGGTAACTTATGGTGATTCCGCAGATGCTTCCCAGAAATGCGGTGACCAATGTTGGCATCGGCGCAAGCTGATTTGTGAAAATGAGGTAACCAGAAAAGGCTAGCAAGGTTTCATCTGGAATTGGCAACCCCACAAGGCCAAGCATGAGCAAGACGAAGAGGGCGGGATAGCCATATAATGGGATCCAGGTGAATATCGCATCCATGGCGTCGATTATCGCGACTACTCTTACTGCAATAGCGAATGGCGATCAATATCTAGGTATTTGAAAAAGAATATCTTAGTTATGCATTCTGCTGTGTATGTACTCCACTGGTAATACTCCTAGTCTATGATTTGGACGTCTGAACCAATGACGGGTATAGGTGCGCGCTCATTCGCCGCGGGAGATCGAAGGCGGGCTGAAGAGCTGCGAAGGCAAGCTGGCCCACCTGGGCATCGACGTCCCGGTCCGTTCCTCACTGTCCTACGCGAACAGCCACTGGCCGTGGCAGTTGTTCGAGAAGGTCTTCTACGGACTGTTCGAGGCAGTGGCCGCTAAGGCGCAGGGCACACACAAGTTTCGTTTCAAGAACAAGCTGGTCAGCCTCGACTCGACCGTGATTGATCTGTGCCTATCGATGTACGATTGGGCGAAGTACCGCCGCACGAAAGGTGCCGTGAAGCTACACTTGGTGCTCGACCACGACGGCTATCTGCCGTGCTTCGGCCTGGTGACTGACGGCAACGTCGCCGACGTCAAGGCCGCCTGGCGCATCGCCTTCACGCCCGGCACCATCGTGGTGGATGACCGGGGCTCCAACGACTACCGGCTGTTCGCCGAATGGACGGATGCCGGCATCTATTTCGTCACCCGCATGAAGGACAATGCCCTGTTCGAGATCGTCGAGGGGATGATGAGCAGGGCCGCGAGGCTCAGGCCAGCTAATTGCTTCAGGACGCGGCCGATCATCGGTTACGCGGAGCAGGGTGCAGCCTGGCGTCAAGGATCATAACCACGCGCGTTGTGCGTCACGAACCTTTCTACTTTGTAATTCGTGGCAGCTCACTCGGGTATCATTCGGGTGCCCAAATGTTGCGACTCGCACACCCTTGCCACGTGTTTTTTACATGTCATCCAGAGTGACAGAATGCGCTGATAAGCAACAGAGGGAACCTGCAGGATGGAAAAAAATAGCAAGAATGCGGCGGATAGCTCGGGGATGGCTCAATCATCAATGACGTGCGAGTGGATGGCACGCGTGCAGCGCGTCATGCAAGGCCTCGGCGGCGGCATCTTTCGACACAAAGTCGGCCGCGCCAGCCTCCTTCATGGCCGTGATAATGTGCGTTGAATCATTGACCGAGAGACCGATGACAATGGCAGAGGGATGGGCATCCTTGATGCGTTTCGTCGCTTCAATCCCATCCATCTTGGGCATATTCACGTCCATTAGGATCACATCGGGCAGGCAGGCGTCGACCATGGCCACAGCCTCGACGCCATTAGAGGCCTCTCCCACGATGGACACATCCGGAAATCCTTCGAGAATCGCCCGTAGGCCCTGACGAACCAGCGCGTGGTCATCGGCCAGGAGGACGCGGTGCACGTCGGACATGGTCGGTGTTGAGGTGTCATGCACTCGGCCGCCTGGTGACGTCGGCACGTGCCTCTCCTGTGACCGAAGGGCCTGCTCTAGCGGGAGCCCCAACGTGATCGTGGTGCCTCGGCCGGGCGCACTCTCCGCCTGAAACCATCCTCCCATGGCGTCCATGCGTTCCCGGATACTCACGAGCCCAAACTGTCCGTCCGCGGTCTTCGTGTCGAGCACAAGCGGGTCAAAGCCTCGGCCCTGGTCGGTGACGCAAATGTGGAGCTCCTCATTCGATCCCACCGTGCAGGCCAGCACTGCGTGGGCGGTCTGCGCATGCTTCCTGACATTGAGCAGCAGCTCCTGAACGGATCGGTACAGGAGGAACGCCCGATCCTCCGAGACGAAGAGGTGTTCGTGTGGCAGCTGGAGGTCGACGGTGAGCGCAGACTGTTTCGAGAACTGTTCCGCGAGCCACGTGAAGGCCGCGAGGAGTCCCAAGTCCCGCAACACCGGGGGACTCAATTCGGCCATCAGCGTGCGGGTATAGGCGAGGGCCTTCGAGAAGATGTCATCGATCTCATCAAGCAGCGTGGCCAAGACCGGATCGCGCCGTGTCCTGAGTCGTGTCTGCCCAACCGTGAGACGGCCTACGGCCATCATTTGGGCCAGATAGTCATGTAAGTCCGTGGCCAGACGCTTGCGCTCATGTTGTTCCGTCACGGTCAGCTGCGAGGCCACCCTGCGCAGCAGCTGTTGCTTCCTCAACAAGGTGTCGTTCAGCGTCCGCTCAGTGAACCAACGCTGCGCGGACGCCTCTGCCTCATCCAGTGAACGGAGCGCCGTCAACATGAGCTGCTCGTTCGCCTCGCGGAGGCGATCCTCCCCTCGATGCGGTGCATCCGGTTGCGTGTGGTCCGGCATCTCCCCTCCTTCCCCTCTGGTCAGGGTTTGCGTCGGGTCGGTGTGCGGATGCGTTTCGGCGTGCCGCTCATCAACCCTTCATACCCGGTGAGTCCGTTGCCGATAACGAGGCCGTCGTCCGTCACCTCATAGAGTCTGAGCTCTTTACTGTGTTGGCTTCCCCGCAATTTGATGACGCTCATCAGGCGCTGGATCTGCCCGTCGAGTTCGATATAGCGCTGAAGCACAATCCCGTCGGTCAAAAACGCGGTCCCATGCGGACTGAACCGCAGATCGATGTAGGAATCCACCACTTCGACCGTCAGCAGCAAGGTGATGCCCATAGCCGTGAGCATGGCCACCATCCGGTGTAACGTCTCCCGGAAATCTTCACGAAAATGAGGGGCGAGCGCCAGCTCCAGGCCGGAGAGCGAATCGATCACGACACGTTTCACCCCCTGCGCATGGACCACCGTGCGCACCTCCTCGAGCGTCTCATCTAACGACAGATCGAGTGGCCGCAAGTACAGCACGTGCAGCAGACCGTCCTGAACCTGTCGCGCCAGCGCCCGACCCAGCGGGCTCCCTTTGAGATAGTCCGATGGCCGCTTCTCAAAGACGGCGAGCAATCCCGGTTCGCCCCGGGTGACGCCCTCCTTGAGAAATTGCATGGACAGGATCGTCTTGCCGGAGCCGGAGGGCCCGGCGATCAGCATCGAGGATCCCGTGGGGATCCCGCCCTCCATCATCTCGTCCAGCCCTCGCACCCCGGTCGGCACTCGCTCGATCGTCGTGGGCAACTGTGTCAGCTTCCGGTGCTCATCCGCGCTGATATCGAGCGGAAGGGGAAGGCGGGGGAACACGGTGATGCCCTGGTCCGTAATCCGGAAGGTATGGAGCCCAGGCACGGGAGCTTGGCCCCGTATCTTCACGACCTGCAGCTTCCGCACGATGGCATTCCGTTGGAGACTTTGCGAGAGCCAGAACACGCCGTCGGCCACGGTGAAGATCGGATTGTCCTCTTTCTCCGATTCGACGTACTCACCCACGAGAAACGTCGTGGCCTGCCACGACGTGAGGTGCAATGCGAGACGTTGGACGAACGCCTGCAACGACAATTCCGCGTCCGCCTGCGTGGAGGCGCGGATGACGGAGCGAAAGGAATCCACCACGACGAAACGGGGATTCGAGGCTTCCACCTCCGTCACGATCTTCTCCAGTACGTGGCCCAATCCTGCCTCGAGGACGTCGTGGGAAATGGAGAGGAAGCGGAGGCTGGAATTAATCTTCGCAGAATCGAAGAAGGTGAACTGCTGCTGGTAGCGCAGCAACTTGAGCGGCGGCTCTCCTAAGACGGTGATATAGAGGGCGGGCCGCTCGGGGGTCGCTACGGCAAAACAGATTTGCTGGACCAGCGTCGTCTTTCCGGCTCCGGGGCCGCCCGCCAGCAGGTTAAACGAAAACTCGGGAAGGCCCCCGCCGAGCACGTCGTTCAGCCCGGGCACCCCGGTATCGAGTTGGACGATCGGCACTCTGTCGTTCATGCGTGACGCTCCTCTATGGTGGGGATGGACAGATCCGGCCATGTGTCGCGCACCAGTTGTTCGGTGAGCTGCTGACCGATCAAGGTGGTGAGCAACTCGAGATGGATCGCCAGCAGCTCCACGGCGGCCTCATGGGCCACGTTGGCATCCTGCGCCTGCAAGCAGGTGCTCACGGCTGAGAGCACGCTGTTCACATGGGCATCCCGAACGGCGGAGAAAAACGGAAAGGTCACCTCCGTCAGCCGCAGGCTTCGACGGAACAGGGCACTGCTGCCGGTTTCACCCAAGATGGCGGACAGACACGTGAGCCACTTGGCGTAGATGCGGACGGCGGAGGCCGCGACGTCCTGGGGAGGTCGCTCCGGACTTTGCTCATGGGAGATGATCTGTCGCGCCAGCTGACGAAACATCTATTGGCACCATCGACGCCAGGCCTCAGAAAGAAGCCGCCCGACCCAGCATTAAAATAGGGCAGAAGGATCCAGTGTAGCCTAGTGGAGGGGGATTTGGGAGTAGACATATCCCTAGTCCTGCCGACCAGCAACGGTCTAAGAGCCCGAGACATTGAGAGAAGCGGGGAAGCCCTTTGTGACACCGAGCCATATAGCCATATAGTGTGAGAGAAAGACCACGGTTAGGGCGATGTGCTGACCGCCACTTTTAGCGCCTCTTGAATGGCTCCATGCAGCTCATCGACGGCCGCCTCTTTGGTCAGGATCAGAGTCGCCCCGGCCTGCTTCATCGCGCCGGCGTTGTCCTCCGAGGCATTGACCGAGAGCCCAATTACCAGAATCTGAGGCCACCGGGTTTTGATCCGTGCCGTCGCCTCGATGCCATTCATCTCAGGCATATTGATGTCCATGAGGACGATGGAGGGTTGCAGACGTTCTGCCAGCTCAATCGCATCCTGACCATTGTCTGCCTCGCCCACCACCTGGATGTCAGGATAGGCATCCAGTAGGGATCGCAAGCCCTGCCGAACCATGACATGATCGTCGACGAGCAGGATGCGACAGACCGCACCTGCCTGTACGGGGTGCCCCTCCGTGACTATTCCCACGCTCGATGAGCCGACAACCCCCTTCTCCACCGGCCTGGACACAGATTCGTACGGGAGTGAGAGGATCGCGGTGGTCCCCTTCCCACTGGACGAATGAATCTCCCAACGCCCTCCCATGGCATGCATACGTTCCCGAATACTAAAGAGGCCGAACTTGGTTGAGTCTGATTGCTGAACGACCGTGGGGTCGAAGCCAACGCCCTGGTCTTGGACTTCGAGACGCAGCGTTCCATCCTCCTGCGTCAGCCTGATGATCGCTTCCTTCGTCTCCGCATGCTTCGCCGTATTAATGAGCAGCTCCCGGGTAGACTGAAACAAAAGAATGGCCCGGTCCTCTGGGAGTCGCAACTCCTCTGGAGTTTGGATCTGAACCGTGACGGTGAGCTCGAACCGATTCATCTGCTCCCCTAACCACCGTAGGGCAGCCGGCAACCAATTCATCTTTGCCTTGTCGGGCCTGCTCGATGCGCCGCTGCAAGACATGGATAAGGTAGGCCAGTGCTATCGCTTCGGCGGAGAATACTGTGATTGCGATGAGGTGTTGAGGATTGACTTGAAGAGACCACAGAGGCGGAATGAACAGGTACGCCGCGAGTAGAGCGGATAGTATGGAGGCGAATACAGCAGGACCAATGCCGTTGTACCAGGCGGTGAGCCCCACCGCGACAAAGAACGTAATAAAAGGAACCTCAAGCGTCAGGAATGGCGCTAACATGAGCCGCGCAATGGCCGCAATGAGGACAAATCCGATTCCGAACAGGTAATCGTAAAGTGTTCCCACGACGGAACGCCGAGTCATAAGAGCCCTTCATTGGCGGAGAGGGCGAGAATACTAGCAAATCGTCTGGGGCTTGACAAGGAGAGTCCTAGGCCCAAATCCAGAGATAGAGATTCCGCAGAGCTCTGTGCCGAGGGCTGCACGCGTCGCGTTGAGCCCCTGGCGCTCTTTTTCCAGGGAACCGGAGCCGCCCTCTCTGTTAGGGCAACTCACGAGGTCCATTCTCTCTGCC
>JBGSIO010000024.1:0-13812 GCA_041742455.1 Nitrospira sp. | reverse complement strand
CAGCCACACCAAAGCAGTCACGTTACCCAATCCGAGAATGAACCGGCACAGAAGAAGCCTTTCGTGCGGCCGATCCTGACACGCCATGCCACGCTGCCGAAGGTGACCGCCGCTTTTTTCGGAACATTTTCTCCCGGCAATCGCCCTCAGTGATGATCCCTCTGCCGTAGGGAGAGGCGCCCTAATGCAATGTGCTGAGTCCATGGTGTATGCCGCGTATGACGTTCATGGCACCGGGATCAAGATTGGCTGGGACGTGGCTGCCGTTGGCGACCAATTGGAGACGCTCTGTGCGTACTTTGGCCTGGTCACCGCCTCCAACGAAACGACTGAATATCCAATAACCCTGACCTGGCGCACACAGGGCCCTCCCATTACTCTCCCAGCCCAAGCTCGCTTCGTGGCACGGCATCATGGCCTTGAGGCCTGGCAGGTGGACACACAACTCTATCTCTGTGATGATACGGGGCTCGTCCTGCTCGACCCAGCAGCCGGTCTTGGCATCGGAACATTCCTAAGCACGCCGCCAGCTTCTTCCACCATTCGCCGAGATCTATTTCTCTACAGCCTGCTGTGGTTGTTGCGCACACAGGGATGGTATGCGGCACATGCCGCCTGCCTCACCACCGGAAATGGTGGCTGTCTGATAGTCGCCGACAGCGGCAGCGGCAAGTCGACCCTGGCACTCGGCCTTGTCCACGCGGGGTGGCACTACCTGGCTGATGATGCGATCCTTCTCCGGTCGAGTGCGGAAGCTGTGGAGGTCAGACCGCTACGACGAGACCTCTATCTAGGGCCGGAGGCCTCATCATTGTTCCCCCATACCCAAGACTGCTGGCAACCTTGTGTGCTTCGTGAGGATGCGAAACAGCGTCTCGACGTGCAGGTGCTGTATCCCACACAGGTCCGTGATACCTGCTCACCGGACCTGCTGTTGTTCCCAACGATCGTTGACGCGGCCCAAAGCGAGCTTGTCCCCATCGGGAAAGCCGAGGCCCTCTTCCAGCTGATCCAGCAGAGTGCCCTGCTGGCGATAGATCCCCGGGAGGCACCTGCACATTTAGACATCCTGGCACGCCTCGTGCGCCAGACCCGGCACTATCGGCTTCTGGCTGGTCGAGATTTGGCACAAGACCCATGCCGAATCGCGCTGCTCCTGGAGAGCGTGCAACACCCAGTGCCCTCCGCATAGAAGGAGAAAAGGCATGGACCAGAGGACCATACCACGAGGTGTTAAACTCATTTTCGAGCTGACCAACCGCTGCAACTTCAGCTGTGTGCACTGCATCCGGTCGGAGGACGGACCGTACCACGACCTGCCCATGACGATCGTGAATAAGGTGCTGACGGAGGCGCAGGCGTACCAGCCAGTCGGTCTTGTGGCCTTCACCGGCGGGGAGCCGACGCTGCACCCGCAGTTTGCCGAGATCGTCGAACTGGTGACCACCCACGGATATCGCTTCACATTTGTCACCAATGGCTGGAACTTTCCCCAGACCTTTACGAAGATCCAAGCCTGGAAGAACTCGATCGAGAGTGTCTCCTTCAGCCTCGACGGTTCGAGTGAGGCGACCCACGATACCCTACGGCGTCAGCCCGGGTCGTTTCGCCGCCTGATGCAGGCGATCAGCCTCTGTCATGTGCAGGGCGTTCCCGTCCAGCTCAACATGGTGGTCACCCGCGCCAATCGCGACGAACTGGAGGCTATGGCCATCCTGGCCGGCCGCCTGGGCTGCGCAGCGCTCGGCTACGGGCATTGTCAGCCTACCCCCGACGCCCTCGCCGCCGATCTAGTGCTCAACGCCCGTGAACGGAGAGAAGTGGAGACGAATATCGCCGCTCTGCAACGGATGTTGACGATGCCCATCGTTCTGGCAGGCGACCATTATACCTCAGCGAGATTTTCCCAATGTCCGCAGCTGCAGATGCAGGAATTTAACATCGACTATCGTGGCTACCTGACAGCCTGCTGTACGTTGTCGAATTATCGGGGAGGCACAACCGACACGGATGTCTTGGCTGATTTACACAGCGTGAGTGTTGTCGAGGCGCATCGACGCCTGATCACCAAAATCGCCCAACTCAACCTGGAAAAACTAGAGCGGCTCACCACCAATGCTCCCACAGAGACAGAACAGTTTCTCTGCACCCACTGTCTGTTGCACTATCAGAAGGTGCCCCAGCTTGCTCATATCCTGGAACCACCCGCGCGACGATCCATCGCGCCCACTGAGGAGGCCTCCCATGCTCGCGCCTGAGACTGTGCTGCATCCCCATCCCAGCCTGGTGTTCACGCAGCTCGATGATACCGAAGCGGTCCTGCTGCATCTCGACACCAAACGCTACTATACGTTGAATGAAACCGGAACTCGCATCTGGGAACTGTTGCAACAGAGCCGGAGCGCGCAGGAGATTGCCCTGGCCTTGCAAGACAACTATGCCCTCACGGATGAGGAGGCCCTGCCGCTGTTGCTGGCCTTCGTGGACGAGTTGCAGCAGGAAGGCTTAGTACAACAATCCAGCGCCCCGTAGAGGGCTCTATGCGCCCCGAAGTCGACCTCCTGCTCTGCTGCGCAGACACTTCTATTGATGCGGCACGCGCGGAGCGGATCAGGACGCTCCTCCGCACCGACCTTGACTGGGGCTATCTGCTCCAGACCGCCGGCCGGCATGGAGTCATGCCACTCCTGTCTCGCAGCCTGCATACAGGTTTTCCCGCGGACGTGCCACAGACCATTCTGGAAGAACTCCGACACCGCTCTCGCGCCAATGCCGCCAGGAACTTGTTCTTGACCGACGAACTCCTGAAACTTCTCACCTTGCTTGAGGCTCACACGATTTCTGCACTCCCCTACAAGGGGCCTGCCTTGGCTGCCTCCATTTACGGGAATCTTGCCTTGCGAGAATTTTCCGATTTGGACATCTTAGTCCACGAGCGCGATTATCAGCGGGCGCAGTGCCTCCTCAGCACCAGCGGCTATCGCCTCATGAACGCATTTGAATGGGAATCGACCTATCTCAACGACAGCGGAAGGGTCGCGGTCGATTTACATCAGCGGATGACCCCACGTGAATTTCCTTCTCCCCTCCAGTTCCAGGATCTATGGAAACGTCGCCAGCAGATGGCCCTCCTGGGCACAACAGTGTCTACGTTGTCTCCGGAAGACACCCTGCTCATGCTGGCCGTCCAAACAACCAAGGACGCTGGGACTCCCTATTTGCAGCTGGCCAGGATCTGCGATATTTCCCAACTCTTGCGAGCCTTTCCGGATCTGGATTTGACTGCTCTTCTAAGGAAGTCGAAACAATTGGGCGGCGAGCGGATGGTTCTTTTTAGTTTATGTTTGGCACATAACCTTCTAGGCACACCTCTTCCGCAACACATTGTCCAGAAGGTACGCACTCAACCCACAATTGATAAACTTGTGGTCTTTGCAGATCAGCGACTCTTTAATTGTGGAGAGCGGGGCGCTGACAATCAGTGGTCGATCAACCAGTTTCGCTGGCTTGCCCGAGAACGCCTACGGGATAAACTCCTCCCCTACTACCTACGCTACGTGCATAGTGTCCTTGTCCCTTGCAGTCTCGACCGAGAGTTCTTGGCTCTGCCACATGGCTTTGCATTTCTATACTATGGCATACGCCCCATACGGTTGCTGTGTAAGTACAGCTTGCTTCTCTTCAAAGGGCACCTTGGAACGAGGATATCCTAGGATGTCCCCACTTCATTACAGAAGGAGGAAGAAAACCTGAACGTCCTAATTTGCTCAATGTTTTCCGCTGAAAAAGTTAAGACTCAATCAGCCTTCAATTTATTTTCCAGCGGTGAGATTAAACACTTCATTCAGATCGCTGAAGGAGCCTCCGGGCGTCGGGCCGCCGCTGATCACATAGATCCGCCCCTGCACGACCGCTGATCCCAAACCATGACGTGCCGTCGGCATCGGGGCCATATGCTGCTAAATATCACCCACTCTATCGTAGGCCTCAGAATCAGTCAGTCTTAGAATTCCTTGCTAACTGTTGGATGTATACTTCATTCCGTCGTTGAAGGAACCTCAGTACGACTCTTCAGACCTTGGCCTTCACTCACGCCCGTTGCCCCAGCCGCTTGAGGAACAGGGCGACTGCTTTACGAAACACAAATAACGCCGTGTCCTTTGGGGAGGCAGCGATAGCAGAGTCGGCAGCCATCTGAATCGCTTGACCAGTCACCCCATAGTGTCGCGCGACAAATTCCGCATCG
Source organism: Nitrospira sp. (assembly GCA_041742455.1). Lineage (GTDB taxonomy): Bacteria > Nitrospirota > Nitrospiria > Nitrospirales > Nitrospiraceae > Nitrospira_D. Next base: position 9,566 of record JBGSIO010000024.1, on the reverse strand, counting down.
GTAAAATCCTGTTCGGTCCCCCGGCGTAGTTTGCTGATAATAAAGTCAGTAGGCTCTAGGACCGCGACTCGAAGATTCTTTCGTTCATGCAGAACAGTGGCACGATCCCGATAGCCAGGAGGCAAGGATACGATGGACCATCCGGAAATATTCTCGCTGAGATTCGACGGGACACCATGCTGTTTCAAAAAGGCGCTGACTGGTTCAACATCTTCCCTGAGCTCTGCATCCACATCGTCGGTGTGGGCTTGAGAGGATCCATAGGCGTACAGGGCCAACCTCCCGATCAACAACACATCCAGCCGCTGCCCAGTTTGGCGAACGTACTCTTCGAATAGGGCGAGGATATGGTCAAGCGTCAGGGCTGACAAAGTAGAGGGCCTCAACGAATGTGCGATACTGTCGAAAGTCGATGGGACCGTCATGCCCCGGTAACGGCGAGCGTGGCGCAATGAACTGAATCAAGCTGCGGAACTGGGTATACCACCGACAGGCCTCGTCATACGCCTCCTTCCCGCTGGGATGTTGTACCAGAGCGGCTTCATCCAACTGATCGTTGAACAACACTTCCAGCCATAAGACGGTGCAGTGGCGCGGATGGGCCAAGGCCTCCTCGAGCGAGGTGCAACCGGTGTAGGCCGGCAATAGTTTCAGCGGCGCAGGCTGTACGGCTGGGCTGCTCATGGTAGAGCCGTATCATAGCAGAACAGGCTGAAAAAACGAGAGAAGGCTCAATTGGGCTGGGAGCTGGTTGCTGCCGGTGGAGTAAAGACTTCATTGAGATCGCTGAAGGAGCCTCCGGGAGTCGGGCCGCCGCTGATCACATAGATCCGTCCCTGTATGACCGCTGATCCCAAACCATGACGTGCCGTCGGCATCGGAGCCATACGCTGCCAAATATCGCGCGCCGGATCATAGGCTTCGTTCTCATTGAACGTACCAGCGGCTCCCTCGCCACCCATCACGTAGATCTTACCCTCAATAACCGCAGCCGTGATGCCGCTCCGCGCAGTCGGCAAGTCCGCGACACGTGTCCAGCGATCGTTCACAGGGTCGTACCGTTCTGTCACAGCGAGATTGCGAGAGTAGTCGCCATCTAGGCGTCCGCCGATTGCATAAATCTTCCCGGCAATCGTGGCACTCCCAAGATGATCACGAGGCGTCGGGATTGGCGCAGCTGTCGTCCACACATTGTGCAGAGGATCATAAACTTCGACCTGCGCATTGTTGGCTTTCCGATCATACCCGCCGAGGGCATACAACTTTCCGTCGTGCTCCGTTACAGACAGTGCGCCTCTTGCTGTCGGCATCGAAGCGCGTTCAGTCCAGCTATCCGTAGTTGGATCATACGCATAGACTGTTGCCACTGGATTCCACACGCTCAATCCCGACTTACTATATCCACCGATGACATATAACCGTCCGCCTGCAACACCAATCCCCACATGGTGCAAGCCAACCGGCAACGGCGCTTTAGATGCCCATCGGTCCGTCGCTGGATCATACATTTCAACGGATGGCGTGATCGCGAAATTCAGCACATTGCCGAGACTGGGCTTCTCAAATCCACCGACGACGTAGATTTTCTCACCCAGCGTCGCAGCCGCTACCTCTGTCCGCTTGGTCGGCGCAGGAGCAGCGGTACGCCAAGTCCCTTGATCTGATTCAGACTGCGCTGCTTGAGTGAATATCGGCGATGCGATCAAGAAAAGTCCGATAAAAAACGACGCTATTGCCCATCCTGCGACAAGATCGATACGCCATGTCGACGGTCTCATGATATGCGCCATACCCTACCGACTTGGACCGCTACGCCTTCCACCTTACTGTTGCGACGCAAGCTGGTCATTGAAAGCAGGAAGGTGTTCGACTAAGAGAAATGAGAGATTGATGGCCTCGTCACTTATTCAAGAATTCGGCAATCTTCCTATCGCTAAAACGGCACGTATTGACCAGTTGAATCATCCCAAGCCAATCGTTGAATCGCATCATGAGGCACTCCATGATCCAACGCTGTTTTGACACCTGAATTGTATGCTTCGTTGAGAGCATCAGGTCGGTACCCGTGTCGTGCAGATAGCGGTATTTCTTCTGAGCCACCTACGACGCGGATTGCCTGCTCCATCTGGTCCAATATGACAATGCACCCGAAGGCTTCCGCAAGATGTAAGTTAATGGTGCGGGTCTTGAGCAAGATAAGAGCGAACTTCATTGAATCTCCTCGGACATACAGGGAGCGATTCTAGGATGCACCTAATGAATTTACAACAACTGCGTAGGCTCCTGCCCTTCTTCATCTGCCACTAATTGACCCTGTGATCCATGTATACCGAACGACCGCAACACTCCCGCTTTCAGCTTCATCAAAACAAGCTCAGAGTCTTTTCTACCATCACGCATTGTCCTTTTGTGCGTAGGTTGGTGTGTTCGGTCCGACTGGTGAGAACTCGCTCCGGAGGCCAACTCAAACCAGAGTCAGATGCCAAGCAGAAGGCAAAAGAGCTATTTACCCTTGTTCCGACAAAGTAGGCCGAAGGAGCTGCCCAAGGCGAGGCCGCCGAGGAAGGTAAGACCAAGGATGACTCCGAGTAGCGATGCCGGTGGCCCTGCTTGACGGCGGATATAGCTGCGGGCTTGGGAACCGACCGTCGCTTCGGCTCCCATCCAACTGCGCGGGTCGTCATTCTGAGGTTCGTTCTGAGTGCTCACCAGTTTCATGCCTCTCTTCTTTCATCCAGTGCAATGCATTCATCGATCAACATTTCTAACTCATCCAGCTCCTGTTGTGGCACATCAAGAAATCTGACGCCGAAGGTCCGATCCATGCTCCATTGAACCTGTGCTTGCTCGATCACGATCGGAACGTCGTCACCTGGAATCAAGAGTTTGACCACGATCGGCTTGCCCGGTTGCACATCCAGCGAGCTCTCGATCCTGGCGCCGCCCAGTGACAGATCGACCGTCTCCCCTTCCACCTCATGCGAGTTTGCTTGAAGGAGAATCTTAACCTGTCCCGAAACACGACGATGCTGACGCCGTTCCATATAAATCAAGAATACCCTACCCTGCCGCGGAAAAGCACGTGAGAAACGTCCCAAGCCGCTGATTGTTCGAGCATTCTCTTGCAAGTCGGCGAATCTTTTCGCTAAGGTACGGCACGATGAATGGAGTTCGTTCGCGCCAAATCATGTTTGCCTGCGCGAGCGGGCTGTTGTTGCCTCTCTGCTTTCCGAAGTTCGACTGGGGACTGCTGGCCTGGGTCGTCCTCATTCCCCTCCATCTCGCGCTCGATCAATGTTCCAGACAACGAGCATTTTGGATCGGCTGGTTGAGCGGAGTCATCGGATTCACCGGCATCATGTCCTGGGTCGTCACGGCCATGACGACCTACGGTAAGGTACCAGAACCCATCAGTTACGCGATTCTCCTGCTCCTTACCGCCTACCTCGGACTGTACGTGGCGCTCTATAGCCTCGCATTTGTCTGGCTCCGCGAGCTCATCCCACGCTATGGAATTTTCTTTGCCCCCTGCTTCTGGGTCGCGCTCGAATTCGCTCGGACCTACCTCCTCTCAGGTCTTCCATGGTGTCTCCTGGGCTATTCACAATACCGTGAATTGGACTTGATCCAAGTGGCAGACCATACAGGGGTCTATGGAGTATCTTTCTTAGTCGTGCTCGTGAATGTGGCCTTGGCCGAGCTCATTTTGTGGATCATGCCGTTCTTCCGTGGCGTTCACCCGGCCAAACTTCCATGGGAACTCCTCACGACGGCAGCGGCCTGCATGGTCCTTTCGTGGTTCTACAGTTCGGCCGTCCTGAGCGACAGAGCCGTCAAAGAGGGGCAACCTTCCGTCACTGTGGGTGTCGTCCAACCGAATATCGATCAAGCCGTGAAGTGGGATGCGTCGTTTCGCGATGAGACCATGCGACGCTTTGACCGCCTGACTACTCAGCTCGGCACGGATATGGACTTGATCGTGTGGCCGGAAGCGGCAACACCGTTCATCTTGGAGCGCGAAAAGGAATATCAGCTCGAGCTGATCGCGTGGTCGGAACGTGCACAGGCGCCGCTCCTACTCGGCAGTCCGGCGCTTCGGTTTTATCCAGACCGTCGCCCGTATCTTCTGAACAGTGCCTATCTGCTGGGAATAGACGGCACGATCCTCGGCCGGTATGACAAGCACCATCTCGTGCCGTTCGGAGAATACATCCCCCTGAAATCATCATTGCTGTTCTTTCTCGACAAACTTGTCGAGGGCATCGGTGACTTTGAGCCGGGACCGGGGTCGAAAATCCTGTCGTTTCACCCCAAGTCGTGGGAACGCGGCACGTCCACTACTCCGCGGGCTGTGAGGTTCGGCGTCGCGATCTGCTACGAAGTGATTTTCCCGGACTTGGTCCGTCAGTTCGCCGCCAACGGCGCGGAGTTTCTGGTGACGATCACGAATGATGGATGGTTTGGACCTTCCTCGGCGCCGGCTCAACACTTTGCGATGGTGGTCTTTCGCTCGGTCGAAAATCACCTCGCGTTCGCACGTGCCGCCAATACGGGAATTTCCGGGTTCGTCGATCCTTTCGGAGAAGTCACCCAGGCAACGCCCCTGTTTACGGAACTGGCCTTACAGGCGACGATTCCGATCAAACACTCCCGCACATTTTACAGCTACTATGGCGACGTGTTTTCGTACGCCTGTGTTATAATCTGCGGACTTTTATTTCTGTTCGGGTACTTCCGCACGAAGGAACCAACCCTGACGGTTATCACGCCGGCATGATGGAAGGAGGATCGTTCCATGTTAGAGGAAGTCGAAGTTCGGGTTCGCGATCTCGGCGAGCAAATTTCCGAATTACGGGGGCATCTTTGACTTCGCTCATATGACCGCCGAGTTGGAAGAACTTCAAGCGCAGATGGGCCAGCCGCATTTCTGGAACGACACCCGCACCGCTGCCGTGGTGAGTCGGAAAAAGGCGACCATCGAACACGAACTCCAACAGTGGCGTGAAATTGAAGCCAAAATGGGCGACCTCGGGGCGCTGTTGGAACTTGCGCATGAAAGCGGCGATGCGGGGATCGAGGCCGAGCTTACCAGTGAATTGAATCAATTGGAGCCGCGCCTCGCCACGCTGCGGCTGGAGCTTCTGCTCTCAGGCGACCTGGACCCTAACAACGCCATCATCGCGATTCATCCCGGCGCCGGAGGCACGGAATCACAGGATTGGGCACAGATGCTCCTCCGAATGTACGTGCGGTGGGCGGAGCACAAGAAGTTCAAGGTGGAAACATTAGATCTGTTGCCCGGCGACGAAGCCGGTATCAAGAGCGTGACGATTTCGATCACCGGACCGTATGCCTATGGCTACCTGAAGGCGGAAGCAGGAGTTCATCGACTGGTTCGCATTTCCCCGTTCGATTCGAACAAGCGACGGCACACGTCGTTTGCGTCCGTGTTCGTGTATCCGGAGCTGAGTGAAGATATCGACGTCGTAGTCGACGATAAGGATCTCCGGATCGATACCTTCCGCGCCGGTGGCGCGGGAGGCCAAAATGTCAACAAGGTTGAAACCGCCATCCGCATTACGCACTTGCCGAGCGGCATTGTCGTGCAATGTCAGAATGAGCGCTCGCAGCTTCAAAATCGAAACGGCGCCATGAAGATCTTGAAAGGGCGCCTCTTTGAGTTGGAACAGAAAAAGAAGGAAGCGGAATTTAACGCGATCGTCGGTGAGAAGAAGGACATCGCATGGGGCAGCCAGATTCGCTCCTACGTGTTCCAACCCTACCAAATGGTTAAAGACCACCGAACCGGCCATCAGATCAGCAATGTGTCATCCGTCATGGACGGGGATCTCGATGGATTCATCGAAGCGTTTTTGAAAAAGAAGCTCGGAAAGGGCAGTGAGCAACTGTCTCCCGTCGGCGGACCGGAAGATGACCTCTAGCAGTCTGCTGAAAAACTCGGTTTCTGCTTCGGGCACTGTTACAAGATGACAGAAAACACTGTGGCCCTCTCCATTCCAGAATGCTCAACAAGGCCGTCCAGCAAGGCCGCAGCGAGCGAGGAGGCGAGGCGTACGCTTCGGTACGTTGAGCCTCTGCGTGACGCGAGAACGCCGCTGGAGGAATTTTTCAGCATTCTGCTAGTGTCGTGTCATGAAAATCCGTTCATGGGGAGCCATTCGATTAACTCAGGACAGGCTTGTCGAACCATGGATGGAACCGCCTCAAAATACACGCCCTTCGACAGGCTCAGGGCGAACGGGTTCTGATAACAACGTATTGGACATGACACCAGCGAGCGCGTGATAAGACCATGGACGAACTGAACGAACAGCGGCAACAACGGATCAAGAAACTCGATCTTCTCCGAGAGGCCGGCGTTGCTCCCTACGGCAGCCGCTTCGAGGTCAAGGACCGGGCCGGGCAACTGCTGAAACAGCATGGCGAAAAACCAAAGGAAACATTGGAGCAGGAAAAGATCTCCTGCACCATCGCCGGACGTGTTGTCGCGCTGCGTCGCTTTGGGAAGGCTGGGTTTGCAGTTCTGCAAGACGGAGCCGACCGGCTCCAGGTGTACCTCAAGAAAGATCTGCTATCGGAGCAGGCCTACACCGTGGTGGAGCAGCTCGATCTGGGCGATTGGATCGGCGTCACCGGAACCTTGTTCCGCACAAAGACGAATGAATTCACGGTTGAAGTTCATCACCTGACGTTTCTGAGCAAAGCCCTCCGCCCGCTCCCGGAAAAATGGCATGGTCTGACGGATGTCGAAACACGGTATCGACAACGCTATGTCGACCTGATCGCCAATCCTCAAGTCCACCAGATCTTTTCCACTAGAAGCCGCATCATCGCCGGCATTCGAGCATTTCTAATCGAGCGAGGCTTCCTTGAAGTCGAGACCCCCATGATGCATCCGATTCCCGGAGGCGCCACCGCCAAACCGTTCGTCACGCACCATAATGCGCTCGGCGTCGATCTCTACCTGCGCATTGCCCCGGAACTCTATCTGAAACGCTTGATCGTCGGTGGATTTCCACGAGTGTTCGAGATCAATCGGAACTTTCGAAATGAAGGTATCTCGACGATCCACAATCCCGAGTTCACGATGCTGGAGTTCTACGTGTCGTATGCGGATTATCAGGACCTGATTACCCTTACCGAAGAGTTGGTCTCCAGCCTCGCCCAACAAATACTCGGCAAGACGGTCATCCCCTACCAAGGGAACGACATTGTGCTTACGCCTCCATGGCGACGATGGTCTTATCACCAAGCTATTCTTGAGGTGAATAGCCTAGATCCATCAGTGCTGCATGATCGAGACAAGGCGTTGGCCGCTGCTCAGCGGCTGCGCGTGCCGGTGGACCCGAAGGCGTCGCTATTCACGATCGTCAATGAGATCTTCGAGGAAACCGTCGAACCGAATTTGCAGCAACCCACGTTTATTACCGATTATCCGATCGACATTTCTCCGCTTGCCAGACGAAAAGATTCAGACCCAACTCTGACCGACCGATTTGAGCTGTTCATCGCCGGCAGGGAAATCGCCAACGCCTTTTCCGAGTTGAATGATCCGTTGGACCAACGCGAACGGTTCGACGGCCAGGCCGCTCAGCGTGAGGGGGGAGACGATGAAGCACATCTCGTCGATGAGGACTTTCTTCGCGCCCTGGAGTACGGGATGCCACCGACCGCCGGAGAAGGGATCGGCATCGACCGATTGATCATGCTGTTCACCGATCAAGCTTCTATCCGCGATGTGGTCCTCTTCCCGCAATTGAGGCCGGAGAAACCATAGCGTGGCCCTCCCTTATGAAATTTTCGTCGGGCTCCGCTACCTGCGCGCTAAGCGTCGCAACCGGACGATCTCGCTGAACACGTTCGTGTCGATCGCCGGCATCACGTTGGGCGTGGCAGCGCTCATCGGCACGGTTGGGATCATGACCGGCTTCCGGGAAGATATTCAGAGTAAGATTCTCGGCACGACGGCCCATATCATCGTCCAAGAACGCATGAAGGAGAATATGACCGACTACGACGGTCTGGCCGACAAGATTCAGACCGTACCTGATGTCGTGGCCGCGACGCCCTTTGTGCTCCGCCAAGTCCTCCTGACCACTCAATCGGGCGTGCAGGGAATCGTCCTCCGTGGGATCGACCCGAAACGCGAAGCCAACGTCACCGAGCTCTCAAAAAATATTACGTCCGGTCAATTGCTCGATCTGCTCACCCCGGTGAAAGTCACACAAGCACCGGACGACGACCCTGAAGGCCGTCCCCGCGTCGTCGAAAAGCCCGGCATTATTCTTGGTAAAGAGCTGGCGCTGCGACTGGGCGCGTTTGTCGGCGACACGGTCAATGTGGTCTCCCCCGTCGGTCCGATCAGCGCAATGGGGATGGTGCCCAAGATCCGCACTTTCGCGATCGTCGCTCTCTTCCATTCCGGCATGTACGAATACGACTCGTCACTGGCCTATATCGAGCTCGGTGAAGCCCAGAAGTTTTTCAACATGAATGGAAGCGTGTCCGGGATCGAGGTCAAGGTAACCGAGGTCTTCCAAGCCGCAGAGACCGCTCGTCGCATCGAACAGGAGCTGGGATTCAGCCACGGAGCCAGAGATTGGATGCAAATGAACCGGAATCTCTTTTCGGCACTCAAGCTGGAGAAGACGATGATGTTTCTCCTGCTCGTTTTAATTACAATCGTGGCCTCGTTCAACATCGTCAGCACCCTGACCATGATCGTCACGGAGAAGCAGAAGGAAATTGCGATCCTCAAAGCCATGGGCGCGACCAAACGAAGTATTCGACGGATCTTCATGCTGAATGGGTTGATCATCGGATTTGCCGGCACCGGTATCGGCATCCCCTTGGGCTATACATTTCTCTGGCTGATTCAAACGTTTTGGACGTTCGATCCGTCCGTGTACTACATCTCAACCATTCCGGTTCACGTGCTGGCCGAAGATGTCCTGCTCGTGGCAGGCTCTGCCATTCTGATTAGTTTTGTGGCAACGGTGTACCCAGCCAATCAGGCGGCAAAATTGGAACCGGTCGCGGCATTACGTTATGAATAGACTCGCAGGACTGAGAATTGATTGCCGAAGGCTGATTTGCAATTTCCATCCCCATATTCCAGGCCTCATAGCTCATCACTGAATATGATTAAAGCGATCAATCTCCACAAATCATTTTCGATGGGATCCCATGAGCTGCCCGTTCTCAAGGGGATCAATCTTGAGATTCAGCGCGGCGAGTTGGTCGCCATTGTGGGGGCCTCCGGAGCCGGGAAAAGCACCCTCCTCCATATTATTGGAACGCTTGATAAACCCAGCAGTGGCACCGTGACGTTCGACGGGCAAGATCTGTTTCGTATGACGGACGCTCAACAGGCGGAGTTCCGCAATCGACGGATCGGGTTCGTGTTTCAGTTTCATCATTTGCTCGCCGAGTTCACCGCGCTGGAAAATGCCTGCATGCCGGCGCTCGTCCAACGTCGAGAGCCAACCTCAGTCAAAGCCGACGCCACGACACTTCTCACAGAGGTTGGATTAGGGCATCGCCTC
>JBGSIO010000023.1:0-5509 GCA_041742455.1 Nitrospira sp. | reverse complement strand
TTTGCAAAGAGGAACGGCTGGTGAGGTTGGTTGGGAAGCTGAGGGATTGGCGGACTCAGTCTCTGTGACGGCGAGTGCAATGAAAATGACGATGCTCACACAAACAGTCGGTAGGAAAGAACGCGTCATATTGTGTCTCCTATGATTGGTTGCAAGTTAAAAGTTTGAAATTGGGAAAATCTTGGAACACCCATTTATTTTTGAGGGTGTGAAAGATGGTGTTGAGCAGTTTTCTGGCGGTGGCAATGATCGCCTTGCCAGTTCCCCGCCGTGTTTTGATGTTCTCGTAGAACCCGCGCAGGTACGGGCTGTACCGGATCGCGATCAGGGTGCATTGTACGAGCGTGGTGCGGGCCAGTTTATTGCCCCGCTTGGTGATGTGCCCGCTATTGCTTGTCTCGTTCGACTGACTGACACGCGGTACGATGCCGAAGTAGGCGGCCAGCTTGCCGGTGTTTTTAAAATCCTCGATCGCGCCAATATGCGTCAGCATCACGGCCACCGAGAGCGGCCCGATCCCCTTGATGGAGATCAGGTTGTCATAGCCCGGCAACGTTTTGGCAAAGGCCGCGATCTCTTTTTCCAGCCGTTTGATGTTGCGGTGCAGGCTCTGCATCTGGTCGTCGATCACCGCCAGCTCCGTGCTTTCCAGCGGGCTCCAGTCGTGCCCGGCGACTTCCCGCGTAAACCCGGCCTGGCTGGTCAGCACCTCGCGCCTGATCTTCAACCCGTGGCGGACAAACATGCCGTGCACCTTGCCCAGCAAGGACACGCGCAGCTTCACCAGCTGGTCCCGTGTCGTGATGAGTGAAGCCAACTGCACGTGTGCTTCGCTCTTGATACGGGCTTCGGGCAGCATGTCCTTCGACAGGAACAGGGCGATGGCCCGCGCATCATGCTTGTCGGTCTTTTTCACCGACCGGCGGATCACCTCGAACTGCCACGGCGCGATCACCACGACGCGCGCAACAAACGGTTCCACCGTCTTGCAAAAATACGCGGCGTTGCCGGTCGCCTCGAGGGCGACGTTATCCCCCGCGTGCAAGCCCTTTATAAACTGCTCCAACCCGCCGCCCTGCAACGGCCAGGTGCGGATCGTCTCGCTCCCGTCTGCGTGCAAATAACAGCACGTGAAGCTATTGGTGTGGAGGTCGATCCCGAGATAGCGCTTCATCGTCGAGTCCTTTCGGTATGAGTGGATGAACACGGGGCAGATGCGTCAGGCGGATGGCTCCAAACTCCTATTCGAGATCACCGCACGGGACACGTGCGGGCCTCACGGCGGCCATTCGGTAGACAGGGCGGGTAGTCTCCTTTACGAGGTCGCCCGCCGTGTTCTGTCTCGACGGGGCCTCAACACCACATACGCCCTGCAACCTATCTACCCTGAAGATCACTGTCCCCAGTCCACATCGCTGTGGCAACTCAATTCATACCGTCTCCTTTGGTGAACGTGGACGTGTGTCCTTGTGACTTCTATTCGCCCAATGCGTTAATGAATCTAGTAAATTCAATGCCTTGCGATCGAACCATGGTGCGTATTCTAGCTCGTTGACATAGACAGAGCTAGCCCTACTCATCCATAAACCTCGCTCTGCCCTTTCAACTCGATGCTCAGGTTAAGAGCATCGCCCTCCCAAAGTCACCGTTGCAGAAGGCGGCAAACTCGGCGATACTATCCGTAGGTGACCAGGGTTGGGCCATTTCCACTCAAGACGGCGAGCGGGTGGCTGAGCGGATGGAAGCATACAGGCCTCCCACCACCGATAGCGAACGACTGGTACTAGAAGGAGAAACGGCAGTGAAGCGACGTATGAAAACCGGATTCTGGCTGATAGCGTGGGCACTCGTGGTGCTGACAACCTGGCTGGGAACCGAGGCCTGGGCTTATGAGTCGGGATCAGTGAAGGGAGGGGCCACTGTACGAGGCACCGTAACCGTCGCCGGAACCGTACCGGCGCCCAAGGAATTCGAGTTACGTCGTTTTCCAGACTATGAGTTTTGCGGCACACTATCCGATGATCGTGGGAATCGGCGCCTGAGGGAAGTCACGTTCAGGCCGGACGGCGGTCTTAAAGATGTCGTCGTGGTGGTGGAAGGGGTGAAACAGGGCAAGCCCTTCACCTTCACCGATGCCGAAGTAGAAGCAACGCTCTGTCAGTTTCTGCCCTTCGTCACCGTCATCAATGACACGCGTCGAGTCACGGTGTTTAATCGGGACCCAGTACCTCACGACATCCAAGCGTTGGCATCCGAGCAAACTGGTAGCGATATGGTCTTCTACCGGCCGTCCTTAGAGGCTAGTGGGACCACCAATCTTGTACAGCTCGCCAAAGGGGAACACGTGTTTACCATGCACTGCAGTCAGCACCCCTACATGCAGAACTGGGGCTATGCTGTCGACAATCCCTATTATGCGGTAACAGATGCGACTGGCGCCTTCTCCATCGAAGATCTCCCGTCAGGAACTTATCGACTCAAGGCCTGGCATCCCATTCTCGGCATGCAAGAGCAGGAGCTCACCGTGGCCCCCAATGAAACGGCCTCACTGGAGCTGTCGTTTAAAGCCAACTTCTGATTGGGAACCGCTCATATGAACCGAGGTCCAGGAAAGATATCTACCTTCTTACCCCAGCCGAGCCATTAGTTCGACTCCTGAACTTCTTTCAGCCACCCGCCAGCGACAGCATCAGGTCTCGGCTATTTTCTGAGCCACTCATGCGCAAAACCACAGGTCAAATCTCTGTCTCTTACCGAACCTAACGGTTGGTATTTAATGCAGGGATAAAATTTGCTGATACAAAGTCTTGGTTTCCTTGGCAATGGCAGCCCAGCTAAAGAAGTGTTCTGCTCGTTGGCGACCGGCTTTGGCAAACCGTTCACGCATTCCCCTATCAGCCATCAAGCGATTGACAGCCGCAGCTAGATCCCGCTCGAATTTTCTTGGGCTTAACGGAGTAAAAGGAGATTCCGGCAGTTGCTGGACAGGGACTAGAATGCCGGTTTCTCCATCCTCAACGACCTCCGGAATCCCCCCAACAGCTGACGCAACCACAGCGGTCTCGCACGCCATTGCTTCTAGATTGATAATTCCAAAGGGTTCATAGATGGAGGGGCAACAAAAGACTGCAGCGTGTGAATAGAATTCGATCACGCTCCGTTTGTCCAACATCTCTGGAATCCAAATCACGCCGGGTCTGTTAGCAGAGGCTTCTTTGACCGCAGCCTCCATTTCTGTGGCGATTTCCGCGGTATCGGGGGCCCCGGCACAGAGAACCACTTGGAAGTCAGAATCGAAATACTTGATGGCTCGAACCAGGTGTATGATTCCTTTCTGACGAGTAATTCGTCCGACAAACAAAACAAACGGCTTGGACGGATCTACCCCATAGCGTCGAAGAGCGTCAGCCGCTGGCTGTTTTCTATATTCCGTTGGATCAATTCCATTATGGATGACCTTGATCTTCTCTTCAGCAATGCGAAAATGGTGCAGGATATCCTGTTTGGTTCCATACGAGACAGCGATGACGGCATCGGCCATCTCGAGGGCCGCCCGTTCCACCCACGAGGAGAAATCGTATCCACCCTTGAGCTGTTCTCGTTTCCAAGGGCGCAGCGGCTCTAAGGAATGAGTCGTGAGGATGAGCGGGATCCCGTAATTCAGCTTCGCTAAGATGCCACCGAGATGCGTATACCACGTATGACAGTGGACGAGATCGGCCTCAATGCCAAACGAGTTGAAGTTCAGCGCTCTCTGAACAGCCCCAAATACAGACTCCAAATATTTCGGACACCCGTAATCGATCTTCTCGAGTTTAAACCCTTTGACGTGAAGGTTATGGTGAGCGAGATACTGATCACCAAAACACCGGACTTCCACCGGAAGCAGCTTAGCCAATTCCTTGCTCAGGTATTCCACGTGAACACCCGCTCCACCATAGGTATAGGGTGGGTATTCGTTACTGAGCATCAGAACTTTCATGTTGAGGGTTCTTTCTGTGGTTCAGTTGATATAGCCTTACATCAATATCGGCATCAGCCCCTGCTTCCTGCGTTAACGGTTACGCCACGATATAACTAGCCGTCGAATCATTCAAGCCCACCGTCTACTCAATCTCGGAAAGGCGAAGCGGATAAGAAGCCAGGGGTCTGGCCCTTTTATGCTTCATCAGTCGCCACTTATTCGGATGGCTCGCTACTGTGGCTCTTGCTAGCGTCTTCGGCGCTTCATCGTTTCCTGCAAGATCGACGTGGCAGCTGTTTCGGTGGCGGTCTCCCTACCCCCTCAAATCATTCCTCACTGGCATGCACAGAAGAAGACATATGTATGGCAGGTGTTAAACTTAAGACATGGCACCGTCTCAAGCGGCCGTAAGATTGACCTGGTGGATAGCGCGTAGCCTTCTTGCTCCGGCCTTGTTCCTCAACCCTGCCTCTGCGGCTGAACCAGAACGGGTCTCGATCCAGACGTGATTGTCGCCACAAGCCACTTCCTATCAACAACACCTGGCGACGCTCGAGGGTATAACGAGTGCGCTCTAAATAATCCAACCAATCGTTGGTAGTTACTCTCTCCGCTGCAAGCCGTGCCTCCTTATGGCCGTGCGTCTTTCGTACTGGAGAATGAGACGGGCTCATTGCCCGTTGTGGTCTTGGGGAGCTGCAATCCAGGTGCAGCTGAGACGCTGCCCAAGGATGGAGATCAGGTACGAGTAGCCGGGGTCGTGCAGGTACTGAAGAGTGAAGCTCCGCGTGACGTCAGGGTCCAGGCAACGGCGATGCAGCTCCTCGACTCACATTGAATTAGCGACACCCCTGACACGGACAAGCCATAAAGGTATCCGATCCTTTCACTCTTCTCGATTCATAACGCTTCATGACGCTTTCGCTGTGAGTGGAACGAGCCGCTTAGTGAGGCGCCTGTGGATCAGCACTACCAGTAGGTGACCGATCGGGGTCAGTGCGAGCACATAGCGATCAGGCGGCGAAGGACGCTGCTTCGTCACCAATCGTTTGCGAAGTAAGCCACAAACGAGGTGACGCATCGTTGAGCCACTGACGCCAAACACGCGGGCACAGTGCCGAACTGAACTGCCGGGATTTCGCTGAAGATAGAGCAGGGTCCGGGCTTGAGCAGGGGTCACCCCAAGGTCAGACAACTCCTCTCGATACGCATTCAACCAACGCAGGCTGACTCGCCACGTTCCTGAAGTCATCGACTGTGATGCTCGGAGAAGCCGGACAAGAGCCATAGCTCTATGCTGCCCTATAGCCTCACCGCTGCCTAGTGATTCTGTGATTCCCGCTGACGGAGTGCCAGCTCGCCGAAGGCTCGTCGCAGCAGCGGTTCCGCAATTGCAGCAGAAGCTCCTCCGCCCCACGATTTTCTTGGACACACCATTGGGGCATACTGTCCCCATCATTGATGGAGGTGTTCATGGCGAAATCGAAAACAGAGCGAGGCCGGTTTTTCTCGCGCAAGAAGATGGACGTGGTGCTGCGCGTGTTG
>JBGSIO010000022.1:0-8516 GCA_041742455.1 Nitrospira sp. | reverse complement strand
CTCGCGCCATCGGTGGCGCTGAGCGAAAATGTCATTCGGCCAATGCTCTCACAAGTCAATGATGCGGGGTTCCTTCGCTTGATGCGCGTCGTCCTGCTCGTGTTTGCTTCAGTCGTATTAACCATTGCACTTTGGTCGGATGTGACAATCTATAAGCTGGTGGTGAACACGTATAAGGTGACCCTGGTAGCAGCGTTTATTCCTTTGGTCGCAGGACTCTATTGGAAGAGAGCCACGACGCAGGGTGCTCTCTATGCCATCATCGCTGGCCTGACGAGCTGGTTGGCATTGGAGCTGTTGAGCCAGCCAACCGACGTCTGGCCGCCGCAGCTCATTGGATTTCTGATGGCGGGAATCGGCATGCTAGTGGGGTCGCTATGGCCATCACAGGTGCGTGAATCGAAGCAGACCAATGGATGAGTGTCTGGCGAGTAAGTGCCGTCCCATCTGATTCTGGGCCAGTCTTATTCTGGTCCTCGGGTTCATCGTTTCGGGAGACTAGTGATCGAGAACGAAACGTACGACACGACGTACTTCTTCCGGTGTGAAGGGCTTCTGAATCACGCGTCGGGCGCCGAAAAGCTTCGCGACGTTCAGAAAGTTCTGGTCACCGGTTGCACCAGTGACGGCAAAGACCCTGGCGTCTAGGAACTCTTGTGTCAGAGCGAGGGTGACTTCCATCCCATCTCGCTCCAGCATCAAGATATCCGTGATCACAAGATCGGTGGGTGCGTCTCGATAGAGCCGCAGACCGCTCTCCCCGTGCTCAGCTTCACGAATCTGATGACCATCTTCCTCAAGAATCCGGCGTAACAAGGCACGAATTGGGGCGTCATCCTCGACGATCAAAATGGAAGCCATCTTTCCCTCGTTGGATCTAAGAGCCATCTCAAACTAGGCTGCGCGCAGCATGACCGTTTGCGAGTCCGGGATGAGGTTGTTCTTTCTAGATTCGTGCTCGCCATTTTGAATTGCCAGTGCCTGTTGTTCCCGAGCCAGGCGATGTTGCTCAATGACCGGGTCATGAACATTCCCGCAGTTCATGCAACGGTATCCATTCGCCCACATATGCCCAATGGTGCCGTCGAAATCCAAGAAGTGATCCCTGACCATGAGACCGTGGCAGCGTGAACAACTCATGATATTTCTCCCTGGTTGCAGATTGTGGGATTCGTGCTCGCTGTTGGAAAGATATCTGATGAGTGTATGGTCGGTTAGAGCCCGGACGGGGTAACACGAAAGAAGGGATTTGTGGGTAACTGAGATCCAGGCTACGTGAAGTGCCCGCAGCAGTGAGGTCTGGTGGTTCCAAAATTCTGTCACTACTGCCGAACTTCAAAAGAAATGTGTTCTATCCGATATATGCGTGTTCTTACCCGTTGCTTCAACGATGAAGCTTGCTTAGCTCCGTTCCCCTCGGTTTAGTCAAGTTCCTCCCCAGCTCAGCCGATATCGTTACTGGAAAACTTTCTTGTGCAGAACGGGGTTGGCTGTCGCAACAAATCGTATGCGCGTGTATGCCCTCATATTCAGCGTCCGCACGGTGTTGTGGGCCGCCATCGTTCCTATGCCCTTGTTGTCACTGAATGGGTGCTTGATCAAACCACATGCGTTAGACCACCAAGACGTGCGTGCCCGGGTTGTGAAGGATTATCAAACCATATTGTCGGTAGGGGAACCGATTTCAGGGCCAATCGACTTGTATGAGGCCGTGGCGCGTGCGCTGAAATACAACTTGGACGCAAGAGTGAAGACCATGCAAGCGCAACTCGCTCACCAGCAACTCAATGTGGCGAATTACAGCCTGCTGCCGCAAGTGTCGGCGAATGCGGGCTACGACGGCCGTAACAACTTCAGCGGTGGTGTCGGGCGCTCGCTCGTCACCGGACGCCAAGCGGTGGAGCCGTTTACCTCGTCTGAAAGGAACGTCACGACCGGCAATCTGGCGTTAAGTTGGGATGTGCTCGATTTTGGTCTTTCGTTTGTGCGGGCACAGCAGGCAGCCGACAATGTGATGATTGCGGAGGAGGAAAAGCGACGGATTGCGGTTCGACTCGTACAAGAGGTTCGAGGTGCGTACTGGCGGGCGGTCAGCGCAGAGCGGATTCTCCAGCGCGTCCAGTTCTTGGAACAGTCGGTCAGCAAGGCACTCGATAGCGCTCAGCAGATCGCCGAGAGAAAACTTCAATCACCGCTGACCCCGCTTAATTACAGGCGAGATCTACTTAATATACAACGAGAGGTTCGACGGCTGGTTCGTGAGTTCAGCCCTGCAAAGACTCAGCTGGCCTCGTTGATGGGGTTATCACCTGGAACCGATTTCGATCTCGTGATGCCATCCAAGGTGACATCGGTGCCTGCCGTCAATTTGGACAGTCAGAAAATGGAAGAACAAGCGCTGTTGCTCAGACCGGAGCTTCGCACGATCGATTATCAAAAGCGGATTAATGCCAAAGAAGCGAGGGCGGTCTTTCTAGAGCTATTCCCGAGCCTGAAGGTTTCGTTGGGTGGTTACTATAACAGCAACAGTTTTCTTCTCTATCAGAACTGGCTCGCCTATGCCGCTCAGGTGAGCTGGAACCTCTTGTCGGTATTTCGCACCCCAGCCAAGCTCAAGGCGATTGAGGCGCATGGACAAGTGTTGGAGGCACAAAGCCTGGCCCTGACCCTCTCCATCCTGACCGAGGTGCACGTCGGAGCAGTTCAGTTTGTCCATGCCAAACAAGAGTATGAGGATGCCTTGAACTACCACGAGACACAAACAGCGATCGCGGACCAGACGAAGAATTTGTGGCTGGCACGACGGACAAACGATCTCACACTCATTCGAGAACGTGTCAATGACGTTGTCGCGGATGTGCGTCTGGATGCGGCCCGTTCGGGAGTGGAAACCGCCTATGCGACGCTGAGGGCATCTCTTGGGGAAGATGCCGTCCCAGTCAGTATGGGTGAGCAAAACCTTGCTCAACTGGCTGGTTCCCTTAGGAAACTCTGGGAAGTCAGTGACCCCACGATATCGGATGTAGAAAGGAGACCGGTGGCCCATGCGACAGCTTTGGCGCGTTGACGTGACGGTGCCGATGCTCGTCCTCATGGTGGCGGGCGCTCCTGCCATAGGTTGGTCCGGAACTGATCGACCCGCTCATGCCATGCGACCTGATCATAGTGTCGCACGCGGAATTGTGAAGGCGGCTGCGCAGGCTGTGTTGCATGCTCAAGTTCAGGGACGTGTCAATCATGTTCCATATAAAGAAGGCCAGCGGTTTGTGAAGGGAGCGACGCTCGTCCAACTTGATTGCGACAAGTATCGTGCCGAATTGGCTGCGGCAGCTGCTGAACATGAAGGAAAGAGCAAAACCGTTCAGAATAATAAAGAACTGGCCAAGCTCAATGCGGTCAGCACCCTCGATTTGGAAATCTCGGAAGCGGAAAAAAAGAAAGCTGCGGCTGCGATGCGAGTGGCGGAGATCAATGTCCGCGGATGCCATCTGGTGGCCCCGTTTTCAGGGCGCGTTGTTGGTGTGATGGTCAATGAACACGAGAATGTATTTCCCAACGATAAGCTGTTGAGTGTGTTGGACGACTCGAGCCTTGAGATCGAACTCATTCTTCCCTCCACCTCCTTAGCCTGGCTCAAGCGGCAGGCAAGATTCACCTTTACCGTGGACGAGACGCGGCAGGGATACCCAGCGCGGGTAAAAGAAATAGGCGCGAATGTCGATGCAGCCAGCCAAACCGTGAAGGTGACAGGGTTGTTCGAGATCCTCCCCAGAGAGGTCCTGAGCGGCATGAGCGGGTCCGCACAATTTGTGGAGCAACCGTAAGCCAATGGCGACGACGGCCGAACCGACTGCCCAGCAGATTCCGACCCTGATTCATCTGGCGGCGCTGACTCATCTGGAAGGACAAGTCCGCACCGCCAAAACAATTCAGGAATTACAGTTTCTATCGGTGAACGAGACCCGGCGGCTCATTCCTTACGAGCAGGCGTATCTCCTGAGTTCGGGGGAAAACGGGGCAACGGATTGTCGAGTGCTCTGTGCGTCCAGTGTGGCCGTCATTGAACGAGATGCTCCGGTGATTCGATGGCTCGAACAGGTGGGGCAGGCGCTTGCACAAGCGGGGCATGGCGACACCCCGATGGCGTTGACGGAGGAGACCTGCCCGGAGTCCTGTCGGGAGGGATGGCGCGAATATATTCGAGGGTATGTATTTTGGTGCCCGCTCAAGCACCCCGATGAAACGGTGCTGGGTTTCTGGTGGTTCGAGCGGGACTTCCCTTGGCAGGAAAACGATGTGGCGATCGTCCATCGGTTGGCCGGCAGCTATGCCTATGCCTGGAAGGCACTCTCAAAACGGACGCGAAGCTGGTCCGTCACATTGAAAAAGCCGTCGGCCTGGCTCATCGCGGCAGCGATCGTGACCGTGCTTTGTATTCCGGTTCCCATCTCCACCATGGCCCCGGTCAAAGTTATGGCCAAAGAACCGGTGGTGGTCAGCGCTCCGATGGATGGAGTCATCGCCGATGTGCTGGTTCCGCCGAATACAATGGTGGACCAGGGAAGGCCGTTGTTCCGCTTTGAGGACACCAACATTCGCAATCAATTCCAGATCGCTGAACGGCAACTGGCCGTCGCCCAGGCCGAGCAGACTCAGGCAGTCCAGGCTGGTTTTCTAGATGTCCAACGCAAGGCCGATGTGCCGCTCAAGGAAGCGGAAGTGCAACTCAAAGCCACGGAACTCGCGTATGCGCGGGACATGTTGGAACAGATCGAGGTGCATGCTCCGAAGGCCGGATTGTTGCTGTATACCGACAAAGCGGACTGGGTCGGCAAACCGGTGGTGGTCGGCGAACGAATCATGGAAATCGCCGATCCCCGGCAGGTGGAGCTCCGAATCGACTTGCCCGTGAGTGATGCCTTGTTATTGAGGGAGGGAGCGGAGGCCGTGGCCTTTTTCGATGCCCTGTCACTCGAGTCATTCCCTGCCACCGTGAGTCGAACAAGCTACCACGCGGAGGTCTTGCCTGGGGATGTACTGGCTTACCGAGTGACGGCGGAATTGACCACTCTGGACCCACGAGTGCGAATCGGCTGGCAGGGATCAGCCAAGATCTACGGAGAGTCACGCCCGGTAGCCTTCATGTTGTTCCGGCGCCCCTTGACGGCGCTGCGCCAGCTGCTGGGTGTGTGAGCATATGGCGAGTCCTCCTCCCTCCCCAACGCCCAAGGAACGGAAGCTTCCCCCACTCAGAAAGAATCTGCAGTTTCTTCGAAGTGCGCCGACACCGGAAGGGGTGCCGACCTGGACGATCATCGACCCGATCCGAAATAAGTATTTCCAAATCGAATGGCACGTCTATCAGCTGTTGCAGCAGTGGCAGTGCGGCACCATCGAAAAGTTGGTACAGGTAATCGCGCGCGACACGACGTCCCATGTGACTGCCGAGGATATCGAAGATCTGGTCAAGTTCTTGTACGCCAACAACCTCACCGAACAGTCAGCCAGCGGGCAGACGAAAGACTATGTCGAGCAAACCGCCGCACGCCACCAGGCCTGGTGGCAGTGGCTCCTCCATCATTATCTCTTTGTGAAAATTCCGCTTGTGCATCCTCACAAGTTTCTCCAGGCCACGTTGCCGATCGTGGCGCCACTCTATACGACTACGGCTGGCTGGTTGTTCGGGGTCATTGGACTGATCGGGCTCGTGTTTGTGGGCCGACAGTGGGACACGTTCATCTCCTCATTCCTCC
Organism: Nitrospira sp.; assembly: GCA_041742455.1. Classification (GTDB taxonomy): domain Bacteria; phylum Nitrospirota; class Nitrospiria; order Nitrospirales; family Nitrospiraceae; genus Nitrospira_D. The sequence continues at coordinate 2,763 of JBGSIO010000022.1, read as the reverse complement.
ATTTTTTCTCCTGGTCCGGCGCGTTGGCTTACGGGGTGGTCCTCTGCTCGGTGAAGGTGGTCCATGAGCTGGGACATGCCTATACGGCCACGCGGTTCGGGTGTCGTGTGCCCACGATCGGCATCGCCTTCATGGTCTTGATGCCGGTCTTGTATTCCGACGTCAGTGATTCCTACCGACTGAGCTCGAAGAGAAAAAGACTGGGGATCGCTGCGGCTGGAGTCATTGCAGAATTGGGGCTGGCGGTCATGGCCACGTTGCTGTGGGCGTTTCTGCCTGATGGCGTGCTCCGCAGTGCGGCATTTATCGTGGCGACGACCAGTTGGATCATGAGTCTCACGGTGAATCTTAATCCCTTGATGCGATTCGATGGGTACTATTTACTCGCCGATGGACTGGGGATTCCGAATCTGCAAGATCGGGCGTTCGCCTTTGGTCAATGGTGGGTACGTGAGCTGCTCTTTGCCCCAGGTGTGCCGCAGCCGGAACAGGTGAGTGTCTCGACTCGACGCACCATGGTTCTCTATGCCTGGGCAATCTGGATCTACCGCCTGGTGCTGTTCACCGGGATCGCCGTCATGGTCTACCACTATTTCTTTAAGGTGTTGGGGATCCTGCTCTTCGCGGTCGAGATTGTCTTCTTCATCGGCTTACCGATCTGGCGGGAACTCAAGATTTGGTGGGAACGACGGGAAGCATTCGCGCATACGGGCCGGTTTGCCGTGACCACGGTGGCGTTGGGAGCATTGTTGGCGCTGCTCTGTCTTCCTTGGGCCGGCCGGGTGTCGATCCCAGGTGTGTTCCAGGCGAAGGTCTATACCACGGCCTATGCGCCTTCGCCTGGTCGGATTGTGGCGGTTGCCATGCAGCCCGGCCAGTCGGTGCGGGAGGGCGAGACGCTCATGGTCCTTGAAAATCCCAAGTTGACCAAAGAGACAACCGTGGCGGAGACGCAGGTGGCGCTGTTGGATTTGCGACTCCAACGCCAAGCCGGCAATCTTGATGACCGAGCGCAGGGGCAGGTCCTGGCCCAATCGCTGGAAGCCAAACTGACGGAGTTGGATGGGTCAGTAGAGAAGCAACGCCAACTCGTCCTGAAATCGCCGATCGATGGCATTGTGGCAGAACGTGCCGACTCACTCGCGCCGGGGCGGTGGATCAACGAGAAGCTTCCCCTGGCGTATCTCCTCAACCCGCAGAAGGCGGTTGTGGTGGGATTAGTGCCGGTAGAAGACACCAGGCACCTGGCGGTCGGCCAAGAGGCGCGGTTTATCCCGAATGATCTCACGCGATCCGCGCATCAAGCTCGCATCACGGAAATACGAGAATGGGATGAGCAGGACGTTTCCATGCCGTATTTGGCGTCCATCTACGGCGGAGATGTGCCGGTCCGCAAGGATGCGCGGGGCCATCTCAGGGCGGAGCAATCCGTGTATCGGGTGGAACTCGAGGTGTTGGACCCGCTGGAAATGCTGGATCAAGCGGTGGCCGGTCACGTCCATATCGCCAGCGAACCCCAGAGTTTGCTTTCACGTGTATGGGACCGCATCGTGGCAGTGATGATTCGAGAAAGTGGGTTTTAAGTCAGCGGTCACGGTTGTCGGTCGGGTGCGTTCTTCTCTTGGGAAAATCCTTGCTAGTCCTTCCATACAGCCCATCGACAGGTTCTTCTCCATTACTATTGGTTCGTGCGTCGTTCTCCTGTGATTGGGATGGCCCAAGTACATTGCAGAGTCGATCTTTAGCCCCCGCGCTACATGACCGATGAAGACGTAGGAAGTTCAAGTCTCCTGGGGCAGGGGTGTCTTGGCATGTTCAACCAAAGAAAAAAGAAGACACAAGAAAAGCCTGGGCAGACCCCACAACCGGCCTCCAAACTCAAGAATTCGCTCCTCTCGCTCGAGCCCCGCCTCATGTTTGACGCTGCTGCTGCGGCAACGGCTGCCGAGGTCAATCAAGAACAAGTCGCGCAGGAGCAGGCGGAAGCAGCCGTCTCAGGCGATAGAGCGCACGACAGCCAGAGCCAGGAAGTCTCCGACGGTCACGATCTCCTCCAGGCGATCTCTACATTCATGTCGAATGAATCGGGCACAGAGGTCGTCTTCGTCGATCCGACAGTACCGAATTATCGCGAACTCCTCAGCGGGATGGATCTGAACATTGAAGTTATCATGCTCGATGCCAGCCTGGACGGCGTGCAACAGATGGCGAGCGCTCTTTCAGACAGGACCGGAATCGATGCCATCCACCTCATCTCGCATGGTAGCTCCGGGGAGTTGCAGCTAGGTGCCGGCACGCTTACTGCCGAGTCCATGTCCGGGGAGTATGCCGGCGAGCTGGCCACGATCCGGGCAGCCTTATCGGAACAGGCCGATATTCTTGTCTATGGATGCAATTTCGCCGGAGGCCAGGATGGGCAAGAGGCGGCCACGTTGCTGAGTCAGTTGACTGGCGCCGACGTCGCCGCGAGCGCGGACGCTACCGGCCACGCGTCGCTGGGCGGTGACTGGATGCTGGAAACGGAGATCGGCACCATTGAGACGCAGCTCGTTGTGACCGACGAATTACAGCTTGATTGGCTTGGCCTGCTGGCCGGCGAGACGCCTCCTACCATCTCCAACCTGAGCGGCGACAGCCGGGCGTACAGCGAGGGGGCCGGGGCGGTGGTGATCGAGCAAGGCGGCAACGCGTTGGTCGCCGATGTGGATAGCCCCAATCTGGATACCGGCACCCTCACCGTATCCATTCCGGCTGGGGGCGACA
>JBGSIO010000021.1:0-6861 GCA_041742455.1 Nitrospira sp. | reverse complement strand
CAGGTCAAAGGTGAGCCGGATCTTGAACCAACAATGAGCATGATGGTCGTCGACCTGCATCGAGTGCTGATAGCACTGCAACACATCACGGACATCAACCATGATCAACGATGTGTTTCCCGAAAAGACCTCGGCTCGCTTATCGAGCACCAAGGCCTTGGCCAGGGACAAGGCGTGTGCGACTTGAATGGGGTTCAGGAGGTCGAACGCTGACTCGTAAATGACGATGTTGGGATGGACCTTAAATTCGCGTAGAATTCCCCGCTTGGCCAGCTCGAGGCTCCAGTAAAAGTCCACAGCCTGAGACTGGCGGAAACGAAAGGTAAGTAGGTTCATACTTCCGTACCCGTCCTCACGGTTAGTCGGATTTGGAACCTTAGGAAGATACTCGGTGCAGTTAATCTACGCCAACTTCTGCCCCTTCTGCAGTTCCCTCTTCTACACCTATTTCCCTTCGCATGTCACCTCTACCCACGGGGGGTATCCTTGCGCAGGGTGTCTCAGCCTATCCCGAGACGAGGGGGTCTGACCGGTGCTAGCGAAAACCCGGGCAGATAAGGCGCGTCCTAACTATTTGCATTTGAAACATCGGGCAGGACAGGTCATAACCCTCTCGACCGTCAGCAAGGAGAGAGAGCTTGAACGCAACATGAGATTGCGTCCCCAATGGGATTTTCTAAATGGGGAAGCGATTCCCTAACCTTCCAGATTGAGGTAATCGCCTCAGCAGCTTAGTGGCGTTCGTAAGGTCGACTGCCCGCTGATTGAGAGACGGATTCACGATGGGATCGTCGGGGCGGTCATCACCCTTGGCATAGCGTTGTGCTATGGCCTGCATCCTGCTTGGTTACTCGTACCCGGCGTCATCGGCATCACCCTGATTCAGAGCGCCTTCACAGGATTCTGCCCAGTATATTTCCTGCTGGATAAGACCTGTGCGCCGGAAACAGAAGCCGGCCTCCGAAGCATGTAGAGGCGAGCACCCTTGGACCCGTGTGACACTCGGTCCGAAGGAACTCCCTAGACCCATTAGTTGCCTTCCACGGAACTACTTGAGCTTAGACGCGGTCCGAGGATCCAGCCCACCCAACCTTCCCTGTTTCACGCGTAGCCTGCCCGGTTATCCCTACATGGCAAGCCTACCTTCTTCTCTGCGTCCGATGCATTCTAGACACGGTGAGGAGCAGTCTGTTCGGAAAGATCAGACTCGGTATTGCTCTTCGAGTGCCTACGTTGAATGAGGTGGCTCAACAGCGTGTCGGCGGAGAGCAGTCCTGGTCCATGTAGAACGAAATACAGGAACAAAATCCCGACATAGAACGCTTCTTGAAGTGCAGCTTCGGATAATTGTCCATACGAGATCGAGGCGACGATGTTGAGCCCGAACAGCGAGAGGGCCGCCCACCGACCAGCCAGACCTATGGCCAGCAGGAACGAGTCTGGCGGCAGCAACGGCACGTCGTAGACCATAGTGAAGAGCATGACCATGGACATCCAGCTCGAAAGCTTGCCCATCCCACCCTTCCAAAAGATGTGGGCCAGATACAGGCAGACGGAGAAGTCGAAGCGCAGAATCAATATCTCCGGTCCTCGGACAAATCGCCTGTACAGAGGACCGATACGAGTGAGCGAGCAGGTTAACGAATCAGACGACGGGTATCATAAGGGCTCCTCCACGGACACACCGGCGAGCGCATTCATCTCCATGAGCGCCGCGATGAATCGCGCGAAATCGAACTGCGGGTCCATCTCCATGGCCATCCGTTCGACCTCATCGACCTGCCTTCCGTCGGCCATGGCGTCGAGCAGTCGGTAGTCGAGAGCCGCGAGTGCTGCCATGCGGATCTTCTCTTCCACTCTGGTGAGCAGGAGGTACGCCTCTTCCTCCGGCAACGGCCGGCCGATCTCGGCGACTGCGACGCTCTCGGGCTGCAATGTCTGCCACACAACATGGACGGGGGAAGAGAACCGCAACAACCGGGCGGTCGGTTGGAGATGGACCTTCACACATGCCGGATCGACTACGGCCAGACCTTCGAACCAACCGAGGGTGAAGGCCGGCTTCTCGGCAGCCTGAGAGACCTCATGACAGGCCCATTCCAAACGTGCCAACTCCACCAGCATGCGAGGTGCATCCAGGGAAAACAGAAAGGATGAAAAGTGCTGGCCGTAGAGAAACAGGTCACCGCTCGTCGAGGGATACCGCTTTATATACCCGCGTGCAAAGACGCTGAAGTAGCGACCCCCGATCAACCGCCGAAGCATCGGATAGGTAATCGTCAAGGCCTGCACATAGTTGTTTCGAATCAATCGGCGATAAAGAGCCAGGCTTCGCCACACCGGGCCGACCCGCATCGAGGTCGTGGCCGGCAGGCCTTTGCCTTCAACCATCGCAGCGGCGAACGCGCGCTGGAGCTCATGCAGAGGTGGCATAACAGGCTCCGAGCATGGCATTGGCCCGTGAGGCTTGCTCCACCAGCTCGGCCAACGGCGGCAGATTCGTATCCCATTCAATCAACGTCGGTCGTGGGCCAAAATGATAGAGCACCCACTGATAGAGGCTCCAGACCTCCGGATACACAGCCTGGCCATGCGTATCGACCAGCCACCTTCCGACGCGATCAAAGCCCGCCAGATGGATCTCATGCACGGCTTCGGGCGGAATGGCGTCGAGAAACTGCACCGGATCCAGATGGAAATTCACGGCATTGACGTAGAGATTGTTAAGGTCCAACAGAATCCCGCACCCGGATCGCCTGACGACTTCGGCTATGAACTCACCTTCCGGAATTGTCGAATCCGGCCACGTCAGGTACTGCGTCACGTTTTCGATAAGCATGGGCCTCTGTAGCTCCGTTTGGATCTCATCGATCTTGGCGCACACCAGATTCAAGCTTTCTTCCGTATAGGGGAGCGGCAACAGATCGTTGAGAAAACGGCCGTCGACAGAACTCCAGGAAAGATGCTCCGATACGAGCGTCGGCTGGAATCGATCGAATAACGCCTTCAGTTTACGGAGATGTGTGGAGTCGATCGGGTCCGTAGAACCGAGTGAGAGTCCGACTCCGTGAAAGCTCAATGGATAGTCGGCCCTGATCCGCTCTAGGGTGCGAAGCGCCGTGCCCCCTTCACCGAAATAGTTCTCCGGATGGGTTTCCATCCAGGCCACCGGAGGCGGCTCCTCCAGAATCTCTCGATAATGTTGTGACCGTAGTCCGATCCCGGCGCGAGCCGGGATCGGAGCGGGGCAGTGAAGAGTCATCCGTCACCTACATCTTTTTCTGCATCTCCATCATTTTCTTTACATCCTCTTTGGTCAGCACTGTGCTCTTGGCGATCCTCTCGCACAATCCTTTCGGCATGTACACATAGGAATCGGCCTCATTATCGATCTTGGACAGGCCGGCGCACGCATGGAGTTTACTGGCGCAATCATTCATCCCGGCCTTGGCCACACCTGCGCACGGTTCCCAATCAGGAGGAATCTCCGTCGTCTTCGAACCCGCCGCATGCACGGCCTGGGCACCCGCCAAGCTCAATGCGACCAGCAACGCGGAATGGACCATGGCGCTCTTTTTCATTTTTGCGTTCATGTAATTCTCCTCTGAAGCCTTGTTGAAACGTCTCTGTTATTGATCTCGTGAACTTGCTTTATGTCTAACCGTACATCACTACAATATCAACGAGTCCCCTCCTTTCTACGATGCGAGAACATCATATTCCCGACCGAGTGTGGTTCCAGACACAGTGAGACCGTCACATCCTACCGATCGAACCAAAACTTCGCTGTGAGGCAGCTTACAGTTATGGAGCGAATCGACCGTCGATTTATATTTCCCGCGGCGAACAACAACCCAATCTGCTCCTCTACTAGTGATCAACCGGTACAGTCTGCGCCTTCCACGCGTGCGCTGCAAACTGCGGATTTAACGGTGTGTGCGCGATGTGGTTCGTAAAATTGCTCAAGGTCTTGAGCGCCACGATCGTCGACACATCCAACAGGTGCTGCTGTCCGTATCCTGCCGCCACGAAGAACTCCGCGTCCTCTTTCAGTACCCAGTCGTGATGATGCAAAATGGGCAGCACTAAAAGGTACAAAGCGCATCGAGTTTCCGGTCGAAACGTGGGCGCTGCGCTCGGAGCGCGTCAAGCACGTCCTCAGGCATGCGGACCATCTGCGCCACCGTGGAATGGGCTCCCACACAGTACGTCCAGTCATTCGTGGCACTGACCACGAGTGTCACCACCTGCTGCTCGACCGGTGAGAGGGCACTCTGCTCAAGCGCCTTGCACCGTAGTCGGTGATTCTGCGAAGACACCAACTGCATATGCACGATACCCGTCCAGTCACTGTCGCGCCATGACCTGACGCTCCAGAGATCGGGCGGCTGCAAAATGACTGTGCAGGTTCAGTCGGATGTCCCGTAGATGCTGCCGGAGTTGCGAACTACTGGCTGAATGCTCCGTATCCTGGACAAGGTTGGCGGCTTGGCCATGCATTTTGGTTTGATACATGACGTACGCGTTCTCGAAGGCCAGCCCGAATGCGTTGCGTAATTCCTCCATCGCATCCTGATGATCGCGCTCTAACGCTGATGCCAATGCCGGCTTGTTCGGCTGCACCTTCATCTGCAATGCCAACCGGCCGGTATCCTCCATCATCCTCTGGTGTTCGGTCATGAGGCGAGCAGCGAACGACCGGACATCTTCGGAGGAAGCCCTCTGCAGGGCGAGCTGGCCGGCATCAATCTCGTTTTGGTTGATGGTATTGAGCAGCGATAACACATTCGCATCGGTCAATAGTGCAGGCATCACGGTCTGGATGAACGAACAACCTAAAAAGACACTGAAGGCGGCAATCATCGGTATGAAGGTGGTGGTTCGCCTCATTCACCCGTTCCTTGAGCCGTGCATGAAGTGGTCATGAAACCAAAGACCACGACCAGCCAGGAGTTGTAATAGGGGACCCCTCAAGAAACTGAAGTTGACGTGCTTAGCTTCACACATCTCCATTCACAATGGCATCACGTCATCTTTCATGAGCGCGCGCTGTGCTCGATGCACGCCCCTGATCTCGCGCACAGACGAAACTGTTGCCGTACGTGATCGTCAAATGCTTGAACATTCCCTATTTTCCTGACGGACTCCGATTCAAGCCCCTGATCATCGGATCGCCCTCCGTCCGTCGTCCCCACCATGGGTCAGGGCGATGAGCGGGGCTATGTACGCTGTTAGATGAGTGATCGCGAACGTCGCTGAATGATTGAGGGGTGTTCCCAGAGCGCGTTGACTCATGAGACCGATTACGGTCGGTTCCAGCTGTTACCTTGCTCTCCTGCATCTCTCTAGAGCCGCTCACACGTTCGTCGATGCCGAAGCGGTCATCACGCCCCAGCCGGTGGTCGGCCACGGTCTGAATCACGGAGTCCTGTTCGAACCATGGTTGACTAAGCCCATCACGATCCATCCACCTCGCTCCGAACTCAGGCCACGTGTTGGCTGAGGCCAGCGCAGGGACCGTGAACCACACAACCGACAGCAGACACGCAGATATGTTTCGCATCATCGACCTCCCTCTGAGATCTGCCTGCTCACGTGATAGATCGCTTAGCCTCCCGTGGCGGCCTGCGCCTTCCACGCTTGCGCTGAAAACTGTGGATCAAGCGGCGTGTGCGCGATATGGTTCGTGTAATTGCTCAAGGTCTTGAGCGCCACGATCGTCAGCACGTCCAACAGGTGCTGCTCAGCGTAACCTGCCGCAGTGAATTGGTTGAGATCCTCCTCCGGCACCCACCCTCGATGACGCAAGACAGACACCACCAGCAGGCGCAACGCATTGAGCTTGCGGTCCGGGAGCTGGCGCTGCTCCCGCAACGCCGAAAGGATATCCTCAGGCATGTGGACCATCTGGGCGACCGTGGAGTGAGCCCCCACACAGTACGTACAGTTGTTCGTGGCACTGACCACGAGTGTCACCACCTGCTGCTCGACCGGTGAGAGGGCGCTCTGCTCAAGCGCCTTGTTGATCCCCGCATACGCTTGCACCGCGGCCGGAGACTCTGCGAACACCCCGTATAAATTGGGAAGAAACCCATACTTCTTTTCCATGGTTTCGAGTGTAGCGCGCGATACTTGCGGAGCCGTGTCCTTCGTATGAACCTGAAACTTCATGATAATCCTCCTTCGTGGTATTACCCGACCCTTTGCCTTGCGCCGTCATTTTCTTCAACCCTTCGATCGTGACCGGTGTTCCGCTGACCTTTCACTGGCCAGACCGAACGTCTTCTACGATGACCCAAATGGCATATTGTTCATCGATAGAACGCGCGTGCTCCCTTCGATCTTTTTTGGCCCTATGCGGCCACAAGACCCAGGCTCCGAGCACTTACGTTTGGGAGCGGCTCGGTTACCCCGACAGACCGTTTCCTGTGTTCGAGAATCGTCGCATCGATGACATCGCCACACAGCAGGCAGCGATAACCGTCTATGTGCAGATCGCTGCTCAGCCCCTGAAGATCGTAAATCCGTTCGCTGACCATCAGTCCATCGCATCGTTCGCAGGTCATGGCGCACCTCCCTATCCGTGACAGACCCGTGTGTTTCTTGACGCGATTCTACCTGCTCACGCACTCCCGATCTGTAAGGCAGCTCACGAGTCACGAAAGAAATTGGCGTGGTGCCTGTTTGTAAGCCAGATCACAGACTGGTTGAAGAGAGATCGTCTAGGAGCCTGTCCGATATTGCTCTCAACAACCACTTGCACTGTGCCGTCAGATTAGATATGAGCAGAACCTCCTCACTCATGATTTGGAGGCCTCTCGATGCAGGACCGCACCTTCCGCCCCTATGAGCCTGACCAAT
>JBGSIO010000020.1:0-1599 GCA_041742455.1 Nitrospira sp. | reverse complement strand
GGTCTTTGATTGGATCAAAGCTCTTGGAAATTTTGGCGTTCGAATCACACAAGGCCTCATAGTTCCGGAGCTTCTCCTCGTCCACAGGAAGCCCCGCTTCCTTGGCCCGCCGAAGCATCCAACAGAGAGCAATGTTAGACAGACCAGGACATTGTCCACCCCCCACATCGGAATGGACGCCACGGAACCACACCTATTGCAGGCGATCGCCAATCGTTCCACCCTTCCCTGGCTCAATCCGGGTCAGACAAAAATTCCCGCGCCGCTCATCGAGCGCCATCGCATGGTAACAATGCTTGACGTTGTCAGGCAGCGTGAGATGCCAGCCAATGTTTAAGTCATTCCCGGGAAGGCCAAAACAGGCCACCGTATCCCACAGGCCGAGAAAGCGCACCTCTGCACCGGGCTGCTCCTCCAGCACTTGATTGGCGAAATGCAATGCTAACGCCGCCCCTCGACTAAACCCAATAATGTCGACCGTCCGATCCCCTTCTGCGAAGTACTGACGCATCTGCTCCAACCCCCTGGCGATCCGAAACGGCCCTCCCACGCCCGCCATCCCACCGAAAAGCTTTCCGATGAATCCCAACCGCGTCCCGACGCCTTCCAAGTAGAACACATTCATATCAAGCGGGAGGCACTTACAGAATTTCAGCACGTTGGTTTCTTTCGCTTCCTCGGCTTCATCTTCATTCCATGTGCCATCAAAGGCATAGAGTGCCATGCGGAATCCCTCCTTCCCAGCATTGGATCATTCACAGTCGTTGACAGCGTGGGCATGTTGTCGTGCATCGCATATCATGATCGACAGCGATTTGCCAGCGCAGGGTTCTGGACCATCAACACTGCCTCACTGAGCAATATCTGCCAATCAACCGCTCATCTGAAATCATGAACCTGTATAGCCTCAACCGGAGATATCCAGATGACCGACGTCTTACCAGGGCGGCTGATGCTGTATACGATACAGCATTCGCGCATTCCCAAATCAGGGAGGAGGTATGGCTGTCAGATTGAACATCACAATGGATGAGGATATTTACGCGAGACTCAAGCAGGAAGTACCGCCTAGGAAGATCAGTACATTTCATCTCCTCTGCCGCCTACCGGGCCGCTCGGAAAGAGCGCTGGCGGAACGTACTGGAGGACGACTGGAAGAACACGGAAGGCGAAGGAAGGCCCAATTGAGGAAGCTGCCACGTCGAGGGGGCATCTACTGGGTGTCGTTGGATCCTACGATCGGATCCGAAATCAAGAAAATTAGACCCGCGGTGATCGTGTCCAATAATTCCTGCAACGCGTTCGGCTCGCGCGTGGTGGTGCTGCCGCTGACCAGCCATGTCGATTCGGTATATCCCTGGCGAAGCGATGGTGGTTCTCAACGGTAAGCCGGCTCGGGTGTTGAGCGACCAAATTCGATCCTTGGACAAGTCACGATTGCGATCGAGAATTGACACGTTGAGCCACGAAGAACTGGCCGTCGTCGACGAGGCGATCCGCATCACGCTCGCCTTGCAGCCGTAAACCGTTGCGCACGGGGAAACTGAGCGAACTGCAGATTCAGCCGCAGCCGCAATTCGTGGCATGATGACACCACCT
>JBGSIO010000019.1:0-16895 GCA_041742455.1 Nitrospira sp. | reverse complement strand
ATTGGTCAGGCTCATAGGGGCGGAAGGTGCGGTCCTGCATCGAGAGGCCTCCAAATCATGAGTGAGGAGGTTCTGCTCATATCTAATCTGACGGCACAGTGCAAGTGGTTGTTGAGAGCAATATCGGACAGGCTCCTAGGTGAATGAAAAACCATTTGTGTTAGGTTGGTAGCCTTTCTTCCCTTCTAAGTGACGCAGATTGCTACAATAAATGCGAATTCAATATGACACGTTTTGAACGGACCCCCACGCCACTGGTCTATGGTGCGATCGTCCTCTCGATCGGCGTTGTGTTCATCAGCGATCTTTTGACCTCCCTTGGCATGGCTGTCTGGGTCTTTTATCTGCTTCCTTTGGTCTGCTCCTACTTGACGTGGCGGCCCCTGGTTCCGCCGGCAGTCGCCGGAGTATCGACCATACTTACGATCATCGGATTGTTCGCGAGCACGACGGGCGGCGATCCAACCCGTGCCGTACTCAATCGCAGCATGGGAATCGCCACATGGTTAATGTTGGCGGCGCTCGGCTATCAGTTCATCGTCAATAAGCTCGCTGTACGCAAACAAGAGTGGCTGCAATCAGGACAGACTCTCCTGAGCGAGCGAATGGCGGGCGATCCCAACATGGAGGAACTTGGTACCCGGATCCTCCGCACAGTGGCTGGATATCTCGACGCGCCGGCCGGTGCCTTTTTTGTCGAGACCGGACGGGCGTTCAACCGGGTGGCGACGTATGGAGTCCCGGACGATGCCCGCATCCCGCTGGAAATCCAGGCCGGCGATGGTTTGCTTGGTGTGGCGCTCGCCGAACGAAAGGTATGTGTCGTATGCGACGTGCCCGATGGCTATCTCACCATCGGGAGTTCGCTGGGCCGTAGCGCCCCGCGACAGCTGTTCATCGCTCCGTTAGCCGTGGAGCGCTCGATTAAAGCGGTGCTGGAATTGGGATTCTTCCATCCGGTGGGCGAGTCGGATAAGGAATTCGTGGCCAGGGTGTCCGAGTCGATCGCGGTGGCGATCCGCTCGGCCCAGGCCCGTGCCCACATTCAAGAATTGTTGGAAGAAACCCAGCGTCAGGCGGAAGAGTTACAAGTGCAGAGCGAAGAGCTGCGAACGGCGAACGAGGAGTTGACGGAGCAAAGCGCCAGGCTTCAGGATTCTCACACCAGGTTGGAGGAGCAACAGGCAGAGCTGGAACAAAGCAATGCGCAGTTGGAAGAGCAGACGCAGATGCTGGAGACACAGAAGGATGTATTGATCCGGGCCCAAAGCGATCTGAAGGACCACGCCCGCGAGTTGGAACAAGCCGGTCGGTACAAATCCCAATTCTTGGCCAACATGTCCCACGAGCTGCGCACACCGCTGAATGCATCCCTGATTCTGGCTCGCCAGCTTGGTGACAACGTCGGCGGCAACCTGACGCCGGAGCAAGTCAAATACGCCCGCAGCATCGAATCCGCCGGGCGGGATCTGTTGTCGCTCATTAATGAAGTGCTGGATCTGGCGAAAGTCGAAGCCGGTCGCATGGAGGTGCAGCTAGATCCTGTTGGCCTGGGCGTCTTGATACAGCATATGGAGACGAGGTTTCAGCCGGTGGCAGGGGAGAAGGGTTTGAGCTTGCGCGTCAGACTTGCGGAAGGGCTGCCGGAGACGATCGAAACTGATCAGCAGCGACTGGAACAGGTGCTCAATAATTTACTCTCGAACGCGATCAAGTTTACGGAACAGGGGGAGGTCGCTCTGGAGATCTCTCGCGCGGCGGACGGCCGACTTGCTTTCGCGGTCCGTGACACCGGGATCGGCATCTCCGACGACCAACAGCAAGTCATTTTCGAACCGTTTCGCCAGGCCGATGGCACGACCAATCGGAAGTACGGAGGCACCGGACTTGGGCTGTCCATCGCCCGCGAGTATACGCGTCTATTGGGCGGCGACATCCGGTTGTCCAGCGTGCCGGGTCGGGGCAGCACCTTCACCGTTCTCTTGCCGGAACGGTCTGAAGGGGCCGGGCACTATTTACGCGAAATGTCCTTCAGGTCTTTCAACCCCATTGTGGTCAAGGAAGAGGCATCGCGCCATTCGGGTGTATTGCCTGTTCCGGCTCTGATTCCGGACGACCGCGAACGACTGTCGGGCGACCGGCGTGTCGTCTTGGTCGTCGAAGACGACGAGCCGTTCGCCCAGATTCTCTATGACCTCGCGCACGAGCAAGGATTCCAAGCCTTGATCGCGACGACCGCGGACGAGGCGCTGGTCTTGGCGAAGCAGTTCTTGCCGAGCGCGATCCTGCTCGACATCAGTCTACCAGACATCTCGGGACTGTCCGTGCTCGACCGGTTGAAGATCGATTCGCCCACCAGACATATCCCGGTCCACATCCTGTCGGTCCACGATTACACGCAGACGGCGCTCTCGCTCGGCGCCGTGGGCTACATTCTCAAGCCGGTGAAGCGAGACCAATTGATCGACGCCTTCCAGCGTCTGGAGCAACGCCTCACGCAACGGTTGCGGCGTGTGCTAATCGTGGAAGACGATGCGGTGCAGCGGGAAGCCATCACAGTGCTGCTGGCCTCGCGAGACGTGGAAGCTGTCGGCGTAGGCACCGCCGCGGACTGTCTGGACAGGCTGCGCGCCACGACGTTTGACTGTATGGTGCTCGACTTGAGCCTTCCGGATGAGAACGGGTACGCATTGTTGGAAACGCTGAGCCGGGAAGATCGGTATTCGTTTCCGCCTGTCATTATTTATACGGGCCGCGACCTGTTACCGGATGAAGAGCAGAGGCTCAGGCGTTACGCCAAGTCCATCATCATCAAGGGCGCCAAGTCGCCTGAGCGGTTGTTGGACGAGGTAACACTCTTCCTGCATCAGGTGATCGCCGATCTGCCTCCCGAGCAACAAGCCATGCTCAATCGCGCGCGGCACGGCGACGCGGTATTGGAGGGGACTCGATTGTTGGTCGTGGAGGACGACGTGCGCAACGTGTTCGCGCTCATGAGCTTGCTGGAGCCGCGCGGCGCCAAAGTGCAGGTGGCCCGCAACGGCCGCGAAGCTCTGGAGACGTTGGAAGGGTCTCTTCAGCCGGACGGAGCCCCGATCGACCTTGTGCTGATGGATATCATGATGCCGGAAATGGACGGCTTGACCGCCATGCGCGAAATCCGCAAGCGCCCTGAATGGAAAAACTTGCCCATCATCGCGCTCACCGCCAAGGCGATGAAGTCCGACCATGTACAGGCATTGACCGCCGGCGCCAACGACTACATGGCCAAGCCGCTGGACGTGGACAGGCTCTTGTCGCTGGTGCGGATCTGGATGCCGAAGTCGTGAAAAGCGTGGGCAGTGGGAATGGATAATGGTCGGCGAATAATATGAAAGCTAACATGGCAGTAACCGCTTCTATGACGGCCCAAGACGAAGGACGCGTAGGGAAGACCGACGCGCTCGAAATCGAGTTACTGCTCGAATCGCTCTATCGGGCCTATGAGTACGACTTTCGCGGCTATGCCAGACCGTCGCTGACGCGTCGCCTGGCGCTGGCGCGCGAGCATTTCGGCTGCGGGAGCTACTCGCAACTACAAGATGTGCTGCTGCACGAGCCGGCGGCGCTGCCGAAGCTGCTCGGCTATCTGACTGTGCAGGTGAGCGAAATGTTCCGCGATCCGGGATACTTTCGCGCGCTGCGCCAAGAGGTGGTGCCGCATCTGAAGACCTATCCGTCGCTCAAAGTGTGGGTGGCCGGTTGCGGTGCGGGCGAAGAGCTCTATTCGCTTGCCATTTTGTTTCGCGAGGAAGGATTGGAGGACCGCACACTGTTCTACGCCACGGATATCGACCGCGACGCGCTCAAGGAGGCCGAGGCCGGGATCTACGCGCTGGACCGGCTGGCGTCCTTCACGACGAATCATCGGCGGTCGGGCGCGAAAGAGTCCTTGTCCGAGTATTACCATGCCGGATCGCGGGCGGCGGTGTTCGACAAGACCTTGCGCAAGCGGACGGTCTTCGCCGAACACAATCTGGTCTCCGATGCCGTATTCGCCGAGGCGCATTTGATTTCCTGCCGCAACGTGCTGATTTATTTCGACCGGCCGCTTCAGAACCGGGCCATTGGGCTCTTCAGGGAGGCGCTCGCGCGGAAAGGATTTTTGGGCTTGGGAGACAAGGAGACCGTACGCTTTACCGGCCATGATGAGACCTTCGAGCCGTTCGTGCGGAAGGAATGCATCTATCGCAAGCGAGGGGACCTATGAACACAGCGAATGTGATTGAAGGCCGGACGGCCGCGCAGACGAGCCATCCCAAAATCTTGCTCGTGGACGACCATCCGGCCAATCTCATGGCCCTCTCTGAATTGCTGCGCCGCGATGATGTGGAATTGCTCTTTGCCGAATCCGGAGCCGAGGCCCTGGAACTGTTGTTGGTGCACGATGTGGCATTGGCGCTCATCGACGTGCAGATGCCCGAGATGGACGGCTTCGAGCTGGCCGAGCTGATGCGCGGAGTGGAGCGGGCGAAACACGTACCGATTATCTTCGTCACCGCAGGCACGAGGGATGCCGATAGCCGATTCCGAGGCTATGAGACCGGGGCGGTGGATTTCCTCTACAAGCCGATCGAGCCCGAGGTCCTCAAGAGCAAGGCCAATGTCTTTCTGGCGTTGAATCGACAGCGGCGTGAACTCAGACGCTTGCTGGAGGAGCGCGCGGAGACGGAGAAAACGCTCCGGGAGAGCGAGGCACGGCTCGAGTCCTTGGCGAACCGTCTGGAACAGATCGTGGAAGAGCGGACGGGAGAACTGATGGAGACTCAGGAGCGATTGCGGGCCTTGGCGTCTGAGCTGAACCTGGCCGAGCAGCGGGAGCGAGCGCGATTGGCCACTGAAATGCACGATCACTTACAGCAGATATTGGTGCTGGGCAAGCTGAAACTCTCGAGCGGCAAACGATTCGCCGTAGGCCTGTCCGCTGTGGAAAAGATGATCCATGAAACGGAGGAGGTCTTCGCCGAGGCGTTGCAATACACGCGCTCGCTGGTGGCGGAGTTGAGTCCTCCAGTGCTTCGGGATCATGGCCTCGGCGCCGGGTTACGTTGGCTCGGCGACTACATGGACAAGTACGGGATGACCGTGACGGTGACCGTACCAGAGGATCGGGAGCTCGAAGTGCCTGAAGATCAAGTGATGTTGCTCTTCCAATCTATGCGAGAACTGCTGATCAATTCGGCGAAGTATGCCGAGACCGGACGGGCAGTCCTCACGCTGGAACAGCGAGACGACCGACTCTACCTCACCGTGCGTGACGAAGGGAAAGGGTTTGATCCGGCCGCGGCCGACGGAACACCGATCGTGGGCATGTCGTCCAAGTTCGGCCTCTTCAGCATCAAGGAACGCATGCGTTCGCTCGGCGGCTCGTTGGAGCTGGAGACGTCACCGGGAAAGGGAACCACAGCTACACTGGTGCTGCCCCTCCGAGCTGACGAGAGGAGTAAGGCATTAGGCGCAAGGGCTGGAGAAGAAAGAAATGGTGCGTTCACAGCCATGCGTGGATATCCCGAGGCGGCATCCGCCGGAAAAGCTATCAACCATCAGGGTTCCGGTATCGCCTCACGAGCCATTCGTGTCTTGTTGGTGGACGATCACGCCATGATGCGGCAGGGTCTTCGAGCAATGCTGGAGGGCTACGAGGATGTGCAAGTCGTCGGAGAAGCGGTGGATGGCTGGGACGCCGTACGGTTGGCCGAGCAGCTCCGACCGCGCATCGTGGTGATGGACATCAACATGCCGAAGATGAACGGCATCGAGGCGACACGCGAAATCACAAGCCGCGATCCCCACATCATCGTGATAGGGCTGTCCGTGAACGCCGGCGACGACAATCACGACGCGATGACCAAGGCTGGCGCCGCAACGCTGCTCACGAAAGAAGCGGCGGTCAACCAGCTGTACCAGACCATGCTCTCGGTGCTGAAGGACTGCTGCCCCGTCGCGTGAGCCTATTCATTCCCCCGCTTCGCGGCTGACCCAAGCTCCATGGATTCCCATCGTTTATGCGTCACTCTTACTGGTGTGGTTCGTCGGGGTGATCATTTGTCCTAACCCGCATTATTCACGAGGCGTGAACAACGAGCCATGGAGGCATGTTGTGGGCCAGGGGCGTGCTGTCGAAGCCCTGGCCGGCGGAGTCCTTGGCGAAGTATGGGAATCCGCTGACGGCGGCCGGTCTCTCCGGTCAGTCAGTTCCGGGACGTGACTAACTTGGCCACCAAAGGGGTATCGCACCTCACCCGAATCACTCAATCCTCTACTTCCGAACAGTGAGTTCGTTGTGCGTCAAAGCCTCACGTGAAGCAAGGATCATATGCGAAGGACAGGGGATAGGTCTGTTGCCTTCTGCAACAGTCGAGATTTCCTCCCTGTCGCAACTTTCCCCTATGCTCGTCCCATCCTCTTTGCCGCTCTTGTATAAGTCATGAATTTCACAGTCGAATGCTGCCACATTTGATTGGATTATCTGACCGGCTCTCTCCTTGCAGTCCAGCGACCTTTGTCAGCACGGAATCCGTTCATGTGGCCTTCTACAAGCATGCAGCGACGACGCGCGGTCACAGGGCTTGTCGTTTTTCTCGTCCTCGCCACAGGCTTTTGCGTGGCGGGCGCCAGAAATGTAGCTGCCGAGGCGACTGAAACAAGTCCACCCGAACTCAAGCTGAGCCTGCGCGACGCCATTCAAGCCGCCATCGACAACAACGTCAATGTCAGGCTTCTGAAAGAACGTATAGCCGCCGCGCAAGCGCAGGCCAATACAAGCTTCGGCGCCCTCATGCCGAACGTGTCTGGATATCTAAGTGGGCGGAGCCAAACCGTCAATCTCGGCGCTTTCGGCCTCCCGCCTGATCGGCTTGCCGGTTTGGGCCTCAGACGCAGCGTAACGGACCCGTTCGAAGTGTATGACGCGCGGGCAACGCTGGTGCAGAACATTTTCAGTCTCAACCTTATTCAACGGTGGCGCGCGGCGAAGAGCGGGGTGGACGTTGCTAATTTGGAGGCGGAAGTCACCAAACGCGACGTGATGGCGACAGTCGGATTGCTGTACATCGAAGCGTTACGGGCGGACGAGGCCGTCAAGGCGAGACAGGCCGATATCGATCTGGCCGAGCAATTGGTCAAACTGGCCAAAGACCGTAAGACAGCGGGCGTCGCGACGGGACTCGATGTGACCAGAGAAGAGGTCCAGCTGGAAAACGATCGACTACGCCTGTTGGTCGCGCAGAACGACCAAGAGAGCGCGAGACTCAACCTGATCCGTACTCTCGGGATCGACTTCGAGGTGCGTGTGGTCCTCACCGACGAACTCAAGTTCGTGCCGGAGAAGGCGCAGCCCGCTGAGCAGGTCCTCACGATTGCGCGT
The DNA here is from genome assembly GCA_041742455.1 of Nitrospira sp. Taxonomy (GTDB): domain Bacteria; phylum Nitrospirota; class Nitrospiria; order Nitrospirales; family Nitrospiraceae; genus Nitrospira_D. Next base: position 9,490 of record JBGSIO010000019.1, on the reverse strand, counting down.
CAACAGCGGTTGGAGCTGAGAGCGCAAGAGAGCCGGCAAAAACTGGCGGCGCTGAGCTTGAGCTCTGTGAGCAGCGAACGAATCCCGTCTCTCTCGCTCGCCGGCGATTATGGCTGGATCGGGCTGAAGCCGGAAGATGCGTTGGCCACACGCTCGATCGGGCTGATCTTCTCCATTCCAATCTTCGATGGCGGCCAGCGGGAAAGCCGGATCTCAGAAACCCGCAGTCGGGTGCGGCAAGAATCGATTCGCATGAAGGACGTATCCGATCAAGTCAACCTGGAAGTCCGGAACGCGCTCCTGACGCTGGAGTCGTCTCAGCAGCAAGTCGCGGTGGCGCAGAAGGGAATCGACCTGGCAGCCAAGGAAGTGACCTTTGCGCGAGATCGCTTCACGGCTGGGCTGACGACCAACATTGAAGTGACCAATGCGCAGACTTCCATGGCGCGCGCGCGCGACAACCTGATTGAGGCGCTGTTCCGCTTCAACGCCTCAAGGATCAATCTGGCCAGGGCGAAGGGCGAGATCGAACAACTGTTCTGAAGGCCATCAGCCGTCACTCCTGATAAGGAGAAGGGTCAATCAGGAGGACTTCACCTAGGCTGAATGACGGTTGACCATCCGCAATGGTACAGAATCCATGAGAATAGGCCGGAAACAACTGGGTCTGCTCGCGCTGGCGATCCTTGTGGCAATCGGCGGGTATCTCGCGCTTGACCGCTGGGTCTTCAACAGCGGATTACCGGACGGCTTGGTCCAAGTGAATGGTCGGATCGAGGGTGATCATGTGACCATTGCAGGCAAATACCCAGGCCGGATTCAGGAGTTGCTGGTGCGTGAAGGAGACCAGGTCACGAAGGGACAAGTCCTCATTAAACTGGATGACGCGCAAACAACCGCGCGGGTCGAGCAGGCACGCCGCGCGTTCGAAGCCGTAGAGGCGGAGATGCAGGCCGCGCATGCAGACCTGGCAGTGCTGAAGCTAGATGTTCCGCTGGCAATTGAAGCAGCCAGGGCGGAGGTCGTCGAGTACAAGGCGAAGATCGCCAAAGCGATTGCTGTGGAGAAGGAAGCGAGAAGCGACGCGCAGAGGTTTCGCGAATTGGCCGAGAAGGATCAGGCGACGAGACAGCAGTGGGAACAGGCTGAGATGAGATGGGATGTGGCCCAGAGAGAGATCGCAATCGCCCGTGCTGGACTGGATCAAGCACAAAAAGGATCGGCGCAAGCCGAGCTGGGATGGAAACGTCTCAGCGCCAAGGAGGCGGAGGTCACGGCCTTGGACCGTCGCAGGGACCAAGCTTATGCGGGTCTTGAGGAGATCCAGAGCGTGTTGACCGACCTCACCATCATGGCCCCATCCGACGGGACGATCACGACGCGCATGGTCGATGTCGGAGAAGTCGTTTCAACCGGTGTTCCTCTTCTGGAATTAGTGAATCTCGATCGATTGTATCTCAAGGTGTATGTGCCCGAGGTGCAGATCGGAAAAGTAAGGCTTGACCTTCCGGCGAAGATTTATACGGATGCGTTTCCCGACCGCCCGTTTGACGCGACGGTTCGGTATATCGCGTCGAAAGCCGAGTTCACCCCAAAAGAAGTCCAAACACAGGATGAGCGAGTGAAGTTGATTTATGCGGTGAAGCTCTACTTGACTGCAAACCCGGATCATCGGCTGACGCCGGGATTGCCATCCGATGCGATTATTCGCTGGAAAGAGGATGTGGCGTGGACGAAACCGAAATGACAGAACTGAGCAACGAGGACCGAGGACCGAGGACCGAGATGCAACAACATTACGGGCCTTCTATACCTTCATCTTCAACTCAGTCCTCAGTCCTCAGCCTCCAGCCTTCGGACACGATCGTCAACGTGTCCGGATTTGTGAAGCGCTACAAGAAGGAAGTGGCGGTCGATGGAGTCGATCTTGAGATTAGGAAAGGCGAAATGTATGGCCTGATCGGTCCTGATGGCTCAGGCAAGAGCAGTTTGATGAAGGCGATCGCCGGTGTGTTGACCTATGACGGCGGTGCCGTCGACGTATTCGGGATCAGGATCGACTCCGAGCGCACCGCCGAACGAATCAAGCCGAAAATCGGTTTCCTGCCGCAGGGACTCGGGCAGAATCTTTATCCCGAACTGTCCATCGAAGAGAACATCGATTTCTTCGCACAGCTTCGTCTGGTTCCGGACAAGGACTTGGCTGAGCGCAAGGCTCGGCTGCTGGCCATGACCAGGCTGGAACGATTCCGTGACCGCCCGGTAAAGAATCTCTCGGGGGGGATGAAGCAGAAGCTCGGGCTGATCTGCACGCTCATCCATGAACCGGAATTAGCGATTCTTGACGAGCCGACGACAGGTGTCGATCCCGTCTCGCGGCGTGACTTTTGGTCGATCCTAGCTGAACTGCTCGAAGAAAAGGGCATGACCGCCTTGATCTCTACAGCCTATATGGACGAGGCCGAACGGTTTCATCGGCTGTCCGTTCTCTCAGGCGGCAAGGTTTTGGCTTCGGGAGTGCCGGAGGAAATGCGGGCATTGGTTCCCGGCTCGATTGTGACGTGTGAAGCGCATCCTCAGTTGACGGCGATCGCCAGATTGAAGAGACGTTTCAGGCAGGTCGAATCGTTGGGTTCGCTTCTGCGTGTCTTCATCGAAACCGCCGATGAGCCGGAGGCTCAATCACAAATCGAAACCGCCTTGGGCGACCTTATTCCATCGTCATTTCGGGTGGAAGACCCAGGGTTAGAAGATGTGTTTGTGGCGCTGCTGCTTCGAAAGAGCGAGTCCAAGGATGTGTCCGATGTCATCACGGACTCGGCAATAGTCCATGACCGTGATGGGTTGGCGATTCATGCCGAGGGTCTCGTTCGAGATTTTGGATCATTCCGCGCGGTGGATCATGTCAGTTTTCGGGTGAAGCAAGGGGAAGTCTTCGGCCTGTTGGGTGCGAACGGCGCGGGCAAAACAACGGTCATCAAGATGTTGAACGGCATTCTGTCGCCGACTGGAGGTGCCGGACTTGTGGCGGGCGCGGATATGCGGACGGCCACCGGTTCGATCAAGGAGCGAATTGGGTATATGTCCCAGGCCTTTTCACTCTACTTGGATTTGACCGTGGAGGAAAACATCCGGCTCTTCGCCGGGATATATGGACTCAACAAGCGATCGATGAGCAAGCGATTTCAATGGATCGTCACCATGGCCGGCCTTTCCGGCTACGAGTCGAGTCTGACCGATAGTTTGCCGATGGGCGTCCGCCAAAGACTGGCCCTCGGCTGCGCCTTGGTCCATAGCCCTCGCGTGTTGTTTCTCGACGAACCGACCTCCGGAGTCGATCCAATCGGTCGCCGCCATTTTTGGGAGATCCTGACCAGGCTCGCGCGTGAGGGAGGCGTCGCCATCCTGATCACCACCCATTACATGAGCGAGGCCGAACATTGCGATAACCTCGCGCTCATGTATGCGGGCAGGATCGTCGCGGAAGGGTCTCCGGAAACCATGAAGCGTCAAGTCAAGGAGGTCGCGGGCCGGCTTGTTGAAGTCGTGGTCGATCAACCGAGGAAGGCGTTATTGCAACTTCTGCAGGCGGGCTTTCACGGGACGGCGCTCTTCGGGACTAAACTCCATGTCTTTTGTCGTGACCCTCTCCGAGACAAGGCCCGCGCATGCGCCGGCCTGGAAGCTAGGGGGGTGCGGGTGATATCGGTCAACGAGCGACCTCTCAGTTTGGAAGACGTGTTTGTCTACCGAGTCATGGCGTTGGAACAGGCTGAACTGCCGGCCAAGCAAGAGGCAGACGCGTGAATCTGAGGCGAATCGCGGCCGTGGCGACGAAAGAATGGAAGGAGACGATCCGCGACCGATTGTTCTTGCTGATGGCTTTTTTACTACCGGGACTCTGGATGGTGGTGTTCGGGTATGGGCTGGTACTGGATGTTGAGCACGTCCCATTCGCGGTGTTAGATCGAGACCAGTCGTCGCTAAGCCGAGACTACCTCTATCGGTTCATGGAATCCCGCTATTTCGACTACCGCGGATCCGTCCACGATGAACGGGAAATCGATCGGTTGTTGGGTGACACGGCGATTCGCATGGCGATCATCGTGCCGGATCGGTTTGAAGAACGGCTCTTGGCAGGAAGGCCCATTACCGTCCAAACTCTGCTGGACGGCACGTTCCCGTTACACGCCGATACCTTGAAGGGCTATGTGATTGCGGTCAACCGTGCGTTCACGCAAGAACTGATCACCGATTTCCTGGCGCGCACAAGAGGCCTTGGCCCGGATGAGGCGCACCGATTCGCGGACCCCGTGTCTCTCGAAACGAGGTACCTGTATAACCAAGAAGTTCGGAGCGCCTGGTCGATGGTCCCGGCTCTGATCATGTTCGCGTTGATGGTGGCGTCGCCTTTGCTCACTGCCTTAGGAGTCGTTCGAGAGAAAGAAACCGGCTCGATCTACAACATCTATAGCGCGACTGTCAGCAAGGCGGAATTCTTGATCGGTAAGCTCGTTCCCTATTTCGTCATCTCGATGATCAACGTCTCGGTCCTCTGGTTGCTCGCCGTCTGGCTCTTTCGAGTGCCGTTCAAGGGAAGTTTCATAGTGTTTTCCTTGGCCTCGTTGCTCTTTGTTCTCTGCACCACCGGCATCGGGCTCGTCATTTCACTGTTGGTGCGGACGCAAATGGCGGCACTGATCATTGCCATCATCATTGCGATGGTTCCGACCATTCTGTTTTCAGGCCTCCTGGTGCCGGTGTCCTCGTTGAGCGCCGGTGCTCAAGTGCAGGCTCATTTATTCCCTGCCATGTACTACACCGACGTGGTGCGAGGAAGCTTTCTCAAAGGCTTGGGCCTGGAAACGATGTGGACGGATCTGCTTGTGCTCGCTGGTTTCGCCGTCGCGTTGCGACTGGTTGCTTATGGGCTCTTCACAAAGCGACCAAAGGTCTGAACAGTATCGGTTGGGAGTGAGAGGAACGGTGAATAGGAACGATGGGTGGAGTTTCGAAGCCGCGCGTCTATGGGTACTCCGACTCTTTGTGATGACGCGGAAGGAGCTACTACAGTTGGGGCGCGATGTCCCCTTGCTGCTGTTCCTGATCTATTCCTTTTCGCTCTCAGTCTACATCAGCGGCGCGGGGATCGCGATGCAATTGAACAACGCCAGCCTGCTGGTTCATGACGGCGATCACAGTGAATCCTCGCGCGAGCTCATCCACCGGTTCCACGCGCCGTATTTTCGGTTCGACGGAGAAGTGGGCGATCCAAAAGAAGGAGTGATGCGTCTCGACCAAGGAACCGCCATGGTCTTGCTGGACATCCCTCCTCGATTTCATGAGTTGATCAAGGGAATGGAACCGGTTGCAGTCCAATTGCAGGTCGATACGACCAATGCGCCGCAAGGACTGTCGGCGGCTTCCTATGCGGCCCGTATCGTCGGGGGATTTTCCTCTGACCTCGCCCTGTCTCGACTCAGTGCCACCTCGGGCGATGACATGCGAATGCCGGTGGTCAACAGCGCCCATCGAGTCTGGTTCAACCAGGATCAGGACGAAACATGGTTCCAGTCCATCTCCCATATCCTGCGCATGATCACGCTATTTGGCTTTCTACTGCCAGCGGCGGCGTTGGTGCGTGAAAAAGAGCATGGAACCGTGGAGCAGTTGCTCGTCTCCCCCCTCACGCCGCTGCAGATCATGCTGTCGAAGGTGCTGGCCATGACGTTTGTGATTCTGGCCGCCACGGCGCTAGCGATGGTGACCGTGCTGAAACCGGTCTTCGGCGTGCCGATCAAGGGCAGCGTACCGCTGTTCTTCCTGGTCACCATGCTGTACAGCTTCACGATCGCTGGGCTCGGCCTGTTCGCCGCCACCATCACGAAAAATCAGGCGCAGGTCGGGATGCTCGCCTTGCTGGTGATTTCGCCGATGTTATTGCTGTCTGGCATTACCACACCGTTTGAAGCCATGCCTCCATGGGTCCAGTCCCTCATGGCGCTGTCCCCACTCCGGTACTATATCGATGTGACCTATGGCGTGTTGCTCAAGGGAGTCGGACTCGAATTGCTGTGGGATTCCGTCTTGGCGATCGCCCTACTGGGTGGGGTGTTGTTCGGTCTAGCGATGTGGCGGTTTCGGAGGCAATTCTAGTAAAGGATCATCGGATGGTGAAAGCCGCCAGCCTCAATTTTGCCCTCGTGTTCGGCGCCGGGTTCGTATTGGGAACCATCCGCGTGCTGTGGCTTGTTCCGGCTGTCGGACCGCGAACGGTTGAGTTGTTCGAAATGCCGATCATGCTGGCGGTCAACATTCTGTCGGCGCGATGGGTGACTCAACAGTTCCAGCTCCCCCCCTGCGTCGATCCGGCTTGGCATGGGAGGTGTGGTCTTGGCCATGGTCCTCGCGCTTGATTTCACGGTCATCCTCTGGATTCGTGGTCTGTCGTTCCGTCAGTACGTCGAAGCGTTCGACCCGGTGGCGGGAACGACGTACTTCGTGATGGCCGAAGAGATACGTGGAACAGCCGTCCTAACATCATCGGTCCCAAATTCTGGGAGTTGTCTTTCTCGGTTCTTTCAGTTGAACGTGAGATCCTTAGAATCGTTGGCTCCCAGACCGAAGTCAGGGAAGGTGGTGTTTGCCCTATTCATCGTACGGGATGGCCGTCCACTTTCTGAGGTTGGGCTGCGATATGTCCGGATCACACCCACGCAACCTGTTGCGGATGAGTAGGAGGAGTGTTATGAGCGCCATGTTCGTGGTGATGGCTTGTCTGTCAGTGCCATCACTCGTCTGGGCGGAGGAATCGTCGGAACAAGCCAAGTGGAGTGAACGAGTGGTATTCCAATTGGACTGATGCTGGGTGTGATGTATCTCGTAACCGTCTACCTGGGACGGGTATTCGTCATACTGTGGCTTGGGCAACGACTCCTGAGATGGGTGTCGGGCTCCTCTTCAGTTGGAAGAGCTTTCGTCGCCGGGCTTGTCGCTTATTTCGTGCTCTCTCTCGTGCCGTTAGTCGGAGTGCTGCTCACGTTGGTGACGATTGTGACAGGGCTCGGGGCCATTCTGATTACGAAGAAAGAGCTGGTGGTGAGGATGCGAGAGCAGCAGCTCGTCTAGTCTCGTGCCAATGGTTGGTTTTAAGAAAATGGATGAGACCTGCGTATTTGGATTGTCTTAGGGGAGACATCTGCTTAGAGTAGATAGGATGGGAGGTATAGAGATGACCGATGGAGCGATCGGAGAGATGGTTGGAGGACGTAGCCCGCTGGTCGCCTATTTCTCCATGGAAATCGGCCTCAATCCTGCCATGCCGACGTATGCAGGGGGGCTGGGTGTGTTGGCTGGAGATTCAATTCGATCGGCTGCCGATCTTCAGATTCCTATGGTGGCGGTCACGCTCCTGCATCGACGCGGGTATTTTTATCAACGGTTGGACGAACAGGGCTGGCAGCGTGAAGAGCCGGTGGCCTGGCCGATCAATGATTTCTGCAATCCTGTGAGCCAACGCGTTACGGTCGAACTCGAGGATCGAATGGTGCATGTGGGGGCCTGGCAATACCGCGTGAAGGGTGAGTTGGGTGACGAGGTGTCTGTTTATCTGCTCGACACGGATCTCCCCGAGAATCAGCCATGGGACAGGACGCTCACAGATAGGCTCTATGGCGGAGATGAGTATTATCGACTTTGCCAGGAGCTCGTGCTGGGAATGGGTGGATATCGCATGCTGCGGGCGCTCGGCTACGGGCACCTCCGCCGGTTCCATATGAATGAAGGGCACGCGGCACTGCTCGTGCTCGCCTTGCTGGAAGAAAAACTGGCGTTCCGGTCCCATGAGGAGGGAGTCCCTGCCGATCTCATCGATGCCGTTCGCGAACAATGTGTATTTACGACCCATACGCCGGTGCCGGCGGGGCATGATCAATTTCTCCCAGACCTTGCTCATCGGGTGCTCGGCGACCGGCGCTGTGCGTGGCTCAAAGCCTGTGGACAGGACCATAGCTTGAACATGACGCAACTTGCGCTGGGTGGTTCACGGTTCGTGAATGGGGTCGCTATGAAACATGGCGACGTATCGAACAGCCTCTTCCCCGGTTATCCCATTCACTCGATTACCAACGGCGTCCACGCGGTGACCTGGGCCGCTCCCGCCTTTCAATCACTCTATGACCGGCGTTTGCCTGACTGGCGGCGTGATCAACTCTCGCTTCGATACGCGATCAGCATCTCAGACAACGACATATGGGAGGCGCACATCTCGGTCAAACGAGTCTTGATCGATTATGTGAACCGCGAAACGAATGCCGGGTTCGACCGTGATGTGTTGACGATCGGATTTGCCAGGCGGGCAGCGGCATACAAGCGGGGAACCCTGATTTTTCACGACATCGAACGGTTGGCCAAGGTTGTCGAACAGGTCGGACCAGTTCAAATCGTCTTAGGCGGCAAGGCGCATCCACGTGACCAGGAGGGGAAGAATATCATTCATCGAATCCATGAACTCCGTGATGCCTTGCGGGGTAGGGTTCAGGTTGCCTATCTCACAAATTACGATATGGCGCTCGCCAAGTTGCTCTGCGCTGGTGTGGATGTGTGGCTCAACACGCCGCTTCCTCCGATGGAGGCCTCAGGAACCAGCGGCATGAAGGCGGCGGTCAATGGAGTCCCAAGTCTGAGCGTACTCGACGGGTGGTGGGTCGAGGGACATGTTGAGGATGTCACCGGCTGGTCCATCGGGGATCGGATCGAAGGCTGCCTCGAGCCAAGCGGGCACATGGATACCTGCCATGCCACGGCGTTGTATGACAAGCTGGAGCAAAAAGTCTTGCCCTGCTACTACAAGGATCGTGAACGTTTCATCGAGATTATGCGGCATGCGATTGCGTTGAACGGCGGATTCTTCAATACCCAGAGGATGATGGCTCAGTATCTCCACAATGCGTACCGACTGGTCGGGGAGTATGTCCGACATGAGTGACGGTACGGCCTGGTCGGAAGTCTGAAGATGGAACCGTCATGACAGATTCCATTTCAGCTTCCATCGACGGCGTGATCTTGGTGATCAATGGAGGATCATCGACGCTCAAGTTTGCGCTCTTTCGCATCGGGACGGCTCCAGTTCGTGAGCTGGCGGGTTCGATCGATCGCATCGGATCACCGGAAGCAACACTGAGATGGACGCCTGAGGGAGCCGGGACCATCGGGCCTCGGTCGTTAGACGCTCCGAATCATGCTGCCTGCATCGAGCCCCTGCTCAGCTGTCTCACAGACCGGTTGAGTCACCGTCCACTGGTCGCAATCGGGCATCGGGTCGTGCACGGCGGCCCGCGCTATCGTGCCTCTCAACCGCTGACACCGGCTGTGATGGGCGAGTTGCAACGGTTAAGCGCCTATGATCCTGAACATCTCCCAGGTGAGATCGAACTCATCAAGGGGTTGGCGCAACGGTATCCTCACCTCCTGCAAGTCGCCTGCTTCGATA
>JBGSIO010000018.1:0-18394 GCA_041742455.1 Nitrospira sp. | reverse complement strand
AGCTTGAGATACATAAAGATCTGTTGCTGAATCGGCTCGGTGACGCCGGACTGGGGCAGACTAAGTGTTTTTTCAATCTTATTCCGCCAATGCCGGTCATCGAAACGCGACGTGATCAGCTGCAGCATTTTCTTTCCGAGTTCAGCATCAAGCGGCATGGTGGATCTTCCTGTGCTACACGCAAATCACGAAGCCGGAGATTATTTTCATCAGCCGAGATGTTGCTTAAAGAAAGCCTTCGTCCTGGCCCATGCATCCTTGGCGGCTTCAGATCGATACACCGAGGGATCCGTGTCCCGAAAAAACGCATGAGGCGCACCGGGATAAGTCTTGATCTCTCCGGGTTTGTTGTATTTCTTCAATGCCGCCGCCAATCGCTGCACATCGGCCTTGGTGATCCACCCGTCATCCTCACCATAAATATAGAGAATCGGGCAGGCCAGCGTCTGAATAGGGGTATCTGGATTGGGCACTTGGCCATAAAACGGCACCGCCGCTTTGATCTCAGAATTGATGCAGGGCAGCATGAGTGCATAGGAACCGCCCATACAGAACCCCGTGATACCGATCTTTGTCGCGTCGACTTCTGGGACTGATTTCAAATAGCCCACTGTCGCATTGAGATCGGCGAGCCCATCCTCCTGCTTCAATGTGTTCATGAGTTTACCGGCTTCTCCGGCATCGGTTGTCAGCGCATGTCCCAAGCGAGAATACAAATCCGGAGCAATGGCTACGTAACCTTCGGTCGCATACCGCCGCGCAATATCCTTCATGTGGTCCGTGAGTCCCCACCATTCCTGGACGATGATAATGGTAGGCCGTTTTCCCGTGGTCTGTGGAGCCGCCACGAAGGCCTTCATTTCAATTTTTCCACTCTGGTACTGAACGGTCGTCTCTCGAATAGATTCAGCCATATGTCACCTCCGCACACAGGGCGCTGGTGCTGAGTATCGAGTACTGGGTGATACGTTGTGAATTCAAAACTGAAGACTATGTTCGGCCTGTCATGTCTGATACTCAGGACTCAGCACTCATCTAGTTGCCGGCCACCATCATCTCTGAAATTTTCAGCGTCGGGCTTGCAATGCGTCCCCGGAACACAAGATCGCTTCCAACAACTTCGATATCCTTGAACATCTGTTTCAGATTTCCCGCGATGGTGATTTCTTCAACTGGATAGGCCAACTCCCCATTTTCAATCCAGAACCCGCTGGCTCCCCGAGAATAATCGCCGGTGACCATATTAATCCCAAACCCGATCAACTCGGTGACATAGAGCCCAGCCTTCACCGACGCGACGATCTCCTGCGAACTCTTCGTTCCGGGAACAAGATAGAAGTTCGTCGGGCCGACTGAAGGACTTTCGCCCACACTCCGTGACGCATTCCCTGTCGAGGGCAATCCCAGCTTCCTTCCGGAATAGGTGTCAAGCAGGTAACTCTTCAACACCCCACGCTCCACGATCGTGTTCTTACGAGTGGCCAATCCTTCACCATCGAACGGGCGAGACCCAAGACCGCCGACCATCCGGCCGTCGTCATGCACTGTGATCAGATCAGAGGCAATCGTCTGACCCAATTTGTCGAGAAGAAAGGAAGCCCGCTTATAGAGTCCATAGCCTGACACGGCACTGCACAGGTTGGCGAGCAGGCTGCCGGCCGTCTCCTGATCGAACACCACCGGAACTCGTTTCGTCGCCACCTTGCGCGCACCTAAACGGCGAACAGCCCGTCTCGCAGCCTCTGCTCCGATCGATTCAGCGGGGGCCAGTCGTGCAAATTTGCGTTGAACCTCGTACCAGGCATCCCGCTGCATGGTACCCGTTTCGGCCTCGGTCGCAATCGGAGAAACGGAGAGTGAAAAGCTTGAACTCTTGTAGGACCCGACGAATCCATGACTGTTCGCCAGCACGACTCGTCCAGAGGACGAATCGAACTCTGCACCTTCCGAGTTTGTCACACGTGGATCGGCTGCAAACGCCGCCGCTTCTCCGCGCTTTGCCCAGTCGATCTGAGTCTCCGTATCGAGGACGGTCCCATCATAGAGATCGAGACCCGGTTGGTCCGAAGCCATCTGAGCTGCATCGGGTAATCCTGAAACATCATCCTCGACCACCGCCCCTGCCAAGGTGCAGGTGTCGGCTACAAGTCGATCGAGAGATTCTTGTGAAAAGTCAGATGTGGACGTCGTCGCCGATCGCTTTCCGATGAAGACACGCAGACCAAGCCGCTTTTCTCGGGCCTTCGTCAATCGATCAACGGCACCGACCCGTACTTGGACCGAAAAGGTCTCGCCATCGGCAACCACGATATCGGCTTCTGTCGCACCGCAGGACTTGGCGCGAGCCAGGACATCAGCGGCCAGTTGCGCATAGCCGTTGGCGGTGATGCTCGGTTCTGCTCTTGGTGGCTTTTGAAGCACGTCTCCTCTTCCGGGTCATTTGTCACGAGTCACTTGTTGAGTGGATGAGAACTTTACGCTCTGCGTCTCGACCAATGGCTCATGACTATTGACCCTCTTAACGTTGCGTCCCGCCGACGGTAATTTCGTCGATCTTGATGGTCGGCAAGCCGACTCCGACCGGAACCGATTGGCCATCCTTCCCACATGTACCGATGCCATTGTCGAGCTTCAGATCGTGTCCCACCATTGACACCTTCGTGAGAATCTCCGGCCCGTTTCCAATTAACGTAGCACCCTTCACCGGCTTGGTGATCTGACCGTTCTCGATGAGATAGGCCTCACTGGCCGAAAACACGAACTTCCCGTTGGTGATGTCGACCTGTCCGCCACCGAACGATACGGCATAGAGCCCGTTTTTGACCGATCGAAGAATATCCTGAGGATCCGACTCACCGGCCAACATGAAGGTATTCGTCATCCGAGGGAGTACCACACTCTGGTAATTCTCACGCCGACCGTTCCCAGTCAGAGGAATCCCCATAAGGCGCGCATTGAGTTTATCGGTGATATAGCGACGGAGGATACCGTTCTCGATGAGCGTGGTACAGCCCGTCGGTGTCCCCTCATCATCCATATTTAACGAGCCCCGACGAAACGGAAGAGTTCCATCATCGACAATGGTACAGACTTCCGATGCCACCCGTTTCCCGATCAAACTGGAAAAGGCGGACGTTTTTTTGCGATTGAAATCGGCTTCTAAGCCATGGCCAATCGCTTCGTGCAACAAAATACCGGGCCATCCTCCGGCCAGCACTACCGGCATCACCCCTGCTGGAGCATCGACTGCCGACAGATTGAGGATCGCTTCTCGCGCCGCTTCTCGGGCGTAGCTTAAATGGCGATCACCCTCGCGATAGAACTCGAACGCGACTCGTCCGCCGCCGCCGAAGCTCCCCACTTGGCGGTTGTCGTGGTCTTCCGCGATGCAGGTAATCTGTAGGCGAGATAAGGGCTGAACATCACTGACTAAGGTCCCATCGGATGTCGCCACCGCCACGAGCTTGTACTCGGTGTTAAACGAGGCCATCACGTTCTTGATGCGAGGGTCATACCGTCTGGCTTCAGCATCGATTTCGTTCAGCAGCGCCACACGCTCAGCCGTCGCGACTTCGGCCTTCGCACGCTCCATCGGATAGAGATCTCTCGTGGGACGTCGCTGCGTGGGCACCGGTACGGGAGAATCTCCTTTGGGGGAATTGGCGATGTACCGTGCCGTGTCCGCCGCAATCTCCAGATCCTTCTTCGTGAGTTCATCCGAGTACGCAAATCCGGTTTTTTCACCGGACGTCGCGCGAACCCCGACCCCTTGAGAAATGCTCTTGGCCGCGCGCTTGACGATACCTTCCTCCATGGACACCGACTCGGACGTACGGGATTCGAAATAGAGATCCGCATAATCAACATCCCGTACTTTTAATCGATCGAGGGCATGTTGCGCTTCGAGTTCCGTGACGCCGAATTTAGTCAATTGAACCAGCTCAGACATACGTCAGTCTTTCTGTGCTCTATTGTGGGTTAAGGAATAAACAGTATAGCCCAATCATTTCCGTAGTCGCAATGCAAGGCGCGCGCTCACCTCACAATTTCTCAGACAGTTCTCACTTTAGGATTACCGAGTTATCGTTTGACATTCCCTACCCTCACCAGTAGACTCAGGCCACCTCACTCGCCTGCACGCTGGACATGTAGGAGCTTACTCAAGATTCATATGGCACAGCAGCCATCCTCAAGCCTCGACCACCTTTCAGAAAGCGAATTGACCGCCAAATTGGAGCTCGAACTGCTCCCGAAACATGTCGCGGTCATTATGGACGGTAACGGTCGCTGGGCTGAACTTCGTGGTCTTCCACGTATTGCAGGCCACCGTGAAGGCATCAATTCCGTCAGAGAAATGATCACGCTGTGTTTGGAACTGGGCATCCGAGCTCTGACGATCTACGCGTTTTCACAAGAGAACTGGAATCGTCCAACCCATGAAATCAGCGCCCTCATGGGGCTCTTGGAACATTATCTTTCGACTGAACGAGCGAGTTTAATCGAGCAAGGGGTTCGCTTCCGCGCCATCGGCCGCCACGATCTCCTTCCGGCATCGGCCCAACACTGGGTCCGCACCACCGAGAAAGAGACCGCGCATCTCGACAAAATGATTCTGACCGTCGCTCTGAGCTATGGCGGGCGAGCGGAGATCGTCGATGCCGTGAAAGCGCTGATCGACGATGTCCAAACAGGCACCGTACAGCCAAACCAGATCGATGAAACCACGTTCAAAGCGTACCTCTCCACCCATCCGCTTCCTGACCCCGACCTTCTGATTCGGACGAGTGGAGAAACGAGGATCAGCAATTTTCTCCTGTGGCAATTGGCCTACACCGAGCTGTGTTTTAGCTCAACGCTCTGGCCGGATTTTCGCCGGCGCGAGTTCCTGCTGGCTTTGATCGAGTATCAAAGGCGGGAACGCCGATTTGGTCGAGTCCTGAGCACCATATCGTCATAACACTTGTGGGATATCCCCTCACAACAGAAGTTCTTGCCCATAGCGCAATATTTGTGACGACCTCACCGGCACGCACCCGACGATTCGACCTCCGCCGTCTCTACACCGCACTCGCGCTGATTCCCGCGGTCTACATCATCATCGCGCATCTTGCTCCCTGGGTCTTGACTCTCCTCTTGCTTGTCGTCGGGTCTATTGCGTTGCTGGAACTCTACAATCTCAGCTTTCCTTCGCACTTGAGCCGTCTCCTGATGGGAGGAGGACTCACAGGCTTCGCCCTTACACTTATTCACCCTCATTTTTCCTACTCCTTGCAGGAACTTCTCGTCGGCAGTGTGCTCCTGGCGGCAGTGACCATATCCATCTCCGCCGCGTCAACGGAGCACCGATGGAACGATGCAGTCGCGATTCTCCTCGGCGTGTTCTATGTAGGCTTTCCCCTGAGCACCGTGGTGTCGACCCGCACCTTACCTGGCGGCGAATGGCTTGTGCTCTTTCTGGCCGTCGTGACGTGGGCCTCAGATACCGGCGCCTACTATGCGGGGACCTTGTGGGGGAAACACCCGTTGCTTCCGTTCATCAGTCCAAAGAAAACTGTCGAAGGGGTCCTCGGTGGGCTTGTCCTGGCGGTCGGTGTGGCGTTCCTGGCTCAGCAGTGGTTCACGTCAGAGCTTTCCCTGGCGGATGCGGTGATCCTCGGAGTGCTCCTGACGACAGTGGGCCTCCTCGGAGACCTTTTTGAATCGATGATCAAACGTCGGACTGGGGTCAAAGACTCAGGCGGGATCTTGCCAGGTCATGGGGGAATGCTGGACCGGCTTGATAGTCTCTTGTTCACCGCCCCCACGTTCTACTACTATGTCGCCTACGTTCGAGGCTTGTCGCCCCCTTCATAGAAGAATGGAGAGGAGAGAATATGAAGTCGATTATCATCCTGGGATCGACCGGATCGATCGGGACCAACACACTCGATATCGTTCAGCGGTTTCCCGATGAATTTCGCGTGGTAGGGCTGACGGCCGGCAGCAACATCGACAAGTTGGAAGAGCAGATTCACCGATTCAGGCCCAAAGCCGTGGCCGTCTCGACTGAATCCTCAGCCGCTGTGCTTCGAAGCCGATGTGCCGATCTCAGGGTTGAGATTATGTCCGGCGAAGAGGGCATCAGCCAGCTGGCATCAGTCCTAGATGCTGACTTGGTGATTTCTGCCATCGTGGGAGCGGCCGGGCTCATTCCAACCTTGTCCGCCATTCGGAGCGGCAAGCACATCGCATTGGCCAATAAAGAGCCGATGGTGATGGCCGGCAAGTTGATGCAGGATGAAGCTCGGAAACATGGTGTCAGAATTTTCCCGGTCGATAGCGAGCATAGCGCGATCTTTCAATCCTTGGAAGGCCACCGACTCGAGGACGTCCGACGTTTGATTCTTACCGCGTCCGGCGGAGCACTCTGGACATTGACTCACGAACAGCTCCAGGACGTGACACCTGAGCGAGCCTTGCAGCATCCGAATTGGAAGATGGGGTCCAAGATTACCATTGACTCAGCCACCTTGATGAATAAAGGGTTGGAAGTCGTAGAAGCCCGCTGGCTCTTCGATATCCCCGAGTCCAACATCGAGGTCATGGTTCATCGAGAAAGTATTATTCATTCTCTCGTGGAATATAATGATCGTTCGATCATCGCCCAATTAGGGCTTCCGGATATGCGGACCCCCATCTCCTATGCCATGCGATACCCCGCAAGGATGGCCCTTGATCTTCCCTCGTTGGATCTGACGGAGATCGGACAGTTGTCTTTTTGCAAACCCGACCATGACCGCTTCCCCTGCCTCAATCTCGGATACGAGTCGCTTCGCGTCGGAGGCACCATGCCTGCCACGATGAATGCTGCGAATGAGATTGCCGTCGAGGCGTTTCTCAACCACGGCCTCCGTTTTATCGAAATCGCGCAAGTCATCCGCAGTACCATGGACGCGCACACTCAGCAAGATATCACCTGTCTCGAAGACGCATTGGAAGCCGATCGATGGGCTAGGGAGAAGGCAGAATCATTGGTACATGCGTTATCGCACTAACGATTGTTTTGCATTTCATGCGACGTCTGTTAGATTAGAGCGGTAGATAGACCGAGTACGCAACAGGGAGTTCTCATGACATCCGCATTCGCCTGGTCCCCCGATACGCTCTGGCTCCTCCTCCAGAAAGCCTGGTGGTTTCTCGTCGTCCTTGGCGTGTTGGTCGCCTTCCACGAGCTCGGCCACTTTCTCGCGGCCCGCTGGGTCGGAGTGAAGGTCTTGAAGTTTTCAATCGGTTTTGGCCCAAAAATATTCGGCCGTCAGGTCGGCGAAACGGAGTATCTTGTCTCGGCCGTTCCACTTGGTGGGTATGTCAAATTATTCGGTGAGGACGAGACGGAGGCCACGACTCCCGACGACCGTCGTCGCTCATTTTCGCATCAGGGGCTTTGGGGAAAAGTCCTCATCGTCGCAGCCGGCCCCGGATTTAACTTTATTTTAGCCTATTTGATCTTTGCCGGATGGTTATCGACCGGTTCTCCCCTCTTTGTCCCGACCTTTCGCGATCTTAGCGCCGACGTCGAGGCGCTGGCTCCTGGATCTCCTGCATCGGTCGCAGGGATGGAGGTTGGTGACCGTATCGTCCGAGTCAATGGGCAAGATATCTCCACCAAGACCGAGTTGTTGGATATCGTGGCCAGGAGCAAAGGGCAGCCTCTCTCACTCGAAGTCCGGCGAGAGGGGCAACTAAAAATGCTCACGGCGACTCCCGTACCGATTACTGGAGACGGAGCATCTCCAGACGAACCGCTATATACGATCGGAGTCGAAGAAACACCCCCGTTGGTTACCTCGGTCATGCACGGATCACCCGCATCCATGGGTGGACTCCAGCCTGGCGATCGAGTGGTCTCGATCGAAGGACACACCATCTATACGTGGGCGCAGATGACGACGCAGGTGAGAGAGCACCCAGAAAGGTCGTTAGCATTCGAGGTGCTCCGCGAAGGAAAGCGCACCACGCTGACCGTCACGCCGACCAGTGAAAAACTCACGATCAATGGGCAGACTTCAGAAGTGGGGAAGATCGGCATCTCCGGTCCTGGTCGCTCCTTGATGCGCGCCGACAACGTCGCGGAAGCCGTGTATCAAGGACTGGAAGCCACGTGGGGATGGACGGAACTGACGGCGATCGGCCTCTATAAGATGATCGTAGGTGATATTTCGAGTAAGAATATCGGCGGTCCGTTGACGATCGCTAATATCTCGGGGGAAGCCGCCTCTCAGGGTGCTTCCAGCGTCGTCTTTCTGATCGCCATTCTGAGTATCAATCTTGGGGTCCTTAATTTGCTGCCCATCCCCATACTTGACGGCGGCCACTTGCTCTTTTTCTTAATTGAAGGCATTCTGCGCAAACCACTCGGCGAACGACAACGAGAGGTTGCTCAACAGGTAGGATTAGTCTTGCTGGTTGGTGTGATGATCTTCGCTTTCTGGAATGACCTGGAACGCATCTTCTCCCGCTAAACCTTTCATGAAAACCTCGCAGTTACTTATCCCGACGCTCCGGGACGATCCCGGAGAAGCAGAAACCGTCAGCCATCGGTTGATGCTGCGCGCCGGACTGATCCGCAAGGTAGCGGCAGGTATCTACACCTATCTTCCACTCGGCCTACGCGTCATCCGTAAAATCGAGCAGATTATCCGTGAGGAGATGAATCGAGCCGGCGCGCAGGAGCTGTTGATGCCGATCGCATCCCCTGCCGAGCTGTGGAAAGAGACCGCTCGCTGGGACTACTACGGGAAGGAACTCCTTCGTTTCAAGGACCGCCACGAACGTGATTTCTGCTTGGGTCCAACGCACGAAGAAGTCATCACCGATCTATTCCGGCGGGAAGTGCGTTCCTATCGCCAACTCCCGTTGAATTTTTACCAAATCCAGACCAAATTTCGAGACGAGATCCGCCCCCGCTTTGGGCTCATGCGAGGGCGAGAATTCATCATGAAAGACGCCTATAGTTTTGACCTCGACGAAGCCGGCGCCAAGGTCAGCTATCAGAATATGTATGACGCCTATACCAGGATTTTCACACGTTGCGGCCTGACCTTCCGAGCTGTTGAAGCCGACACGGGGTTGATCGGTGGGGATGTCTCTCATGAGTTCATGGTTCTCGCAGATACCGGCGAAGCGCTGGTCGCCTACAGCGACCAGGGATCCTATGCCGCCAATCTCGAGCGGGCTGAAGTGCTTCCACCCACTGAAGCCGATACCACCGCCCTTCTTCCATTGACGCCCATCGCGACACCGCAACGCCGGACCGTGGAGGACGTGACGGCCTTTTTACAGATCACGCCTCGGCAACTGGTAAAAACGCTGCTGTATCGAGCAGGAACCGAATCGGTTGCTGTACTGATCCGAGGCGACCATGAGGTCAATGAAGTCAAACTGGCCAGACTACTCAAGGTGACTGAGGTCGCATTGTCCGATCCTGAGACGGTACAACGGCTCACGGGGTGTCCTCCAGGATTTGCTGGGCCGATCGGACTCCCACAGGCACGCATCCTTGCTGATTGGGCCGTCCGGGGGATGAGAAATATTGTGATCGGCGCCAACAAGGCCGACACTCACTATCAGAATGCCAACATCGATCGAGACTTTACCGTCGAAGAATTTGCCGATCTTCGAAATGCCCAGGCCGGGGATCCTTCCCCTCGAGGTCCTGGTATGTTGACCCTTGCTCGGGGAATCGAAGTCGGGCAAGTATTTTTGCTCGGCACCAAATATAGTCAGAAAATGAATGCCACGATCCTTGACGAGCAAGGCAAAGAGCGCCTTGCCATTATGGGTTGCTATGGAATCGGTGTAGGTCGTACGGCGGCAGCGGCAATCGAACAACATCACGACGACAAAGGCATCATCTGGCCGTTTCCCATCGCACCCTTTCATCTCCACCTGCTGACCGTCAGCCAATCAGAAAAGACCACCTCAACCGCCACACGTCTCTATTCCGAATTGATGGCTGCGGGCTTTGATGTGCTCTGGGATGATCGTCCTGATCGCGCAGGCGTGAAATTCAATGACGCAGATCTGATCGGGATCCCGTTCCAGATCGTTGTAGGCGATAAAGGTCTTGCCGACGGCATCGTGGAGATGAAAATTCGGAGGGACGGCACCAAGTCGCGCGTCGCCCCAGAGTATCTGGTTGCCCACATCAGGACACTTTGCTCTGAAACGGATCTGTCCGTCGCGTAACTCAGCCCTCAGCACTCTCGCGTCCCTACTGTCTCACCAATCTTTGATCTCCATCGATAGAAAGTGTCTTTTCCTTGCCTTCCCTTCTCTTTGGGCTAGACTGAAATTCGATTCGCAGCTCTATAACCTAAACATATTCGCGACTCGGCACCTACGGATCCAGCGTACAACCAGATCGTTTCACGTCTCGACGGCAGAGAAAGCAGAATCGGATGCAAGCCAAGCCCGTAACTCCAAACGTCCATGAACTGCAGCAAAAAGTCGAGCACGCGGAGCATATCAAACGCATTACCACTCAGATCCATGCCGCGAGCAATCTTGATCAGATCCTGCTCGACCTGCACAAGGACATCCTCAGTTTGTTCGATGCGGAAGATTTGACACTCTTCGCGTTCGACGCAGAGAAGAAAGAGATCTTCTCCAAGGTTCCGCACATCGACGGCGTAGAAGAAGTCCGCATTTCCATTACCGAACAAAGTCTGGCCGGCTTCTGCGCCAAGTATCTGCGCCCCGTGAACATCGCCGACGTCTACAATATCGCGGAGCTCCAAGCCACTCACCCGTCTCTGATTTATGATACGTCCTACGATAAACGGACCGGGTTCAAGACCAAGCAAGTGCTCACATACCCGATCGTCGCTGACAACAAGTACTTGATGGGAGTGCTCCAACTTCTCAACAAGAAAAGCGGGAGTCGCTTTACTCGAAAAGATGAAGAAGCGGTTGATGAAATTGCAAAAGCGCTTGGGATTGCGTTCTTCAACCTTCGAAAGATATCCAAAAAAACTCCAACCAAGTTTGACCTTCTGGTCAGCAATAGCCGCATCACTCAAAATGAGCTCGACCAAGCCATCGCCGACTCCCGAAAAGGGATGAGCGATCTCGAAAGCATCCTGATCGAAAAACACAAGGTTCCAAAGATCGATATCGGCAAATCGCTCGCCCAGTTCCATAAATGTCCATATATCGAGTACAGCGAACGTACCATCGTCGATGTAGAGTTATTGAAGAATCTTAATGTCGACTATCTGAAAAAAAACCATTGGATGCCGCTCAAACGCGATCGCACGGCTATCGAGATTCTAACCGACGACCCGGGCGACCTTGACCGTGTTCAAGATATCAAACGAACATTCCCCGGCCTCAACATCCGCTTCGCTGTCAGCCTCCGCCGGGACATCTCACAGTTTCTCGGCTCAGCAACCGGACAGAGCGACGTCGGAGGACGCAAACTTGACGAAAACGTGTCCGATATTCTCGGCGAACTCGTCACCGAAGCCCAAGCAGAGGCCATGGAGGACTCTTCCGGGGGCGGAGGACTGGATGAAAACGACAGTGCGATCGTCCGTCTGGCCAATCAAATCATTGCTGATGCCTACCGTCAAAATGCGTCGGACATCCACATCGAGCCCTATGGAGAAAAGCGTGAGACACTGGTGCGCTTCCGCGTCGACGGGGAATGCTTTGAATATATGAAGATTCCTCAGAGTTACCGCCGTGCGATCGTTTCTCGACTCAAGATCATGGCCAGCTTGGACATCGCCGAACGCCGCAAACCCCAGGACGGAAAAATCAAGTTCAAGCTAACGGAATCGAAGGAAATTGAACTCCGCGTCGCGACACTTCCCACTGCTGGGTACAACGAAGACGTGGTCATGCGTATTCTCGCCGCGAGTGAGCCGCTACCTCTCGATAAAATGGGGTTCTCTGACCGGAATCTTAAGGTGTTAAAAGAGATATCCGAACGGCCATATGGCATTATTCTGTGTGTCGGTCCGACCGGATCAGGAAAAACGACGACCCTTCACTCGGTGCTCGGCAACATCAATACGCCAGATATCAAGATATGGACTGCCGAAGATCCCGTCGAAATTACGCAATATGGTCTTCGCCAAGTGCAGGTCCAGCCGAAGATCGGCCTCACATTTGCCACAGCCATGC
Organism: Nitrospira sp.; assembly: GCA_041742455.1. Taxonomy (GTDB): domain Bacteria; phylum Nitrospirota; class Nitrospiria; order Nitrospirales; family Nitrospiraceae; genus Nitrospira_D. The sequence goes on along the minus strand of JBGSIO010000018.1, from coordinate 6,226 downwards.
GCGCATTTCTTCGCGCCGACCCCGATGTCATCATGGTGGGAGAAATGCGAGATAAGGAAACGGCGGACACGGGTATCGAAGCGTCGCTGACCGGCCACCTGGTCTTGAGTACGTTGCACACGAATAGCGCGGTTGAAACAGTCACCCGTCTCCTCGACATGGGCTGCGATCCATTCAGTTTTGCAGATGCCATGCTGGGCGTCCTTGCACAGCGGTTGGCTCGTAGGATCTGCAAGGAATGCAAAGAGCAATACATCGGAAGCAAAGAGGAGTATGAAGAAATCCGATTAGGATACAACCCTGAGTATTGGGACAAGCTCGGCATCAAGCAAGACAATACGTTCCGGCTTTGGCGCGGGAAAGGCTGCGAGACATGCAATCGATCCGGCTTCAAGGGACGAGTAGCTTTACACGAACTTCTGTTGGGCACGGACCAAATGAAGCGGATGGTGCAACAGAAAGCACGCACTGAAGACATGCTCAAAACTGCACTAGAAGAGGGAATGACAACACTCGTTCAAGACGGCATTCACAAAGTCTTGCAAGGCCATACCACATTTAAAGAAGTCAAAGCGGTCGCGATCAAATAACCTTTGACTCTCCCGATTGCCATCTCGAGCTCCTGAAGTAGGCCTGCTCACTTCTCCCCCGCCACCCCGTCCAATGCCGTCCCACTGGGCATGAGGGAGGCTCTGAACGACAAACTCCATTGGACTATGTTTGGGTAAGCGAGCGTGGATCGCTCAATCCCGTCGGTGCGATCGAGAATACCAGGGGAGCAGCATGTAGCCTGATAGAGTTAGACTGCGACCATTGGTCCGGACTTGGACTGGCGAGTCATAAAGCTCTGGATATGGTTGTTGTCGCTTGCAGATAAGGTCTCAAATTCTACGCCATACGTGTGTTCTTTGCCCCACCTGACGGTGGCGGCTTCGATAACCATGGATCCCGCCGGATGAGGCAATCGCAACCTCATCGCGATTCGGTCTCCAGGTGTGATCACCGCTTCCGTCATCACACGAGCACCTTTTGTAGACACGTCGTAGACAATCCCCAACCCCTGCTCGACCGTTCCCTTCCTCATCCGGCCTACACGTGCCAGCGAACAGGGAAATGGAGCCGAGACACGTACACGCGGATGCTTGCGCAATTGTGGGGTACTTGGTCCACTGCCGGTCAGGAAGTTTAGATCATCCATGTCGTTTACTCTTTCTCCATATCTGAGACATTCATATACTCAACCAACTGCCTCAAGGACGATTGCGAAAGTGCACTGAAGGCAAGCCCATGGAACTGATAATTTGTCCAGCACACGGTGGCCACCGCCACTTCAGTGGGAGGAGTACCCTTGGTCAGCCGGAGTTTGAGAGAAACCTGGGCACCCGGCTTGATGACCGCGTCGGTGCTCACGCATACGCCGTGTAGCGACAGGTCATAGACGAGACCAACGTCATGAATCGGCTTTTGAAACCACCATCGAGGTGTTAGAGAAGAAAGTGAACAGCTGAAAGGGATGGGAATGCGCACTCGGGAGTATCGCCGAACTTTGGGATGGACCAGCTCCGCCTGGTGAATCGTCTGCATGCCAATCTACCTCGTGAGACATACTGTATCTCACGAGGTAAATTTTGCGAACTATTTTCGAACTTTACGGGCGTATGGTCGCCGAAGCATTGCGTGTGGATGGTTCAGCATGCGCGCCTCGTGAGTTCGGACGACGGAAACGTCCGGCGTTTTTCGCCTGACTGGGCGAAGAACGATCATTCCGATGGAAGTGGCTGACTTCGGCATGCGCAGCCGATGACGGAACACTACTCCCAGAAGCGAGCGGAACTGCATGTCCCAGCAGCCTCTCGATATCCCGAAGCTGCCGTTGGTCTTCGCCGGTCACGAAACTCGTGGCGCGACCGGTCATCTTCATTCGAGCCGTGCGGCCGATGCGATGCACGTAATCTTCCGGACAATTAGGGAGATCGAAATTGATCACGTGGCCGATGTTCGCCACATCGATGCCTCGGGCGGCAATATCCGTTGCAACCAGCACACGGAATGACCCGCGTTTAAAACCTTCTAATGCGGCACGCCTCTGCGACAGACTCCGGTCTCCGTGCAACACCGCCACTCGATGGCCGGCATGGCCTAGCATGCGTCCCAACCGATCGGCCCTGTGCTTCGTCCTGGTAAAGACCAGCGCGGTATCCTTATCGGCCCCTAGGAGAGACAAGAGAAGATCGGATTTGTCGGCATGCGATGTATGATGCACCGCTTGAGTCACGCCATCAGCGGTCGTTGCTGATGGTGCAACCATGATGCGAATAGGGTTGTTGACGCTGGCTTGAACCAACCGAGCCAGATCCGCCGGCAGTGTGGCCGAAAAGAGCAAGGTCTGCCGCTCCTCCGGCAAGGCATCAAGGATCTGATTGATTTGAGGCGCAAAGCCCATATCCAACATACGGTCTGCCTCATCCAACACCAAGATCTTGATGGACGACAACATAATCGTGCCGTTCCACATATGATCAAGCAGCCGACCCGGCGTCGCCACCAGAATGTCCGGTCGCTGCCGCAAGCCTCGCACTTGGGCTTGCATGTCTGCGCCTCCCACGATAACAGTCGCAGAGATGCGCCGACTCCGCCCAAGTTTCTCAATCGTGGTCAGGGTCTGCAAGGCGAGCTCGCGCGTCGGTGCTAGGATCAATGCTTTCGGCTGCCCTTTCGGTAAGGTGGATAGCCGTTCAATCATTGGAATCACAAACGCTGCCGTTTTTCCCGTGCCGGTCTGGGCGCATCCGATCACATCTCGTCCCGCCAGAGCGGGAGGAATGGCCTGTTCTTGAATAGGAGTCGGGGAAGCAAACCCGGCATCAGCCAGGTCGTGTAAAAGAGCCTCGGATAAACCGAGGGCGTGAAAATTGCGGGGAGCAGACGTATCCACTAAACTATCCTTTCAGTTTGATCGCATTATGACGGGATCAGAGAACCTGAGGGGAGAAACAACCGGGCTGGGTGTAGCTCCAAACTGGACCTGGTCGCGATGCGATCGCGAAGTCCGTTATGGTTAAGCACTTCCTCGTCGGACTACCACGAGTGAAATGCACTGTCACCATACAGCATAGTCCTCCCCACGTCAACCACCAGCCTCTTCCAATATGAAATGAGTCTGAAGCCGGGTCGTATTTCCAACGAGAAATGAGTCTAAGCGGCGGCTGTTCTGAATCGGTCATGATGCCAGGCATGGTGATCGACATGGAAGAAGCACGGCTGCAGACGATCGCGCAAGTCAGGGCCTTTCTGGACGGGGCCACTGAGATCGCTTTCCGGGTCCCCAAGGTGGAACGGTATCCGTTCATCGAGCGGGTGCTCACGCGGTTTGGCTATGCCTCACAGGGACGGATCGGCAAGGGCGTACTGCTCCGTTATCTGGCCCGCATCACGGGGCTCTCACGCCAGCAAGTGACCCGGCTGGTGCGGCGGTACCGCCAGGAGGGCACGCTGTCGACCCGGCATGGCCCGCCCCAGCACGGCTTTCGCCGCCGCTTCACCGCCACGGACGTGGCCCTACTGGCCGACCTGGATGCGCTGCATAGTACCGTGTCTGGCCCGGCCACCAAGAAGTTGATGGAACGGGCCTTCCTGGTGTTCAAGGATGCGCGCTTCGAGCGGCTGGCGGGGATTTCGGTCTCCCATCTGTATAACCTGCGGGGTAGGACCCAGTACCAGCGCACGCGACGGCACTGGACCAAGACGCGGCCCACGGGCGTCCCCATCGGCCAGCGCCGCGCGCCCCAGCCGAATGGGAGGCCGGGCTATATCCGCATCAACAGTGTGCACCAAGGTGATCAGGATGGCGGGAAGGGGGTCTATCACATCAACGCGGTGGACAGCGTGACCCAATTTCAACTCGTTGCCACGTGTGAGAAGATCAGCGAGGCCTCTCTGCTGCCGGTCATCCGGCAGCTGTTGGAGGAGTTTCCGTTTGTGATCCTGGGATTTCATGCGGACAACGGCTCCGAGTACATCAACTACAAGGTGGCCCTGTTGTTGGAGAAGTTGCGCATCGAGTTCACCAAGTCCCGCCCCCGGCATTCCAACGACAACGCCCTGGCCGAATCCAAGAATGGCGCGGTGGTGCGGAAACACCTGGGGTATGCGCACATCCCACAACCGTTCGCCTTACAGGTCAACACCTTCTGTGCGCAGCACCTCAACCCGTACGTCAACTTCCACCGCCCGTGCTTCTTCCCGGAGACGATCACGGATGCCAAAGGAAAGGAGCGCACGCGCTATCACTATAAGGACATGAAGACGCCGTATGAAAAGTTGAAATCCCTCCCCGATGTCCGTCAGTATCTCAAACCCGGCATGACCGTGGCGCAATTGGATGGCATCGCGTCAAGGATGAGCGACACTGAGGCGGCCTTGGCTCTGAACCACGCACGAAGCACGCTGTTCCAAGCCATCGCAGCGGCAAGCAGGAAACAGGCATGAACGAAACAGGCACGGCAGCACGTGCATCGATGAACCCGACCGAGACAGAACAGAGGGCAGAGACTCAGATTCTCCGACCGTCGTTCAGACTCATTTCTGGATTGGAAAATACCCACCACCTCCAATGGATACGAGCGAGCCGGCAATCGACAAACCATACGCCTTGTCGCCTGTCCTACACAATCATGAGCCATGTGGCGAGGATTGACTCCTTCGCAAATTACATGTTAAAGTGAATTTTCTTGCATTGTGTTGTTCTCTCCGTGCACTCCTCGTACTCACTCACAGTGTTGACGTAGTCTGTGTAATACCATCAATCTGATTCCCCTCCGTCTGGATGGCAGAGGCTGGCCTCCTGATCGCGTGGCCAGTCTCTTAGTGGGGAGCTGAACCAGAGCTATTGAGTTTCTCTGTCAGGCAATCACTGACTTGAGCTTTGTGTTTGTACAGAAGGACGCCCTATGAATCTCGCTTCGGTTTGGAAAAGTCGTAAAGCAGGAAAGAAAAAGTCCGTCCATAAGCCGAAAATCCCCTGGCAACTTCTAGGGTTAACTGATCCCAATTTGGTCGACAATACATCCTCAATTGACGTCATCAGACGCGAAGTCGCTTCGTTGGCAAGACATAGCTTTGGAGAAGATACCCGCTTGCGTTCCGCGATCAAGGCAAGCAAATCCTCAGACGTGAGGAAGAAATCAATCAGTACCAGGCGCCGTGCAGATACCGACCAGACCGAGGACAGCAACTAAGCGATATGTCCTCTAAACGACCTCTCCGTGCAGCCGCATTGCTGTACATCACAGAAGTAATTGGTGCCCTCCTCTATAGCGGCTTCGAACCGCGAGGCGAACATGAGATCTTCTCTAGCGAGATACTCGCATCATCCAATATGATACGTGGTCATGAGTAACTGCATCGTGTATGTCGGTGGCCTCGCGGAAGCGACTTCCGATTGTCAACTCCGCGGCCTATTCGGAACCTATGGCGCGGTCGTTCGCGTCCATGTCGTCCGATACAAACACAGCGGAAAATCAGCCGGCTATGGTTTTGTGGAAATGGGCTCAGATGAGCAAGCGCGCCATGCCGTCCGTGCCCTAGAAGGCACATCGTTTGCAGCCAATTGTTTGCGACTCTACGTCACGCCCCACCTATCCATTCATCCATAAGCACTCATTAACCTATGAGAAGGACGCCCTTTTACGTTGCGCCAACTGAGATCCGTTCCTGACATTTCCAGATGAATCATATCAGTTGATCAGCCTCCAGAACTTAAATGGGGACCCTCCCCATGTCTACTTTTTGCAAATTTCGACTGTCGCCTCTGTCTGGCCATCTCTTGGACTGACCATCAACAACATCCCCTTGTGCTCCAAGACTCTTTTAAACCGCGTGGCATAACTATCATCATATTGGCGTTCCTCGATTGTGGTCTCGCCGCTTTTGCGATCGTATGAACTCTCGAGGACAAATACATCCACGGTCTGCGTGCCATTCGCTCGGGCTTTGCTCGTGACACGCCAGAAACGACTCTCTGAGTCCAGCATCCCATTCCCGGCACCCAGGCCAGTATTGGAGCACAGCTTCACACCTTTTGAGACCACTACATACTCACCTCTGTCCACAAATTGAGCGAAGCCTGACAAGGGAAACCCAAGAACGATCCCTAGAACCAGTAGGTACCTAGACATGTGTCCTCCTTCGTCGAGATAGTACAAAACTCCTGTATGGGTCGTGCCCA
>JBGSIO010000017.1:0-71551 GCA_041742455.1 Nitrospira sp. | reverse complement strand
GAACATCACCTATCAGAACACCGACACGAATGCGCCCACAACCGGGGCGCGCACCGTGCGGTATGTGCTCACCGACGGCGATGGGGGGACTAGTGCGAACTACGATGCGACCGTGACGGTCAGCGGCGTCAATGATGCGCCCACGGACTTGAGTTTGTCCGGCAACACCGTGGCGGAGAACGCGGCGAACGGGAGCGTGGTGGGGACCATCACCGGGAGCGATCCCGACAGCGGCGACGCCAAGACGTATAGTTTGACCGATACGGCGGGGGGCCGGTTCGCGATAGACAGCAGCACAGGCCAGCTGACGGTGGCCGATGGCAGCTTGCTGGATTACGAAAGTGCCACCAGCCATGGCGTGACAGTGCGCGTGACGGATGCGGGCGGGCTCACCTATGATGAGACCTTTACGATCAGTCTGACCAACGTGAACGAAGCGCCGACGGGCGCCGATGCCACGGTCACGATCAACGAAGACACGTCACATGTTCTGACCACCGCCAACTTTGGTTTCAGTGACGTCGATGCGGGCGATACGCTGGGTGCGGTCCGGATCGATACGATTCCCCCCGCCGGGAGCCTCACGCTTTCTGGGGTGGCCGTGACGGCGGGCCAGGTCGTGAGCGTCGCCGACATTACTGCGGGCAACCTCGTGTTCACGCCGGCGGCCGATGCCAATGGCACCGGCTATGCCAGCTTCACCTTCTCGGTGCGTGACAGCAACAACGCGTACGATGCGGCCCCGAATACGCTCACCTTTAATGTCAACGCGGTGAACGATGCACCGGTGAACCAGGTGCCGGGGGCGCAGACGATCAATGAGGATACCCCGCTCAGTCTCATCGGCCTCAGCGTCAATGACGTGGACGGCAATCTGAGCACCGTGCAGCTGGCGGTGGGCAAGGGGACGTTAAACGTCACCCTCTCTGGAGCTGCCACGATCACCAGTGGCAGCAACGGTACGAATACCCTGACCCTCTCCGGGAGCCAGGCGGACCTAAACGCGACCCTGGCGAGTCTAGTCTACCAAGGCAGCTTGAACTACTCCGGCGCCGATACGCTGACCGTCACCAGCACGGACAGCAATGCCGTGACCGATGTGGATACGGTGGCCATTACGGTGACGGCCCGGAACGATGCGCCAACGGACCTGGCGCTGTCGGCGAACACCGTTGCGGAGAATGCGGCGAACGGGACCGTGGTGGGCACAGTGAGTGCCACTGATCCCGACAGCGGAGACACGAAGACCTTCACCTTGACCAATAATGCGGGCGGGCGGTTTGCGATCAATCGCAACACCGGCGTCATCACGGTGGCGAACGGCAGCTTGCTGAACTACGAAGCGGCGACCAACTATATGATCACTGTCAGGATCATGGATGCGGGTGGGTTGACCTACGACAAGTCTTTTATCGTCACCCTCACCGATGCGAATGAACCGCTGCCAAACATGTTCGGCTCTTCTGGGACAAGTCATTCGATCGGCAACAATGACAATGGCAAGACCTTGTCTTCCTTACCGGATATATCGAACGAGACCGGCGAGGGGGAATTCCGTCCACCGGAAGATCTTCAGAAGGCGATCGAGCTAGCGACTGAAACTTCGCCGCCAGCCGATACAGCGAACCTTGAGGAAAAGCGGCCGGATGTCGCTCGCGAAGAGTTCCTTGAGACAATGGAATTTACCGCACAAAAAAAGGAGTTGTTACCTGCTACCGCCAGTGAGAATAGGACCAAGGGAAAGATTACACTGCGAAATCATGGAGAATCCAGTGCGCTTGCACCGGATCAGCTAGATATTCTACAGTCAGATCGTACAAGTGAGAGTGCCATCGGCACGATAATCACGGTAGGGTTAGCAGGTATTGCTCTACAGGGAGTTGTTGGGAACAAAGAAAAAGTGATTGCCAACATTAGGCGCCTCCGCGTTCATGAGGAGGGTACTTCACTGGATACGAAGTCTGAACCCTCGAGCGAGGACGACAGTCGTTCGCTGCAAAATGAATCGGAGCACGAAGGCTCAGCCTCAAACAAATCAGGTCCTGCCTAAAGCTGCAACCGCCCTTAGAACGTGGAAAAACCATAAAAGTCCTGAGCCTAGATGCTCGGCGTTTCTGTCGAGGTTGCTTATTCTTAATCGCGGTTAGCTACTACATTCGACTAACACAACAACGGTAGGAACAGATTTCCCAGGATGCGCGTTTTTTATAGATTTTCTCGCACAGTTCCCTTGTCTGAAGATACAGGGTAAGCTGGGACCATGTCGGCTCAAATAGTAGCTCGGTCTGCACCGCTAGCGAAACGGCTCCTCATGCCGCTCTGTATCGTATTTGGAGCGTTGTTCGCTCTAGTGGGAGGGTATGCCGTCTTTCTTTCAACCAGTTTGGCTCTACCAAAAAGTGACGAGCATCCGCCCTTATTAATTTATGGCGCCCCGTTTTTTCTGACGCCGGGGCTTCATCCCGTGGAGGAGGGTTTGTTCGACCGTCTGCATCGACTGGAGTATAGGCCTGCCACCGCCAGGCCGAAGGTTGCCGGTGAGTATTTCACGACGAAAAGCTCCATTGAGATTTTTCTGCATGCGCAAGAAGAGCATCGGCTTCCTGCTCGGTTAGTCAAACTGGCTTTGACGGACGGTATTGTAACCGAGGTCTTATCCGGCACTGATGGACGACCAGTCTCACTCGTGGCGCTCGAACCGGTCGTGATCAGTGGCGTACGGGCCGGGACGAAGCAGCTTCGGGAATGGATTCCACTGGATCATGTCCCTCCCATCTTGATTCAGACGCTCCTGGCCATCGAAGATCGACGCTTTTTTTCTCATTTTGGAGTTGACCCGATCGCTATCGGACGAGCGCTGTGGACCAATATCACTCGGGGGGCAGTTGTACAGGGTGGCAGTACACTGACCCAGCAATTGGCGAAAAATCTCTTCTACTCTCCCAAACGCACGATATGGCGGAAATTTAAGGAGCTGGTGGCTTCGCTGGCGCTTGAGTTCAAGTACCGCAAACAAGATATTTTGGAAAGCTATGTCAACGAGATCTATCTGGGCCAAGCCGGTCCCGTGTCGATCTACGGTGTGGGGGAGGCGGCCCATCGGTACTTCGGCAGATCACTCGACCGATTGTCGATCGAGGAAATTGCGCTGATCGTTGGATTGATCAAAGGTCCCAATATCTATTCGCCTGTGAAAAACATTGAGCTGGCGACCAAGCGTCGGGATGTGGTGCTTCACCGTTTGCGAGAAGAAAGAATCTTAACAGAGGAATCGTTGAAAGCAGCCTTGGCTCGTCCGGTGAAGGTGATGTTGACCGATGACGCCCTCACCGATGCCCCATACTTTGTCGACTTCCTGCTCAAAGAAATCGAACAAGGGACCGGAGTGGTCACCCCCGAAGGGTCACGAATCTATTCGACGCTCGATTCCAGAGCACAGCAGATTGCCGCGCAGGTCTTACATGAAGGACTCATAAAGCTCGAGAAGAACTATCCCGCGTTGGCCGACGCTGAGCCGCCGGTTCAAGGAGCTGTCGTCGTATTGGATGTGAAGCATGGGCATGTGCTGGCGATGGTTGGCGGACGCGATTATCGAGTGAGCCAGTTCAATCGTGCGGTGCAGGCGCATCGATCAGCGGGCTCCCTTTTTAAACCGTTTGTGTATTTGGCCGGCTTTGAGGCGGCTCGAGACCAAGGGGCGGCTGGTCTCACGCCGGCGACATTGCTGGCAGATGAACCAGTGACCTTGGAATCAGGTACGGGTCAGTGGTCGCCACAAAATTATGACCGACAGTATCGAGGGCAGGTAACGGTTCGAACGGCGCTCGAGCAGTCTTTGAATGTTCCGGTCGTCCGAACAGCCCACCGAACTGGGATGCCGGCGCTCACTCGCCAGCTCCAAGCCTTTGGAATTACCACTCCCCTGGCAAATAACCTCTCCCTAGCGCTTGGCAGTTCTACGGTCTCGTTACTGGAGATCACAGCTGCGTATGCCGGGCTTGCTAATGGAGGGGTCGTGATCCGTCCCGTGGCGCTGTCCAACATGACGCGTGAAGGGGGAGAGACAATCTGGAGTCCACCCCTGAATCGAAGTCAGGCGGCTACTCCGCAGGGGGCGTTCCTTGTCACATCTCTCCTAAAAGGGGTGGTGGATCGAGGAACTGCTTCCAAGGCCAGAACCTTAGGGGTGAAGGGACCGGTCGCAGGTAAGACTGGGACAACGGATGGATCCCGAGATGCCTGGTTTGTCGGATACTCGCCGGATATCGCCATTGGTGTGTGGGTCGGGTTTGATGATGAGCGACCTCTCAAACTGACCGGTGCGCAGGCTGCCTTGCCCATTTGGAGCGAGCTGGCCCTTCGGCTCATTCCGGGGGACCTTCCCGATTTTGAAGTACCCCGTGGGGTCGTTCAGCGCCGGATTGATCCAAGGACGGGTCAGCTTGCGACCTCACGATGCCCGGAGAACAAGTCAGAGTATTTTATTACAGGGACGGAGCCCAAGACCTACTGCGAGGTCCATGGAGGTGGGCTTTGGGAACGATTGAAGCAGACGTTTGACTTTTCCTCCTAGATGCGTTTTCACCAAGCCGTGGTGCTGGATTCCACAAACTGTTAGGCGTATCTCTGGTCCTCAGGTAACCTTGGGGGAGACTGGCCTGCACAGAGGAGTCCCCCATGAAGAAGACGGGTTATGCTGACGACGGCAACATTACGCTATTGGCAAAGGGAGTCGAACTGAAGGGTGAAATCAAGGTGGAGGGCACGGTACGCATCGATGGGCGTCTGGAGGGTGATGTTCACACGAAGGGCGAAGTGATTGTCGGCGAAGATGGCGTGGTGAAGGGATCCATCCATGCTGATTCGCTGATCAGTAGCGGACGCATCAAAGCCACGGTGACGGTCACGGGAAAAATCCAGCTTCTCAAGACCGCTATTCTGATCGGTGAGGTGCATTGCCCCACAATGTTGATGGAAGAAGGGGCTAAATTTCAGGGCGTGAGTGATATGGGTGTCACGGGATGGCCTGAGGAAGCACCGAAGCTGCCCAGTAATGTTCGTGATATGAACGCCCATCGTGGGAAAGCCGTCGCATTGATCGGAAGAGAGGCCGACCTATAAGCGAACTGCAAATTGTTGCTTCATCGTCCGTGTCCCATTCTATGGCTCCTCCGTTCCTCCCAAGTCTTCCACCCGTGACAGAGATTGCTGGATCTGCTATCTACTCGGTACCTCTTAAGGGAACGCCACGTCATTTATGACTCGACAGCAGACCTTCTCCATCGTGTTCTTCGCCCTGTTGGTCTTGTTGCTCTACCAGATCGGGTTGATGTTTGAGCCGTTTGTGTTTTCGGCTCTCTGGGCCGGGCTGCTTGCCCACTGGGCCTTTCCCCTGCATCTTCGTCTGACGAGACTATTCGGCGGGAAGGAAATGCCTTCCGCCGCAATACTGACTGCTGGTGCGTTAGCAATCGTGGTCGTACCGTTGGTCGTGATGGGGGGCATGTTGGTCCGAGAGGCTGGTGTGGCGGAGCATGAGATCCGCGTCTGGATTTCATCGGGAGGACTTCAAAAACTCCCCGACCAATTGGCGACCGTTCCCGTCATCGGCGGCTGGTTGAAGTCGGCTGTATCAGGTACCGCCACGCCAGCCTTGTCCTTGGAACAATCAGTCATGACCGGCGTGAAGGCGCTCAGCCAATTTCTAGTCGGTGGGATGGGGGGCTTGCTGAAGAATACCTTCGCGCTCATCACCAATTTCTTCATGATGCTGTTGATATTGTTTTTTCTCTTCAAAGATGGTCGGCAGTGGCTCTCCGTCCTATACGATTTGATTCCGATGGAGGAGTCTCACAAGTCCAAAATCCTCGTTCGATTGGACCAAACAATTCGAGCCGTGGTGAAAGGGGTGCTGGTGACGGCGATTGTGCAGGGAGTGCTGGCTGGTATAGCCTATGTGGTCCTCGGTGTGCCGTTTCCAATGGGACTCACGGCGCTGACCATCGTCTTAGCCCCGATCCCGTTCGGCGGAACGGGTTTGGTTTGGTTGCCCGTGGTGCTCTATCTATTCTTGGTGGGGATGACCGGAAAAGCACTGGCTATGTTGGTGTGGGGAATTGGTGTCGTCTCAATGGTTGATCAATTTCTTCGACCATGGTTGATCGGTCAAGATGTACAGATTCCCGTGTTGCTGCTGGTCTTGAGCGTGTTAGGAGGTTTAGCCCTCTACGGATTGCTCGGCCTGTTCATCGGCCCCATTCTCGTCAGTTTGTTGATGACCGCCGTGCAGATCTATCGAGAAGAATATCATCTCAAGCAGCTGGAGGTCTCGGCGAGTCCGCCCGCGCCTTCATAACGGTTTCGTGGCATGCCACGGTCGTTCGCACACCTCCGTGACTTCCAGTCGACAGCTGACACATCACGATCGCGCCTACTACTATTCGAGCGGAATGGTGATCGCAATCCCACCCATCACATCGTTCAACTTAAAATTCTGTTTCGGACTCAGTGGATGACTGTTATGACAGGTGACGCAGGCGGACGAGACGGCACGGTCTGAATAGATGGCCTGGAAATACTGTTTCTTGCCGCTTGAAACAATCCCTGTGACCGGCCGATCGGGCTGTCGCCTGAGAACGTCCAATGCTTTTCGCTCAAACTCGGTGGCAGGCGCATTACGCTGGTAGATCGGGGAAAAGCCGATCAGCCGGTAACGGATTCCGCTCCCGCTTTCAGCAACTAGCCGGCCGGAGTGTTGAAGAAACTGGGCCGGTAAGGGCAGCGTGTTCTCCTGCTCCCACTGTTCCGTCGAAGCTAGAATGCCCTTTTCCTGGAGCCGGTTGACGATGTGCGAGGTATAAAAAGTGCGATCTGCTTCGAGGATGGCATGAATGTAGTCGGCGACCTTTTCCGGCGCGATGCCGACTGGAGTGGGGTTCTCCTTGGCGGCATGGAGCGTTGCCACGGTCCAAAATTCTCCTAAGAGGAATGCGATGGTTATGACTTGGAATGCGAAACGGAGGTGGTCCATGGGCCTCCTGTAGATGACGTTGAGGTATTGATCGGGAGCATGAGGTGGCATGCTGTGCCTCGATCTTCGACGCACTCAATGCGGATATCGCCTCCGAACTTTCGAGCAATGCGCCTGGCGACGGTCAATCCCAGGCCTGAACCCCCTCCCTGCTCCTTCGTCGTAAAAAACGGGTCGAAGACTTTTGAAAGGTGTTGTTTGGAGATTCCCGGCCCCGAATCGGCGATGGTGGTGGTCACCGTATGGTCTGACACGACAGTCGACAATGTGAGCGTCCCCGTGCCCTTCATGGCATGGGCGGCATTGGTCAACAGATTCACGAACGCTTGCCGAAGTTGGTCTGGGAGCACTGATACCGGGGTCTTGCCCGCGTAGCTCTTGTGGATCACGACATCCTTCATGTCAACGCTGGTTTGTGCTGTGGCCAGCGCTTTGTCCAAGACGTCCTCTACGGGCACCGACACCGGCGTATCAGAGGCTTCACGATCGGTGACTCCGGTAAAATCTCGAATGATGGTGGCCATGCGACGGCCATGAGCCACGATGTCTTGAGCGCAACTCTTGATATGCTCCAAGTCCTGTTCATCCTGGAGGATTTCTCCCAACCCAATGATCCCGAACAACGGATTATTGAGTTCATGCCCGATTCCAGCGGTTAGTACTCCGAGGCTTCCCATCTTTTCCGCCTGGACTAGCTTGTCTTGCAGCCTGCTCTCGTCCGTGATGTCGCGAAGCACCAGCCCGATACTGTCTTCTTCGCCCGGTTTCGTGGGCAATCGGAACCATTGGTAATGGTAGATACGTGATCCAATGGTGAGCTCGGATCGATGACCGGCTGGTTCATGATCTGTACGAGGTCGCAAGGGGTCTCTTGGTACCGTTTGGCGCTCGATATCTGGCAGGGTGGCTGCTGTATTGCCGTTCATCTTAAATTCTGCTTGAAGCTGTTTCTGATCGTCCTGGTCGAGTGACAGAATCGAAAACAGCGACGCATTCAACAACGGTGCTTGGATTGTGAACGCGTCACGGGCTGCCTGATTGATATAGCGCACGACGTGGTGGGCATCGATCAAGAGAATGGGAGTTGGAACAGCGTCCAAAATCTGATCCGTGGACTGCTGCAGGACTTGGACTTCTTGAGTTTTCAACTTGACCTGGTCGGTCAGCCCTGCAAATGCGGCTTTCAATTGCGCGTTCATGCGAGTGAATTCTCTCGCAAGGTCTTCCAGCTCATCGCCGGTGTTGATCTGGATCGGCGTCTGTAGCTCGCCCCGCCCGATGGCTTGTGCCGCCTGTTGCAGCTGCCTGACTGGGGTGACGATGCGACCCGCTGCGACGTAGCCGAGCGAGACCAGCAGCATGATGGCGACAGCTCCGAATACCATCACCCAGGTGAGCAGATGTTGGATCGGTGCGAACAGTTCATCGGACGATTGCCAAACGAACGTGTGCCACGATCCATTGTCGATTGAGCCGTTGGTTGCCCGGCTGGTTTCCGGCAGAGGGGCAAATCCGATGACAGACGTCGATTGCCCGCCGTGGCCGTCGCTGGAGGCCTCCACCCAGCCAGGGTGTTGGGGGGTTACGAGTGGAGTCAAGTTTCGATCGGATAATGGAACGCCTGTTGGAAGAATAGGGCAGCTGATGACGATGCCTCTACTGTCGATCAGCATGACATGGCCGGTCTTGCCGAATCGAATGGCCTGGGTTGAGGGGGAAAAGAACTCCTTGGCATCGATGACATGGTGCAGCACGCCGACGGCTTCGTAGCGCAAGCTATCCATGATGGGGAGTGAGATTGTGAACACATAGGTGTTCATCTGGTCGTCAAAGTGGATGTCTTCGATGTAGAGGCTCCCCACCGCCTTATTGAAAGCCCCTTGCCACCAAGGGGCATCGTGGTGTCTGAATGCCGGGTGGTCAGTCATGGTGGCGACGAGTGCTCCCTGCACATCGGTCAGAAACAGCATCTTCGTCGATGCACGGACAACCTGTGGCAGCAATTGGCCCGGTGCGCTGTACACTCCGGCATAGTATTCGTGGAGTAGGGCGCTCAGCGTATTTCCTGTCAACGATGTGATCGCCGCAGGGTCTCGCCTTTTCCAGCGCTGCTCGAGGTCTGTGGCAGCTGCGGTCGAACGTTTTGGATCGCGTAAGGCATCTCGACGATGTTCTAGCTCCCGAATGATCGTCGGATCATGAGCGATACGGGCAGTGTGCGAGATTTCTTCAACCACGAGGAGATCAAGTTTGCGAGCCGCTTCCGTCGCCAGTGCTTCGAAGCTTTCTCCGCTGATCTCTCGGATTTCTTGAGACCCCTGCCAGAAGGCCATCCCTAAACCAACGACGAGAGGGACAATTCCGACCAGAAGCATGGAAAGTATGACTTTAGTCTTGAGCCCCCATCTGGCGCCTGACGGTGAGGATGTGGGTGTCGTAGTCATGGTCCCGTCCGAGGGGTGCCCTCAGCAATCGATGGGTCACCGGGGAATGTGAGGGTAAAGATTGAACCATGACCGATGTGACTCTCGACTCCAATAGTGCCGTGCATGTGCTGGATCACATTCTTGATATTGTAAAGCCCCAGTCCCGTTCCCTTCCCCGGTGGCTTCGTGGTGTAGAACGGTTCAAAAATTCGAGTCAAGACTTCCGGTGCGATGCCGCAGCCGGTGTCTGAAACACGAACCTGTGTTGCGCCGGCTACAGCGGTAGTTTCTAGCGTCAGAGTGCCGTGATGTTCCATCGCCTGAACCGCGTTGGTGATCAGATTCACGAACACGTGGAGGAGTTTATCAGGGTTTCCCTTCACGACGACGTCAGATTGATAGCGCTTGCGAATCTCAATGTCTTGCAGTGCCACGGCATAACGGGCGATCTTCAGGGCTTCATCGAGCTTGCCGTTGATGTTGACGAGGCCGTCTTGCTGTAAGGATGCGCGACGAGAGTAAGAGGTAAGGTCCCGGCAAATAGCCGTCGTTCGTTTCACGGCTTCAATAATATCCAAGGCTTGGGCATGCACGGTTTTGAGGTCCGTTTCGTCAGCCAGATTTTCAGCCATGCCGAGAATCAGCTGGAGAGGATTGTTCATGTCATGAGCGATGCCGGCTGCAAACGAGCCCAAGCCGGCGAGTTTCTCTGCATGGAGCAACTCGGTTTGCAACGTCGATTCATGTTGGACAAGCAGCCAGAGAAGCCGCGACGCTTGTCCACTTACAATCGCCGTCCCTGTCGGCCCGTGTTGCTGAAGCACGGTTTCTACTGATGGATCACCGGTCACGTCCATCACAACGTTGAGTGTGTGGTCCCTGAGCAGATCGGCAATCACTCCATACACTGGTACGTTCAGCTCTTTGGCTCGCTTGAGTCCTGGTGCTGAGGCATCCTTGTCGGTAATTCCGACAATCTCAATAGCCCGAATCTGATGGAGCACCTCAAGAAGTGCGGTTCCCCCACGGCCGGCTCCGATGATCGCGACTCTCATCGGAAGCACGGCGGGTGCTGATGTGCTCCGCTGGGTTTCCACGCTCGAATGAGCGATGGTCGGAGAGGTGGTCGTGGTACCTATTCCATCCGATGGTGGTCTGTCCATCATAGGCGCGCTAATTCTCGTTGTTCCATGGCACGACCGATGGCAGCCTTCAATATCTCACCCTCCACCGGCTTCACGAGATAGTCCACGACGCCCTGCCGGAGGAGCGATGTGGCCATGTCGGTGTCTGGGAACCCGGTCAGAACAATTAACGGCACACGCGGATAGTTCTCGCGAAAGTAGGCGATTGCTTCGATCCCGTTCACTTTCGGCATCCGGATGTCGCAGACCATGACATCCAGTAGGAGGCGATTTTCGCCCGAGTTGATTATTTCAATGGCTTTCTCCCCGTTCTCAGCTTCAAGCACATCGTACCCGGCTTTTTGCAGAGTCATCCGAACGACCTTCCGGATGTCTGGTTCGTCATCGACGATCAATACCCGACCGTTGCAACTCTCACCTCCGACAAAAAACCCTGACTTGAATTCACTCATGGCAACCTCCTTGGTGAAGACCGGAGTGCAGTGGGTTTCATCACGAGCTGAGCTGTCGCAAGGTCGATGCCGAGGTTGTAAGGCATGCGAAGATCCATTATTTCAACAGGAAGTTGAATCAAACTTGCTTCTGCATTTCACGGACTGGCTCAAAGGCACCACCAGGTTGATGAAATCCACCACCGACGGATGCTCATTGCCTTTCAGGGCACATTTCAGCTAGGGTATTGAAAACACTGCTGGAGTTGATACCTGTGATTACACCTGATGTACTGACCGAATATATTCGCAAGACCCTGCCGGACGCTGAGGTGACGGTGACTGATCGTACGGGGACTATGAATCACCTGAAGGTCGTCATTGTTTCCGAGGGGTTCGAGGGTAAAAATCTTTTAGATCGGCACCGCATGATCTATCAGGCCTTAGACGCACCCATGAAGGATGGACGGATCCACGCATTAGAACTCACCGCTCGAACCAAAGAAGAGATATAGGAGGAGGCCATGGCCGACCAGATAGAAGAAGAAATTCAAAGCGAAGTGAAGGCGCATAAGATATTGATCTATGGCAAGGGGACCAAGACGATGCCGATGTGTGGGTTCACGAGGGAAACCATGCAGTTTTTTGACAAGTATGGATACCCCTACGAACTCATCGACGTCCTGTCGCAACCGGCTAAGCGCGAAGCGCTGACCAAAATCACGAATTGGCCGACGCTCCCTAAGGTGTTTATCGACGGCACTTTCTACGGCGATACCGACGTGCTTGATCCGATGGCCGCCAAGGGCGAGATCGAACCGCTGCTGAAAAAAGCATTCGGGAAGTAAGGGGGGAAGTCTCGGCTGGCGAATGGTGCGCAGGCTCGGTTTCGCTATAATGCATCGAAGTCAGACGGGTAACGAACGTTTTTCTTTTTCCCAGGTGCTCCGCTAAAGCTGCGACATCCGTCGCAATGCCGTCGCACCTGATACTGCTGGCCTGCAGAGCCGACGATTCCTGCTATAGCGAGAACCTTCGCCGCGTATCCGTGCCATCCGAGACTAGGAAGAGGTGGTGGGAGAAATTTCATGGGAAAGAGCTCTGCCCATACGGTGAGTCTAGTAATTGCCGCACTGGGCTTGGTCGTACAAGCAGGATGTGCTGCAGCTCATCGGGACAATCATCTTGTCTGGGAGCACTCCCGGATTGTCGATCTGACTCACTCGTTTGGATCGGATACGGTTGTCTGGCCTACGGAACAGGATTTCAAACTTATCGGTCAACATGCCGAAGATATGCCTGGTGGCTACTACTATGCGTCCAACCGTGTGGAGATGCCTGAGCATGGTGGTACGCATATCGATGCGCCAATTCACTTTTCCAGAGGAACGCAGACGCTGGATCAGATCCCACTTGAACGATTGGTTGGAACCGGCGTCCGAATCGATGTCGCTGAGCAATGTGCCGGCGATAGAGATTATCGCGTGGCGATCTCAGATCTCGAACGATGGGAAGCTGAACATGGGCGGATTCAAAACAGCACCATTGTCTTACTAGACACGGGTTTCGCCAGATTCTGGCCTGCTAGGAAGGCTTATCTCGGAACAGAAGTGGGAGGGCAAGAGGGAGTGCGCGAGCTTCATTTCCCAGGGTTGCATCCCGAAGCGGCTGCCTGGTTGGTGCGAGAGCGGCAAGTCAAGGCGGTGGGCATCGATACCGCTTCTATCGACTATGGGCAATCGATCACGTTCGAAACGCATGTGGCTTTACTTTCAGCAAATGTTCCGGTATTCGAGAATCTTGCCAATCTGCACGACCTGCCGCTTCGTGGCTTTGATGTGATCGCGTTGCCCATGAAGATCGCGGGCGGGACTGGAGGGCCACTGCGGATTATTGCGGTAGTGCCGCGTTCTTAGTCATCGAATTTTCTCTGCTGCAGATTGTAGCGGCTTCCTTCTTCTCCCTTTTAGGTCCCAGCAGACCCATATATACTTGCACTCATGAAATCCAGACAACCGGCCATCTATCAAGCATCACAACGGCGACCAAGCAAGCTGAGTCAGCAGCTCGCTGACGAGAAGATTGAACGGGCTAGGCGTCAGACTCCAGAAGAACGGCTGACGATTGCATTGAATCTCTCCGATTTCTGCTACGAATTGAACCGGTGTTTCCCGAAGCGTTAACTGAAACCTCTCGTGTTATCTTACATCTGGGTGCATGCTCATTAGCCTAAATCGGGAAAGTGGATGAGCTCTCCCATGACCCAGCGGCTTCTTGGTCTCAATTCGAGGGAATAGGATCGCCCCGCGATAGGGAGCGTAGGGTAATGAGCCTAAAACTCCATAAGGAACTGCTTCAGCAAATGTCTCGGCTCCAGGGAAGGCAGCAGAAGCGAGTCTTGGCCTTTGCAAAGGGAATCTTGCCGGGGGATCAGTGCAAACATTTCTATAAGGAAGTGCAAGTTAAATCATGGGAGCAGCTTCTGAGGTATTCAGAGGGTTGCGATCTCAATATTCCAGGTGTCAAGGAATGGAACGGCTGGATCTTCAAGGGACACGAATGCGCAGAATGGGAGCTTTCTACAACGCTTGAAAGGACATTGCGCGATCGATTTCAGCTTGATCTGTCCGACGCTTGGAAATGGGAACGTCGATTGAGTCGAGAGTTTATGCGTAAGGCGCGAGGGTACCTTCGTGATCCCCCGAGCGACATAGACTATATGGAATGGCTTGCACTTATGCAGCATTACGGTGCCCCAACCAGATTGCATGACTGGACTTACTCCTTCTGGACGGCCGTTCTGTTCGCTGTGGAAAAAGCAACACTCAATGAAAACAATGAGGAGAAATCTTGTGCGGTTTGGGCTCTCCAAATTGATTGGTTGCGCAAACGTGTGGAAGAGAATGTCCCGAAATTGAAGAAGCTACTGAACCAATACAATGATCCGAATCGGGAAATTGAATTCTTTCTAAATAGTCAAGGGAAAGAGAACACGCCGTCAGGTGTTTGGCCATTAAATGCCTACCGCTTAAATCAGAGGGTTGTTGCTCAACAAGCTTTATTTGTGGTTCCACTCGACGTAACGAAACCCCTTATGGACAACCTACGCTTTTGCCCAGCTGTGGAAGAAATGATCTCTCAGCGCCTGATTAAGTTTGTCATTCCATGCAATGATGAGGTAATTCGCCCCTGTGTGAAATATCTTTATGATCGAAACTTAACTCGCGCCACGCTCTTTCCTGGTATCGAAGGGTATGCGCACAGTATTGGCAATCTCCTGCTTCAGCCTCATCGATTTCATGGTGTTGGGGAAAATCCAAACCGCCCTTGGCCTAACTAAAGCGACCGAACATCGGATAATTGCAGAAAGATTATTCCGAGAGCCTGAGAGTGTAGGAGTGTGGCTAGGCCACGATGGCTTGTTTCGTTTCGTCCAGATGCTTCTGGAGGTAGGTCATGAATGGAGTGCCGCCGGTACCCACTGCCGTGGGATTGGTCGTGCTAGTTTGATGTTGGCGATTGATATAGCTGTCGGCGTAGCCGATGTGAATTTCTCGAAATTTTGCCAGAAGATCCACGCAAGCTGAGTACGCGGACCACAGTTCGGGGTGCGATTGCCTACGATCACGGACATAGCCAGATAGGACGGTGCGTCCACGGTCATCAGTCTGGTTCTCCAAAGCATGAAGAAAGGCACGGTGATTGGGCGGCATGTACTCACGCATCTCTTGCAGATACACCGTCAACAGATCGGGCTCATGGTGGATGCCCAGTCCGGCATCTAGACACGGCACGATCGAACTCTGCGCGCCGGTTTCACCACGAAACAGTTGCGGCTGTTGGGCATAAGCTTCCACCTGGTCATAGATGAGCCCATCGGGCAAGGACGGACTGTTCTTCCAGCCGTGGATGTAGGGTCTCACGCGAGTGTAATACACATAGGGATCGCAGCGCTCTTTCATGCGGAGCAGCGTATCTCGCATGGCGGTTTGCGCGGACGCCAAGGCTTGTAGACCCAACAGCACCTCATCATCCTTTCCTTGCGATGCTCCATTGATCGCCCGCACTAGACCCTCTAGGCCAGGCCCCGCCTGGTGCTCAATCTGGATGTGGACGACAACAAACCACTCTTCGTCCAGCCCACCGAGAAAATTCTGCAGCAGCACGATGTTGTCGAGCTCAATCGGCTTTGTCCCATCAAGCCGGCGCCAGTTGTCCAGGGCATAGGAGGCGTAGGACAGGACTGGTGGGCGGCCGAGCTTCTGGGCAATCTCATACCAGGGCCTGGCGAGCTGGGAGGGGAGCTTGATGGCTGGCTGCCCTGGTGTTTCCCAGACATAGGCGTGGCCGGCGAATGATAGGATCCGCATTGCAGCTCGGTAATCCCCTTCACGCCAATCCGACGGAACGGACTCGAGAAACGATGACTGTTTGTCGATAAATCGCCGGACCTGACGGGCGCTCAACAGCTTCGGCATCTCATGGGCAAGATGATTCAGCGTGGGAGAGTCAGGCAGAGTTTCACAAGGATCAGACGGCAGGAAACCCCGTTCAGGAGAGATTCCAAAATCTGCAGGCGACAGCGGTTGGGAGGTGGAGGATTTCACATGGACTCCTTACCCATACTCTACCTGAAAGAGAAAGGCCACCTCAATTGAGGTGGCCTTTTCTTTTACCCTCAGTGAGAAGATGGGAGAGGTACATCATTAGCGGGTGGCGGGGAACGCCTCCACTGACGCGCGCAACGAAAGGGACCCGCTGGGGGATGGGTGTAGTGAGCACGTCAGGGCCGTTCCCCGACAGGACCCGCGATTAGGTGCCCATCTCCCAGGATGCGAGATACTTCTTCTGTTCCTTCGTCAGCGTGTCGATGGCCACGCCCATCCCCGCCAGCTTTAGGCGAGCGATTTCTTTATCGATCACCGCCGGCACAGGATAGACCTTCTTCTCCAGCATCTTGTAGTTTTTTACGAGGTATTCTGCCCCAAGTGCTTGATTGGCAAAACTCATATCCATGACGCTGGAGGGATGTCCCTCTGCGGTGGCGAGGTTGACCAGTCGTCCTTCGCCGAGCAAGCTGACTCGGTGACCACTTTTCTTGAGCGTAAACTGTTCGACGCCGGAACGCACCACCAGGCGTTTGCTCGCCATCTTCTCCAGAGCCGGGATATCCAACTCTACGTTGAAGTGACCGCTATTGCACACGATGGCACCGTCTTTCATGGCGGCG
Source organism: Nitrospira sp. (assembly GCA_041742455.1). GTDB lineage: Bacteria > Nitrospirota > Nitrospiria > Nitrospirales > Nitrospiraceae > Nitrospira_D. Next base: position 55,289 of record JBGSIO010000017.1, on the reverse strand, counting down.
AAATGTTCGCCACGAATCACGTGGATGTTACCGGTCACGGTTACGAAGAAATCGCCGACCGGGGCAGCTAGTTCCATCGGCATGACGCGGAACCCGTCCATGAGGGCTTCGAGACCTTTCAACGGATCTACTTCAGTCACGATGACATCCGCTCCCATGCCCTTGGCGCGCATCGCGATACCGCGTCCGCACCAGCCATAGCCTACGACGACGACGACGGAGCCGCAGATCAAACGGTTTGTGGCGCGCACAATACCGTCCATGGTGGATTGTCCGGTGCCGTAGCGGTTATCGAACATATGTTTTGTGTCCGCGTCGTTGACAGAGATGACCGGGAACTTGAGGACTTTCTTCTCCGCCATGCTGCGTAACCGGATGACCCCGGTGGTAGTTTCCTCTGTGCCGCCGATCACGTTTTTCAGCAGCTCTTTGCGTTTGGAATGGAGGTGCGATACCACGTCCGCGCCATCATCCATGGTGACATGCGGACGATGAGCGATTGCCGATTCAATATGCCGATAGTAGGTGGGGTTGTCTTCACCTTTGATGGCAAAGGTCGGAACGCCTTCGTGTTGAACCAAAGCAGCGGCCACATCGTCCTGTGTACTGAGTGGATTCGACGCGCAGAGACGCACATCCGCTCCGCCGGCCTTGAGTGTAATCGCGAGATTGGCCGTTTCCGTGGTCACGTGTAGACAGGCTGTGACTCGCACACCTTTCAATGGCTGCTCGCGCTTGAATCGCTTACGAATCAGCCGCAACACGGGCATCGTGGCTTCGGCCCATTCGATCTTTAATTTACCTTGGTCTGCGAGCTTGATATCTTTGACATCGTAATCCACGAAAATCCTCCTTCTTGGTGATTGCGAATCGCCGTCATGAAAAGGGGGGCGGGTAGAGCACCCGTCCCCCTTGCCGATGCGCTTGGGAATGATCCGGTTATAGCCCGGCGTCTTTGCGCAGTGTCTTGGCCTTGTCGATTTTTTCCCACGTAAACTCTGGTTCGTTGCGTCCAAAATGCCCGTAGGCGGCAGTCTTTCTGAAAATCGGCCGTCGAAGCTTGAGATGATCGATGATCCCACGGGGGGTCAAGGGGAAATGTTTGCGCACGAGCTTATCGAGAATCTCGACCGAAACCTTTTCGGTGTTCTTCGTATCGACCAGGACGGACACCGGATCGGCCACTCCGATCGCATAGGCCAGCTGCACTTCACACTTATCGGCCAATTGGGCGGCCACAAGGTTCTTGGCGATATAACGAGCCATATAGGAGGCAGATCGGTCCACCTTCGTTGGATCCTTGCCGGAGAATGCACCACCGCCATGACTCCCATGTCCGCCGTAGGTGTCGACGATGATCTTTCTGCCGGTGAGACCGGTATCACCCATTGGGCCTCCGACCACGAACCGGCCGGTTGGATTGATATGATGCTTGACACTGGTTGGGTCATAGAGCCCCTTCGGCATCACAGGCTTGATCACCTTTTCCATGATTTCACGTTCAATCTGCTTATTGGTCACATCAGGGCCGTGTTGTGTGGAGACGACGATGGTATCGATCCGCACGGGTTTGCCGTTCTTGTATTCGACCGTCACTTGAGACTTGCCGTCCGGCCGGACCCACTTGAGAATATTTTTCTTGCGCACCTCGGCCAGACGCTTCGTCAGCCGGTGGGCTAACACGATCGGCATCGGCATGAGCTCGTCTGTTTCATTGGTAGCATATCCGAACATCAAACCCTGATCGCCAGCCCCCCCGGAATCCACGCCCATCGCGATATCACTGGACTGTTGGTGGATGGCGGTCAGAACTGAGCAGGTATGAAAGTCGAATCCCCACGATGCATCGCAATACCCGACATCTTTGATGACTTCGCGGATAATATCAGGAATCTCGACATAGGCCTTCGTCGAAATTTCGCCGGCCACCAGCGCGATGCCGGTAGTCAGAATAGTTTCGCAGGCGACGCGGGAATGTTTGTCTTGGGCGATAATGGCATCCAGGATGCCGTCTGAAATTTGGTCGGCGATCTTATCCGGGTGGCCTTCAGTGACCGATTCCGAAGTGAACAGATAATTGTCTCTCATATGCCCTCGTGGGTTCAGGTTATGAAAAGTCGGCGCTTTTTTTCTGTCGATGGGAAACGTGAGGATGTGGTGCCGAGTGACAAGCCACGCACAAACCTTGGCAATTCTAGAGATGTCGATCGGTTTTGTCCATCACTTCGTTGGTAAGGGTATGAAAATGTGTCACTGGCCGCTTGCTTGACTCAGGTTTTTATACACTTGTAACATAGTCAGGTTTCTCCAAAATTGTCGCCGTGCCGAAGCAAGGGGGCATGCCTAGCGACCACAATCATGCCAAAGGTGTAACACCGGTTATCTGAGCAACATTTTAAAGTTATATGAGACATCATCTCGTAGCACAACTTTTACCCCTGTTGGTCGCAGGTGGTATGGTCCTGGGACCTTTTCCTGGGGCGGAGCCAGCCCAATCTGGGAAGGGATCGATTCTTGAACGGGGTGTGGTCCGCGTCGGGGACGAAGCGCCTAATTTTACTCTGCGCGACCTCACCGGAAAGGTGATGAGCTTGTCGCAGTTCAGAGGCAAAGTCGTGCTCCTGAACTTCTGGGCGACCTGGTGCGGACCGTGTCGTGTCGAGATGCCGGCCATGGAACAGCTCTATCAAGCGTTCCCTCGACGAGAATTCGAGATTCTCGCAGTGTCGACGGATTCCCAGGGTGCGGTAGTGACACGACCATTCCAGAAGCAAATGGGATTTACGTTTCCCATTCTCCACGACTCAGAGTATCGCACTGGATTGGTGTATGGGGCGCGCACACTGCCGATTACTTTCATGCTTGATCGACAGGGGATTGTACGCCAAAAGATCTTTGGTGCTCGCGACTGGGCTTCGCCCGAGGCTCGTGAGTTGATTCATGTGCTGATGAAGTCGTAAACGATGACGCAATCGATCCCACAGATTTCTCTGATTGCAGCCTTCTCTGCAGGACTTCTCTCATTTGTGTCTCCTTGCGTCCTACCGTTGGTGCCAAGCTATATCTCGTATATCACGGGACTCTCGGTCGAGCAGCTCACCGATGCGTCTGAGCGGATGAAATTCAAGAAGGCGATCGTCGTGAACTCCCTGCTGTTCATCGCAGGTTTTTCATCAGTCTTTATCGCTTTCGGCGCGTCGGCGAGCTTTCTGGGACAGATCTTGATCACCCATCAGGACCTCATTCGCCGCGTCGGCGGAGTTCTGATCATCGTGTTCGGGCTCTATCTGCTCGGGATATTGAATCTCAAGTTCCTAAAGATGGAACATCGATTTCAATTCCGCAATAGGCCAGCCGGGTACTTGGGATCGTTCTTGGTCGGAGTGGCCTTTGCCGCAGGGTGGACACCCTGCGTCGGACCGGTGCTGGGATCCATTCTTCTCTATGCGAGTACGACTGACTCTCTTCTCAGCGGCGTTGTGCTACTAACGTTTTACTCGCTAGGGTTGGGGTTACCGTTGTTCCTTACGGCATTGGGTGTGGATCGATTTCTGGCCTATTTCAAAGAAGTGCGAGCCTATTTGTGGGGAGTTTCAACGGTAAGCGGCGTTATGCTGGTCCTGGTTGGCGTGATGATTTATGCGAACTCACTCACAATGGTGACCAGTTTCTTAGAACGCTATGGTATCGGGTGGTATCTGGGGCAGTAGTGAGTTGGTCTCGAACGTTACCCTCGGCTTGGCGCGTTTGCTTCCCGGGTCGAAAGCACAACCTACGATCCGCAATCGTTCGCCTTCCGTCGCCTCGTTGACAGAATCATTCTTTGCTTTCGATCCAGTGATAACCGAACTAGCACCAGGCGCCAAGGCGGCAGACCGTGAGAGCGCTTCCGAGCGCACCCGTGCGGGGAGAACTAAGGCGGTCGAACGATGAGGGAATGTCAAGTGCCCCTATCGCTGAAGCTGGTGATGAGGAGACGGATGGTCCGTTAGGGGTACGCGGTTGACTGCTTAGGATGATCGCCGAGCCGGCATCTGAAAGGGACGTCGGATCTGACTTCTGTGCAAGAAGGGTATTGGGGCGTGCCCCACCAATTTTCGCCAATAACGTAGTCCCGGCTTCGGAGGCTGTACTGTTTGGATGTTTGTCCAGGAGTACGACGAGATTATCCCTGGCCCAATCGTCGGCCCCCATTTCATGGTATGCCTTAGCCTGGAAATACAACGCATCGGAGGCGACCGGCTTATCCGGATAGGTTTTGATGATCTGTCCGAACCGATGAGCGGCGGCAAGATATGAACCCCGTCGGTAATAAAATTGCCCCACGAAGAGATGCATCTGAGCAATCCAATTGTGGCACTCCTCAAGTTTTTGTTGCGCCTGCGCATCATAGCGGCTGCCGGGGAAGTCTTTTCTCATCTGTTCGAATGCCGTAATGGCTTTCTGCATCGGTTCGGGGTCCCGATCGATAGTCTTGGCCATCTTGAAATGAATTTCTCCGATCCTGAATGCCGCGTAAGGAGCCAGTACGTGATTGCGATGAAGGTCCATGAAGTGGTTGTATTCGACTAAGGCCTCCGCATACTCTTCCTTCTCAAAATACGCCTCCCCTCGCTTCATGATCACATTGGGGTGGTAATGGTTGTCGACGGTATCTCCGATGAAAATTTGCTCGTCTGTTCCACTGATGACTTTCTTGAGTCCACTCCGTACGTCGCTTGGAGTAATATCACCGGCGCAGGAGACGAGAAAGAGAGACCCCAGGATCAGACACCCGGTTAGGTGAACACGGAAGGATTTGGATGGTGGAGGAACCACGGGATGAAAAACGAAGAAACTCATATTCGACACACATAGCAAGGAAACAGGTAAAAATCAATCACATACCCGATTTGGTTGACCTGTCTACTCATGCTCCCTATAATCCATCCGAAGACTCGCTTTCTGCAATCTGCTCAATTTTTCTATAAATCGTAATGGTTTAGGAGAATGCTTCGACCGCGGATCATTGGAACGGGCAGCTATCTTCCTTCCCGTATCGTTACCAACGAGGAGATTGCCCGCATGACTGGGGTATCTCCGGCTGGCATTGAACGACTCACCGGTATTCAGACGCGTCGTTGGGCTGCAGAGCAGGAAGCGTCTTCCGATATGGCTATTGCGGCAGGGCGTCGGGCCCTGGATGCTGCTGAATGTACACCTTCCTCCATTGATGCCATCATCCTCTCGACAACATCTCCTGATATGGCATTTCCGTCAACAGCGTGCGCCGTTCAGCGAGGCTTAGGATGTAGGCAAGTAGGAGCCTTTGATGTGTCTGCGTCCTGCTCGGGATTTTTGTATGGCCTTTCCATGGCGCAAGCCATGATCCAGAGTAGCCACGTGCGGACCTGTCTCGTGATCGCGTCGGAGGTAAAATCGCGATCCCTCGATTTCCAGGATGACGCGACGACACTGTTGTTTGGAGACGGGGCTGGAGCCGTTATCGTTCGAGGTGAAGAAGATCACAACCCTGAGTGGCGAGGGATTCTCGGCACGAAGTTATATGCCGATGGGGGCCACCATGGACTCATCCGTGTTCCTGGCGGTGGGTCGCGGGTGCCGTTATCGTCCGATACGTTGAGAACAGGGGGGCATACGCTCCGTATGCGGGGGGCACCGCTTTTTCGGTTGGCCATTCGACGAGTGGAGCGCGCGGTGATGGATGTCTTGAAAGAATTCGGCGTTCGTACAGAGGATATTAAGCAAGTGGTGCTTCATCAGGCGAACGGGCGCATTTTGTCTCACATCGCGGATCGCCTGGGTGTCAGCTCTGATCGCTTGGCATCGGTGATTGAACGGTACGGCAATACGTCATCGGCATCTCTTCCGATCGCACTCGATGATGCGGCGCGCAGTGGGAAAATCTCGCCAGGAGACCTGGTGCTCCTTGGCAGTTTTGGCGGTGGCCTGACGTGGGCCACGAGCCTTGTTCGCTGGTAAGCGGGTCGTAGACAATCGAGACCTGCGCGAGGAATAAAATCGCGATGGCGCCTGCTCGATTATAGGGAAGCTCGCGCGAGCGCTGTTAATCCCAAGCGGTCCTCCTGGTTCTAGATCTTGCCGGCTTCAACTATAGACGCGGAGCCGCGAGCTTTACCTCCGAGTGGCAAGCGAACGACAAAGCGACTGCCATGAGGATAATTTGCCTCCACCCATACATGCCCACCATGCCCTTCAACGATGTGTTTCACGATCGCTAAGCCCAACCCTGTTCCTCCCAGTTCACGCGAGCGGGCCTTGTCGACACGATAAAAACGTTCGAAGACACGAGGTCGGTCTTGTTCCGGGATCCCGATCCCGGTATCGGCGACGCTCAGATCAATGGCCGTCGCCGGTCGTTCGGAAGATCTCGGAGAAGGAGCCAAGGCGGCGCTGACCGTAATGGTTCCACCCGCTGGCGTATACTTGATCGCGTTATCGAGCAGATTAGTCAAAACTTGTGCAAGTCGGCCTTCATCACCTGCCACAGGGGGGAGCGAGGACATGATGGCCGTCACGAGGTGGTGTCGATTCTTGTCGGCCATCGGTTTGATCATCGAAAGCATCCGCTCAACGAGCGTTTGTAGGTCAAGCGGTTCCTCTTTCATGGAAATTCGGCCCGATTCGATCTTCGACAATTCGAGCAGGTCTTCGATGATCAGATTCAGCCGATCGCTTTGCTTAAGGATGATATTCAAAAAATTCGCGGACGCAACAGGGTCGTCCTTGGCCCCATCGAGCAGGGCCTCGACATAACCCTTGATGGACGTCAGCGGAGTGCGAAGCTCGTGCGAGACGTTCGCCACAAAATCCGTCCGTATCTTCTCTAAGCGTCGCAGTTCCGTAATGTCGTGGAAGACCAACACCACACAGGCTTCGTTTTCTCGCTTACCTCCTGCGGGAGACGCTTCAATTTGCAAACATCGTCCTGTGAGCGGCAACACAATTTCATCCTGATGATGGGCCGGTGATTGAAGGATGAAGGCGACCAATTCGTTGAGCTGTTGATGGCGAAATAACTCGGTGCAGGGACGGCCGCGCGCTTCGATACGGGAGATGCCGAACATCCGTTCCAGCGCCGGATTGACCTGCAAGACATGGCCGCGATAGTCCAAGACCATGACGCCTTCAACCATTGATGTGAGGACGGCCAGGAGTTGAGTGCGATCTTCTGACAGTTCGTCGATCTTGGCCTGGAGTTGGTCGGTTATCTGATTCAGTGTGGAGGCCAGCAGGCCGACTTCATCTTGTGCGGTCGTCCTGATGCGAAGGGTCTGGTTGCCGGCACCCAGTTGGCGAGCAGCCAACGCGATATCCGAGAGCGGCTTGGTAATGCTGTGGGCCAACCAGACGCTGAGCGTGAGGGCGACGAGGATTGCCAAGCCAAGCGCTAGAAACAGATGTTTTCGTACCTCCGAGAGTTCTCGGTCAAGCCCGCCCATCGGGAGCCCTACCCGTACGACAACAGGTGCAGTCTCCTTGGTAGTCTGCATGAGAACGGCACGATACATCGTCCGTTCCCCGGTGGTGCGACTGGAGCGGATGTCTCGTCCCTGTCCCGAGGAAAAGGCCTGATTGATTTCCGGGCGAGCGTGGTGATCTTCGATGACGGCGAGTTCGACGCCTTGAACGGCGCTATCGGCGAGAGCGATTCCATCTGCGGCGATCAATGTCACCCGAGCCGCTGCTCGGATGCCGAGTTCGCGCGCGGTTTCCTGAAGGAGAGTAGGGGGTAGGGATGAAGGATCCCTGCCAAGGAGAGGCTGGAACCCGTATGCGACGAGTTTGGTTTTCGCCTCCAGCACCTCTCCCAATTGCGCCACGCGCTGTCGTTCGAGGGTTTGGACTGTTATCACGCCGGCGATCAGCAGGCCACAGATCACTGCCACCAGCGTTCCGAGCATTACCTTCCAGCGGATCGACCACGTCATCCTGGTTCGTCTACATCTTTCAGTTTGTATCCGAGTGATTTGACGGATACGATGGCTTCTTCAAGGAGCGGGAGTTTTTGTTTGAGTCGACGGATATGCACATCGACCGTTCTCGTCGTTCCATAATAGTCGTATCCCCACACGGCATTGAGCAACACCTCGCGGGTGAGCACGCGACCTCGATGGCGAAGTAAATGCTCGAGCAAGCCGAATTCCTTGGCAGTCAAGGTCACCTCTTGCGTACCAAGGCTGACTTCATGGCGGGAGAGATTCATCGTGAGCGTCCCATAACGGTAGAGGTTGGGCGCGGTCTCAGGTGTGCGCTCGACGCGCCGTAGTAGGGCTTTGAGGCGGGCGACCAGCGTTTTCGGGCTGAAGGGCTTGGTCACGTAGTCATCCGCGCCCAATTCCAGCCCGACGATCGTATCCGATTCTTCGGCCTTGGCCGTCAGCATAATGATCGGCAGCATCGCGGTGTCAGGAGCAGAACGCAGACGCTTGCAGACTTCCAGGCCGTCCATCTCCGGCAACATGAGATCAAGGACCACGAGATCGGGCTTATCTTCCGTGACTTTCTTCAGGGCCTCGAGCCCGGTCATTGCGACGACGGTTCGAAAGCCTTCTTTCTCGAGGTAATGTTTGATGAGGTGCAGAATATCCCGTTCATCTTCGACGATCAGAATTCTCTTGTGCGTAATGTTACCCATGCGGATCTCAGCGTACGGGGGAGGGAAGAGGCTGTCAAGTAACCGCGGTAAGGCGGTGGTTGAGAATGGCTTACTGCCGACAGATTATTTGTAGGCCACTGCTGCACTCGATGGTCCGGCAAGGTGAATCACTTCGAATCGTTGGAAGCCGACTTCCCCACACCACTGGCGGAAGTCTGCACCGGAATAATCGAATGCGTCGCCAAATTCGATCAGCATATTGAGGGACATCAGTAGCCCCTGCACATTCTCACGTCGGGCGTCGTCGATCAGTGCCTCGATGACCACGAGCGCACCGCCAGACGGCAACGCGTTGTAAGCCGAACGAATCAGATGCATCTTTTTCTCGAGATTCCAGTCGTGCAAGATCATACCCATCGTGATGAGGTCTGCCTTCGGCAACTGGTCCTTGAAGAAGTCGCCGGACGCCGTACGCACACGACTCGCTAAGCCGGCGGCAGCGACATATTTCTTCGCAATCGGTTCAACCACCGGGAGATCGAAGCTGGTGCATGTGAGATGCGGATGACGCTTCGCTACTTCAATGCTGAGTAGACCGGTCGCGCCCCCGATGTCACAAAGTGTTTGGAATTTTGAGAAATCGAATTTCTCCGCGAAGACCTCGAAATTGATGCGGGAAATTCCGGACATCGCGCCCATGAACTGCTCCAGCCTGGGCAAGTCCGAATAAAGTTCTTCGAACATGCCTCTCTGCCCATGCTTCACTTCGTTCTGCGGCGTTCCCGTTCGTAACGCTTCTGGCAAATGGTTCCAAAATTTGAACAGTCGGGCGTTCAACATGATCAGAATGCCCCCGATGTACCGCGGGCTTGCTGCGTCCAGGAACATTGCTCCTTCGGGCGTGTTGAAATACTTTGCCTGCGGGCCATCGCCTTCACGGTCAAGAAACCTCATCGCCACCAGTGCATCAAAAAAGTCGGGATTGGCGCGGGGATGGAAACGCAATTCCGTGCTCAACTCCGCTCCGGTGAGACGCTGACCGGCGAGCGTGGTGAATAGGCCCGCTTCCACGGCCGTGAGTAGGACCTTCGAGCTCCAAAAACTGAAGGCAGTTTGTAAGATAGAAGAAGGATTTGGAGTAGCATTCATACGACAGCCATTCCCCTGTGAGTGGTGGCGGGATGGTTCTCGCTCCCGATCACCGATCTGCTTGGCTCCTCGTTACCACATCAATGAGAATTCCACAGAGATCGATGAAGACCCTGACGTTGCCCGTTGTATCCTTGCGTGCGACCGTGAAGATGAGGTCGGATCCTGGATCTACGTAGAGAATGACTTCCTGGCTTCCGAAATACCGCACTGGAAATTCGGGCTCGGCTATTTCAGCTACACCCTTGAGTGCAATAGGGTAGATGCCCGTTCTCGATCCTGTTGTAACGTGGACAGCATAAAAGAGAGGTTGATTGGGATGTCCAAACCCGTTGATGCCGAGAAATTTGACGTGGAACCGTTTTTTGGCCGGAACAGTATAGACAACCACTTCCTTGCTGCTTTCTCCACCACTCAGATTGACGGCCGCTCCTGTTTGAAAAGGTCGTTGAGCCATATGAAGGGCCTCCTTTTTTAACGATTGGAACCAGAGAGGGAAATGTTCTAACGGCCCGATAGATGTGAAGTCTCAACCGAGATTGAGCGTACGGGGGAGGAGGGAGAGAGTCAAGTGGAGGGCAAGAGATCTGAAAGGTGGTAACTCACTTCAGTTGAGATTTTCATCGCGTCATGCATCTCTTTATAAATGATGTGTGCGTACCTGGGCATTCCGGTTATGATCTCAATATGAAAATGGGAGCAAGATGGCTTCCACGGAGATGGCGGCAATTCTGTTGACGGGCCCCATGGATCTGACGTATCGTGACCCTCATCCCAGATTAAGACTTCTTTGTTCGAGCACTGAGCTAAGGAGCGACGACGACCATGAAGATATACCTCGCCAATCCCCGTGGGTTTTGTGCCGGTGTTGATCGGGCAATCGAAATCGTGGAGCTGTCTCTCAAGAAATATGGCGCTCCCATTTATGTGCGTCATGAGATCGTCCACAGCCGTCATGTCGTGAAGTCGCTGAGGCACAAAGGCGCGGTCTTTGTGGAAGAGCTGAACGAAGTTCCAGAAGGATCGGTCGTCATCTTCAGTGCGCATGGAGTAGCCAAGTCCGTCTGGGAGGAAGCCAATCGTCGGCGCTTGCACGTAATTGATGCGACCTGCCCGCTGGTGATCAAAGTCCATAACGAGGTGAACCGCGATTATACGCAGGGGTATGAGCTAATCCTCATTGGGCATGCCGGACACCCGGAGGTCATTGGGACGTTGGGCCAGGTCCCCGACAAATTTCACCTGGTGTCGTCTGTCAACGATGTGGAAAAACTACAGGTCGAGAACACGGTTAATCTGTCGTATGTCACGCAAACGACGCTGAGTGTGGATGAGTGTCGAGACATCGTCGGCGCGCTGCATCAACGGTTTCCAAACATCAAGGGACCACATCAGGAAGATATCTGTTACGCGACACAGAACCGACAGAATGCGGTTAAGGAATTGTCTCGCCTCGTGGATGTCATTCTGGTCATCGGCTCGCCGAACAGCTCCAATTCTAACCGGTTGCGGGAGTTGGGGGAACAGTGCGGCATTCCATCCTATCTCATTGATTCAGCCGCGGACATTAATCCGACATGGTTAGAAGGGGCCAAGGCGGTCGGTATTGCTGCCGGTGCTTCAGCACCGGAAATTCTCGTGACCGAAGTGGTGGCGTTTTTGAAAGTGTCGGAACCATCCGAGGTTGAAGAGCTGACGGTTATTGAGGAAGACGTCGAGTTCCTTCTGCCGAAGGAACTCGTTCAAATAGAATCCTCCAAGAGATCAGTCGCTGGCATTGCCGGCTAGTTTGGTTGCAGGCGACGGCCTTAAGCATCCTGCGTACAGCAACCTTGGTGACTGAGGTTTGCTAGCCATGCCAGAACTTTCCTGAAAGTACCCCATAAATTGTAGGCACAACCCCGTACCGCCCTATCGGCTGTGTTTTATTTTGATTTCTTGAAACCCCTATGGTACAAGGGCCGGAAATTTTTGTTTCCTTATGAGAACGCTCTACCTGTGCATGGAAGGGTGAATTGATGCACTTGAAATCGTTGAATATGTTGGGATTCAAGTCGTTCGCGGAGGCCAAGATTGAGTTTCCCGAAGGGGTCACTGCAGTGGTGGGGCCCAATGGGAGCGGGAAGAGCAATGTCGTCGATGCCATCCTCTGGGTACTGGGTGAGCAGAGTACCAAGACGCTCAGAAGCGAAAAGATGGAAGACGTCATTTTTAACGGCACCGAGGTCCGAAAGCCGTTAGGCATGGCGGAGGTCTCGTTGGTGATCGGTGGGTTGGATCAGGCGGCTATGAAACTGGATGGAAACTCGGGGCTTCCGAGCGAATTGACTGAAGTTCAGGAATTGATGATTACCCGCCGTCTGTACCGCAACGGCGAGAGCGAGTATCTCATCAATAAGATTCACTGTCGGCTGAAAGATATCCGTAGCCTGTTGCTCGATACGCGCGCTGGCAGCAAAGGGCATACCGTGATCGCACAGGGGCAGATTGATCAGATCTTGAACGCCTCTCCGCAAGATCGACGTGAGCTCATCGAGGAAACTGCCGGTATTGTTCGCTACAAGAAACAGAAAGCCGAGGCGTTGAGAAAACTGGAAGCGACGCAGCAAAACCTCTTGCGCGTTCGAGACATTGTGGCAGAGGTCAAGAAGCAGCTCAATTCTCTGGAGCGGCAGGCACGCCAGGCGCGCACCTATCAGACGTTGCAAGGTGAAGCTCGTGAGATCGAAGTGACCTTGTTAACGAGAGAGTTTAGGACACTGCGGCAGACGTTGCAGGAGGTCGAGAGTGAGGTTCTGAACCTCGATCAGCAGGAATCGGAGAAAGCGGCCGAACAAGCTCGGTTTACAACGGAGCTCGAACAGGCTCGCCTCGATGCGATTGCCACGGCGGATTCCATCGGGAAAATTCGAGAGGAGTTGGCGGGTGTGGAGCAGCAGCAGGCGCATGCGCTGACCGCGGCGGAAGTTGAACGCAATCGTGGTCAGTTATTCAGCCAACAACAAGTTCAGGAGTCGGCTGAACTGGAAGAGCTTGTCCGTTCGCAGGAACAGGTGGTCGGTACACTTCAGACCATTGAGTCTTCCTTGGTCAGGCTCGAGGAAGATGTCACGCTTCGAAATCAAGCTCTCGAGGAGCTTGATCAGGAGATGACACATTTGCTCCAACAGCGTGCAGCGGCGGTCGCAGAAGAAGAGCGAGGGCGTAAAGATGTGCTGCAACTCGCCGTGCTTGTCGCCAACACCGAACAGAGCATCTCGCAGTTGGCCCAGCGGATGGAAGGGTCTACCAACCGCGCAACCCGGTTGACCATGGAGCGAGATGATCTTCGGAACCAACGTGAATCCTCGATCGCTCGTCACGAAACATTGCGCGAAGCATATGGAAATGCGGACCGCCTCGTTGCGACGCTGCAAGCGGACCAACGTACCGTGAAAGAGGAAGTCGCTCAAGCGGTCGGCCTTATGCAGTCGCTGGATCAGGTGATCTTGCGGCGTTCTGAAGAACTCGCTGGTCTGGAGTCACGCCTAGAGGCGCTGCAAAGCGTGGTCCGCGAAGAGATGGGATACGGCCGGCAGGGAGCAGATCAGGGGCCGGCTCTGAAGTCTTGTGAAGGGGTGCGCGACGCGGTCGCGGAATGGCTGGTGATTCCGTCTGGGATGGAGCGCGCAGTCGAAGCGGTGTTAGGGGAACGTGTTCGTGGGTGGTTTGTCGACGAACCGTCCGTCGGACGACGATTGATCCGGTTTCTGCAAGAGGAGACGTTGGGGCGGGGCAGCTTTATCCCACAGCATCCGCGTTGGGCAGGGGCACAAGTTTATGACTGGTGGCCGGCAATCGCCACTGAGCCGGAAGTCGTTGGACGGGCCGTGGATCTGATTCAGACCGATGCTGCCCGAACGGTTGCTCGTGATTCGTTATTCGATCGAGTCGTGATCGTCCGCTCTTTGGACCACGCGCTCCAGCTGTGGGAGCGCCATGGTTGGGGTGCTCCAACCGGTCCGATTCTAGCGACTCTGGACGGTGACGTGGTGGATGCGTCCGGCATCGTGACGGGTGGTCAGGTGCAAGGCACACTGGGTTTGCTCGAACGACGACGAGAGGTGCTTGACCTTGAAACCAAGCGGCAAGTGCTTGTGATGGAGCTTGATCAGAATAAGCAACAGCGAGATGTGGTGCATGCCCAGATCCAAGAGCTGACCGAGCGCGACCGTCAGCTTGGCGATTCCCTTCGTGAGGCCGAAATGCAGAATCTGTCGTTGCGCAAAGACGAAGAAAAGCTCCAGCATGTGTTGGCCGATCTTGATCACAGACTCAGCGCGGTGGAAGCAGAGATTCAGGAAGGTCTGAGTGAGCGTGAGCAGCTGGAACAAGAATCCCAGTCGGTCCAAGCTCAACTGGGTCAGTGGATCGCAGAAAAAACCGGGCATGATACGTTGTTATCGCGGGTACGCGAGGGACTTGGGCTGCTCGATCAGAACCTGCGAACACATCAGGAACGTGTGACTGAGGCCAGGTTAGCTGTTGAGGGACTCCGGGCTAAACGAGAGCATGAGCAGCTGAATCGGGCTCGGGTGACGCAGCAGATTCAAGAAACGGAGGATCGGCGTCGAGCTTTGGGCGAGCATCTCGATAGTCTGAAAGGGCAGATCGAGCAGAGCCTGAATGAACAAACTCGTCAAGAAGCACTTTGCAGAGAACTTGGTGTGACCGCAGGGCAAGTCAAAGAAGACCTGGTAGCCGCTCAAGAGCGACACGCGCAACAGACGGGGACCAGTCAGGCATTGGAGAGCAGTCTCGATGAGTCACGGCGAGGAATGTCTGCGATTCGTGACGCGCGCATGACGGTCGAGGTCCGTCGCGCTGAAATCCGCATGCAATTGGGTACGGTCGAAAGCACGTTGTCGGGCACCTATCAACTGGATCCGTCGACGCTGATCGATATGCCTCCAGCACCGAGCGAGCCCTCGCCGGAGACCCACGTTGCAGCTGAGCACGAAACCGTCGAACGGTCCGATACCGAGTTGAAGGAGCAGCTACAGAAACTCCGTGACCGACTTGATCGTATGGGGCCGATCAATTTGGCCGCGATCAGTGAGCACCAAGAACTTGAAGAGCGCCACACATTCTTATCGGCTCAGGAGCAAGACTTGTCGAATTCGATCGCGTCGCTCAAGGAGATCATTCAGCGGATTCATCGTACGACCAAAGAAATGTTTGCTGCGACGTACGATGAACTACAGCAAAAGTTTACCGAAGTGTTCAGTCAGTTTTTCCCTGGGGGACGGGCCGAGTTGCAGTTGGTGGAGGAAACTCCGTCGGAAAACGGCGAACCCTCCGGCAGTGAAGAACCGGGCATTGAAATTGTTGCGCAACCACCCGGAAAGCGTCTGAAGAGCATTACCATGCTGTCGGGCGGCGAGAAGACACTCACGGCGATGGCGCTACTGTTTGCGAGCTTTCTCATTAGGCCGACGCCGTTTTGTTTATTGGACGAAATCGATGCCCCACTCGATGAGGAAAACATTGGGCGGTTTACGGCGGTCTTAAAGGATCTGGCACAGAATGCTCAATTCCTCGTCATTACTCATAACAAGCGAACGATGAGCATCGCGGATTCCCTCTTTGGCGTGACGATGGAAGAACCGGGTGTCTCCAAGCTGGTGTCGGTGAGGCTCGGAGAGTTGCAACCAGCCTAGGGATTCACCTCGCGCGCAGTATCGTCACTCGCCATGGCTGGGTGGATCTGACACGCTCATTTATGCTTCTTCCAGTTGAATCGTTTCCACACGGACTTTGGCGACTCCTTGTTCGGTAAATCCAAGTTGTTCGGCTGCCCCTCGGCTCAGGTCGATGATTCTTTTCCCGGAATCGGGATTGTGGTCGCTGGGGAAGGGGCCACGGTCATTCACTCTCACAATGATCGACCGTCCATTCTCTAAATTCGTCACCTGGACGTGAATGGGAAGCGGTAGATATTTATGCGCCGCTGTCAGTGCTCTGGGGTTGAACAGTTCGCCGTTGGCCGTCATGTGACCTCCTTGCTGGCGCCTGGTTTCTTCTCCATACCACGACGCCAAACCCGTCTCTTCATACGTCTGTGCGCTGGCAAGGGTCATCGGCACATACTGGCGGCCCTTGACGGTATAGGGCGCGTTTTTTACCCGTCCAAGACGAATCGCCTCTTTGACCGGCAGCCCATCGATCGCCTCGATGTCATCCCTCATCAAGGGATACTCCAATGGAGCACGGACGACCTCAAAGGTAAATTTCCCTATCTGATACACAATCTTGGTGGTCGCCTTCGTAAACTGATAGGTTCCTCGAACGACCCATATCGTGCCTTTCACTGTCTTCTTGACGGCACGGTAGCCCGTCTTGATTGCCGAGAAGGTTGTCTTGATCGCAGAAAAGGACGTCTCAATCACCGAACAGGACGTGAGCGTCAGGAGAGTAGCGAGAAGAAGCAAGGGAAGGGCAAATCGAGACGCGCGGAGATTCTCACAAAACCCTCCTGCGGTTGAATGAGGGGACTTCATGAGCCGCCTTTCGTGACGGATGTGATTATATCTTTATCCCGAGAACGCTCATCGGAGCTATTGGGATCAAAATGGATCAGCCATGCGCCCCATCTGAAATGCGGCAGGTGGGCTTGGACCGTGGCGCTGGCCATGCGCATCGCGGATTCCTCTGTAATATGCAAAATTGTGTAGGCTGTGGGCTTCACAATGGTTCACAAAGTGATCCGACTCAAGGCCGCATCTCTCATCAGCCATTCGAAAAAGTTTCAGACTAGCTCAGTGAATGGCCACCTGTACCTGCGAAAGCAATAGCGAATAGTAAAGGGAGAACGTATTTCTGATCAAGGACTTACAGTAGGAAAGGACCGTTAATCCAGCGGAGGTGCCGATTCATTTTCAGAAAAGATGGTTTTTACTATTTGAATATCACGACATGCGGTATTTTTGTTGCATACGGCATTCATGAAATATAGTTGTTACAATAAAGCTAACCTTTCACAGCTCCAGCCGAGACGGCGCAATGCCAATCTCACGCAGTCGATATCGAAGGCAGTATCTGGAATTGGTCAGCCACCTCGCCTTCACCGACGCCCGCGCAAATGAGTTGTTCGCAACCGACCGCAAGGATGGTCGAAATGCTCGGCTTGTGGCGCGTGGCGAAATGGAGGATCAGATGGATGACGCGCTGGCGCCCGCCAGAGGAATTCTGAATGGACTGCGCATCTCGCTCCTGCTGTGGAGCGTTATTGGTCTCGCTTTCTTCCTGACGTAAGAACATTCAACCAAGCCACCTATTTTTCTACGACGAGCTTACACATTCTCATGAATGTGAGGATCAAGCCGTGAAGTGTCGCGACGACCAGTTGTAGTCTCGCCCGAAGGCATTCCCTGATCATCGGAACTCCCCAAAAAATATAAGTACATCAGGCACTTCCCATCCCCCCTTGCTTGACTCATTTCTAGGTGTCTGTTATATAAGGCTGCGGTACGTTTGTGTACGTTGTAAGGAAACGTATTAAGGGAGACCTGCTATAGATGTCGGTCTTTCGCCTGCCGCATTTATTTCTTTTGAGTCCTAACCATTCATGAACATCATCAAGGCGTTTTTCAATCGCCTCTCTGTTAGCTTGCTCTCCAATGCGCAGGAACGTTTCGATCCTGCGACGGAGTTTACGCCGGTTGCTTCGCTTCGGTTGGTGTCGGATAAGCCGGTCGTTCTGCCGTCATTGGATTCTTCGACGGTTCGAAGGCCCATTGGTCATGCTGTCAGTCAACCTGATGCGGTGGATGACGCAATCAGGCGGAGTCAGTCGTGGTTTTTCAGTCGACAGCATGTGGAGGGATACTGGGTTGCCGAGCTGGAAGCAGATACGACGCTGACCTCCGAATATTTGATGCTTCGTCGATTTCTCGATCGTGTGGATCCCGAACGGGAGCAAAAGGCCGTTCAATATCTTAAGGCGACACAGCTATCCGATGGGGGATGGCCGATCTATTACGGCGGGCCGGCCGAGATCAGTGCTTCGGTCAAGGCTTATTTTGCGCTCAAGCTGAGCGGTGTGTCAGCGGACGAACCGTGCATGATCCGGGCCAAAGAGCGAATCCTGGCAATGGGCGGTGTCCTGCAAGCGAACGTGTTCACCAAGATCACGCTGGCGTTGTTCGATCAGTATGATTGGGAAGGCGTTCCCCACATGCCTGTCGAGATCATGCTGCTTCCAAAGAAATTCTACTTCAGCATCTATGCCATTTCGTATTGGTCCCGGGCGGTCTTGATTCCATTGCTGATCGTGTTTGCCCACCGACCGGTCTGCCAGATTCCGCGCGAGCAAGGCATCGACGAATTGTACACAATCCCTCGTGAAGAAGTGCGCTATTGGAAGTATCCTCCGTTCAATAAAGACCAGGCGTGGCTCACGCCCCATAACGTCTTTGTGGCGTTGGATGCGATGTTGAAGTTGTATGACAGGATGCCCATGCGAGTGCTGCGGGAGAAGGCGCTTCATAAAGCCGCCTCCTGGATGTTGGACCACCTCAAGGGGACTGGTGGGCTTGGTGCGATCTATCCGGCAATGGCGAACTCCATCATGGCGCTTGAGTGTTTGGGTTACGATGCGGATGATCCACTGGTCGTCAAGGCGCTTCGTGAAATCGAAGAGTTGGAAGTCTACGATTCCGTGAGTGTCGACGGTGAGGTGCTTCCTACGCTTCATCTGCAGCCTTGTTTTTCTCCTGTTTGGGATACGGCGTTATTGACAAATGCTCTGGTGGAGGCGGGAGTTCCGCAGGATCATCCGGCACTCCAAAAAGCCGGTCGCTATTTAATGTCCAGGCAAACGAAGAGGGTGGGAGACTGGATTATCTCTTCGCCGCATGCGGAACCCGGGGGATGGTACTTTCAGTTCGAGAATGAACTGTATCCCGATGTGGATGATTCGGCCGTGGTCATCATGGCGTTGTCTAAACTGAAGCTTTCCGAGTGCGAGCGGGAAGTTGATGAATCCATTGGCCGTGGCATGCGGTGGGTGCTGGCGATGCAGGGTTCGGACGGCGGATGGGGCGCGTACGATAAAGATAACAATAGGGTAGTATTTAATTATATTCCGTTTGCCGACCACAAGGCGTTGTTGGATCCCAGTACCGCTGATTTGGCCGGGCGATGTTTGGAGATGCTTGGCGCGTTAGGGTATGACCAGACACATCCTGCTGCCGTGCAGGCTCTGGCGTTTCTGAAGAAAGAGCAGGAAGCAGACGGCAGCTGGTATGGTCGGTGGGGGGTTAATTATATTTATGGAACTTGGTCTGTCTTGGCGGGACTGAGAGCTATCGGGGAAGATCTCTCGATGCCCTATATCCGTCGGGCTGTATCCTGGCTGGAGTCAAAGCAGAACCCCGACGGTGGTTGGGGTGAGTCGTGCCTGTCATACAACGATTTCGAGCATCATGGGCAAGGAGGGGAAAGCATGCCCTCCCAAACCGCATGGGCATTGATGGCGCTCATGTCGGCCGGAGCGATCGATTCGTTCAGTGTGGCGCGTGGGGTGCAATTCCTTCTTCGTCACCAAAAGAAGGACGGATCGTGGGAAGAGATTGCCCATACCGGTACCGGATTCCCTCGGGTGTTCTATCTTCGGTACCACTGGTATTGCCAGTATTTCCCCTTGTGGGCTTTGGCGATGTATCGGAATCTCCGCTCTCGGGGGAAGATGCGGGCCGATGAACTTCGCCATCACATCCAAGGAACTGACTCATACCGGTCCGAGCATTGACCTCCGTCAATTCTGTTTCCCTGCTCCCGTCAGGTTCTGTGCCAGAGAAACGAACCGCTATTTTTGCTGCGACCCCGTGGGAAATGAATGCGGTTCAGTCAGCATTCCCTCCTGGTATAGAACGCTGTCTCGATGGTCTCTCCATTCACGTTCACACTATAGGAAACAGGGAATATTGGCTGGCTCGAACTGGTATGGGATTGGAAAAAGCACGGCGCTGTGCCAGGCAACTCTTTGGCGGCCAATCCTTTGATCTCATGGTGTCGACAGGATTTACCTGTGCGCTCGTTGAGGCTGATATCGGAGCACTTTTGGCAGGACTCGAAGTCGTGCAGAGAACGGGGAAAAGTTTACAATCTTCACAGGCCATGGCTGTGGCGGGTGCTGAGCGGGAACTGGCGTTGGCGTTTGTTGAAACCATAGTGCCGCCTCGGCTCATTGGGAGGTTTGTCTCCACGGATCGGGTGGTCGGCATCGCCCGGGACAAGCGAGAGTTTGCGGAGAGCACCAACGCGATTGGGCTCGATATGGAGAGTGCGGCCTTGGCTGCTGAAGCGCAACGAGCGCAGGTTCCTTTTCTGATCATTCGATCGGTTTCTGATCTTCTCGACGAAGATCTTCCGCTTGACTTCAATCTATTTCTCAGGCCCACTGGGTGGATCAAAGGTATTGGGATGGTCTTGGCTGCACCGTCGTGCTTCTGGGGTCTTGGTCGGTTTCGGCGGCAGAGTGCAGCCGCCGCGCAAGCGTTGACGGAATTTTTCCGGCGCTACACAGCAGCCATGGCAACCAATCCGCAACAGCGAGAACTCTCGCCGACATAACCATGCGATTTCCGGAAACCATCGGACGGTGGGCTCTCACCTATGTGACCGAAATGGGACGGATGCTGATCTTCGTGGTCTCGTCCTTTGCCTGGTTAGCACGTCCGCCATTTCGGATTACTCAAATCGTTAAGCAGCTCCACTTCATCGGATACAAATCAACGTTTGTCGTCGTGCTGACTGCAGCCTTTACTGGAATGGTTTTGGCGCTGCAGGGTTACTACACACTACGGAAGTTCGGCTCCGAAGGATTGCTGGGTTCCGCGGTAGCACTCAGTATGATTCGTGAGCTGGGGCCGGTGCTGGCTGCGCTCATGGTGACGGCTCGAGCCGGTTCGGCTATGACGGCGGAGATCGGGATTATGCGGATCACAGAGCAGATCGATGCGCTCGATACCATGGCCATCAATCCTCTTCAATACCTGATCGCCCCCAAACTTGTTGCAGGGTTAATAGGGGTTCCGCTGCTTGTCGCGATCTTCGATGTAGTGGGAATTTATGGAGGCCATCTGGTCGGGGTGGACTTGCTCGGGGTAAACGCCGGTTCGTATTGGAACTCGATCGAGTCTGCGGTGGAATGGAAAGATGTCTATGGCGGTATCCTCAAATCCATCAGTTTCGGGCTGATTATCAGCTGGGTTTGTTGCTATAAAGGGTTCTACACCAGGATGAGTGCCGAGGGCCTCGGCACTGCCACGACCGAAGCTGTCGTGTTGTCATCGGTCGTGATTCTCGTGTGGGACTATTTTTTGACGTCGGTTCTCTTATAGCCATGCTGAAGCTCGTCGGTGTGACGAAGATGTTAGGTGGCCAACCGGTCTTGCGAGGGATTGATCTGGCCATTCCGGAGGGGAAACTTACCACGATCATCGGTCGAAGCGGAGAAGGGAAGAGCGTCCTGCTGAAGCACATGATCGGTCTGTTTCAGCCGGATTCCGGAGAAGTTTGGGTTGACGGCGTGGAGATTTCACGACTTCGTGGACAGGCCCTGAACGAAGTCCGAAAACGGTTTGCGATGCTGTTTCAGGGGGCGGCATTATTCGATTCGTTGACGGTCTTTGAGAACGTCGCGTTTCCCCTTCGGGAAAAGCTCCGCCTGAAAGGTGGTGAAGTGACTCACCGGGTGGAGGAAAAGCTTGAGCAAGTCGGATTATCAGGCATGGGGAACAAGTTTCCCGCCGAACTGAGCGGTGGCATGCGCAAGCGTACCGGTCTGGCCCGCGCATTGGTAATGCAACCGGAAATTATCCTCTTCGACGAACCGACAACCGGGCTCGATCCGCTCATGGCCAAGTCGATCCATGATCTCATCACGGGTATGCAGCGGAAGTTTGGGTTTACTGCTGTAATGGTGAGCCATCAAATTCCTGAGATCTTCGGCATTTCCGATTATGTGGCAATGTTGAAGCAGGGGAAGATTGCATTGATGGCCGAGCCATCTGAGTTTCAACGAACAACGGATCCTGAAATTAGAGAATTCATCTCGGTTGGTGGGACGGTGTCGCTGACCGGAGCGGTCCCCGCAAATTAGAGGAGCCCCAGGATGGACAAGAGCAAGCTGGAATTGGTTGTGGGCGTGTTTGTATTGGTAGGAATCGTCTCTCTGGGGTATCTCTCGATCAAGCTCGGTAAGTTAGAAATCATCGGCGGAGATCTCTTTGAAGTGGAGGCGTTGTTTAACTCAGCGTCGGGGTTAAAACCCGGAGCGACGGTGGAAATCGCCGGTGTTGAGGTCGGGCGCGTCAAGGCCATCAGTCTCAAAGAAGATAGGGCAATGGTGAAGTTAGCGGTGCAGAACGGAACGAAGCTGTATTCCGATACGATCGCCTCCATCAAAACCAGGGGGATCATTGGAGAAAAATTCCTCGCGCTCTCGCCCGGTGGGGGAGGGGATCCGCTGAAACCTGGAGATACCATTCGTGATACAGAAGCTGGTCTAGACCTTGAGGAGTTAGTGAGCCAATACGTTCATGGGAAAGTCAATTAAGCTGATCTGGTAAGGCCGGTGGGCGAGGATGTGGAAGTTCGGCAGAGGGAGATAGCGTAATGATGGCTATGAGGGTTCTTAGGCGTGGGCGAGCCTCTTTCCACTGGGGAGCTATTGCATTCTTGGCGGCCCTCGTCGTTGGGTCGTCGGTCGTTCCAGGATACGCAGGCGCTCCGACCGAAGCCATGAAAGCGACCGTTGACGAAGTGCTTCGCATTGTTCGTGATCCAGACTTAAAACAGAAGAACAAATCCGACGAACGTCGGCACCAGCTTGAAAATGTCGTGTCGGCTCGATTTGACTATACGGAAATGTCCCGCCGGGCCCTGGGGGCTCCTTGGAATCAATTGACTGATCAGCAGAAGCAAGAATTCGTCGATCTCTTTCGGACGTTGCTCACCAATTCGTATGCGGACAAGATTGAAACCTATTCGGGCGAAGGGGTGGAATACTTGAACGAGCGGATGGAGAAAGAGTACGCAGAAGTGCGGACCAAAGTCCTCTCTGGGAAAACCGAGATCCCGCTCGATTATCGATTGATCAATAAAGCCGAAGACTGGCGGGTCTATGATGTCGTTGTGGACAATATTAGCCTAGTGAACAATTATCGCGGACAGTTTACGAAAATTCTTCGCGCATCATCGTATTCCGATCTCGTGGATCAGCTCCGCAAGAAATCCGAGAAACTCAAAGCGCCATAACGTCGTCTTGCGGGACCACGAGAACGTGTATGCGTAGCCTTGCGCTCAGTCTGACATTCCTCTTGCTTGGGAGCGTGTGCCCATTTTCCCTGAATCCTGCCCATGCAGAGGTGAAGTTTTTCCCTATCCCTGCCATAAGCACGAGTAAAAACGACGGCAACGATATCGGGATGATCGTGCCGGCGCTCATCACGGGACCGGACGGGGACCTCAAATATTTGGTTGCGCCGATGGTGGTCTACAACTCGATCGTCGGAACTCGTGGGACAGTCAATCTGTTCCGTTACGAACCAGGGGGGAAAGAACTCCGAGGAATTGCCTCCTGGACAGAGCAAATTGAGCGAAAATTTCTAATCAGTTATGTCGACCCAGGTTTTAGTAATGGACGATATAGCATTGGATTTAGCGCGATGCACTTTAAGAACGCGACCGTGCGATTTTTTGGACTTGGTCCGACTACGGTCAAGGAGCAGGAGACAAACTATACGGCCTCCGAGACGAGATTGAACTGGAGGTTCGGTATTTATGTGAACGAGGTGACGCAAATTGCGGTGAGTCAGCGGTTACGACACATGCAAGCGATTCAACAGGGAGGCACGCCGCTTCCATTTACAGGGGACCTCTTCCCGGACGCTCCCGGCGGGGAAGGGGCGACGATTCTTGGCCAGCGGGTCAGCTTCCATTACGATACGCGCAATAATTTGGTCACACCGACCGATGGAACGGCGATCACTGCCTATGCCGAGCTCAACTATAACTTCAAGAGCGGCGCGGAGCCGATGTATTCGAGGTACGGACTCGAGGTGAAGAAGATGTTCGCCAGCGAATCCAAGCGAGCGATCTTGGTTGTGCGTGGGGAACTGCAAGCAACGCTGGGCACGGATGTTCCGTTCTATGAGCAAAGCTCGTTAGGAGGACAAAACAATCTGCGCGGTTTTGGCGTGGACCGGTACATTGATAAGCAACTGATTGCGTTCAGTGTTGAGGAGCGCATTCATATCCTGCGGACGCGCCTCGCCGGCGTCATGGCGGACTTCGAGATCGCGCCGTTCATCGATACCGGGCAGGTATTCAACTCCTTCAAGAATGTGAGCTTCAAAGACTACCGTATCACGCCGGGTATCGGGTTTCGGGGAATCATTAGACCCAACGTGGTGGGACGAATCGATTACGGGTTTAGTAAAGAAGGTGGAGCCATCTTTGCCGGGCTTGATTTCCCTTACTAGGTATATCCGTCAGGCCCGTATAAATGGACGAAGGACCTCGTGTCTTAAAACTCAGCACCGCACGAGACGTCGTCAACGGTAAGGATCTTGTGTAAGCGCTTGACATCATGTGGTTCCTGTGTGAGACTCCACCCAAATCCAGTGCCTGTGCAGGGGATATCCGTTAGCGTATCGAACTGATACGGTGCTGATGGAAGAAGAAAGAAGGAGACCATCTATGTCGATTCTTAAGACAATCCATAGTCCAGCTGATCTGAAGCGGTTATCTCCTGACCGGTTTCCGGTCTTGTGCCAGGAGATTCGTGAACAGATTATCGGAGCGGTCTCGAATGTCGGAGGACACCTGGCCTCGAATTTGGGTGTCGTCGAGCTCACGGTCGCCTTACAGTATCTCCTGGACACGCCGACCGACAAGATTGTTTGGGATACGAGCAATCAATCTTATACACATAAACTCCTCACTGGCCGGCGGGAGCAATTTCATACGTTGCGGCAATATGGTGGGCTGAGCGGGTTTTGCAAGCGGGAGGAGAGTGAGTACGATACGTTCAACGCGGGCCATGCCGGTACCGGTGTATCGGCTGCCTTCGGTATGGTCGAGGCTCGAGAGCAGTTGAAGCAGAAGAATAAAGTTGTCTGCGTCGTGGGTGACGGTGCCATGACGGCAGGGATGACCCTCGAAGGGCTGCATCATGCGGGAGGACTTGGGAAAGACTTTCTCGTGATCTTGAACGACAATCAGATGTCGATCTCGAAAAACGTTGGAGCTATTTCCGCGTATCTGAGTCGGACCATCACGGGTGAGTTTTACGGAAAGATGCGGGAAGAGACCGGACAGCTGTTGGGTAAGATTCCCCACATTGGGTCTGACATGCAAAAGCTCGCTCGTCGGGCGGAAGAACTCGCCAAAGGTGTGATTCTGCCGGGGTTGCTCTTTGAGGAGTTGGGCTTCCAATACAGTGGTCCGATCGATGGTCACAACTTTGAGCATCTGCTCCCGACGCTTGAGAATGTGTTGAAAATGAAGGGGCCGGTCTTGCTTCATGTCATCACGAAGAAGGGGCTTGGCTACGAGCCGGCCATGAAGAACCCGGTGTGGTTCCATGCCTGCCCTCCGTTTGTTCTGGAGACGGGTGCACCGGCGAAGAAAGCAGCACGCCCTTCCTATACGGCGATTGCCATGGATGCGCTGGTCAAATTGGCTCGCGAGGATAAACGTGTCGTGGCCATTACGGCGGCGATGTGCGAAGGCACCGGGTTGACTGCTTTTGAAAAGGAATTCCCGGACCGCTTGTACGACGTTGGTATTGCTGAGCAGCATGCCGTGACGTTTGCAGCGGGGTTGGCGGCACAGGGGATGAAGCCGGTTGTCGCGATGTACGCGACCTTCCTCCAGCGCGCGTATGATCAGGTCGTGCACGATGTCGCCACCCAGAATCTTCCGGTCACTTTCTGCATTGATCGCGGCGGCCTCGTCGCGGAGGATGGGACGACCCATCATGGCGCATTCGACTATGCCTATCTGCGCCACGTTCCCAATATGGTGGTGATGGCTCCGAAGGATGAAAACGAACTGCAGCATATGGTGAAAACCTGCCTGGAATTTAACGGGCCGATTTCCGTGCGCTATCCGCGCGGGGTGAGCCTTGGCGTCAAGATGGATCCGACTCCCAAGGCGCTCCCGATTGGGAAAGGGGAGCTCCTGAAATCAGGAACAGATGTCGCCATCTTTGCAATTGGTGTCTCCGTATGGCAAGCCGTCGAGGCGGCCGAGCGGCTCGACAAGGAAGGTATCTCCACGGCTGTCGTAAACGGTCGATTTGTCAAACCGCTCGATCAGGAGCTCATCGCGGATGTGGCCAAGCGAGCGCGGTATGTTGTAACTGTGGAGGAAGGTTGCAAGATCGGCGGATTTGGCTCAGCTGTACTGGAAGCCCTTTCAGATGCCGGTGTGACGGATGTGAAGACCAAGGTCTTGGGCTTGCCTGATTGGTACATCGAACAGGGACCTCAAGATCTCTTGCGTGAACGATACGGCTTGACTGCTGAGGGGATCTACCAAAGCGTGAAGGAACTGATCGGCAAGGCGTCAGCGGTCAAATCCCAATTCGCTGGTGCGACACTAGGCAGCCATCTGCCCCATGGCGACGAACAGGGTAGTTGAGTGAGGCTGGTTCACGGCATGAAAAAGGCAGTCAGCACCAGATGCATATAGCACGGCGAAAAACCCGACAGATCTCAGTCGGTAACGTGAGAATCGGCGGCGATGCTCCCGTTTCCGTCCAATCCATGTGTTCGACGGATACGCGCGATGTGGTTGCGACGATAGCCCAGATTCGCCAGCTCGAAGCGGCCGGCTGCGAACTCATTCGTGTGGCGGTTCCAGATGATGAAGCCGCACAAGTTCTACCGCAAATTAAAGCGGCTATGACGGTGCCGCTGATCGCCGATATCCACTTCGATCATCGATTGGCCTTAAAAGCCGCGCAAGTCGTCGATTGTGTCCGTATCAACCCCGGCAATATCGGAGCCTGGTGGAAGGTGGAAGAAGTCATTAAGGCTGTGAATGAACGCGGCATTCCCCTTAGAGTCGGTGTGAACGGAGGGTCACTCGAACGTCCTCTGCTGGAAAAATACGGTTGGCCTTCTCCAGAGGCGTTGGCAGAGTCGGCACTCAATGCCGTGCATGCGTTGGAAGACGTGGGCTTTACCAATCTGAAAGTCTCGCTAAAAGCGTCCGATGTGCATCATGCCATTGATGCGTATTGGCTCTTCGCTCATCAGTCGGATTATCCGCTTCACATTGGAATTACAGAAGCCGGGACAGCCATGACCGGGGCGGTGAAGTCTTCCATTGGCCTTGGCTACTTGCTTTCGCAGGGTATCGGGGACACGCTACGTGTGTCGCTGGCTGCTGATCCTGTCGA
Source organism: Nitrospira sp. (assembly GCA_041742455.1). Classification (GTDB taxonomy): domain Bacteria; phylum Nitrospirota; class Nitrospiria; order Nitrospirales; family Nitrospiraceae; genus Nitrospira_D. Next base: position 28,065 of record JBGSIO010000017.1, on the reverse strand, counting down.
GGAAGTCAAGGTCGGTTTTGAGATTTTAAAATCGCTTGAGTTGCGTCATCGAGGGATTAATGTCATTGCCTGCCCGACGTGCGGGCGCGTTGAGATCGATGTTGTTCGAATGGCGAACGAGTTGGAGAAAAAGCTGGGCCATATCAAGACTCCGTTGAACGTCTCGGTGCTTGGGTGTGTGGTGAATGGAATCGGCGAAGGTAAAGAGGCGGACATTGGGATCGCCGGCGGCGAGGGAAAAGGTATCTTGTTCAAGAAGGGTAAACTTGTTCGTAAGGTTCCGATGGATGAATTGATGGAGACCTTGATTCAGGAAGTGGAACTGCTCGCCAAGGAAAAAGAAGCGGAAACTAGTGGCGAAGTGATCGTGCCTCTTCCCTCAACCGAGTGGGAATCACTGATGCCCCAATCGGAGCCTCGCTCAACGCTCGGGAAAGAGATCCCCGTTTTACCTCACCGATAGAGTCGCTCTGGTCAGCGCCTCTCCTGCTACTTGATTCAAATTCCCACAGACATTACGACGCATTCTTGTGGGTCAAGGAGTGTCGTTACGCCAATGCGATAAAACGTCATGATCCATATGATGAAAGAGTTCGTCAGATCAGATTTGTTTTTACGAGTGGTAAAGCTTGGCTTGGTCGTTGCCGCGATGGTGCATGGGTACATTATCTCCTTTGGGCGATCATTTCACTTCCGAGACATCGATATTCATCGCGAGATCGGACGGCGCTTTCTTTCAGGAGAATATCTGTACGCAAACGATTATTGCTACATGTATTTGCCAACCACCGGTATCTATTTCGCCCCCTTGCTCGTTCTCGACAGAAATCCAAGCCTGGCTTTGCGTTACGCCGTCGCCATCGGTTGTTTGGTCATCACGATTATTCTGTTCCACCGGATGGTGTGCAGCTCCGGGAACTTGAAAGGATGGGGTGGACTACTGCTTGGCGTAGGCGCAGGGGCGTTGACGTTGCAATTTATCTTGAATGATCTCGACGATGGCGGCCCGCATCTCATACTCCTGGGCATTCTGGTTGGGGGAATTTATTCCATATGGGTTGGTCGGGAACGGCTGGGCGCCGCCTTAGTCGGGCTCGGCATTGTCCTCAAGATCACCCCTGCGCTCTTCGTGCTACTGTTTCTTTGGAAGCGGCAGTGGCGTGTTGCGGCATACACGGTGCTGGCCACACTCATCTGGATCGCGCTGCCCGTTTTGTATATGGGGCCTACGAGTTGGTGGGAACATCACACTGAATGGACGAACAATGCCGTGATGTCAGTCCTGGATCGGCAGGCAGAAGGTCGGCAAGAAAACGAATTGCAGAAGGCCAACCTCTCTCTTCGGCATACTATGCTGCGTTATCTGGTAACTTATCCGCCGACGCATCGGCTTAGGCAAGTGGATCCTGGGTACAAACCAGTCATGGATCTGCCCTCTCTCGCCGCCAATGGGATCGTCGCGATCGCAGGGCTCAGTCTGCTTGGACTCTTCGCGTGGTCAAGCCGGCGGGCGTTTCAAGGGCCGGGAGATTCCACGTGGGGGAGGGATTGCGCAGGAACCCTAATCCTCGCTTTGTTGTTTTCCCCGATTACCTGGGATCAGCACCTGGTGTGGATGATACCGGCGGCGCTCGTCGTCGTAGCGGCTGCCTCCCGGATGAGTGGCAGGTTGACCAGCGCTGGGTATGTCGTATTGGCCGCGTATATCGTACTCACAATGGTGTTGAACTATGAGGTGGTGGGTTCAGCTAAATGGGAGGCGCTGAAAAGCTATCACCATCTTGGTATCGCGATACTTATCTTATTCGGGCTTCTCCTCGCAAGTGGCGGTTCTCGGAACGGGCTTCAATCGCCTTTTATGAAAACGAACCCCGGATCTTCACTAACAGCGGGCGAGGGGTAGTATGGCGAGTGCGTTACGCCCGTTCAGCCGTGGGAGTAAAAGAGATGGTGAGCCCTGTGGCCTTTCAACTGCGTGTTGTGTTCAAGGAAGCGAAACGACTATAATGCCGCCTCCTGGGGCGCCGTACCCAAGTGGTAAGGGAGCAGTCTGCAAAACTGCGATGCAGCGGTTCGAACCCGCTCGGCGCCTCCAAACAGAGCGTCCTCGACCCGGAGCCGGCATAGCTGTTCCTGGCGACGGGAGAAGATGTCTTCAGCATTTCCACTTTCTGATTCCACAGTTGTGAGTGCTGTTCCTAATTCTATGTTTATGGACTTTTGTGTGAGTAAGCAGATAATTAAGTCTACCCAGACTGTATCGAATGAGTGGTGCTCACGGCGGTGCAAGGATGATGTCGCACAGTGCTGGAAGGAAATCGATGAGAGCGAGAAAATTGACGGCCTCTAGTCATGATGTTAAGATCCCGAAGATTGTTGTGCTTCCAGATGGGCTGCCGTAGGCAGCCGTTCAAATAAAGTAGCGGACAAAAAATCAATTATATAAGGAGAGCGGAATGGCTGTTCCGATTTCCCAGATGTATACAGTGGCGACGTATGTCCTCTCCCAGAAACTGAAGGGAGTGAAACGGTATCCCTTAGTGCTCATGCTTGAGCCGCTCTTTCGTTGTAACTTGGCCTGCGCGGGTTGCGGAAAGATTCAGTATCCCGATCATGTCCTTGATAAACGGTTAACGCCCGAGCAATGCTGGGCGGCGGCGGAAGAATGCGGAGCCCCTATGGTGAGCATCCCTGGTGGTGAGCCGCTCATTCATCCTGAAATCGCACAAATCATACGGGGCTTAGTAGAGCGAAAGAAGTATATTTATCTCTGCACCAATGCGATTCTCTTGGAACGCAAGCTGGATGAGTACAAGCCCTCAAAATATCTCACATTCAGTGTCCATATGGATGGGCTCAAGGATGAACATGATTTGGCCGTATGTCGAGATGGCGTCTATGAGGTAGCGGTGAAAGCCATCAAGGCGGCCGTCAAACGGGGCCATCGAGTTACGACAAATACCACGTTGTTCGACGATGCAAATCCTGATCGGGTCAGAAAGTTTTTCGATGAAATGATGGCGCTGGGCGTTGAAGGTATGACCATCTCGCCTGGGTATAGTTATCAAAAAGCCCCGGATCAGCAGCATTTCTTGAAACGGGCTCGAATTCAGGAGCTATTCTCAAAGATCCTGACTCGTCCCAAATCGGGCTGGCAGTTTAATCAATCTCCATTGTTTTTGGATTTCCTCATGGGCCGGCGTGAATACCAGTGCACTCCCTGGGGTAATCCGACCTATAACGTCTTTGGATGGCAGAAGCCGTGCTACTTGCTTCAAGAAGGGTACACGAAGACGTTCCGGGAGTTGATGGAATTGACGGAGTGGGAGAATTACGGAACCGGTCGAAATGAAAAGTGTGCTGATTGTATGGTCCATTGCGGTTATGAGGCGTCGGCTGTTGAGGATACGTTTAGCACGATCTCCGGTTTTGCGCGAACCGCTAAATTGACCTTGTCGCCTACTTCTCGTTAGTCGTTAACCGTTCAACGTTCCTCACAGCCATGGCAATATGTTCATTAACGTATGGATTGTGGCGGGCGGGATCTTGAGATGACCGACACCAAGAATCATACTGCTGTTATCCCCGGCTCCCTTGAGGGACGAGTGTTCACGCCAGGCTCAATGAAAGAGGCTGCGGAGGCGATTGAGCTTGCTTTCGATTACCGTGGCGACGTGACCTTGATGTTACGGTCCGGTGAATCAGTGGGTGGGTACATCTTCAATCGTCAGGATGCCGGTCGTGATCCCTATCTTGAACTATTTCCTGCGGACTGTCCGGATCCTCGGTGTATTTTGTACCGCGACATTGTCACGATTGCATTCACGGGTGAAGATACCGCAAACGGCAAGTCTTGGGAATCCTGGGTATCAAAAAAGGACTCAGAGCGTCGCGCAGAAGCCGAAAAAAGTGAGGCAGTCGCACGTACGAAAGGCTATCTCTGATCCACTCTCCTCTAGTGCTGATTCTGAAGAGACAACGCATCCAGCGTCATCCAAAAGGACGGCTGTTTCGTTGACAAAGATTTGACTCTGTGCTAGAAACCCCTGCCCAAATAGAATGCGCTCGCCGTCATGGAGCGTGTGCCTCTTCGAAGGAGCGAGCGACGAGTCAGCAATCAAGTTTGCAGCGTTATGGACGACGTCGAGTAGGTTTAAGCGTTCTAGCTTGCTGTCTCGTGACGAGTGCCGTATTTCCATCCGTGGCTCGCACGACTCATGAGGCGGACCATCGTTTCATGGTTGAAGGGCATGTGTGCGGACCGGACGGAAACGCGGTTTCGAACGTCGACGTACTTGTTAAAGACACAAAAATCTCGTATGGGCAGGTTGTGAGGACGGATGGAGATGGGTACTACAAGGCAACCTTCCATCTGCACAACGACAATCTCGGAGATCCCCTCCTTGTAGAAGTCAGGGGGGAACAGCAACATCTGAGAGTTGACTTCGATCCGAAAGACCTTGAAAGTGAGCGAAGGATCCAAGTTAATTTTGGAACTGGTTGTGATGCGAATGGGCCTCCCGTCTGGCTTTGGTTGGGAGGTGGGGCCGTAGTGGTTGCGGTAGGTAGTGCGATTGGAATGAAGCTTGTCCGTTCTCAGCGGAGGCAGGAGCGGGGCAAGGGCAAATTGCAAAGTAAGCGTAAATCATAATCGCCGATGACGGGCCAGGGCTGCGGAGTACCTCGCCGAATCGGTCGGTAGGTGGGCGAGGGCCAGTGTGCAGAGTAATTACGTGGGTGGAGACGAGACGCTTTTGTTAGGGGTATAGATACCTCGGCAGAAGCGTTTTTTATTGTGTGCAGAGGTCTTTGTCGTATGCTCCCTGAAGGTTGTCGGTCAAATGATAGTGGAGTCATTGAGTGATGGTATTAAATTGTGGGTGTATACGGGCGGTATTGGCGGCGATGAGTATCGGGTTTCTATCAGGTTGTACTGAAGGTGGTGAAGAGGGGCCAATCGTTCCGCCGCCTCCGGCGCCAGCAGAATATGCCGACAGGCATATGCCGCCGGACTGGTGGGGAGATGCTCAGAAACTGGAAGAGGGCCGAAAGCTCTACCTTGGTGAGGCAAATCCAGATGTGAAATGTGCCAGCTGTCATGGGAGTGACGGGAAACCTGTAAAATCCGGGGCCACAGATTTCAGAAATCCTGAGCGCATGAAGTTGTATTCCGATTCAGTGTGGTTTTGGCGCATATCCGAGGGAGTTCCCAATACCAAGATGAAGGGTTGGAAGAGTAAGCTCTCGGAGGATGACGTGTGGAAGCTTGTGTTGTATGAGCGGAACTTTGGACTGTCGGGAAAAATGTGGAATGAAGAAAAGAAACAGTGGATAGATGCGGGTGATAAATGACCGGAAGTGAGGTTGAGTGACTATCTGCGTCATTTCGACAGGCGTCTAAGGTCAGAGTTGTGAGCCTGTCAAACCGAGAATCTTGACAAGGTTCAGCAAGCAAGGGGGCATTGAGGTATCGTGAAAAAAATGTGGAATAGTCTCCTAGCTCTTGTCGCGCTTTGTGTGTGTGTTGCGCCCGCCGTCTACGCCCAGGAGCTTGGGGCGTCTTCGGTGGATTTTCCATACACAGGCAATCGGACGGCTGTCTGGGTTGTCGCGCAACTCCATATCCTGTTCGCCGCCTTCATTCTGGGAGCCCCGATTTTCGTTGTCATATCTGAATGGCTGGGCTATCGCAAGCAAGACCCACGCTACGATCGTATGGCGAAAGAGATCACCAAAGTCACGGTTATCCTTTTCAGTATGACGGCTGTGACCGGAGGCTTATTCATTTTTATCCTTCTGGCGGCCTATCCTCAATTCACAACCTGGTTCATCAATCAATTCTATGTCGTCTTTGCGATCCTCTATCCGGCGCTGTTCATCGTAGAGACAATCCTCATGTATGCCTATCTCTATACCTGGGATGTCTGGAAAGGTGAAAAGAAGGGGCGACACATCGCGCTAGGCATAGTCTTGAATCTCGTCTGTTTGCTCATTCTCTTTGTGATCAATGGCCCCACGTCGTTCATGAACACTCCGCCAAAGGCCGAGGGGATCTCGCCTCAGGATTTCCTCGCGGCGGCGACCTTGTGGGACAAAATTGCAAATCAAAGCTGGTTCCCACTCAGTCTGCATAGGATCGACGGCAATGTCGCGTTCGGTGGGTTCATCGCCGGTATGATCGCCGCCTACATGTATATGGGTTCGAAGACGCAAGAAGAGCGAGCCTATTATGATTGGATGGGTTTCGTCGCGATTTGGATTGCGGTGGGGGGATCGCTCTTGCAGCCGTTCACGGGGCTCTTGCTGGCGTACGAAATGTGTGATTACGATTTTTCGTTTTGTCCCTATATGATGGCCGATCAGCTCTCGATGTTTTTCGAGGTGCAGGGAATGATGATCGGGCTACTATTCTTGGCGATCAACTACTATAGTTGGCTCAGCGTGAAGCGAATCGAGGGCGCTGAAAAGGTGCGGATGACGATCTTGGCTCCCATTGTCCTGATTGCCCTGCTTCCGGTGACGATGTGGGTGATGAATACCTACTGGATCCCTGATCCGATGTCATTGGCCTTCTTGTTGCCCCTGGTCTTGTCACCATTCCTATTGGGCCGATTGGTTTCCGTGACCGTTTCTGCTCGGACTGTCATCAAGATCGGCTTTATCGTGATGCTCATCAGCGACGCGGTGTGGCTTACCCCCAGTGGCTTTGTGGCCACTGGCAGTGATATGCCCGATGAGCTGAAGCTACCGGAAGGATGGGATTATCTCGCGTCGATGCCGGCCAAGCTCTCCGCGATTATCGTGTTGGTATTCGTGACTGTCGTCAATTATGTTCTCTATAACAAGACCATCAAGCAGGGGACGATTCTGTGGGGGAAAATTGATTTTGTCGCGCAATTCGTCCTGATTTTCTTGGCGTTTATCTCTACCTGGATCATGGGGTTGATGGGAGCCGTCAGGTCATTGCTCAAGAAATACTTCCATGCCTACAGCCTGGTGTCGGACTTCACGGTGGAGTCATTTACGCCGACGCTTTCCTATTCTGCGTGGTGGATTACCGGGATTACCGTCAGCTTTCTCGTCATTGTCACGCTGGCCGCGCTGGTGGCGCTCCGCCCATCCGTTTCAAAAGTGCGTGAGCCGGAGGTAAATCCAATTCCTGTTGGAGCGAAGTAAGTAGGGGTCATCGCATTGTTGGTAAGTTTTATCAGCATCCAGAAGGTGGATCGTGTTTAAGAAATTTGGCATTGCGTTGTTGGTTGGTGGAGCGGTCGTGGCGTTCGCTCATTCGCAAGAAGTACCGTCCGACTTTCAGCTGCTGTGGTCAATTTTTGCGATGATCGGGGCCCTGGTCTTTATGTTGCTCGATGCCAAACCGCTTGCGACGATGAGCGGTGGGAAGTCGTTCCTGGCGGTCGCCGCATTTTGGATCTTCATCGTGACGGTCTGCATCGCCGGCGCGTCTCTGTTGCCTCAGTTTGATCCGGAAGATGAGCGGGAAAAAATTTCAAAACTTTTGGAAAAGCAACGAGCCGTCTCCCAGCAGGGAAAGGCAGACGAGTTGATCGCTCGTGCCAAGGCTCTTGATGAGCAGGTAAAAGCTCTAGAAGAACGACTTAAAGGTCTGGGTGGGAGTCAAGTTGCAACAGCTACGACGACACCTCCGGCTGGAGATAAGCCTCTTGCAGGGACCGGGGGAGGTGGGGGCGCCGCAGGTGATGTGCTGAAGATAGGTGAAGAGCAGTGGCAATTACAGGAATGTTACAACTGCCACAAGCTGAGGGGCGAGGGTGGAAAGAAACGAGGTCCGGAGCTGGATAACATCGGCACACTACTGACGGTCGAAGAAATTCAACAGAAAATTGTAGACCCCAAGAGTTTCATGGCTGAGGGGTATGATAAGGAATGGCAGAAGGGCGTGATGCCAGACAAGTTTAAGGATCTCATGGACCCAAAAGAAATGCTGGCGCTCGCCACCTGGTTGGGTACCTTCAAGAATACCTCAGTGAATACCCCGAAGCCTATCAAGAAGAAATAATGCTGCAGCCAAAGCTGAAATCCAAAGTCCGGTGCACGGACCTCGACATCGGCGAAGTCTCGAAGGTTGTGCTTGATCCGCTCTCTCACGAGATCAGTCATATCGTGGTGTCGATGAACGGGAACGGTGAGCGGCAAGTTGCGATGGACCATGTGCAGGCTGTTACGGAAGATCTCGTGCAGCTAGGTACGCCATCACGAGATATTTTGGCGTTGCCTCCGTTTAAGCGAGAAGACTACGTCACAACGCATGAAGTGGAGATCTCACACCTCGAAGACAATATCCATGTCAGGCCAGGGGAGGTGTTGGTACCTCTGCCTGACCTCGAGAAGAACGTCAAGCGCCGCACGTTTTTCATGAATTTCACCCATGTCATCGGGTTCTTGATCGGACTGCCCATAGCCTATCCCATTCTTCGTTATCTCATGAAGCCCATGTACGCGGATTTTGACAACCAATGGCTGAACGTGGGAAACGTAAGCAAGATCAAGAAAGAGGATGTCGGGGTACAGTTCGAGTACAAGAAAAAAGTGAAGGAAGTGTACATGCCCGAATACGAAGTTGAGAAGAACGTCTGGGTCGTGCGCGGGACTCCCGAGCTTCTCGAGAAAGTCTATCAGGGAAAAGATGAAGAATTCCGTGACGCCAAGGGGACCGTCATCTGGACCAATAAGAAGGAGATTCCGTACGTCGCATTTTCCGGTAAATGCCCGCATCTCGGATGTGCATACAAGTGGCGAAACCATAAAGCCCTCGGTCCGGTGTTCCTTTGTCCGTGCCATTTGAGTATTTATGATGCAGCAGGAAACGTGTTGGACGGCCCGGCTCCGCGCGCCCTTGACGCGTTGCCCGTGCGGATCTCCGCCGGTGGGGAGGTTGAGATCATCGACATGGAGTTCAAGGCTGGTACGAAAGCGCAAGTGCGGATCGTTTGAAGTCTAGCGATATGGATAGTAAACACTCGTCCCCTACAGCAATTCCTGATCATCAGCCTAGCACGATCGAAAAGCTCGTTGCCTTCCTTGACGAACGGGTCGGACTCAAGGAAATGCAGGCCAAGATGCTCAATGAACCGATTCCAGGCGGTTCCCGTTGGGCCTATGTCTTCGGTTCAATCCTATTGTTTATCTTTGCCATGCAGGCGCTGACGGGTACTCTGTTGATGTTTTATTATGTCCCCACCACGGACCATGCGTATGACAGCACTCAATATATTATCCATGACGTTGATTATGGGTGGTTTCTTCTGGGCTACCACTTCTGGGGATCCAGCGCGATGGTGGTGTGTGTTGTGGCTCATATGTCTCAAGTCTTTCTCTGGGGGGCATATAAAAAACCAAGAGAATTGCTCTGGCTTGTCGGCTTAGCTTTGTTTGGTATTGTGATCACCTTTGGCTTTACAGGGTACCTTTTACCCTGGGATCAACGGGCATTCTGGGCGACCACAGTGGGCGTTGAAATCTTGGATAAAACGCCGATTGTCGGTGACTTTATTGCCAGATTTCTAAAAGGGGGGCCGACTCCAGGTCAGATGACGTTGAGTCGCTTTTTCGTCCTCCATGTGATGATTCTTCCGGCCGCTCTCATGGCGCTGGCCGGGCTCCATCTGTTTTTATTTCGGGTGGCGGCTCCTGCTGGACCATTTAGTGGGACAAAGGAAGAGATCAAGGCTAAGACCGATTACTTCTTCCCCCGGCAAATTTGGAAGGATATGGTCGGGATGGCCTTCGTCTTTGCCGGAATCTGCGCCTTAGCCCTTTGGGAGCCGGTCGTCCTACTGGACCAAGCCGCACCTGATCCTGGGGATTACCATCCCGAACCGGAATGGTATTTCCTTTTTTATTTCCAACTTCTCCGGTTGAAAATTTTTGCCGGCGAGTTTGGGCAATTTCTGGGGGCGGTTGCGTTGCCGGTCATCTTCATGGCGTTGCTCGTGGCGCTTCCGTTCTTCGATAAGGATCCGGAGCGAAATATTTTTAAACGACCGATTGCCTTGATCAGCTGGCTCGCCATTATGGTGGTCATTGTGTTGTTCACGGTTGCCTCAGTGATAAACCGAGAGTTCCTGGATTAATGCAGGTCCCCATTCGCTATGGCTGAAGAACGCGAATCGATGTCTCCGACGAAGATAGGTTTCAGCATCCTCTGGTCCGCCTGCTGGACCGGTATGGTTGTGAAGTCGGTCTTTGCCGTTCTTCTCTTGACGATGGGATTGGTGCATTTTGAAGGGAGATTTGGGCTTGCCGTCGTTATGCTGCTGGTTAGTCCGGTCACGGTCTTTGCGATTCCGATCCTCATGGCCTTGTTTAGCGCGCACTTTGGCGAAGGAATCGGCCTCGAAATCCTATTCTGGCTCTCGATTCCGGTCGATATTTGGGCGCTCGGCCTGGTAGGTCGTACGTTTTTCCTTGAGCGACTACGGAAAGAACCGCCTGATGGACTTGGATTTGCCATTTGGTGGAGAGCGGCTCTGGTTGGAGCCTTCTTCCTCCCGATCCTCTGGGGTATTGTGAGCTTCATAACGGATAACGCGATTACCGCATCTCACTCGATGGCCGAAATGGAGAGTTTACGGCACCTTACGGATACGGGGCTTCCGGTGGCAGAACGAATCGGCCTTGAATTGACAATCTGGGGCTCGATCTCTTCAGCCGTGCTCATCGCGTTATCTTTGATTGGAGTATCCATTTTTGGACAAATCGTTCGGCGCATATCGGAAGATTGCCAGCCGACTTCAGAAAGTTACCAAGGGCTCATTACTCGGTGGGACCTCATGCGTGTGCCAACCGATCAGGGATTGCTCTTGACGTCGCTGGTAGGCGTGGGTGTCGTGTTCTCTCTGATGTTTTGGTCGATACTTCCTGTGACGACTCCCCATCCGCATGAATGCTGTAAAAAACCTGACGTACAGGTCGAGCCGGTATTTAAACCGGTCGAGTCGTTGAGCAGCAGCGCACAGCGCGTTGCGACGCTTGCGGCCAAAATTGAAGCCATGGAGCAGCAAAAGGTCGCCACAAAAGGTCAAAAAGCAAAGGCCAAGGGGAAGACCGAAGGTGGAATAACTGCAGATTCAACGGCCAAGGCGAAACCGTAACCGTAACTTACGAGGTGATGTGGTGAGTGGCATACGACAAGAGACGGAAACGATTCAACCAGCTCTCCGGACCGTCAAAAGCCACGGCGGATGGGTTGCAAGTCTCTTGTTGACGGTGGCCTGGCTGGCGCTCCCTTCGATCGGCATCGCAGCAGAGGGCACGGCGACTGGTCCGACGGAGTATCGAGATATTCCCTATATCGGAAGCCGAAACCTGGTCTGGATTGTTGCACAACTTCATCTCTTACTCGCTGGGTTTGTCCTAGGTGTGCCGATCTTCGCGTGGCTCTGTGAAGTCATTGCATGGCGAGGAGGGGAGAAGCGGTATGACAAGCTCGCCAAGGAGTTTACCAAGCTTCTGACCTCAGCCTATGCCACTACCGCCTTGTTCGGCGGTATTCTCTTGTTTCTGTTGGTGGCGTTCTATCCCAAGCTGATGAATTATTTGACGGACGTCTTCTTTCCGTCGTTTTTACTCTACTGCCTGTTGTTCCTGCTCGAAACGGCGACCCTCTATCTCTATTGGTATGGGTGGGATGCTATGCAGGATGGCAGGAAAAAAACGTTGCATGTCTTTCTCGGGTTTCTTCTAAACTTCTTCGCCTTGTTCATTATGATCGTGCCCAACGCCTGGGCCACGTTCCAATCCAGCCCGGTTGTGCTCTCCGAAGGGACGGCCTTTGAGCGGGCTTGGGCTGCGACGTGGAATCCGACCTGGTGGCCGATCAACATTCACCGGCTCATCGCCAACGTGGTGCTTGGGGGGTACATCTGCGGAGCCTATGCCGGAGTTCGGTACTTATCGGTCAAAGGTAAAGAAGATCGGGAGCATTACGATTGGATGGGGTATGTCGGGAACTTTATTGGCGTGTTCGGTCTGTTGGCCCTGCCCTTTGCCGGATATTGGCTCATGCGGGAAATCTATCAGTACAACCAACAGATGGGCATTACACTGATGGGAGGATTTCTCTCCTGGCTCTTCATCATACAGGCCATGCTGATCGGGGTCTTGTTCCTTGGATCGAACTATTATTTCTGGCTCGGGATTACCTATCGCATTCCCGGATCGGAAGCGAAGTATCGCCGAGCCATGTTGATGATGTTAGTCAGCCTATTGTTGTGCCTTGCCGTGTGGATGACGCCGCACTCGCTTGTGGCCAGCATTGAAGAGGCTCAGAAAATGGGAGGTGCTCACCATCCATTACTAGGAGTCCTAGGCGTCATGTCGGCCAAAATGACGGTCTCGAACCTCATGATTCTTATTACCTTCATGAGCTTCGTGATGTATTGGCGGGCGGGAAAACAGGATACAGCGGGGTGGGCGAAGTTTGGAAAAGCCGTGATGGGTGCCGTGTTGGTGGTGGCGAGTCTTGCTGTCATTGTCCTTGGAGTGTGGGGGTATTTTGTGCCGGCGATCGTTCGCATTAATTATTTCTCCACATCTCAGGTGGCGATCGTTGGCTTCGTCATTCTCACGATCACGCCGTTGACGGCGCTCTTGCTCAAGAGTGCCAAGACGACGACGGAGATGGTCTGGGGGAGTATGCCTCCGCGTGCCGGGTATGCGCTCGTCCTCAATGCGGTGATGGTTATCCTCCTCATGACGCTCATGGGGTATGCGCGATCTTCTTCCCGCGTGCATTGGCATGTGTATGGCGTGATGCGTGATACGTCCCCGTATGCCTATTCGCCGGCTCTCGGCAGCGCCTCGCTGATTATGGCGTTCTGCACATTTTTCTTCTGTATCCTCGTCGCATTTATCTTCTGGGTTGCCACCATGGGCGATAAGTACAAGGCCGCTTCTGGAACAGGAAAGGGAGACCTGCCGCACGGCATTCCGGCGATGGCCGGAGGGGCTCCGGAAGAGCGGCAGCAGTAACAGGGAAGCGTCATGCATCAAGAAGACATAGAACGACACACTTTCGAGTTGGAGAGCTATGAGTGAAGTCGCACAACTACAATTAATTGCACTGTCAATCATCGGGATCGGGATTCTGATCCTACTTTTCATCAAGGCTGTGTTTCTCCGGGTCACGGGGTTTGTTGCTATCGTGTTGGGGTTGTTCTCGCTCATGTCACTCGCCGTCCCGCAGTTGGCCTCTCTCCCTCCGGCGGAGGAAAAGATCGACATTGCCAGTATCAAGACCCCGACGGACATCGCAGCCATCGGACAAACTGTCTTTTTCAGCAAGGGGCAATGCGCATTGTGTCATTCCATTGGTCCGAGTGAATCCGCCCGTTGTCCGGATTTAAAAGGGATCGGCGCCAAATTGAGCAAGGACTTCCTCTATGAAAGCCTGACTGATCCTCAGGCGTTCGTGTATCAGGATTACCGCCATGGAGGTGTGCCGAAAGAATATCCGGCAACGATGCCCGCGATCGACAAGGATCCGATCGGGCTCTCGAAGAATGAAATCTTGGCCGTTATCGCATTTCTACAGCAGATGAGCGGTGAGCCGATCTCTGTCAGCACGTCGGAACTCGAAATACCGGGCCAGGCATCGCCAGCCCCGGTCAAAGCGGCCGAATCTGCTCCATTAGCGATTGCACAGGCGCATTAGGAGGAACGTATGGGCGCGTTAGGTAAGCCGATCATACTCATGGTAGCCATGTATGTATTCCTGAAGTTTGTGCTGCCGTATATTCCAGGCTCAGCCCCACTTCCCTCCAGTCTGATATTTTTATACCTCCTGCTGACCGCCGCCGGTATCGTGATCTTTGAAACATTGAGCGGAGAATCAAAAGAGGCATTTTGGGGGCCGATGCAACGGTTCCTGACCGGAGAGAATATCGGAGGGTTGCAGGCGCTTCGCTATGGAGTCCTTGTTCTGTTTCCTCTCCTGGTGGGCTGGCAAACCTACGGCAGCACCGCATCGAGCGATGCTCCACCGGCGGAGAGCAGAACGATCCATCCTGCACCGCCAGGAGAGTACACAGGGTTGTCAAACCCTGTCCCCAAGACTCCGGAGAATATTATGCAGGGGAAAGGGTTTTATGCAGCCTTTTGCTCCCCTTGCCACGGTGGAAATTTTGATGGCAAAGGGCCTGCTGCACGAGGATACAATCCTCCACCCGCCAATTTTGCCGATCCCACGACGATTGCCATGTTGCAGGAAAGCTATCTGTTCTGGCGCATCAAGAAAGGCGGCATCGGTCTTCCGATCGAAGGTGCACCATGGAAGTCTGCCATGCCTCGTTGGGAATTGGAATTGCCGGATGAATGGATTTGGAAGATTATCATGGGGGAATACGACGGAGCGCATCAATCCCCACGGACGTGGGAGTAATGGCAACAGAGAACAGCGGGTACGGGTCTAGTTGCGTACGGAGAATGAGGCCAGCATGAAACGGGTGAATCACGTCATGAAACGTGTTCTGCGGGGTGCGTTAGCTGCGATCGCAGCTATGATTATCGCAGAGGCATCCCTCAGCTTTGCGCAAGAGAGCGTAGCGGTGAAGGCTACGATTGTCACCGGTGGGTTGCCCGTCGATGATCCCAATGCCGCAATTTGGACCAGCGCAGTGCCTGCGACGTTTCCCATGTCGCCACAAGTTCATTGGCCGAACCGTATCCAAGAGGTGACGGTCCAGGACGTCTCTGTCCGAGCATTACACGACGGCACTCAGGTTGCTTTTCTTCTCGAATATAAGGATCCCAGCGAGGATCCAGACGACGCGGCGGCATTCGAGTTTATGGTAGGAGACAAAAAAGCGCATTTCGCTCACGGGCAGCCCATGCTCCAGGTTGAAGGTGGTCCGGTCAATATCTGGTTTTGGAAACATAAAGAGGACAAAGCCGTCGATATGACCGCCAAAGGATTCGGGACATTGAAGCCTCAAACGCATCAAGATGTGAAGGCGAAGGGAGCCTACTCAAACGGGGGCTGGAAAATAGTCTTTTCCCGTACCCTATCGACTGATCATCCTGAAGAGGATGTTCAAATCACGCCGGGAGAATTCATTAGTATCGCTTTTGCGGTCTGGGACGGACGAAAAGATGCCGTGGGAGAGTTGGTGGAAAAAGGGTCTCAAAAAGCCGTTTCCTCCTGGTGGTACTTCCGAGCCGATGCCCCGCCAGATTATTCCGGCTATATGTACGCGGCGATAGCTGCGGTATTGGCCTTGGGATTTCAATTTGTCCTGATCCGAAAACTCAAGAAAGGGCAGTGAGCATGAAGGCGGCAAGGCTGGGTCTCATCGGATTGATGGTTGGCGCGATAGGGCTAGTAACAGTGCTCACTGGGGGTTGTGCGAGCGAGCAGGAAAAGCGTGGTCACGAACTCTATACACACTACTGCAGCGATTGTCATGGTGAGAGCGGTAAACAAAATCAGGGGTTCAACTGGTCGGCTATGCCTGATCCAAAGCCGAAAGATTTGTCTAATAAGTCTGAGATGGGAACATTTACGGACCAAGAACTCTTCGCTACCATCTCGCGTGATATGCTGGACACGAGCGAGGAAGGCGGCGATGAGATCGGAGACGACGACTTCGCGGTTCCAACTATGCCGACGTTCAAATATACGCTTTCAGAGGATGAAATCTGGTCGATCGTCGGGTATGTGCGTACGCTCCACGGCATGAAGATGGAATTCAATGTGGAGGCGCGCAAAGCATCCCTTGATGAAGGGCTGAAAGCCGCACAAACGAAGTTCGAACAAGCCAAGCAGGCCTATGAAGCGGCTGAAAAGAAGGCCAGTGACGAAGCAGAGAGGAAAAGCGAAGAACTGAATAAAGATGTGGATGTGGATGAATCCGCCTATGCTGCCGAACAGGAGACCATGGGTCAAGCCAAGAAAGAGCTGGATGCGGCTCAGGTTGCCCTCAATAACTTCTCGACCAGATCGGGAAGAGGAGTCAGTATCCCGAGGCCGGATTTAACAGTCAAACCTGCAGAAACCGCCGCATTGATTGAGCGCGGAAAACGACTGTATGAGAATAAATACGGTTGCAACGGCTGCCATAGTCTTGCCGACGAGGGTGGCAAGATTGGGCCTGCCTTAGATCGAGCTGGATTTCGGCTGAACGCCACCTGGATCTACCGCTGGATCAAGAATCCACAGGCAATGGATTCAGCGACGCGCATGCCGGCATTAGGATTGAATGATGCAGACGCAAAGGCTGTGACGATGTACGTGGCCACCTTGCGGGCACCGAAAGCGGAGCCAGTCGAAGCGAAACCTGTTGAGAACCCTTAAATCAGGAAACCTCCAAGAAGTCCAATAAGTAGAGTGATCCCGACCCATACATGTGCGCGGAACATATCGAACGCCTGAATCGGTGTGATCGTTCCACGTAGCTGATGGATTTGGAACAAGAAGAACGAGACTACACCCAGGAGGGCCACATAATAGGGCCATCCTAACTGAGCGAGCCACCCTACGGCGGTCAGGAACGCCATCATAACACCAAATGCCATGCCCACCCCTTGGTGGATGAACGGCCCAAAGTATAGGGCGGCGGACTTGACTCCGATGTGTCGATCATCCTCTTGATCCTGGACTGCGTAAATCGTATCGTACGCGACGGCCCAGGCCGCTGTCGCTCCAAAGAGGCACCAGACCTGTGCATCTAACTGCCCTTGCACCGCGGCCCAAGCCATGACGGTTCCCCAGCCGAAGGCAATGCCGAGCATGGCCTGTGGGATATGGATCCATCGTTTAGAGTATGGGTAGAGAGCTGCAAGCAAGAGCGCGATTGGGGCGAGCCAGGTCACGATGGGCGGAAGCAGAAGCAGGAGGCATGCGGCTAACACCAGCAAGGCACTGAGCAGTAGCACAGCTTGGCGTTGGGATAATTCACCTGAGGCCAATGGTCGAGTTTTAGTCCTAGTGACTTGCCGATCGAATCTTTGATCGGCTAAGTCGTTCATGATCACCCCAGCGCTCCTCATCAAGAACGATCCACCAAGAAATATGGCAAGCAGATGAAGTGGTGGAATACCGCGAGCCGCCAGTACCAGGGCCCACAGCGTGGGGAGGAGCAGCAAGTAGGTGCCCGTTTGATTTTGCAGGCGGATCAGGCGCGCAAGTGCGGACCAGGGTATTCCTGACCTGACAGAAGAAAAGGACTCTACCGGAGTCGACATGGCCCGACCTTAACGGAGGGGAAAAGGGCTGTCAATCCGCCCTCAGCGGTTGTGACGCATCAGGGAATTCGGTATAACCACAACGTGACACGAGAATTCGCAGAACACCGTCGGGGCTTTTTAACGTGTCGCTCCATCATTTTGGGTTGGGCGTTCGCATTGGTGCTCGTTTCGATGGCGAGCTGTTCCATGCTGAATCGGGACCAGCAGCCGACCAATCTAGAACCTATCTCCCTTACGCCGACCATCTGGTTTTCACCGAGCGGAACGACGGCGGAAATTTCTTACCAGAATGCCTGTCAGGAGACGGTGGCCATGCCCATGGCCGATATCCTTCTTGGTTCTGTCCCCAACAAGCTGGCACAAGTCTTTACCGGTGTGACGGCACAAAACCACTCTGAAGACCTTCTTTCATCGGACGGCGTGGTCGAAGTGGGCGTTGGTCTGAGGCGGATTGATCTAGAAGTTCCAACACAACGACCGGGAACATATCCAGCGACCATCACGGTCGGGCTTGAAATGGCATTTTTAGCTCGGGATGGCACCATGCTGTTCAGCAAAAAACTCGAAGGCACAAATCGTGGCACGGTGGTGGTGGCTGATCAATCCTGTGAAGTGACGGGGTTGGATGCCCTCGTTCAGGACGCCATCGGTTCCGTGACCGACGAGCTGGCTCAGCAAATGGGCCAATCCGTGAAGATTCGAGAATATGCGGCCCAGCGGGACGCGTGGGTTCCACTGGCCTCCCATCCCACAGCACCGTCTGAAAGGACTATTGAATCGTCTTCTCCTGTGGAGCAGGAAACCAGGGAAGAACCACTGGCTCCTACGGCCCAAGGGGTTGAACCAACCCATCTCAGTTTTCGGGCCATCATACGAGATGAAAGTCGTGATCGGGTGCTTGAACCGGATGAATCAGTCACGATCCACCTCGAGGTGATGAACGAAGGGGTTGTGGAAGCCAAGGACGTGGTGATCCTGGTCCAAGGGAAAGCGGGGTTAGATCATGTATTCCCGCCAGACATCGTCGTGGGCTCTATTCGGCCAGGAGAAATCAAACGTCTTTCCGTGACGAAACGAGTTACAGTGACGAAAGAGACTCTTCCTGGTGAACTGACATTGAATTTGCGGTCAGCCAGTCCGATGGCATCCGTTCCGCCGCCCAAGGTATTCAGCCTGGGGATCAAACTCAGGCGTGGCGATCCAGCGTCGTTGCCGGATGTTGACCAGATGCCAGCGGCACTGAGGACGGGGAAGCAGCCAAGGGCCGTCATTATCGCGATTGGAGTGGGAACGTATCGGGACGCACAGGTGCCGGTCATGAAGTATGCGAGCCACGATGCGGCAGTTATGGCGGAGTATTTGCATGCCATCGGCAGCGTACCACGCGAGCGGATGCGTATCCTGCTCGATCGACAAGGTGTGCAACAGGAGTTTGAAGAGACGTTCAAACAATGGTTGCGCAAACGAGCGGATGCGGAGACCGTGCTGTACGTCTATTTTTCCGGCCGAGCGGTCGTGGATAGTAGTACCGGGGAGGTCTTGCTTGTCCCCTATGACGGAACGCTGGTCGACCCAGAGCATCTGTATCCCATTAGAAGATTGCAGGAGTTAGTCTCCCATCTCCCTATTCAGAGAGCGATCTTCATGTTCGACGCTTCGCTGGATCCGTCTCCAGGTGCCGATCTGAGAACCATGCCCTCGCCCGATTGGCCATCGGGGGCGGATGAACAACGGAAAGATGTGGAGATGTGGATGGTTGGAAATCAAAGTTTGCAAGAAGCCAATGTCTATGACCGAGGGAAACACGGCTTGTTTACGTATTATCTCTTGAGAGGACTGCAAGGGGTTGCCGATCTGGATCGAGATGGGATGGTCATGGCAGGTGAACTCTGTCTCTATGCTCGAGGTCAGGTGGTTCGGGTCGCCCGTGAGCAATTCGAGAACAAGCAAGAACCTCTTTGCGAACCTCCCGTAGGACGTGGCGCGATGATCCGTATTCATCCGATCGCCAAAGGGAATAATCCAAAGCCCGTTCAGACAGAGAAAATACTGGAAGAGCCTTCTACTGATTCAACCGGTCCGGCTAAAAGCCCTATCCTTGTTGGGCCATAGTATGGGGGGGGGCAGCGGTCCACTTGATTGACAGGCTCGCCGATGGCCGTTATCATGCCACCCACTGGTGCGTCACAACTTCATTCTATTTCACCAAGATGCCGGCGTAGCTCAGTTGGTAGAGCAGCGGTTTCGTAAACCGCAGGTCGCCCGTTCAATCCGGGTCGCCGGCTCCATTTTTTCAACCACTTACAACTTCTTCAACTTCGCTAGAATCGGCAGGTGTTATTACGGTGTTAAGAAGGTAGGTATGGAGCTTATTTGCAGCCGTGAGAAGGTCTGCCTCCGCCACGCTGTTATAACGCTTCCACATGAGCGGGGACTTGTGACCAATAATCTGCATGGCCGTGGTCGTATCGACTCCAGCCCGTCTCAAGTTGGTTGCCGCACAGTGCCGTAGGTCGTGAAAGCGTAGGTTTTCAATTCCAGCCTTTCGGCAGGCCGTCTTGAATGCGGTTTTGACCTCCCCTACAGGATTGCGCTGATAGACAAAGACATACTTGTGAGCAATATCTCTAACCTTGGATAACTCGGCCAAGGTAGCCTTCACCTGTGGCGTCATGGGGACTTGGCGGGGTTTCTTCGTCTTGGTATCCAGTGCACGCAAAGTAATGATTCCTCGATAGAGATCAACCCGATCCCAGGTGAGATTCAGGATCTCTCCTAACCGCTGTCCCAGGTGATAAGCCGTCAACAAGATAGGCTTCAGGTGGGGTGCTGCTACGTTATACAGATGCTCCCATTCTTCAGCCGTTAAGATTCGATCTCGCTCATTGTGTGCGGCGGGGATCGGTACCAACGTGGCCGGATTCACCGTAAGCAAACGCTTCCGCTTCGCCACATTGAGACAATGTTTGAGGATAATATGGTCGTTGTTAATCGTCTGGAGGCTTGGTGTCTGTCCGTTGTACTTCCTTCGTTGAGCACGAAAGGCTTCCACGTCTTCCGGGGTAATAGCCGAAAGGTATTTCTTTCCAAAGAAGGGAATCAACTGGAGGCGGACCACGTTGATACGATCTTTCAATGACCTGAGACGCTGGATCTCCGCTGAGGCTAGGTAGATCTCCGCCCACTCTGCAAACGTCAATGATCGTTCGGTGTCACTCTTAAAGACTCCCTTCATGAGGTCAGTTTTAATAAGAGCTTCTTGCTGCCTGGCCACGGTCTTGTTGACACTGCCTACCTTCCATCGTTTGAGCCTTCCGCCCTTAGCCGCTGCGGCTAATGAGAGCGTCTTGCCATCATCGAACACGTGAAACTCAACATAATAACTGTCCTTCCGTTTGGTGAGTCCCATCGGACTACCTGCCTTTCTGTGGCCTTCGTGCCACCCCTACAAGTTGGTTGAGAGTGATATTGAGTGCCTGACACAGCTTGAGGAGTGTTGAGAGTTGGGGATCTAATTGCCCCCTTTCCAGTCTGGCCAGCGAGACATGATGCACCCCGGACAGCACAGCTAACTTTCGCTGGCTCAACCCCCGACGTCCTCGCCACTCCTGTAGCCGTGTCTTCATGCCTCAGATGCTAGCTTAAAAGCACCTCCGATATCAACCCCACTTGGCTACCGGCATGACAGTCTGTTGCTTGATCCACTTATCCAGTGTCTCTCGATCAAACTTGGTCAGCCTTCCACACTTCACAAAGGGAATCCGCCGCTGACTGGTCATCGTATAGAGAGTATGGACAGATAAGCCTATATACTGCGCCGTCTCTGAAATGGTTAATAATCGTCGCTCTATAGGAGACTCACTATTCATTCATACCCATCCTTCCGTTGTTAGTTACCTGATTCATATCCTACTAAAAGCATTGAACATTCCATTTCGCTCTTTTTGTAAATTACCATGGGGGAGAGAGCACCCTTCACCCTTGGTCAGTCTGGAACATTGTGGGCTGGGATGCACTGAGATGGCCTCAGGTGTGTTCTTCTAACCACTGAAGCACACTGGCGAGGTGAAAGCGTCTCAATCTGTCAGTACCTACACAAGGCAACCCGCTCTTTCTGAGCCGTCTTATAGTAGAGGGGCTATAACTGAGGTAGGTGCGTAGTTCTGGCTCGCTCAGGTAACGATCTGTGGTATTGGTTTCATGTGTTGTCGTTGAACTCGGCATTTCAGTACTCTCCTATGGCACTTAGAAGGTCCTATAACGTGAAGTAGCCTTCCCCCTCCCCAAAAGCGTTGGGTGGGAATGAACTTCTCAATTTTTAGGGGGTGAGTGCGTCTCTTCCTACTTCTATTCTTTCTGGACTTGTACTAGGTGAGGTAGTGAGAGGTTTGGACTCATCCCCGGAATTTTGCGAGGTTGACCCAAGGATGAGTTGCGCCCCCTCTCCAGTGACAAACCACTTCCAAGCGGGATGTATCCTCAAGGTAGACGCTTTGCCTGGGCCTGGAGAGTCCAGGACCATAGGGCCAAGCCATGCCATTTCCTGCATCCGCTCTTGTGCTGTATTGGGACTCACTTCTAGGGCGTTACTGACCTGTTTCACTGTTAAAGGTTGCCCCTGGTTCTGTCCCATCGCCAGCCACAAAGCCCTTCGATGACTCAGCATAGAGGACAACGCCACTTGAGCCACCATAGGAAGGTCTGTTTCTGCCAGCACAGTACGCCCATGTATGAGTGCATGACCCCTAGCCAGGTTGTAGAGAATAGAGTTCGCCCGTTGTGGTGATTCGTGTGACGGCTTGCTATCTGGTTCATAGGGTGTTCGCATCTGGGCCAAGAGCATGGCACACTGGGCAATACCCTCCAGCACATGTATAGGATTTTGGGAGGAGTTCCACTCCACCTGGCGGGGTCCTCCATGGCGTGCAAAAAGTTGGGTGAGATAGTCCCCGACGACTCCTTTGCATTCTTGTAATTTGACGGAGTAGGGAACTTCCCCGTGAAGGGACCTAACGAGGTCCTCGAGGGTGTCGTTAGGTAAGGACAGGCTTCCTGTTTCCAAAAGCAGGAAAAATAGTCGGCTGCCCAATTGGGCCATCACCTTCCAAACCTGCCCTTTAATCGGCGTGGTGGCCCCGATCCACGCAAAGACATACTCTCCTTCATACCCGCGATCCCCATGCACCCCACTGTCTGTCTTTAGACCCTGACCATCGAGCACCCGGGTCAAAACGGAAAACCGCTTCACAAGCTCATCTTGGTCCCCTCGAAAAATCGGTGCCAATTCTGGAGTCACCAAGACCTTATCTTTGATCTTGGGGAGGAGATCAATGGTCGTCAGTTGTGCTTTCGTGGCCTGTGCCGAGTGACTGACAAATGCGGCAGCGGTGAAACTGTCCGAGTGATAACAGAGGGGCTCCCCGTTGAATTGCGCCCCCGCAAACATATTGGTCACTGTCGTCTTCCCCGCTGAAGCAGGCCCCATAACAATCATGGTCACGGGGTTGGCATTGTCTTTAAGCAAGAGCGTGGCACATGTCGAGAGACAGGCTTCCACAGCTGGCCAAAAGGATGGGAAGTGTTTACAAACCGTCTGGCGAACCACGGACAGATTGGTGGGTGAAGATTCTTGCATACGACTCCTTCCGTTAAGAGATTTAGGCCCCGGGACGGTTGACGTAATAACCCATGTCAATACGACACCCTGTGGAAGGTGCGTTTATGGCAATAGTGAGCTACACACTCCTCGGGTGTTGCAAAAACGACTCTGATATGAATGGGAAACTTAGAAAGGCGATTACCGGCGAAGAATCCGCCAGTACGGGTTCAGCCCTAGCATGTACGTGCTACCTCTATTATACTACATTTTGACTAATAGTAGTATTAAGGTGAAAGCCAATACGTTCAAATTAATCGCAATTAATGTTTTGCATAGATCTTCGCTGGGCCCACCTTGCCCGCAGTAGCTCCCGACTAAAGCCATGGCGTTTTGTTTCTGGTTTCTTGTAGGCAGACAATCGCATGGTTGAAGATGTAACTTTGACTCGGAGCTCTCTAGAATAAAGTTGGGGACCGCGATACTAAATCCAACATGTTCTTATATGGTCATTGAATTGGCACATGGAAACTATCTCCACTTCACTAGAGGAAAGGGGTGAACCAATCCATACATGCGTATATTTTCCTGCTCGTTCTTTTCGCTCCTCCCATTCCAACTGGCTTCAAACGACAGGTGGTGTCCGTCAAAGACGGTGATACCATCGAAATCCTACACAACAGGAAAGTGGAACGCATCCGCCTCTCTGGTCTCGATCACCCTGAGAGGATCACTTTAACCGTTCATTGACAGTTTGTTGTTAAACAAGTAGCCTTCCGCTACTTTCAAGACTTATATTTTCTAAGAATAGAATGGTTGAATTAGATCAGTTCATCTCCGTGTCGTTTCGTAACTATAAAGCCTTACAGCAGTATGCTGTTTCCCTACGTCGTTTCAATATTCTCGTTGGCCCCAATAATTCCGGGAAATCTACAATTCTTGGAGCGTTTCGAATTTTAGCGGAAGGGATGAGAAAAGCTGCGGCACGCAACCCTGAATTGATTCAACTTCCCAAAGAGCAATCGTGGGGGTACAGAGTGCCCATTGAGGACCTCCCCATTGCGACAGAGAACGTGTTTTCAAATTATGATGATACACAACCAGCCATAGTAGTGTTTGAATTTTCTAGCGGTAACCGTATTGAACTTTGGTTTTTAGAAACAAATAGTTGCTACATGATATGCAAAACCAAAGGACGTACGGTGAGATCCCCCTCGGAGTTCAATCGAGAATTTAAAGCAAGCGTTGGGTTTGTACCAGTCCTTGGCCCAGTTGAGCACGAGGAACCACTATACCAAAAGGAAGCTGCACGACGAGCGTTGCTAACGCATAGAGCTTCAAGAAACTTCCGCAATATTTGGTACCACTATTCAGATGATTTTCCTCATTTTAGAGCTCTTATCCAATCAACCTGGCCAGGGATGGACATAGAGAAACCTGAAATTTCTATGAGAGGAGATAGGAAACCAACTTTACGAATGTTTTGCCCCGAGGAAAGATATCCGCGGGAAATATATTGGGCTGGTTTTGGATTTCAGGTGTGGTGTCAAATGCTAACATTTATCGTCCGTGCGAAACGAGATACGCTACTAATTATCGATGAACCAGACATCTATCTTCACTCGGATTTACAGAGACAGTTGGTCAGTCTGTTAAAGGAGAGTGAATCCGATATTCTGATTGCTACTCACTCAACAGAGATAATTTCGGAGGCGGATCCTGGAGATCTATTAATCATAAATAAAAGAGCGAGGTCTGCCAAGCGGATAACTGATCCTGCTCAGCTTCAAACAGTCTTTGGGTCCCTAGGGTCAAATTTGAATCCCACGTTGACACAATTAGCCAAGTCTCGGCGTGCAGTTTTTGTAGAAGGTCTTGATTTTCAGATTCTAGCTGCATTTGCTAGGAAACTTGGCATGCAAGCTATTAGTAACCGATCCGATTTTGCCGTGATATCTTCGGAAGGCTTTAATCCTCAGAAAATTGCAGATTTGAGTAAAGGTATCGAAATAACTTTGGGCAATAAAGTGCTCAAGGCCGTAATATTAGATCGAGATTATCGTTCTCAAGAAGAAGTGCAAAAAGTTAATAGCGAACTTTCAGAGTTTGCCAATGTTGTTCATATACATAGCAGGAAGGAAATTGAGAACTATCTGTTAGAACCTGTTGCTCTGGATAGGGCAATAAAAAAACAGATTCTAGAACATAACAAACGTAGTGATAGAAAAATTACGTATGAACCAAGCTCAGAGAGACTCCTAGAGTCTCTGAGTAACAAAATGAAACATAGGGTAAGCGCACAGTTTCTTGCTATTCGGACGCAATTAGAGAAAGCTAAAAACCCTGGTCTTAGTTACCCAACAATCAATGAAAGGCTATTGGAGGAATTTGAAACCTCATGGAAGGAGTGGTCAAGCCGTAAATCGCTAGTGCCCGGAAAGGAGCTACTCTCACAGCTCAACAAACAAATGCAAGAGGATTGCTCCATTACAATTACCGCCATTGCTATAGTAAATGCCATGAAACCAGACGAGGTTCCAGATGATATGAAAAGTCTACTTAATGCTCTGAACGAGTTCAGACAAAAGGACCTTCCAAAAGAATGATTTAAAATGAAAGTATGTCATTGTGTGAAGAATAGATCATCGCCTAGAAGACACTTGGAGCCTATCTTTCATGTTTTTAACATGGTGCTGCAAACCGAATATGGGTCCCAGAGCATGACCAGGTGGGAGGTCCGCCCGTCATGGCCGGGTGTGTCGGGTGCGCGTCAGAATACCGCGAGTACCTTCAAGCAAAGCGTGTATCTACTAAACAGGCTGCCAACTGAATAGATGACTCATTTTCATATAAAACTGGGCGCATAGGAGGTAGAGAGGTCATGCTATGGACCATCGTAGCGGCAACCATGGCTTTTTTACTTGGCATCTGGGTTGCTAGTCGGTACGGCCGACATGTTTTCTTGCGAAATAGAGAGATAGAGGGACCCGCCACAGAAAAAGCACGGATATTGTCCAAACAGGAACTCGATTGGGCAATCATCCATATTCGTGACGATCTAGGATTCATTGCGGCCCTTCTGACTCTGATTGTAGGGCTGCTGAGCGCACTGATTGCAATCCTATGGATTCAATAGGTCGCTAGCAGGCCTCTCATTTTGTTCCTGTGGCGCAAAGGGAAAATGGATCCTGAACCATAGACCCGGTAGGGGTGCGCCGATCCTGCCGAGGGTAGCTGGTGTTATTAGGGTGTTAGAGAGACCGACGGAACGAGCTGAAGTGAAACGAATTGGTATGAAGTCAAACCACAATGAAATAGGCTCTGTGATTGACGGGAGGCGGGATTGCCCAGGTCTTCAACGACTTGAGCAATCCCTTGTAACTGATTCGTAAACCGCAGGTCGCCCGTTCAATCCGGGTCGCCGGCTCCATTTTTTCAATGACTTAGTAAGAGGACGTGCCGCCATCCTGGGCGGCGTAGGGAATAGGGTAGGGGAATATCACTTGAAGGAAGTGTAGTTTTTGGTGGATCTAGCAATCCGGTGGTCTTATCAAACGACTGGAGGATTAGTCCTTACCGCGTCTTTCCTCCTAGAACGGGGCGTAGGATCAATCGCGCCACATCCCAACAAATTTTTGTTGTAGCCATGGCAGAGGCCGATCTATCACATACGAGGCGCACCGCCCGCCCAGCTTCACTGTTACCCTCGCCGCTCATCTCTCTCCGGCACGCCGCCGACGGCTGCTGCCTCGTATTTCCTCCCTCAAATGTGCGCTGACGCTCTCCTTTCCTTGAGAGGTCAAACACACTTTCGAATGAATCAACCGCCTAAAACAGGTCTCCGTGACTTCTTCGATGGAGCTATCTGATGATGATCTCAGGAGTGCCGGTATCCTCCTGACCCCCTCTGAGTTTTTCCCGAGCCGTTGTGGCCAATTTTTCATAGTGTATGCGGAACGTCTCTATCTCTTCCAGCGACAGATCTTCCAGTGTCAGCATGACATTGTGAGCGCCGCTCGTGGAGCGGATTAACTCATCGAGTTTCAGTTGAAGGGCGGCACGAGTGCGGTTTTGGGTGTTCTGAATCAAGAACACCATCAAAAAGGTTACAATGGAGGTCACGGAGACAAGGGTAAACTGCCAACTATCACCCCAGTGGAGGAACGGGCCAGTTATCGCCCAGATTGCGAGGAAGCAAGCGGCGGCCGCAAACGCCAAGGGGTGGCCCGTGAGGTATTCAGTCTGCTTAGCCATACGATCAAAATGATCATTGAATGTGAGTGGCCTAGCGGCGGTTTTGCCATGCTGCGAGATAATCATCTTTCTCTCCTTCCATTAAATTTCAAAGTGATGATTCGGGAAGATGGCTGTCACGGGGGAAGCTGCGATACAGTTGAGGTCTAGCGAGAACGATCATGCTGGATAAGAGGAATGTCGGCCGCAATAGCGGTTTCCGATCAAATCACGGCCAGGGCCGAGCTAACTGCGGTGTCCGCCTGGTTGGTCTATACGAGCACGAGAGCCAGCATGCCGACGATAGTTATTGACATGCTGTCACAATATAGTGTCACAGTCCACTAGGGGAGTTCCTAGGGAGCCAGAAACGGCTGTGATGCCTTCACCGAATTTAGCCTTTTCAACTGCTCCAGCGTGCGTAAAGGGGAATTCGGCGAGCCGTTCAATAGCTCTCGCCTTGTGTTGGGGGCTTAAATGGCTATACCGCTCGACCCTTGCGAGCTTTCGCCAGCCACCCAGCTCCTGCACTGTCCGGAGATCGACACCTGACATCACCAATCGCGATGCGAAGGTATGTCGGAGAGTATGGGGTGTCACGCCTGGGAGGTTCGCCCGACGCGAGGCACGCCGAAAGCTGGACCCGATTGATTGGTAGGGGAACACATACTCACTCGTTGAGGTTTCTTTGAGGGTCTTTAACACTTCTAACACGGTTGAATTGAGTGGGACCATGCGGGTGCGGCCGTTTTTCGCGTAGGCCGCTTCAACCGTGAGCGAGGCTCGCCGAAGATCGACACTAGCAGTCTGCTGAAAAACCCTCTTTTATGACAAACGTTTCTGTTGTTTTGAGATAACCACGCATTATGTTTTTGGGGCTGTTGAAAAAAGCGGTGTGCGGCCTCCGGTGAGAGGAGGATGGTCCAAACGATCTCGCCACCGGTCTTCGAAGAACACCGACGCATGCGGCACTCCCCGTCGGATGCTCCTGAGGTGGTATCTGAAGGAGGAGT